>WRFR01000006.1 GCA_009778715.1 Coriobacteriia bacterium | reverse complement strand
TTCGGAGCTCCTGCAATGAGTTTTGGTTTTGCGCCCAATATCTCAGCAGCACGACCCCATGCATACCACGTACAATTACCGGTAACATACTTGCCGTAGCTTGAACTACCCTTAACCGTCGATCTATTACCTGTAGGAGCAAGGTTGCTTCCTGCTGTGTAATAGGGATTAATGGTCGAATAATACCACTTGTTCGTTGCGGCTGGTCTAGTCGTTCTTGCCACAAATCCCGGAGTTGGAGTTGTGATAGTAGTTTTCGCCTTGACCGTAATGGTCGCTGAATAACTCTTTGTGGCATGGCCATCGGTTGCAGATAAAGTAAACGTATAAGGAGTACTAGTAGCACCTGCTGACAATGCGCTAAACATCATCGCGTTATTCATCGCAGAACTAACGCTGTAGGAGGTGGCATTTGGATATTCGGTCCGAGTATACCTCACTCCAGCCGAAGATTTGATTGATACGGTCACTGACGTGATTTTGTAATTTGATTTTACCGTTCCTCCAACATGTAGTGATGAGCCTGCTGTTATTGTTTGTGATACAGGCTGGACACTTGTAATAGCCAGAGTAGATGCCGCTGGTGTTGGAGTTGGTGGTGGCGTCACCACAACGGGATCATCAAGATAAATCTGAATAGCATCTATTGTTTTTCCAATGATTCCCGCATAGCCGCTGCCTGTGCTGGCATTGTATCCTGAAACATAGTCGAGCCAGGCGCCTCCTTGCAGATGTACGCGATAGTGAATAGTTCGACCGGTGTCGGTCCGAACCATTAACCCATCGATCGGCTTGGTCAGATTTCCGGCATAACCGGTACGATTCTTCACTTCTGGCAACCAGTAGCCGCCTTTTTGATGAGCCGTATAATAGATATTACCGCTGCTCAAACTTGCATAGACCCCATCAACTGGGTTGCCATAATTCCCAGCGTAGCTTTGCGTATCAACAACATTCGGGAGCCAATAACCTTTTATCTGGTCGTGCGTCTGATAGGTAACACTAATGTGATTCGTCACTGCTCCGCTTAACGAAGCAGGCGCGACGAACGCTACTGCAAGCACCAACGTTAAGATGATGTTCACCCATCGATTCTTTGCCCAATTCTTCCTCATCAGTTCTCCTCTCGATTGAGATTTCCTAATACAATTCTAAAGCAGAATATTCCTAAATAGAATATGCTATTTTAGAATATTTTTTATTGTAAATCAGATGCATAGAGAAATTTGCGTCTGTTTTCCAGCAATAATACTATTCTATTTTAGAATATTCATTTTCAGGATATAAAGTAAGAGCATGAATACTTTGTATCATCCGCAATATCAAGCTATGATCAAGCACCTTATACAGGCACGTAAAGATGCTGGATTAACCCAAATTGAGGTTGCAAACAAAATGGACAAGACACAGGGCAGCATCTCCAAAATCGAACACTGCCAGAAGCGTGTCGACATTCTTGAGCTAATACAGCTCGCTGGACTTTACGGCATAGACCCAGCAAATATCCTTAAAGCAAAGTAGTGGTAACGCCCTAAAGCGTTGCCACGAGCGCCAGCGGCGCGAGGTTTTATAGAAACGGAACGCCTGGCGTTCCGTTTCCTGATGTTTGCTGCCGGTCCGGACAAAGCGCGCCGGGGGCGTCGCGCCCTACACCTCTGAAGGAACAGCTAGCCAACGTCGCAGCGTAGGAGGTCGTCGTAAGTCTCGCGGCGCACGACCCAGCGCCAGTGGCCGCCGCTCACCCAGACTACGCCGGGGCGTACCTGCTTGTTATAGTTGCTGCTCATTGACTGGCAGTAGGCGCCCGTCGCACAGACGCAGAGGATGTCGCCGACCTCGGCAGGTTGCAAAGGGCCGTCGCTGACGACGATGTCTCCGCTCTCGCAGTGTTTGCCAGCCACGGTCACGGTGACCGAGCGCGGCTGATCGGCGCGGTTTGCGATGACCGGCTCGTAGTGCGCGCCATAAAGCGAGGTGCGGATGTTGTCCGTCATGCCGCCGTCCACGCTCACATAGGTGCGTATTCCAGGGATCTCCTTGATCGTGCCCACGGTGTAGAGCGTCACGCCCGCATTAGCCACGATCGAGCGCCCTGGCTCGACCGCGATGCGCGGAACCGCCAGTCCACGCGCCTCACAATCTGTGCGGATGCCGCCCGTGATCACCTCGGCGTACTCCTCGATGGTCGAAGGTTCATCGGCGACGCCGTAGGCCACCCCCAGGCCACCGCCGGTGTCCAGGATGCGCACAGCCGCGCCCGTTTCGTGATGGATCTGCTCGATGAAGTCGACCATGACGTCGATGGCCGCTTTGAAACTGTGCAGCGCAAATATCTGGCTGCCAATGTGCATGTGGACACCCTCGAAGTCCAGGCCCGGCAGGCTGAGCGCACGCTTGACGGCCTCAAGCGCCAGGCCCTGGTTGAGCCCAAAACCAAACTTTGAGTCCTCGGCGCCGGTCTTGATGAAGTCGTGCGTGTCGGCCTCGATGCCCGGCGTAACGCGAATCAGTATCGGCTGGGTCGCCTGCGCCTCGACCGCCAGGCGCGAGAGCCGCTCAAGCTCTTCAAAGCTATCGACCACCACATGGCCAACGCCTGCGGCCAGGCACTCGCGCAGCTCATCGACGGTCTTGTTGTTGCCGTGCACGTAGACGTTGGAGAGCGGGAAGCCCGCGGCCTGGGCGAAAGCCAGCTCTCCCCCGCTGGACACATCCAGGCAGCACTGCTCTTCTGCCACCAGACGTAGCATCGCCTTGCTGCAGAAGGCCTTACCCGCGTAGATGACCTCACTGGACGGATCCAAACGGGCAAACCAGTCATGGTAGTCGCGCAGCTGCGCGCGCAGGTGGTCCTCATCCATCACATAGACCGCCGTGCCAGTCTCACGCGCCAGTTCGACCATGTCGAGCCCACCGATCCACAGGCGCCCCTCCTTGACCTCAGCCGAATGCGGCAGGATGGTCATCAGGTCATAGGCCGTCTTGTTGTCCGGCGTTGCCGGGTCTTTAGGGATGATGTGATTCATTTGTGGTAGGGGCCTCCTTGTGAGATGCAGGCGGCGCGGTAGAGCTGCTCAAGCAGCACCACGCGCGCCAGGTTATGCGGCAAAGTGAGCGGGCCAAAAGAGAGCTGCTCGTCTGCGCGCGCCAGCACCTCCGGCGCCAGCCCATGCGACGAGCCGATCACAAAGCACAGATGGCTGCGGCCCGCAAGCTTCAGCTCTCCAAGGTGCGCAGAAAGTTCCTCGCTGCTGCGCTGTCGCCCTGTGATCGTCAGCGCAACACACCAGGCCTGGGCAGGCACCGCCTTAAGGATATCAGCACCCTCGGCCTGTAGCGCTCGCTCGACGCCTGCGCGCGCCGGATTCCGGTCGCCGACCTCGACGACAGCAAGCGTCGTGGTGGCTGACAGGCGCTTGGCATACTCCGCGCAGGCCTCGCGCCAGTACCGCTCCTTCAGCTTTCCTGTTGCAATGATGGTTGTTTTCATCGTTTCAGAGTATCATAGCTAATCAGGAAGCGGCAGCAATGCCGCAAGAAAGGAGAAAAGAAAACTATGGGAGCAGTCGCAGGAGCACTTACCGGATTTATTGTTGTCATCGTCTTCATTATTATCATCATGCTGTTCAGCAGCATTCGGGTGGCCAATGAATACGAACGCGCCGTCATTTTCCGCTTTGGGCGTTTGAAGGGCGTGCGAGGGCCAGGCTTGTACTTGCTGATCCCCTTCGGGGTTGAGCGCCAGCGCAAGGTCGACCTGCGTACAAAGACCATCGCGATGGAGTCACAGGAGTCCATCACGAAGGACTCAGTCACCGTCAAGGTCAACGCGGTCGTGTGGCTTAAAATCGTCGACCCGATCAAATCGATCGTCGAGGTCGCCGATTACTACAGCGCTTCGTATCAGATCGCGCTGACCGCTTTGCGCAACATCATCGGACAGCATCAGCTCGACGAGGTACTTAAAGAGCGCACCACGATCAACCAGGCCCTTCAGGCCATGGTCGATGAGAGCACCGAGCCTTGGGGCGTCAAAGTCGAGTCCGTCGAGATGAAGGACGTTGAGATCCCGACCGGCATGCAGCGCGCCATGGCGCAGGAGGCCCAGGCCGTCCGTGAGCGCCGCGCTCGCGTCATCAAAGCTGACGCCGAGTTTGAAGCCTCCGCGAAGCTGGCCGAGGCGTCCGAGCTCATCGCAAAGAATCCGCTGGGCCTGGAGCTGCGCCGTATGCAGATGATCCAGGAGGTCGGCGCCGAGCAGAACAGCACGACGATCGTGCTCATGCCGAGCGAGTTCGTCTCGATGGCAGAAAGCCTGTCGAGCCACTTCAGGCAACAGGGAGCAAAAGAGTAGCAACAATCGGTAGATACGCAGGATAGGAGAGGCACTCTGTCATTTTGTCTGAGTAGGAAAACAAACGAAACAAAACGCCCTCGGGCTTTAGCCCTTGGGCGTTTTTGGTGAGTGTAGTTTGACACCCTCAGACGAAATGACAGAGTGCCGTAACTTAAAAGGCCGGACGTCATGTCCGGCCTTTTTGTTTTGAATAACTCCTTCGATCAGTTCCCCAAACCGTATTGCTTCAGGAGATCCTGAAGCTGCTGCGGAGTAAAGCCCTGGTGTGGGTCGGTCGTGCTACCGCTACCGCTGCCGCTTCCGCCGCTGCTACCAGAAGAGTCCTGCTGCTGCTGTTGCAATTGCTGCTGCTGTTGCTGCTGCTGAGACTGGTTCGCAGCGTCTGAGACCAACTTAGCGGTCGTCGTCTGCTCTTTATTGTCGCGGTAATAGGTGATCGAAATAGTATCGCCGATCTTCTGTGCACGTACTGTTTTGAACACATCATCGGAGCTGGTGATCGTCGATCCGTTTATTTTTGTGATGATATCGCCCTGCTTGAGTCCGGCTGAGGCCGCAGGTGATCCGCTGCTGATCTCGATAACATAAGCACCCTGATCGACCGGCATATTGTACGCCTGGGCGACATCACTGGTAATAGTCTGCGTGCTGACCCCCAGGAAGGGATGCACAACCTTGCCTGTGGACATGATCTGGTTCGCGATATCGATGGCGGTATCGATCGGGATCGCAAAGCCGACGCCTGCGGAACTCCCCGAGGTCGAATTGATCAACGCATTAATCCCAATCAACTTGCCGTTCTGGTCGACTAGCGCACCACCGGAGTTCCCGGGATTGATCGCGGCATCGGTCTGGATCAGGTTGGTATAAGCGGTCACATAGGTCTGCGTCGCCATCAGGTCGCTGCGCCCCAGGCCAGAAACCACTCCCGTACTTACAGACTTCTCAAGACCAAAGGGGCAACCGATTGCCATGACATACTGGCCAACCCGCAGGTCATTGGATGTGCCGATCTGGATCGCAGGCAGACCAGTCGCATCGATCTTGAGCACCGCGATATCAGTACCTGTATCAGAGCCCACGACTTTTGCCGTGTAGTTCTTGCCACCAGCGTTGACCGTAATCTTGGTACCGCCCGAGATCACATGATTGTTCGTGATGATATAGCCATCAGGTTTGATGATAACGCCCGACCCACTATCCTGCGTGGTCTGGGTGCCACTTGAAAATGGATCGGTCGATTGGGAGGTGACATCGACGGTGATGCTGACCACTGAGGGCAGGGCCTTACTCGCTACCGCTTCAGACAAACTGGTCGATTCGCCCTTGACCGTAATCTGTGAACCTGAAGATGATCCGGAAACCGTGACACCCTTACGCGACATGATCAGGAATGTGACACCGGCAGCCATAGTGGCGGCCACCAGCGCGCTTACCACGATCGCGATCAGGACCATGAGCCATACCTTCGGTCCTGAGGCGGGCTTTTTCGCTGCTTTCTGGACTGGCGGGACAGGCCCTGCTGGGGGAACTATGTCAGGGATAACGACGGGCGAGGGCGAGGGCGCTATCGGAGTCATTATTGAGGCCGATAGAGGTTCTACAGGCGCTACCGGCATCGGCTCGGGAGCAGGCGCGACAGGTTCGGACGGCGCAAATTCTGGCTCTGGGTCAGGTGCAGGAGTTATCGGCATCGCGACGGGAAGAGGCTGCTCTACTGAATCATCAGGACGAGTTGTATCCATGGATTATTTCCTTCCTCGAACAACAAAGCGCGTTACGCGCTACACCTAAACGATACAACCGTGCGGCGAACACACGGGAGCCTTCACAGTTTGTCCATGATGAACAAAAAAATAGAACACAATCCGGGAGCAGCTGGGGCGCCGTCAGCACAAAGATCAGAACACAATCTGAGAGCGGGTAAGACGCGATCAGTACGGAGGAGTACGCATCCAGGTCATGAGGTAGCCAGCGGCAGGTCCGGCGACAAACGTCAGTATCGCGCACAGCAAAATCGCCAGCTCGGCTCCCCAGGCGACTTTGCGCGTTGGCTCATCGTCGGCCGCTGTTGCAGCCTCGACCTCGACCTCATTTCCAGTCTCGGCTTCTGCCTCCAGCGCCGTCTCTGGCACTGTAGCCGGAAGCTCCGCTTCCTGAGGCTGGTCGAAGAACGCCGCTTTCACCAGGCGCAAATAATAGAACGCCGATATCGCACTGACGACGACCATCAGGATGACACCGGGGATGAGAGAGCCCCTGATACCGGCCAGCGCGATGAAAAGCTTGCCAAAGAACCCCATCAGCGGCGGAATGCCGATCAACGAAAGGGCGAATACGACCAGGGCCGCGGCGGCAACCGGGCGGCGATGCGATAATCCGGCCAGGTCAGAGATCTTGCCGCCTTCGCTCGCCGATATCAGCAGGATGCCCATCGTCGGCAGGCCATAGGTCGCCAGGAAGAACATCGCGAAGTACCAACCGATTGCTACGACCTGGCTGTCAGTGATCCCCAGCAACAGCAACGCATAGCCCATTACCGTGACTCCGCCATAGGCCATCATGCGCCGGATATCCTTCTGAGTCAGGGCCGAGAGGCTCCCCAGAAGCATGCAGAGCACTGACGCGATAAGTATCGGCCACCTCAGGATCACGATCTGTGCGTTCAGCACCGCTATCAGGCGAACCAGCACGAAACCTCCGGCGATCTTGGGGACCGTCGCGGCAAAGGCAACCACCCAGGGCTCAGCGCCTTCATAGGCATCCGGCGCCCAGAAGTGGAAGGGCGCAACGCTCATCTTGGCGAAAATCCCAATAAGCAGGAAAAGCATCGCAATGATCGCCAGGGGTTCGCCTGAAAGGGTCTGCAGACCCCCGAAAGACGTCGTCTGCGCCAGCCCGAAGACGAAACTTGCACCATAAAACATGAACAGCGAGGTCAGCACCGAAAGCAGGAAGTATTTGAGCGCGCCCTCAAGGCCCTTTGCGCGGCTATGGCGATAGCCTATCAGCACATACACCGGCATCGAGCAGAGCTCCAGGGACAGGAGCAAAACGATGAGGTCGCCGGCCTGAGTCGCTAACAGGGCGCCTGCAAGCGACAGGCAGACCAGCGCGCTGGCTTCTGCCGTACGCCCGCGCCCAGCCGCTGCTGTCCAGACCAGCCAGACCAGAGCCAGCAGGCACAGGACCACTCCCCCGAAACGGGCGTCACTGGTAAGGATCAACTTGGATCCGAAGAGCGCTATCCCCTTCGCGCAAAACGCAGTGATCAAACCGGCGCAGAGTACCAGGAACGCTGCGACTGCCGCCGCTCCCCGGCTCTTGCCCGGCAGGCGATCAGAGAACAACGACCAGAGCGCCGCTACGATGAGCAGCAGCTCGGGAACGATCAGCGCGTAGCCTTTGAAGATGACTGGTATAACGCCATGGAACTGCAGCATAAGCTAGGCTCCCACCAGTTTCTGGAGTACCTTCGCAATCGGATCAGTATACTGCAACAGTAGCGCCCAGTAGACGCCGATCGCAACAACGAAGGCCGCCAATGGCACGATCATCGATACCTCGCGTACGCTGATCTCCGGCTGCCCCTCGACGGCCGGCGATGGGGTCCCGAAGATGAAGCGCTGCATGAGCCAGAGCATGTAGGCGCCTCCCAGAAGAATGCCCAAAGCTGCAAGGATCACTAATATATGCGGCACCGCCGAAGAACCCCACGCACCCACAAGCGAGAGGAACTCCCCCACAAAGCCGGATAAGAGCGGGACCCCCATCGCGGCAAAACTCGCGAAACAGAACAGGCCCGCGTAGCGCGGCATTGCGGCCGCCACCCCGGACAGTTTGGAAATTTCTCGCGTGTGGGTTCGCTCATAGACGACGCCAACCAGCAGGAACAGCATCGCTGAAATCAGGCCGTGGCTGATCGCCACCACCATCGCGCCATTAAAACCTGCCGCCGTGCCCGCGGCGATACCGAGCATGGCAAAGCCCATGTGCGAGACCGAACTATAGGCAATGAGCTTCTTGATATCGGTCTGGGCAAAGGCCACCGCCGCCCCATACACGATCGAGATGACCGCCAAAATCGCGATGATCAGCTGCCAGTGGTGGAAAGCCTGAGGCAAGATCGGAATCGCAATACGCAAGAACCCGTAGAGTCCCATCTTCAGCATAATGCCAGCCAGCAGGGCTGAGCCCGCCGTTGGCGCCTCGACATGGGCATCCGGAAGCCAGGTGTGAAACGGCCAGATCGGGATCTTGACCGCGAACCCAAGCGCCAGAGCAGCAAAGATCCACCAGGCAGCCGTGCCAAAGGCGCCACTGCCCAGGCCCGCCGTCATCTGGCGCAGCGCGATCATATCGAAGCTGCCCGTATAGATGAAGAGCGCGGCGATGCCGACCAGCATGAACACCGACCCAAAGAACGTGTAAAGGAAGAACTTAAGAGCCGCATACTGCCGACGTGGACCGCCCCACTGCGAGATCAGGAAATACATCGGGATCAACACGATCTCCCAGAACAAATAGAACAGCACGAGGTCCAGTGACAAAAACACCCCAGAAAGCCCCACTGAAAGCAACAGGATCATTGAAAAATACAGGCGTGGCTTGACCTCGGTCTTCCAGCTCGCGACGGTCGCGACGGCGATCAGCAGAGTTGAGAGCGCCAACAGCGGCAATGAGAGGCCATCGATCCCCAGGTGATAGAAGATATTGAGCTGGGGTATCCACTTGATCTTGGTGACAAACTGCATCGCACCAGAACCGAGCTTGAACTGCGTGAACAACCAGACGATAAGACCGAAGTCCGCCACGCTTGTCACCAGCGCGATCCACTTTGACGCCGCTTCGAACTTCTTTGGCAGAAGCGCGATCAGCAGTATACCGACCAGGGGCAGAAAGATGATGAGGCTGAGCACTATGCTACTCCCTTCAAGACCACGAAAAGTACGATGATCAACAAAACAATGACAGCGCCGACGATGGCGCGTTGATAGACATGGATACGCCCAGCCTGGGCTTTCCGGGCAATCTGACTCGTCTGCTTAAGCCCGGTACCGATCCCGTTGACTGCTCCGTCGATGCCTTTGGCGTCGGCGACCCAGGCAGCCGCAGTCAGATGTTTATAGCCTGCAGCCACTCCGTTGACTGCCCCGTCGATAACGTGGGCATCAGCACTGTCGGCCACCTTCGTCACCCGCCCATAGAGGGCGACCACTCCGTTGACTGCCCCGTCGATAACGTGGGTGTCGATATTCCAGAGCAGTTTGGAAATCCCAAAGTAGGGTTTGATGATGACATACTCGTAGAAGGCATCGGTATAAAGACGCGCTTCGGTGGCGCGCAGGAAACCGGGCGCGTGTTCGGCCAGCCAGTCGTTATCAATGTGGAACCGGTACATCAAGTAGCCGAGGGTCGCGCCAACGAGCATCACGCCCGTTGAGATCGACGCCATCTCCATCGTCGGCATCTCGACTTTAAATCCCAGGCAACCCAGCCAACCCTGGTTAAAGATGCCCAGCAACAGGGTGAAGCATGCCAGGATCGCGGTCGGGATGATCTCAAGAAGCGTGCCCTCGTGAACATGCCCCTCCTGGCGGTATTTCCCAACAAAGATCGTGAACCAGGCCTTGACCACATAGAGCGCGGTCAATGTCGCCATGACCAGCGCCAGGGCGAAGGCCACGGGGTGCCCGTGCGTGAGAAACTCCTCAAGGATCAAATCCTTGCTGAAGAAGCCTGACAGAGGCACGATGCCAGCAAGCGCAAACGCGCCGATAGAAAATATCGTTGTCATGATCGGCATGTGCTTTGCCAGGCCACCCATTTTGCGCATGTCCTGGGTACCCGTCACATGGATGATCGTGCCGGCTGCAAGGAAGAGCAGCGACTTGAAGAATGCGTGCGTGATGAGATGGAAGAGCGCACCGTCGATAGCGCCGGTTCCCAGAGCCGCAAACATCAGGCCCAGCTGGGAGATCGTGGAAAACGCCAACATGCGCTTAATATCAGTTTGGAAGCAGGCCAGAAACGCCCCGAAGACCGCCGTGGCGATGCCGACCCACAGCGCAATGGAAAGCGCTACATGAGAAAGGCTGATCACGGGCATCATGCGCGCGATGACGAAGATGCCTGCCGCGACCATCGTGGCCGCGTGAATAATAGCCGAAGCCGGCGTGGGTCCCGCCATCGCGTCAGGAAGCCAAACTGATAGCGGGAGCTGGGCTGATTTGCCTGCTGCCGCCCACAGCAGCCCGATCCCTATCACGAGCACCGTCGCCGCAGAGAACTGGGGCGCGGCCTTGATGATCGTCTCTAGCTGGAAAGACCCGCAGGCCTGCCAGATCGCCGCCAACGCAATGAAGAATCCCAAGTCGCCGGCGCGCGTGACCAAAAACGCCTTGACAGAAGCGCGACGCGGCGCCTCATCCTTATACCAGAACCCGATGAGCAAATACGAGCACACGCCCATGATCTCCCACATCGCAAATATCAGCAGAAGATTGCCGGAAGTCACCAGCGCGAGCATGGCGGCGGTAAACAGCAGCAGCACACAGAAATACCAACCGCGCCGCTCGTCATCCTTCATATAAAACAGTGAATAGATCTGAACACAAAGGCCCACGACCGATACCATCGTAAGCATGACAAGCGCGAGCGAATCCAGCCCGAACGACAGTGTGAGCTTCGTGCCGCCCAGACGCGCGAGCGTCCAGGAAACGTTTGCAAAGGACTGGCCAATCGCGCGCCCCGGGAAGTAGCGGATGAAGCCGACGACCGCCAGCACAGCCGAAATCCCGACCAGAATCGGGCCGAGGGCGATCAGCCGGTTACGGCGCGCCCTGGGCAGGAATAACAACGCCAGAAAGCCGAGCGCAGGAAAGACCGGGATGAGAAAGAATACGCTCATGTCTAGCCCTTCAACCTATCAAGGTCGTCAACCTCGCTCGTACGGTCATTGCGATAGATCGCAATCACCAGCGCGAGTCCGATACCGACCTCAGCGGCAACGATCACCATTAAAAAGACCGTGAAAAACCAGCTGTTGAGAGGACTTTGGTGCACGAAACGCCCAAAGGTGATCAGATTGATCATGACCGCCATACTCATGAGCTCAAGGGACATGAGGATACCGATTGCAGACTTCCGCACCAGGACTCCGTACAAGCCAATGACAAACAATGCCGCCGCAAGCAGGATGACCGCCGTATAGCTCACCGTCAGATGCATCAGTTATCACGATCCTTTGTCCACCAGACAGCCGCGACCAGCGCAACCGTCAAGAGCAGCGAGGCGATCTCAAACGCGAGGACCCAGCCATTAGTGCTGAATAACTGCTGGCCAAAGGTCAGAAGGCTCATCGGCGCCTGTGGTGCGCTTGCCACCAGCGAGGGGCTCTTTATCACACCGTAAGCGATCGCCGCAAAGAGCAGTCCTGAAGCAATGAACGCAAACAGCGAGAACACACCCGGGCGCTCATTGTCGACCTGGCTCCGCTGTGTGATCATAACAGTGAATATTACGAGCATCCCTACTGCGCCTACATAAATCAACAGTTGCATAATCGCGATGTATTCAGCTGACATGAAGTAGTACAGGCCCGCGACTGCAACCGCGACCTCAAGCAGCCAGTAGGCAGCATGCATGACGTTTCGTACCGTCACCACCGAAAATGCGCCGAGGATAATGGCACAGCCCAGGATCACAAAGGCGATGGCATTAAGCATCTTCCGCCTCCTTCTTCCGAGCGCCAGCAGCTTCGACCTCGGTAAGCAGGTCAATGCTCTTCAGGCCCGGCTCACGATGCGCGAGCTCGTAGTCATGCCCCATGCGGATCGCGCCAAAGGGGCAGGCCTCAACGCACAGCCCACACATCATGCAGGCCGCGCGCTCATAGTGCCAGGAGTGGATGAACTTCGTCTTATCCTGACGAGTCTCAACATCGATCTCGATACAGTGATCCGGGCAACTCTGCTCACATATTTTGCACGCAGTACATTTGATCGATCCATCATCGGCGAAAATCTGCTCGACTGCCCAGCGAGAACGTTTGGGCTGATTGTAGCGCTCCTTCGGATACTGGATGACCACATTATGGCGAAAAAGATTCTTCGCCGCGATACGTGCTGCACGAAACAGGCCAAAGGGCCATTTGCTCTGGGGGCGTGGCGGTGCTTGTGTCATCATGCGCCACCCTTCAGCATTGCGATCACCCTGAGCGCCGCCGCAAAGACCATGATCCAGACGACCGAGATGGGCAGCAGGCGCTTCCAGCCTACCTCCATATAATGGTCAACACGATAGCGGCTGTAGGTACCGCGGATCATCATGAACAAGAAGATCAGGATATAACACTTGGCAACGAACACGAGGACCGCAAAGGGGCCAAGCGCTGCAGCCGAGATCCCCGGCAGTGTCCAACCACCTAAGAACAGGGTAACAGCAAGCGCTGCCATCACGAAGTTCTCCGCGAACTCAGCCAGATACATGAAGCCGAAACGCATCGCTGAGTACTCGGTAGCAAAACCGGCGACCAGTTCCTGGTCAGCTTCGGTCATATCGAAAGGTGTCTGGCTTGTCTCCATCTGGGCACAGATAAGGAACATGATGAACGAGGGCAGGCATGGCAACACATACCAGATCGAGGTCGATTGCGACACTACGATCGCCTGCAGGTTCATGCTGCCCGCCAGCATGACCGGCGGCAAAGCCGAAAGCAACAGCGGGATCTCATACGTGATCATGCCACCGACTGCGCGCACTGCCCCGATGGTCGCGAACTTCGAACGCGACGCCCAGCCCGCCGCGAAGATCCCCAACGGCGGGATCGACATAAACGCGAGCATCATCAACAAGGACAAATCAGGATTAGCCGCAACTAACTTGTTTGAGAACGGAATGAACGCGAAGGTCATAAACGAGGGTACGAACACGATGAAGGGCGCGATGATGTAGAGCCAGCGATCCGAGCGATTGGGATGGCGATCCTCCTTGACCAGCAGTTTGACGATATCAGCAAGCAACTGAGCCAGACCAGCCGGACCTAGTTCGGTCGGGCCCAGACGTAGATGGGCATGGCCGAGTACTTTGCGCAGCATGTAGATGGCCATCGCACCATTGAGCAGCATGACCAGAAGGATCAGCAGAGCACGTAGGAGGGCAACTAACCACGGGTTCATCGGTCGATCTCCCCAAAACAGAAGTCAAACGAACCAAGTGTCACGATCGCATCTGCCAGAAACAATCCCGGCAAGGTCAAATCGGCTGTCATCAACGAGTAGAGCGTCGGAGGACGATAGCGCATACGATAAGGCTTATCAGTCCCATCACTGTAGATATGCACGCCCATCTCGCCACGGGTCGACTCGACGGGGACATAACACTCACCCTCTGGCACCCGCAGTACGCGGGGCAGCTTCGCCGTGAAGTCACCTTTCGGCATGCCATCAAGGCACTGCCTGATGATGCGCAGCGACTGGCGCATCTCATCAAGACGGCAAACCATGCGCGCCCAGATGTCGCCCGTATCGGCCACCATCACGTCGAAGTCCATCTTGTCATAGGCAGCATAGGGTCGATCACGTCGCAGATCCCAGTCAACGCCCGAAGCGCGGGCAACAAAGCCGGTCGCTCCCAGTGAAAGCGCGTCCTCTTTTGAGACGACCCCCACACCACAAGCGCGTTGCTGGTAGATCTCGGAAGCCATCAGTGCTTCGTAGTGTTCATCTAGGCGGCTGTCAGCGATCTTGAGAATGTCTTCGATCATCGCGATAGACCTCGGCGTAATGTCGGCGACGACGCCGCCAGGGCGTACATAATTAAACATCATGCGCTGTCCCGTGATCTCCTCAAGAACATCAAGCCACAGCTCGCGATCATATAAGCAGAACAGGAATATTCCCATCGCGCCCGAGTCAAGACCAGAGGGACCAAACCAGATGTAGTGGCTGGCCAGGCGGTTGATCTCGGCCATCATGACGCGGATCCAACTGGCGCGCTCAGGGACTTCGATCCCAGCAAGCTGCTCAACTGACAGCGCAACCGCAAGCTCCGTGTTGCAACCGCCCACGTAGTCACCGCGATCGACCAGCGTCGCCAGCTGGTTATAGCGCCGGTTCTCGGCAAGTTTCTCGATGCCACGATGCAGATTACCCACGTGTACCTCGCTGGAGATGATCGTCTCACCATCCATCTCACAGGCTACATTGAGTACCCCATGGGTCGAAGGATGCTGTGGCCCCATTTGCAGCAGGTAGTGGTCGGTGGCAAGCGCCTCCGGGTTATCAGAAACACGCCGGATATTGCGCGGGACCAACGGGCCTTCGGGCGGCTCAGGCGACAGCCAGCCCGCGAACAGGTAGTTCTGCAACGGATCGTCTGGATCCTCCGGAGGCTCGATACCGCGCTCATTGAGATCGTTGAGCATCTGAAGCGACAGGTCGTCTGATGGTAGCTCAGCTGCCTGAGCTTCTTCATGCGAGCGGATCGGCACTGATTTTAACAGCATTGGAGGGATCCCCTCGCTCAGCAACAGGTACTTGGGATTGGGGTGGCCCGAGAGCTTCAGGCCGAACATCTCACAAGCTTCCCGCTCGGGTAGAAGCGCCGAGAGGTAAGAGTCGGTCACCGACGGCAGCGTTGCGCCAGGCGCCAGCTTGACCTTGATAACCAGATCGTCGTTTTCGCCCAAGCTACGCAGGCGGTAGGTGATCTCAATGCTATTATCACGTTCGAGCAGGTCGGCGCCCAGTAAGTCGATAAGCTGCTCGAAGCTACTGCGCAAGGCCTTAAAAGTCGCGAGCAGGTCGTCAACCTCGATCCGTAATACCAGGCCCAAATGGCCTTCCTCCTCCAGGGAGATCGGCGCCACAGAGGCTTTGTGTAAAAGCTTAGTTATGTAGTCACTACTTATCAAGGCGTGCCTTTGCCTCATCATTTATCTTTTTGCGAAGCTGCAAGAAGCCATACTGCACCGACTCTGGACGAGGCGGGCATCCGGGAATGTAGATGTCGACCGGAATGATCTTGTCGACGCCGGTCACTACGTTGGGGTACTCGCGAAACGGGCCGCCCGCGTTAGCGCAGGCTCCCATGCTGATAACATAGCGCGGCTCTGGCATCATCTCATAGAGGCGCTTGACGATGACTGCCATCTTGCGATTCACCGTACCGGCCACGATCATGACATCCGAGTGGCGCGGAACCCCGCGATAGAAAATGCCGTGGCGGTCGAAGTCGAAACGTGGCCCTGCCGCGGCGATCAGCCCTTCCAGGGAACAACAGGCGATACCGAAAGCCATATACCAGAGGCTGCGGCCACGCGCCCAGTCGAAGAACTGCTCGCTCTTCAAAAAGACGATCGAGTTTTCGCCCACTACACTGTCTAATGCCATGAGAGAGCTTTCTCTTTCCAGGCGTATAAAAGACCCGCCATCAATATCGCCACAAAGATAAGCATCTCGACGAGCAAGAACCAGTTCGTCGCCATCCTGCCAAAGGACAAGGCCCATGGATAGAGAAACGCTGTTTCGATATCGAAGATGACGTAGAGGATCGCGTAGACAAAAAATCCGCTCCGGTAGCGGACCCATGGTAAGCCCAAAGGCTCCATGCCACACTCAAACGTGATGCCCTTGCCTTTGGTCGGCCTCGTGGGCGAAAGCAACCAGGACAGGCCAAGCGCCAGGAGCATGAACGCTATACCAAACACCAGGAAGCAGGCGATGATGATTTGCTGGAACATACGCTCATCTCCTCCATATTTTGATATACACTAAAAAATAAAACGCTTACGAGCGGGCGCGCCCGTAAGTTTTATTCCACTATTATAGAGTATGAGCGCAGAAAATACAGGGTAAAAAGCAAAAAGTTCGATGTTGGCGCTGATTTTTCAGGGCAATCTGCTCTTTGCCGGGCCAAATGAGGACAAAGTTGTCCACAAAACGTGCCCGATGTCGCCTATCGCCTCCAAAGCCAGCTATGCTACAATAATCAGGCATCTACGCGCCAACGTGGCTCAGTTGGTAGAGCAGCGCACTCGTAATGCGCAGGTCAGCGGTTCGAGTCCGCTCGTTGGCTCCAGGAAAAAACGCAGGTCAGACCCCGTGTCTGGCCTGTTTTTTCTTTGACCACGGCCCCCGACCCCGCATGAAGACGCCCGCCGCAGATGAGTGCGACGGGCGCTTTTTACTTATCCCTCGTTGGAGGAGTTATTCAACTTCCAGAGTGCGCAGGCGCCTGGCGTCGGCCAAAGCCAGTACGCCCATACTCAGGATCGCCACGGCGCCGATCCATAATCCTGTGGCACTGTCGCCGGTAGCTGGCAGACCCAGAGGGGTGGCGACCTTTTTCTTGGGAGCAGCCTTGACCGTCAGTACAAAGGTGATCGTTGCATCAGGGCTGATCCCGTTGCTGGCTTTCAGGGTAACCGGATAGGTACCCGGCGCAAGGCCAGCTGCAATGTCGAGCATGCCGGTCGCCGCATTCCAGGTGATCTTTGTGTTACCGCTGACCTTGGTTACTGTCGGCACAGGAGCGCCGGTCACGGTGAAGGGCCCCACGGAGAGTGCTTTGTAGCCCACCGTGACCGTCAGAGCCTGTGGGCCTGTGATAGCCGGAGCGATCGGGCTGAGCACCCAGACTGTCGAGACCGCATTGGTGTAGGTCTTGAACCCTTTCAGGGTCGTAGGGGTTGTGAAGTCTGCGGGAGCTAGGTAGGTGACTATGCCATTGGCATTAACCAGCGCGATATAGGGATCTGCGCTGAATAGGCCGTTGATCTTGACGGTACCGCCATCGACTGCCGCAGCCCCGGCATAGGCGAAGTTGGTGCTCGAGCTACTCAGCCCATTGGTGGCCACTTTAACGTTGCCGTTGATCGTAATTGCGGCGCCGGACTCGGCATCGACGCCACCGTACGTGTACGCTTCGTCTGAAGCGAACGCGGCGTCTACCATTCCGTTGACCGTTACCACCGTGCCACCGTCACTCGCGAAAACTCCCGCGCCATCTGAAGTCTTGATGTTGCCGTTGACGGTCGTCGTAGAGCCCCCAAAGGCTTCGACGCCCCAGCCGGACTGACCCGTCGCGATGAGATTGCCCATAGCTTTGACGATGGAGCCATCGTTATAGATTGCGTCACAGTGCACACCAGCAATGCTAATGTCACCAATAACTGTAACGGTCGTGCCACTGTCTTCGGCATCTACCCCAACACCATCAGCAGAAGTGATGTTGCCTTTCACAATGACCGTTGCGCCATCATATGCATAAGCGCCACAATAACGACCATCGACGTTGCCTGTCACTTTTACCGTTGAGCTGTCACCTGCCCATATTCCGTAGCCATTGACTGATTTGATACTTCCGACCACGGTTACCGAGGTACCCGAATCAAAGGTATCGACGCCATCACCGTCTGTGGTGATTTTGCCGTTCACGGCCACCGTAGAGCCGTCTTCTGCGACAACCCCGACGCTGCTGTCGCCCGTCGCAGAGATGTTCCCATCCACCGTGACTTTCGAACCGGAATGAGAGTAGACGGCGATGTTGTCTGCGCTGGATACCATGATGTTGCCGCTGACGGTGACAACTGCATTATTGTAGACATCAACAGCAGTAGAGCCGTCCGCGTCAAGTGATACACCGGTCACTTTGCAAGAACCGCCATCGACACTGAGCGCCTGGCCATATTCTGAAGAGACCGTGAAGCTGCCTGGGTTCATGTAATCGACCGAACTGTTCTGTTCGAGATGGAGACCGTCGCCGCCGCTGGCATTCGTCGTGTTTGAAATGACAAGATTGAAACCGTTCAGGTCAAACGTGACGTTGCGGTCAACGATGGTCACCTGGTCATCAACGTTGATGTTCGTCAGCAGCTTGATCGTGGTCGGCGTGCTGTCAATGATAGCGTTCAATGCATCATCAAGTGAAGTATAGCCGGTGCCACCGATCAAGCAGACATCACCCGGAAGAGTGGAGATGGGCGCCAAAAGGGACTTCAGGGCGGGTGTCCCCGTCGTGGTCGCGCTCGATCCCTTCCCACCTGCCGGGTCAGCTGCCTTGGTTGAGGCGGTGCCCGTCGTCTCCTCGCTTGCCGCATAGGCGGAAAGCGGAGCTCCAGCCATCAACGCGCATATCATTGCGCCTGACAGCAGCAGGGACAGGATCTTTCTTGCAATAATTCTCATGGATCCCTTCTTCCTCTTAAGAAACCTACTCTCAAATTTTACTGCAAAAATCAAAGAAAGTCGCGCAAATTTTAAATAAAAAAATACCGTTACTTCATATCTCGATAGGATTATTCGCAGTACTTAAGTTTTATGGGAACAACGTCAGCGGGCGCCTGGCGCGTTTTGTCCAGATGCGATCAACGTCATCTGGCAAGGCGCCGTGGGGCGATGCAGGCTTAAGCCCGTGAGCCGCGCGGCAACGCAGTCCAGATGGCGCCCGGCGCATCGCAAAACGCGATCGGTGTTCGCTGACAAGGCGGCGGAAAGCGTAGCGGGCTTCAAGCCCGTGAGCTTTTCGCCAACGCTGTCAGCGGGCGTCTAGCGCGTTTTGGAAGTTTTCGAAGGCGACGGCGATCATCAGCTTAATCCGATTGAGCTGGTTGACCTCAGAGGCGCCCGGGTCGTAGTCGACGGGCACGATGTTGGACTGCGGGTAACGGCGGCGCAGCTCCTTGATGACACCCTTGCCGCTCACATGGTTAGGCAGGCACGCGAAGGGCTGCGTGCAGACGATGTTGGGCGTGCCGCTCTCGATCAGCTCCATCATCTCGGCCGTCAGCAGCCAGCCTTCGCCGCAGGAATTGCAGAGCGAGACGACCTCGGAGGCCTTCGTGCCCAGCGTAAATATCTGCGCGGGCGGATCGAAGCGCTCGCTTGCAGCCAGAGCCTTTACGATTGGGCTTCTCAGCCAGTCAACCGCCTTGATCGCCGTGCGCATCAGCAGCTCGTTGATCGCGGGCGTACCCACGGGATTGCGCTTGTTGATGCCACCGCTCATCGAATAGAGGAAGAAATCGACCAGCCCGGGAACCACGGCCTCGCAGCCCTCGCTCTCGATGACCTCGACGAGGTTGTTGTTGGCCGTTGGGTGATACTTCACGAGTATCTCGCCCACCACGCCGACGCGCGGCTTGCTGCGATCACCCTCCAGCGGGAGTACGTCGAAATCATGGACGATGCCTTTGACCGCACGCTTGTAGCCCGCCTGCCCCATGCCAGCCAGCTCCTCGGCCAGGCGCGCCTCCCACTGCTTGTGCAGGGCGTCGGCCGCGCCGGGCGTCGCCTCGTAGGGCCGCGTGCGATAGAGCCCCTGCATCAGCAAGTCGCCGAGCAGCAGCGCGTAGGAAGCGCTCTTCAGCATGGCAGGACTCAGCTTGAAGCCGGGATTGGACTCGCCCAGCGGCTGGAACTGCAGCGAGATGACCGGTATCTCAGGATGTCCGGCGTCTGCCAGCGCCTTGCGGATGAGCGCGATGTAATTGGTCGCGCGACAGCCCCCACCCGTCTGCGAGATGATGACGGCGAGCTTGCTGAGGTCGTAGTGGCCCGAATCAACTGCCTCCATGATCTGGCCGGAGGTCAAAATCGAGGGGTAGCAGATGTCGTTGTTCACGTAGCGCAGGCCCGCCTCGACCGCGCCGCGGTCGACCGAAGGCAGGATCTCAACGTTATAGCCATAGTGCTTGAAGAGCGGCAGCAGCAGCGCGAAATGGATCGGCGCCATCTGGGGACAGATGATCGTGTAGCCCGCCTGCTTCATTTCCTTGGTAAAGGACGCCCGCGGGAAGGCCGCGCTGTGCGCGACCCGTGTGGGCTGGCCGGGATGTTGCGCCAGCAGACGCTTGCGCTCGACCGCCTGGTTGCGCAGCGCGGCGAGCAGCGAGCGCACGCGGATACGCGCCGCTCCCAAATTGCTGACTTCGTCGATCTTGAGCACGGTGTAGATCTTGCCTGACTTCTCTAAGATCTCCTGGCACTGGTCGGTCGTGAGCGCATCGAGCCCACAGCCAAAGCTGTTGAGCTGGATCAGGTCGAGGTCATCGCGCATCGTCACGAAGCGTGCCGCGGCAAACAGGCGCGAGTGATACATCCACTGGTCGACGACGCGGATGGGACGTTCGGGCTTCTTGAGGTGCGAGACCGAGTCTTCGGTCAGCACGGCCAGGCCTGAGGAGACCAGCAGCTCCGGGATCGCGTGGTTGACCTCCGGGTCAAGGTGATAGGGGCGCCCGGCTAAAACAATGCCGTGGCCCTCGTGTTCCTCGATCCAGCGCAGCGCCTCCTCGCCAGCATGCTGGACGTCAGCCTTAAAGCGCTCGTCCTCTGCCCAGGCAGCCGCCGTAGCGCGCTTGACTTCAGCAAGCGTCGGCGCGGTGTCAGGCAGCCTATCAGCGTTCTCGCGCAGCACGTCGTACATGCGGCGCGCAAGTTTGGCCTGCTGGTCGTAGGGCACGAAGGGGTTCAAAAACACCGTGCTGCCATCCTGCAGCTCATCGATGTTAAGGCGCAGCGCCTCCGAGTAGTTCATGACGATCGGGCAGTTGTAGTGGTTGCCCGCCGTCGGGTCTTCCATCCGCTCATAGACCACACAGGGCATGAAGATGAAGTCCACGCCCGTTTCTATCAGGCGCATGATGTGGCCGTGAGAAAGCTTGGCCGGATAGCAGACCGACTCTGAAGGCATCGACTCCATGCCCGCCTCAAACGTCGACTTGTCTGAAGCCGCCGAGAGCTCAACATGATAGCCCAGCTTTGTGAAGAATGTGAACCAGAAGGGATAGTTCTCGTACATGTTGAGCGCCCGTGGAATGCCGACGGTCCCGCGCGGCGCATCTTCGCGCGTCAGCGGCTCGAAGTCGAAGAGCCGCTTGGTCTTGTAGGCGAAAAGATTCGGGGGAGCCTGCGTCGGGTCCTTCTCCTGCTCGCCGACGATGCTGCCACCCCGCTCGCAACGGTTGCCCGTAATAAAATGCCGCGGCCGGCCCGTCACCGGGTCCTTGCCGAAGCTGTTGATGGTCAGCAGGCACTGGTTGGCGCACTTCTTGCAGTGCGTCGTGCGATGCGACACGGTCAGGTCCGCCAGCTCCTGAGCAGAGAGCAACGTGGAAGTGACCGCAGATGACAAAGGGTCAGGTACTTTGTCATGCGCGCATGACAAAGTACCTGACCCTTTGTCAGCGCCGCTGCCAGCCAGCAGCGTCGCCGCTTCGCGGGCGGCGTCGCGCGCCAGAAGCGCCGCGCCATAGCAGCCCATCAGGCCGGCGATATCGGGGCGAACGACTTCGCGTCCCGTCAGGATCTCGAACGCGCGCAGCACGGCGTCGTTTAAAAACGTGCCGCCCTGCACGACGATGCGCTCCCCCATCTCGCGCGTATCGCGGATCTTGATGACCTTGAAAAGCGCGTTCTTGATGACCGAGTAGGAGAGCCCCGCGCTGATGTCTCCGGGCGTGGCGCCTTCTTTCTGCGCCTGCTTGACCCGTGAGTTCATGAACACCGTGCAGCGCGAGCCCAGGTCGACCGGGGCCTCGGCGAAAAGCGCCGCCTGCGCGAAGTCTTCGATCTTCATGTTGAGCGAGGTCGCGAAGGTCTCGATGAACGATCCGCATCCCGAGCTGCAGGCCTCGTTGAGCATGATGTGCTCGATAACCGTGTCCTTGACCTGCAGGCACTTCATGTCCTGCCCGCCGATGTCTAAGATGAAATCGACGCCTTCGACCAATTCTTCAGCGCCGCGCAGATGGGCCACGGTCTCGACCTCACCAAGGTCAGCGCATAACGCTTCCTTGAGCAGGCCTTCCCCGTAGCCGGTCACGGTCGCCTGCGCCACATAAGCGCCCGGCGGCATATGCTCGTAGAAACCGGCAAGGACCTCGCGCGCCGTGTTGATCACATCGCCGCGATTGTTGCCATACCAGCTGTCAAGGATGGCGCCGTCCTCGTCGATGACGACCGCCTTAAGCGTGGTCGAGCCCGCGTCGATGCCGATATAGACCGGACCGGTATGGTCCGCGAACACAGCGCGCGCGACCCGTGCCTGGTCATGGCGCTCACAGAACGCCGCGTAGTCCTCCGGCGAAGCAAAGAGGGGATCGAGGCGCAGGACCTCGGAGGCCTGCGTCGAGCCCAGCTCATCGAGGCGCGCCAGTATCTCCTCAAGAGTAACGACCGTTGCCTCCTGGACCCCCGGACGCAGCGCGGCAAGCGCCGCCCCACGGGCCACAAAGAGGTGGGCGTCGGCCGGCGCGATAACGTGATCGTCGTCAAGACCCAGGGTCTCGATGAAGCGCTGGCGCAGTTGCGGCAGGTACTGGAGCGGCCCGCCCAAAAACGCCACATGGCCCCGGATCGGGCGGCCACAGGCAAGCCCCGCGATGGTCTGGTTAACGACCGACTGGAAGATCGAGGCCGCGACGTCCTCACGGCGCGCCCCCTCGTTAAGCAGCGGCTGAACATCAGATTTTGCGAACACCCCGCAACGCGAGGCGATCGGATAGAGCACCTTGAATCCCTCGGCCAGGGTATCAAGCCCGCCAGCGTCGGTATGTAGCAGCGTCGCCATTTGATCAATAAACGCTCCCGTGCCACCCGCGCAGGTGCCGTTCATGCGTTGTTCGATGCCGGCGTCAAAGTAGATGATCTTGGCGTCCTCGCCGCCCAGCTCGATGGCGACGTCGGTCTGCGGAATGAAGGTCTCGACGGCCACCTTGCTTGCGATGACCTCCTGCACGAAGGCCACCTCAAGCCAGTTTGCCAAAAGCAGCCCGCCCGATCCCGTGATCATCGTCGTCATCTCGACGCCCGGGAACTTCTGGGCCGCGTCTGCGATGATCTCGCGGATCGTCTGGCGGATGTCGGCATGATGGCGCTCATAGCGCGCATAGAGGCAGTTACGCTCCCCGTCAAGTATGGCGAGCTTGACGGTCGTCGAACCGACATCGATACCGATATGCAGCGCGGGATGTGCCACAAAGACTCCTTGTTCAGCGATGCCTGCGGCGCGGTACCCGATCATCTACCGGAGGTGTGGAGGGCCGGGAAGCAGGCCGGGAGCCTGAGGCAACGCCTGGCTTCGACGTACGTGGTTTCTGATCCTTTTTAGCTGAGGCGTCGGAAGCTGAAGACGCCGCGGGCGGGCGGCGGCGACGCTGGCGGCGACGCTTGTCGCCTTCCTTGCCGCCTGAACCTGAGCCCGCGCCGGAACCCTGCGCTGAGCGCTGCCGGCTCTGGCCGTCCTTGCGCGCTGGCGTACCCGATCCTGCGCGTGACCCCGCTTGCGCATCTCCGTGCGGTTGCGGGCCTCCTGAGGCAGAGGCATTGCCCACCAGCTTTGACGCATCCAGGAAACGCGCGTTACCAACCAACAGGGCGCTGTTATGCTGCTGTGCCTGCAAGCGCTGCTCCTCAAGCACTTCTGAATCAAGCGTGCAATGGCACTGCTTGCCGCTCTTCTCACACTTCATATCACAGAGCTTGACCGTGATGGTCTCGTCAGGCATGTCCTCGCGTGGGAACCTCAGCGAAACCAGCTCGCGCACGGCGTCAAGATCACTGACCTTGCCCTTGGTCCCATCGCTTACCTCAACGAAGCTGCCTTTGCGGGGCGCGCGACCATTGAAGTCGTTATAGGCGTCGACTTCATAGCGCAGGCAACACATGAGCCGCCCGCACAGGCCCGATATCTTGACCGGGTTAAGCGGCAGGCCCTGGTCTTTTGCCATCTTGATGGAGACCGGCATGAACTCACCGCCCAGGCGCGCGCAGCAGAGCTGCTCCCCACAATGGCTCAGCCCCCCGATCATGCGTGCCTCGTCGCGTACGCCCACCTGGCGCACGTCAATGCGGGACTGGAAACGCGAGGACAGCTCGTGGACCAACTCGCGGAAGTCGACGCGCTCGTCAGCGCTGAAGTAAAACACGATCTTGTCGCCGCTGATCAGGTACTCGATATCGACCGGGCGCATGGCAAGCTCATACTTCTCGATCAGCTCGTAGAAGACCGGCATCGCGTCCTTCTCTTTCTCGCCGAGCTCCAGCTGATAGTTCAGGTCGCGCTCATTGGCGATACGCAGCACCGGCTTGAGATCTTTCTCGAACGCCGAATCCTCCAATTCGAAAGGAGGTTTGCGCACGCGGCCCAGTTCCTCACCGCGGCTGGTCTTGACCACGACCAGATCGTCAACTTCAGGCGTGGTTCCCGCAGGATCGAACCAGAGGGTCTTTGAATAACGGAGTTGAACTCCGGTCACTACTGGCATGTAAGCACCTCACGTAGGCTAAATAGCAGCGTCTCTAAGATCAGCTGCACTCCAACATTTTGTCCTAACTGCCGACGAGCCCGCATGATCGCCTCTTGGCCACGACGCGCCGCATCAGGCGTCAGGCAAGCCGCGATACGGGTGATGAAGTCGAGCGCATCGACGTTCAAAATCACCTCAGCCGCACCGTTGCGTTGCGCCAAAGCGTCTCGCAAAAGCCCGGAGATAACGGAAAACACCTCGCTGGTAGAGCGGCGGGTGGCAGCAGTCAACTTCTTCTTATTGTACTGCTCAAGCCGCGTTCGTGCGACCTTGCTGAGCAATTCCGCCTGAGCCGCCAACTCAGCTTCCTGTTGCTTTTTGAGTTCCGCATTCACTCCCTCAAGGCTTGACACTAACGCAAGCGCTGCTGCCAGCACTTCACGATCATCATAACTTGCGAGGTCGCGCACGATGCGCACCACCTCGCCCCGAGTCGCACGGCGCTTTGGGGAGTCCCAGAATGAGCAGGCATCGGCCAGCACGCTGCCCGTAGCCGCAAGAGAGATTCGCGCGCCTTTCGCATCAGCGCCCGTTCGAGCGCAGATGATCTCGACCATCTTCTCGGTCGGCAGCGGCTTGAAGCGAAGGACCTGGCAGCGGGAGAGCACCGTCGGCAACAGGGACGTGAGGCTGTGAGCGATCAGGATGAACGTGACCGCCTCAGGCGGCTCTTCAAGCGTTTTGAGCAGGGCGTTGGCAGCGGCGCCACCCAGCTGGTCTGCACCCAACAGGACATAGAACTTGTGCGTCCCCTCATGGGGAGCGCGCGTCGCGTCGTGCGTGAGCTCGCGGACCTGGTCGATCAGGTAGCCGGTTGCTCCGTCAGGCTCAAGGATCCGGAAGTCAGGGTAGGTGTCGCGCGCGATGCGCTGGCAGATCGAGCAAGTCCCACAGCCTCCTCGCTCGCAGAGGAACCCGGCCGCCAAGCCACGCGCCGCATCCAGTTTACCCAGGCCTGCTGGGCCCACAAACAGGTAGGCATGAGACAGGCGCCGCATCCTGAGCGCCGCATTCAGCAGCGTCGTCGCCTCTTCCTGGCCGATGAGGTCAGCAAGCATCGCTGGTCTCAGTCCACGTGGCAAGCTCCGGCAGGATATCTTGGAGCTGGCGCGCGATATGGGCGCGTGTGTCCTGCTTGGTGCCGCTGGTATCGATCAGCCTCACGCGACCCGGCTGGGAGGCCGCGATCGCATGAAAGCCTTCATGGACCCGCTCGTGAAACGCGCGATCCTCACGTTCAAGGCGATCAGGCTCCAGGTCTTTTGACGCGCGTGACAGGCCGATCTCGATCGGCACATCAAGCACGAGCGTGCGGTCGGGGATCAGCCCACCGGTCGCGACCAGGTTCAGGTTGTCAATATGACCAAGGTCGAGGCCGCGGCCATAGCCCTGGTAAGCCGTTGTGGAATCAAAGAAGCGGTCACAAAGCACGACACGCCCCGCCTCAAGAGCCGGGCGCACCGTCTCTGCGACCAGCTGGGCGCGCGCCGCTTCATAAAGCAGAAGCTCCGTGAGCGGGGCCATCTCGGTATTCTTTGGATTGAGCAGGATGACCCGGATCGCCTCATTGATCGGCGAGGATCCGGGCTCGCGCACCGCAAGGACCGTGTGCCCGGCGCACTCCAGCACCTCAGCGAGCCAGGCCATGTGCGAGGACTTGCCGCAGCCTTCGCCGCCTTCGAAGGTGATAAACACTCCCCGCTGCCGCTGCCGTTCCTGTATCCGCTGCCGCTGCTGCTCCCGCTCCCGCTCAGGCATCGCGCACCTCCTGGTATAAGTCGCCGCCACAGGTGTCGTAGGCGACAAACGCCGGGAACTCATCCAGCTCGATGCGCCGCAGCGCTTCGGGGCCCAACTCAGGATACGCAATGACCTCGCTGGCGGTGATATGAGTGGCCGCCAGTGCCGCCGCTCCCCCGATGCCTACCAGATAGACCATGCCCTGACCTGCGCACGCCTGGCGAAACTCCTCGCTCCGCTCGCCTTTTCCAAAGGTGGCTGCCAGGCCGCCGAACCGCGCCAGCTCGATCGTTGCGCGATCCATGCGCCGCGCCGTCGTGGGGCCTGCGGCGCCGTGCGGGCGTCCCGCGACAGATGGTGTCGGCCCAATGTAGCAGAGCAAGCTGGCGGACAGCCCATAGGGCAGAGCCTGCTGCGAGCGGGCCTCCTGGAGCAAGCGCATACACGTCGCGTCACGGACCATGAACGCCGGGCCGCTCAGACGCAGCTCATCTCCGGCGCGCAGACTGCGCAGGTCGCCTTCAGTAAAAGGGAGGTTAATGGGGCGCGTCATCAGTAGCGTCCTCTGTCGTCGATCCGGCGACCACCACTCCTTTTGGGTGGGAGCGGCCTTCCTCAAAGACCAGCTTTTTGAAGCCGTACCAGGCAGCAAAGCCCACGATCAATGAGGAAAGGAGGAGCGTCAGGCGCTCGCCCGTGAGTGGCAGACCGAGGACCGTGGTCATTCCATGGCTGTTCAGGAAGTTGCGCAGGAACTTCCCGATGAAGTCAGATGCGGGCGCGGTCACGATCATCGAGACCAGCAGCGCGATGCGGATCACCGCCTCCATTGAGGTGAATACGCGTCCCCGCAAGTCGTCAGAAACGTTCTGGATGATGTAATTGGTGCCCGTCACATAGACCAGCGCGATGCAGGCCCCGGCCCCGATAGCATACAAAGTCGCGATGAACAGCCGCCCGGTAAACGCAAACCCCACCATGCCGACGGCGAACACGGCAAGCGACGAGGGGAACAAATAGCGCGCATTCAGGCGCTTCTCGATCCGGGGCACAATGACCGCGCCCGCCGCCATTCCAATCGCCAAAAACGTCAGGATAAATATCTGGCGCGACGCACTGAAGCGCTGCAGCCAAAGGATGTTGCTGGCAAGCGGCATCTGGCCGTTAAGCGACGCGATATAGTTCAGGCCAACGGCGACCACTGCGCCGCCGCCCACGATGCCAATAAACATCGAGACCAGTATCCCCCGCAGCTCCTCGTAGTGGACCATGAACTTCAGCGAGTCGATCGCATCCTTGCCGATGACCTTAAACGAGATCGGCTCGCCCGCGCGTGGCGGCTTCGCGTCGATGTGCATGAGCGCGATACAGGTCGCCGAAATCACGAAGGTGAGCGCGTCGACGAAGTAGCCCGCCTTAGAGCCCAGAAGCACCGGCGTCAGCGAATGGACGAAGGCATGATAGAGCGTCCCGAGCGGAAGCGCGATGATCATGCGCACCAGCCAGTCGAAGCCGGCCATGATCGCGCCCGAAGTCGCCAGACCGACGATCATCGCGACCTGCTGGGTCGTGTACATGAACCCGTTGGTCAGGCTGACGTCGTGGTCGTGCACGATGTGCGGGACCAGGGCGTTGCGCGCCGGATAGAAGAAGAGCGAGAAGGTCTCCATCAGCAGGACGACCGCATAGATCGCGAACAGTGAGTTCGTGAACAGCAAAAACAATACCAGGATGAAACGTATCGCATCGGCCGCCAGCATGATCGTTTTGCGGCTGAAGCGGTCGACCAGCGACCCGGTGAACTGCGAAAGGAAGAGCGACGGCACGATCTTGACGATCAGGATGCCTGCGACCGCCATCGCTGAGCCGCCGGAAAGTTTGGTGACTGTCGGGATCAGAATGCCGATAATGAGCCAGTCGCCCATGGCGGAGACGAACTGGGCGATCCAGAGTTTCACGAACTCCGGATTACGCAGAAGCCGCCCAAATCCACCCTTAGGGCTGGAGGCCTGATCTACTGCTTGTTCGGTCCCGGTATCTACCGTAGTCGTTTCGCTCATTGTTCCATTTTAGCGTATCGACCTCAGCAGCAGAACTGACATCCCATAAAGAACAGAGCGGCTACATGCTTCAGCAGAGCAATGCGAACGAAACGTTAGAGTTCGCAGCTGGCGCCAGACGATAAGATTTTTTTGCGTAAGACATGAAGGGTGATTCGCATTGGGCTTAAAGCCCATGCGGATCGCTCTGAGTGGCTTAGGCGGAAAAAGATATCGTCTGGGAGCGCAGAGCGTTGCAGCAGAGGTTGATCGCGAGCGGCTTGGCCGCAATGTGGCAGGGGGCCGTCTGGATCTGGACGGCCAGCGCGGTCGTGTCGCCGCCGAGTGCGGCCGGACCGATGCCGGTCGCGTTGACCGCCGCCAACAGGCGCTCCTGAAGCGCCGCGACGCGGGGCTCGGACGGCGCAGCGGTCAGCGGGCGCAGCAGGGCGCGTTTGCTCAGCTTGCCCACCGTGTCAAAAGTCCCCCCGATGCCGATGCCGATAATCAGCGGCGGGCAGGCCATCGAGGCTTTCTCCCTGACTGCTGCCAGCACTGCTGCCTCGATGTCATCGTCCGTGGAATCCGGGTCGAGCATGACGATACGCGAGGCGTTGTCGCTACCGGCGCCTTTCAGCATGACGTGCAGGCAGGTCACTTCCGCGGTGGTCTGCACCAGATCGATGAAGACCGGGGTGTTCGTCTGGGTATTGCGCCGATCGCCGTACGCATCGAAGACGAGCGAGTTGCGCAGGCCTGCGCGTTGGCTGGCCTCGCCGCAGGATGTGTCGCAGGCTGCTTGTAAGTCTCCGGCAACGTAGTTCCCTGCCGCCAGCTCAAGGCGGATCCACGTGGTGCCCGTATCCTGGCAGATCGGTACCCCGTCACGTCGCGCGATCTCGTCGTTATCCAGCAGTGCCTTCAGCACCGCGCGACCGCGCTCCGTGCGCTCGCGCGCCAGGGCAGCAGTCAGTGCGCCGCGCACATCTGGGCGCAGCTGGGTCGCCGCTTGGGTCAGCAGCTCCGCGGCGCGCGTTGCGATGTCAGTTGCCTGAAGATATGACAAAGGGTCAGGTACTTTGTCACGTGCCATCAGCGCAGGCCAGCCTCAGTTAACAGGGTTGCTATGCTGGCGCCTGAGGCGTCAAGCGCTGCGCGCTCCTCCGCGCTGATATCCAGCTCAACGATCTCGCGCACTCCGCCGTGCCCCAGGCGAACCGGCACATTCATGTACAGGTCATGCTGGCCATAGGGGCCATCCAGGTACGCGCAGACCGACATCAGCTCGCCTGAGTTCTTCAGGCAAGCCTCGACCATATGAGCGATCGCCGCGCCTGGCGCGAAGTAGGCAGATCCTGTCTGCAGGAAGTTCACGATCTCGGCGCCACCGTTTACCGTATGCTCAACGATAGACTCGATCTGTGCGGGCGTCGCTGCCTCACGAAGCAGCCGACCGCTCACCCGCGCCTCGTCGATCAGGGGCACCATGCCCTCGCCATGCGCGCCGATCACCAGGCCGTCGACCTCGCCCAGCGCTACATCAAGCTCCGCCGCGATGCTTGCGACAAAGCGCGCGCTGTCCAACACGCCACCCATGCCAAAAAGGCGCTCTGGCGCGATGCCTGACCTTTTCTGCGCCAGATAGGTCATCACATCAAGCGGATTGGTCACGCACATGAACAGCGCGTCAGGAGACGCCTCACGGGCGCGCTCGATAACCTCAGAGACTACGCCGCCGTTGATGGAGACCAGCTCTTCACGCAGCATGCCCGGTTTGCGGGCGATGCCTGCCGTGATGACCACAATGTCAGAGCCCGCTGTTTCTGCATAGTCATCAGTGCCCGTTACGCACGACTCAAACTGGTCGATCGCGCGCATCTGGCGCATGTCGAGCGCTTTGCCCCGTGCAATACCGCCGGCCACATCGATCAGCACGACCTCGTCGATACCCTTCTGCGCACAGCGCAGCGCGGCAGTCGAGCCCACAAAGCCGGCGCCGACGATCGTAACCTTGGATGATGTCCTGCTCATGATCTGTCCCTCACTTATTTCTTTACCGCGGCCTTCTTCTTGGGCGCCGCCTTTTTCGCCGCAGGCTTCTTGCCTGCCGCCTTATTCTCAGCCGCGGCTGCCGCCCGCTCGGCTTTCCTGGCCTCCGCCTCTTTTTTGGCAGGGCAATCCATGTTGATGCAGATGCGCCAGGGGCCGCGTCGCGTCGTCACGACGATCTCCGGTGAGCCGCAGGCCTCGCAGTACTCGCCCGTCGCCTTGATCTCACCGTTTTGCGGCAGAGGGTAGCTCGTCTGGCACTCCTCGTAGTTGGTACAGCGCGCGTAGCGCTTCAGGGAGCGCGGATTGCGCTGCCCGATGATGCGGCCAACCTTTCCCGCAGCAGCGCAAGTCGGGCAAGCTCCCAGGTCGATCGGCGCCTCATAATTGGTCGAACACGCGGGGTTCAGGCAACGCTCGACCGGCTTGCGGCGAAACTGTATGATGCGTACCCGTGGCGCCCCGCAGGCCGGGCATGCCCCCTCCAGCGGTTCAATCTTGCCCTCCGGCAACGGATAGCTCACGTCACAGCCCGTGCCCTCGGCGTTCCAGCCACTGCAGCCCGCGAACTGCCCACGCGTCTTCATGTTGCTGCGCACTACGATGTCCTTGCCACACTTGGGGCAGGTCCCGATGACTGAGTCAGCGTGGCTCGCATCCTTGAGCATCTCGCTCACTTCATCGGTCTTCTCAAGCAGGGTTTTCATGCTGCCCGCAAGCAGCTCACGTGAGTGGGTCACCACGTCGCGGCGCGCGCGCACGCCGCTGGCGATCGCGTCCATCTCGCCTTCCAATTGCGCGGTCATGTCTGGCGACGTGATGTGCGCGGCAAAGCGCGAGAGCGCATCGATGACCGCCCGGCCCAGCTGGGTCGGCTTCAGGGATTTGTTCTCGATCTGCACATAGGCACGGTCGACCAGGCGTTGCACCGCATCGGCGCGCGTCGCCTTGGTCCCCAGGCCGAGCTTCTCCATCGTCGTGATGATGCCACCCTCGCTGTAACGTGCGGGAGGCTTGGTCTGGCGCTGGTCACTTGAACAGTCTAAGACCTTGAGCTCATCGCCGCGCTCGAGCGCCGGAAGGTAGTCCTCCTTTTTTGCCCCGTAGGGATAAAACGCCCGGAAACCTGGCTTCACGAGGGTCTGGCCCTTGGCGAAGAACATCTCTCCCGCCACGTCGAAGCTGGCCTTCTGGTCGCGGTAGACCGCCGCCACAGAAAGCGTCGCCATGAAACGCCGCGCGATCAGGTTGTAGAGCTTCCACTCGTCATCACGTAGTTTTGAGCGAACCGCGGTATCGGTCGGATGGATGGGAGGATGGTCTGTGGTCTCCATCTTTCCCCGCGTGGGCTTCAGCGCGCCCTGGGCAAGGAGCGCATTGGCATGCTCTGCCAGCTCGGGCACCTGGGCAAGCTTGCGCAGGCTACCGGCCAGGTCAAGCGACGCCGGATAGACCGTATTGTCCACGCGCGGGTAGCTGATAAGGCCGCTCATATAGAGCGATTCTGCCAGGCGCATCGTACGTGTGGGCGAGAGCCCTTCGCCCGCGGCGACCGCCATGAGCGTGGTGGTGTTGAAAGGTACGGGCGGCTTGACGACGCGCTCCTTTTGCTCGAGCTCGGTTACGCGGGCCGGTGTATTTGTCGCGATCGCTTCGCGGACCGCGCTGACTGCCGCCGCAGCCGCCTCGCCCTCTTTGAAGTGGTCCTGAATATGGCGCGCGGTGAAGGCCTCGCCTGCCCGAGTCTGCAATTCAGCAGAAACCACCCAGTAATCCTCGGGAGTAAAGGCGTCGCGCTCGGCTTCTTTGTCAACGATGAGCTTTAAGGTCGGCGTCTGCACGCGCCCGGCGCTTCTGGTTTTGCCCAAGCCGGAAAAGCGGACTTTCGTCAGGTAGCGCGTCAACACGGCGCCCCAGATCAGATCGATGTCCTGACGCGCCTCGCCTGCCTGCGCCAGATCGTCGTCGACCGTTGTTAGCTCGTCAAAAGCGCGCGTCACCTCGCCTTTAGTCAGCGCTGAGTAACGTGCCCGCCAAATCCTGGCCTTCGCGTTCACCTCACGCACCACTCCCGAGGCGTCCGAACCAATCAGTTCCCCCTCACGATCGAAGTCGGTCGCAATGACGATCTCGTCAGCTTTCTTCGCAAGATTCTTCAACGAGCGGATCAGGTCTCGCTTGTCCGGAAGCTTGAGGACTGGCGCCCACGTCAGATAAGGAAGCGCTTCGATCTTCCAGGTCTCCAGCGCAAGTCCTGTCTTCGAGAAAGGCTTCCGGGTCTTCTCCCAGGGCGGCGTTGGCAGGTCGGCGGGCAGATGAGCGCTGATGATCTCACCTTCTGAAGTAACCGCCTCCCAGGCTTTCTTCTTCGCCACATAGGTAAGTTCCACCGGGAAGTCAACTTTCAAGATATGACCAGCCAAACCAACGCATATACAGTCATCGCCCTGCCACGTAAAGCGGTAGATCGGGGTGGTATAGACTTTGTCTGATTTGGATTTGCCCTCCGCCAGTATCTCGGCGATCCGGCGCGCGGCGATGTTCTTTTCTGTAATAATGAGCTTCACGCCAGCGGGCCTCCTTGTGACTCCTCCTGTTACCGCAAAGGTTTCTTCTTCTTATCGACGCGCGCGGTCAACCAATCGATCCAGGACTCGACACCCTGGCCGGTGGTCGCTGCGATCTCAAAGACCGGCGCTGTGGGGTTCAGCCCCTGCACCGATGAAAGAAACGCTTCTCTATCAAAGTCGAAAACCGGCGTCGTGTCAACTTTGTTCAAGATAATCGCATCTGAGATCTGGAAGATGCCCGGATATTTGAGCGGCTTATCATCACCCTCAGGCACGGAAAGTATCATGACTTTCGCATCCTCACCCAGGTAGAAATCGGTCGGGCAGACCAAGTTGCCGACGTTCTCGATGATGATCAGATCGAGCGCCTCGACGTCAAGCACGCCAAGGGCGCGCGCGATCATGTCGCTTTCCAGGTGACAGGCGCCGCCGGTATTGATCTGTACCGCTGTGATGCCCTTGGACTTGATCGTTTGCGAGTCAACGTCAGAGGCAATGTCACCTTCAATGACCGCGATGCGATAGCTCTCACGCAACGCCTCGATCGTCGCAAGTATCGTCGAGGTCTTGCCAGCGCCTGGGCTCGCCATCAAATCGACCATGAACACGCCCGCGTCGTCTGTGAGTTTCTTGTTTTCTGCGGCAAGCCGGTCGTTGCGCTCCAGCAGCGGTTTTTCCAGGTCCAGATGAGCCATTTTCTTTGCACTCCAATCCTAGTGACAAGGGGTCAGGTGCTTAGTCACTACGTGACAAAGTACCTGACCCCTTGTCACCCTTTGTTATTCTACTTCTACGGCGTCGATCTGCATCTCGCGTCCCTGCAGGAGCTTCGTGATGACCGAGCCACATTCGGGGCATTTAACGGAAAACCGATCGTGATCGTACTCGGCACCGCACTCCAGGCACTGCGAACGTGGCGCTAAGACATTGATCGCCAGCTCGGCGTTGGCGGCAGGGCCGCCCTCTTTAAGCGCGTCAAACGCGAAGCGCAGGGAGTCCTCGGATATCTCGGTCATCTCGCCAAAGGTCAACTCGATACGCGTGATCGTGGTATAGCCGGAAGACTTACACGCCTCATAGGCGTTGTCAAACACCGACTCCATGATCGACATCTCATGCACAACTAGATGTCCTCTTCTTCGTCGTCATCATCGTCATCCGGCTTTTCAGGAAGGTCAGCGAGCTTCTTAGCTGCGCGCTCTCCGAGCTTCTTAAGCCGCTTATACTTGGCTTGATAGACTACGTCGTCGTTGTCCGGATCATACTCTAACTGGAAGTCCTCCCAGGCGTCGACTTCCTGTCCCCAGATGCGCCTATAAAACACACGGCGTGTCATAAACAGACTTGTCTCATAAAGTATAATGAGCGCCGCAGTCAGGCCGAGCATCGGCCAGGGAGACCAGTCCGGCGTCGCGATTGCCGCGACCACGAACAGGATCACATAAACATAACGCCAGTTCGAGCGTATCGCGTGATACTTGAGGATACCAAACCCAATCAGGTAGAACACCACCAGTGGAAGCTCAAAACTGATACCAAAGCCCAGCAGCAACAGGGTTATCCCCGAGAGATAGTCGCTTGCCGCCGGCAGAACCTGCACCGGTCCCACCGCCTGCGCGATCAACCACTTGAATGCCGGGCCCATAATAACGAAGTACGCGAACAGGACGCCGCCTAAAAAAAGCAGGATCGCTGCAGCGACCGTGGGAATCAGCCACTTGCGTTCACGTTTCTTGAGCGCTGGAAGGAAGAACGCGAAAATGTGATACAAGAGGAGCGGGCTCATCACAACGAGCGCTGCGATAAAAGCTATCTGGAACCGCAACGTCATCGATTCAAAAGGCCCCATCGCGAACACGTGACCGTTGTTCGGCAGGTACGGATGCAATGGCTTCAACAACAGGTTGAACGTGAAAACATAGATGACGTGCTGATAGCAAATCAGCGTAGTTGCGATCACTGCGACAATGCAGATAGTCAAGCGTTTGCGCAGCTCCACCACATGGTCGAAGAACGGCGCGCGCTTAGCTTGGATCGGCATCGCGTACCTCCTCGGCCTTTTTGTCGGCAGATTCTTCAGGTTTGATGGAGCCTATACCGGCCGGCTTTTCAGGTTTCGATGAATCTGTGCCAGCAGGCTTCTTCTCGGCTTGCGCCTTCGGCTGAGCGCCGTCAGCAGGCTGAGCCGGATCGGCCGGAGTATCTGAGGTGGCAGGGTTGGACAAGGAAGACCAGATGCTTGAAGCATCAGCTGTCGCAGAACGAGCTTCCCGCAGCGGCGCCGTTGTCTCTTTCAGGGGGTCGAGCAACGTCGCAACATTGCGTTTTAACTCCTGGGTGCCCAACGGATCCTTCAGCGATTTCAGTGTTTCGATATCTTCTGGGCGGATGACCTGCGAAGTCACTTGCTCAACCTGGGACTTCGCCTCCCGAAACATCTTGGCAGCTTTTCCCAACAGCTTGAATATCTCGGGAATCTTATCGGGGCCAAACGCAATCAACACAAAAAGCGCGATGATCACGAACTCCCAACTGCTTATCCCAAAAAACGACACGCTCGACCCTTCTTGTGCCTGTTTTCCAGCACACTTTGTTTACTGCGTCTTATTCAGTGTATCTATCTCTTGCTGAGCCGTGGCCTTTAAAGTACCCGACGTATCCTTTTGTATCGCTGTACGGAGTGCTGCGATCGCATCTGCCTTCGCGTTCTGCGTATCCGAGTTCGCCAGGAGGACGCCCAGGTTCAACCAGGCTTCAGCATCGTTTGGGTTCTTTGTGGTGACCTCGCGGGCCACGGCCAGAGCCTGCGTCGGATCGCCACTATAGGCTAAAGCAAGTACATAGCTGTTGGCAACGCTGGTATCAGTTGGTTTCAGGCTATATGCCTTCCTCAAGTAAGGCACAGCGTCTTTAAAGCGCGCCGGAGCGGCGGCCTGGCTTTGGCTGTCATTTTGATCCATCAACGTCTGCGCCCACAGGGCATAGGCCTGCGCCACATTCTTGTTGGCAGTGAAATCATTCGGTTGAGCTTTCAGCGCGGCCAGTGCCGCTGTCACTTGCGCCTGATGGGTCTTATCGATGGCAGCCTGGTTCGACGTGCTCTGAGTGTTTGAGCTTGAAGTGCTGGTATCCTGGCCTGAGAGCCCACCAGTGAAGACCTGCCACAGTCCCCCAGCTGCCATGCCGACCACGAACACGATCAGGACGATCCAGACAACGACCTTGTACCAGCCAGGGCTGTTTTTCTTATCAATTGCCATAAAGCCCAGTCCTTATAGGGTTATTGGCCGGTAGTCGAGGTGCCCGTGCCGGTACGTGCATGCGGGTTGGCTGTGCTGCCACCCATGCCGCCCATGCTGCCCATGCCGCCCATGTCGCCTGTACCCGTCGTTGTGGTAGAACCCATGCCCGAAGTGTCGGTCGTCGCAGTCTGGGTCTGTTGTGTCGTCGGGGGCGCAATACTGCGGCCCAAGAAAATCCCGCCGAGGAAGCCGATGAGCAACGTGATGATCGCAACAAGGACAACCACCGTCGTCGAGACAATGAGGCCTTCGTCATTATCACGTGGTGCAGGCGTGGATTTTTTCTTTCCGCCAGATGAGGCGGGAGCCTTACCACTCGATTTTTTCGCTGGCTGGTTCGTGGGGTGTTGCTTTGTCCCCGATTTCGCTTTTTTGGGTGATGCGGCCTTTACTGCCTGCTCTTCGTCATCGAAAAAGAAGTCATCCTGCGTGCTCATATGTTCCTCCTGGAAAGAATTTGGGATGGACGGTCAACTTATTGAGTATATCAGAATCTAGGCCCGAAGTTTATCCCTGATAACCTCGACCTGTGCTTTGACAGCTACGCCGTCCTGCTCAGTCCAGTCATCATTAACAAATAAGGCCTTGCCACCAACCATCACCAGCACGATGTCAGAACGATGCGAGGTGTGCACAAGAGCGCTCTCGGGCTCACGGGTCGGTACCTGGGCGGAATGGGTCAGGTCAACAACAACCAGATCCGCAAGCTTTCCCGGTTCGAGTGAGCCGATCCGATCATCGAGACCGAGCGCCCGCGCCCCATCCAGGGTCGCGAATTGAAGATACTGGTGAGCGCTGAAGAAGCGCTTCCGCGTCTGGGTGCTTTGGCTGCGTTGGATCAGCAGGCCACTGGACATCTCAGCGAACATGCCCATGGTGTTCGTCGCCGCCGGGCTGTCCGTCCCCAAGCCGATAACCAGACCAGCTTCGAGGAACTCATCAACAGGAGCAGTCCCCATGCCAAGCTTGGCATTGCAGCGCGGACAATGAGCGATAGACACCTGCGCGCGCGCCAGGATAGCGATATCCTCTTCGTCGACCTGGGTGCAGTGGATCGCCATGAAGCGCGGAACACTGAATATCTGCCATTGATCCACGTAACGGACCGGAGATACACCCGTCGGCAACCAGAGTGGCGCCTGCGCGTCATACTGTTCGCGCACATCGAAGCCCAGCATCGATGAGCCATATTTCACGAACTGATACTCTTCACGGCTACCCGCCAGGTGCATAGCCACCGGACGACCGTCAGCTGCATAGTCACGAACCGCGCCAAAGAGTTGTGGGTGGCAGGAGTAAGGCGAGTGAGGCGCAATGCCGACTTCAAGACGCTCGGAGTCAAACGCAGATTCCCAATCTGAGATATCTGATAAAGCGGCATCCATTACCGCATCAAGCTGCGAACGGTCCATGCCCTCGACTTCTCGGTAGATGATACCTCTCAGACCGGCTGCCTGGGCCGCGCGCCCTGACGCTCCCGACTGAGTGATGTCGGCAATGGTCGTGATACCGGAAGCCAGGGCCTCTAAGGCTCCCAGGTGGGCTGAATCCTCCCAGTCGCGAGCGGTAAAGGTCGATTCATGGGACATGACCGCTGATTTCCACTGCGCATAGGGCACGTCATCGACGATCCCCCGCAGCGCGGTGTATTCAAGGTGGGTATGCGCATCAACAAAACCCGGGATCAGAGCTGCCAACCCATAGTCATAGACGGGTTCAGCGGGGTAGTCCTGTTCGAGTTTGGACGCCGCGCCGACCGCCACGATCTTATCGTCACGGACAACGACGGCGCCATTCTCAATATAAGGCGCAGAAACGGGAAGTACATAATGCGCCTTGATCAGCATTAGTGCTAGAAACTCCCAGTGGTATGGCACTTTGCACAGTCAGAAGGACCATGGCACTTGAAGCAGCTCGAAACTCCGCTTGCCTGGGAAGCTGCTCCGTGCCCCTTGAGCCAAGCGGCTGCCGTCGTGAACTGATAACCAGGGACGTTCGGAGCACTGTGATGGCAGCTTGAGCAGGAGTCACTTACGGCTGCGCCCGAATTGTGGCATTTTGCGCAGGACGCCGGATGCGCCTGAGCTTCTGCTTTATGGTTCGAGACAAAGTCAGCCGGATGCGGCATCTCGATGCCACCGTGGCAGTCAGAGCAGAACTTTTTATCATGGCAGGTATAGCATTCATTGATGGTCCTGATCGAAGGAACATCCTTGACCGCCTGCGCATACTTATCAGGACTCACCTTGCGCGCAGGCTCTTTTGCGATTTCAGCCTGAGCCTCTGCGACCTGATCAGCCTGCTCCTTCGCCAACTCGCCATGTTCGGCCATGAAGTTAGGCGAATTGTGATTCGCGGGCTTCAGATCGAAGTTAGCGGTATGGCAGGTCGAACAGGTGCCTGACGCCGAGGAGAACGGCGAAGGTTCAGCCTGGCCATCATCAGCAAGACGGTGACAACGGCAGCAGCCATCCATGGTCATGAAGTTCGCATGCCCTTGGTTGTGCTGGCCTGTTTTCGGATCGACATTCGATAAGACGATGCCCTGCTCGTTGTGAGCGACCCGGTTATGGCACACCGTACAAGCTATATTGAGGTTCTCGTGAACATCATGGTTGATTTTCAAGCCAGGCGGAGGCGTCACTTTCTGGGTCTTCAGGTCATGGCACTGGGTGCACTGGGCCGAAGTCATATGCCCTCCACCCATGGCCACATGGCTGTCTTTATTCAGGGGTATCTCGAAGCCTTTCGGGCTGGTGAGCATCATCGGGATCTCACCAACAGCAGCTTCGACTTTCAGGTAGAGAAACTCAATGGGGTTAGCATTCACGGGCTCGTGGCACGAGATGCAGGCGACGTTTTTGTGTGTCGAGTTGTTATATGACGCGATCGTGTCAGCCTGAGCTGAGTGACAGAAGCTGGCGCAGAACCAGTACGTAGATGACACAGCGACTGCGACAAACACGAACAGGAGAAGGGCAACGAGCACGACGCCCGTCCAGATGATGGCGCGTGGGCGCGTCACCGGATTACGAAAAGCCTCGATCAATTTCATATGGTTCCTCACAACATCTTCCGGACGTTACAAAGCTGTAACTCATATCGATAAAAGTGTAGCAGAAATCCAGCCTGCTGTGCAGCCCCGTTTCAGCACTTTCTTAAGAACGGGGGTTCAACATCAGTTAAGCCCCTGATCTTTTCCACCCGGCCAAACCTTCCAGAAGGCCTTACTTCTTCACCGCGGGAGTGGCCGCAGCAGCTGAAGCCTCCTGCGACTGAACCTTTATCAGTGCGTCATAAGCCTGCTTAGCTTCCGTGAATTTCGGATCGCCCTTGATGCAATAACGCAACTGGCGCAACGCCTCGTCGATCTTGCCCTGTCCCTGAAGAGCCTGGGCATACTGAAGACGCAGCGCAAGCCCGTTGGGCATCGCTTTGATCTGGGGCGATAACCGGTTCGCGGCCTTGTCGAAGTAATAGCTTGCCTGCTTCGTATCGCCCAGGGACTGGTACTGCTGCCCCATCCCATTCCAGAAGAAGGACGCATACAGGTAGCTGTCATACTCATAGGGTGAAAGATTGAGCATGGCCGTGATGGATTGTTCCGTCTGCTCGGTCAGAGCTCCGGCATTTTTCGCTTTCTGCTGAACTGCCGACAACGTCTTCTGGGTCAGCAAACTGACTTCCTGGGCACGATAGATTTCGATCGTTGGATTAAGCTTGCAGGCGGCTTGCGCCTCAGCGAGGGAAGTCTGCAGGGCGCTCGCACTGTCAGTACCATAGGCGCTTGCCAAATAGTAGTGATGATCGGCTGCCAGGAAACGGCAGGAGAAGGCGGCTGGAACCAGTGCGATCATGATCGCAGCGGCTGAGGCCGGCACCACCCAGGGAACCGGGTCGATCACGACCGCTTTCGTACGAGGCACGATAAGAACGCCAAGCACTATCCACAGCAGGAAGCTGGCGCCCGGGATCGATATACCAAAGAAAAGATGGACGTTGTAGGCAACAACCGCCGCCAGTAATCCGATAAATATCATACGCTCGCCCTTATGCTCCTCATCGGGCGACACACAGAGTTTGACTGCCGGGACGATGACCCAGAACATGATGGCATAAAACGCCAGCATCCCTACGATACCGATGCCCGCCGCAAGTTGCAGGAGAAAATTATGTACGTTATCAGCGACGTTCTGGTAGCCCGCACTCTGGTTGTAGGCGAATGGCTCGAACCGACGAAACACAAGCCGGAACGTATCAGAGCCCCATCCGAAGATCGGCCGTGCCTTGATCGCACGCACCGCCGCGCCCCAGATCTGGAAACGGGTCAGAGCGCTGCCTGAGTTGAACTGGAAGATCGAAGTCACCCGGCTCCAGAAGTTCATGACCACGGACTTCGACCCAAGCGAGGTGAGCGCCACCAGGATCGCTCCTAAACCAACCCCTCCGGCAAAACCGTAGTCGAGCTTCATCCAGCGCGGCTTCTGCTTGACAAGCAGGATCACCGCCAGAATCAGGCCGACTGCTCCGCCGACCCATATCGAACGTGACTTGGCGGTGATCATCACCATGCCATTGATGATCAGCACGATCCAGTAGAAGACGCGCCAGCTCCTGCGTTCCTCGGAGAGGACCAGGCCCAGCGTAACAAAGACCCCGAACGCCAGAAATCCAGCGAGCAAGTCAGGGTTGCCATAGGTGGAAAACGATCGATACTGCTCGAAGGGCAGTTTTCCCCAGGGCAGAAGATCGAGATTAAGATGAACCGCTGACTTGAGATTGAAGACATGCTTGCCGATGAAAGTAAACGCCGGGTTCAGGATTGAAGGTAACCACTGCAGAAGGCCATAGAAGGCCACAAACAAGCTGGAGAGGCTTAAGGTACGGGCAAACAGTTTGATGCGCTCGTAGGTCGTCACATACTGGATCGTGACGAAGAACAGGATCGCATAGATCAAGTAGGACCACAAGCCATCGTAGCGCTTATACTTACCAAAGAACGCCGTCAGAGGCGAGACTGATACGACCGTGCTGATACCCATCCAGATCAGCAGGAATGCCACCAGAAGATAGATCTTGTGATAGCGGATCTCTCCCCCGTTCTTGAGCAGGTCGATCAACCAGGAGACCAGAAGCACCAGCGAACCGATCCTCAGGACCCAAACCTTAATGGTATCGAAGGCGTCGTAGGTCACCATGCCCTGGTTGGTGAAGAAGAAGTTCATCGCGATCGGTACAAGAAAGACGAGCGTCAGGAGCGCATAGAAGGTGAAGCGGCCTTCGGCCGACATCTCGCGCATGGAAAAATCGCCGATCTCCGGCGCAAATTCTGAGCCATGGGCGCTGGACGTGGCGCGCGCGGACTTCTTATCTGAGGTTTTCCGCTCCGGCTTGGGCGCCTGCTCAGGAGACTCAGCTTGTTTCTGTGCGCTGACCTGCGCGGGAGAACCGTGCTGCTTTGATTTCGATTTTTTCTTCTTTGCCATACCTTACTGTGCTCCTCTTCCCGTCAGAACCACTTTCGCCGTTTCGACCATAATCTGCATATCCATCATAAAGCTTTGATGGTACAGGTACATAAGATCATATTTCAGTTTACGCTCTGGAGTGGTGGCATAGCCACCATTGACCTGCGCTAATCCCGTGACTCCCGGCTTGATGTGGAAACGCTCACCATAACCCGCGATGCTCTCCAGGTACTCAGCTACAAAGACCGGCCGCTCCGGGCGCGGACCGATGAAACTCATATCCCCCCGCACAACGTTGGCCAACTGCAGGATCTCATCGATACGATAACGCCGCAGGACGCGCCCCACGCGTGTGATGCGCGGATCGTCCTCCGTGGCAAGCACCGGTCCTGAGAGTTGTTCCGCGTTGCGCTTCATCGTGCGGAACTTGATGATCCTGAAAGGCCGCTCATCCCGCCCGACCCGCTCCTGCCGATAGAGGACCGGCCTGCCATCATCGATCAGCAGAGCGATCGTAGCAATCAGCAGCAGAGGGCTTGCGATGATCAGGAACAGCACCGAAAGGATTAGGTCAAGGAGACGTTTAATGGCACGCTGATAACGTTTCATTCCCGATGAGGCGATCCTCATAAGGGGAATATCGCCTAAGATGGCGTCAGTACGCCCAATGAAGGTCTCATAAAGCTCCGGCACCACATCGACCGTCAGGCGGAGCTCGTCGGTCAGGACGATCTGCTCAATGAACTCACGTTGGCCTGCTGGGTCAGCCACGATGATACGGTTCACCTCATCGGCCACGATACGTTCATGGAGCTCATCTAAGGCGGGCCCGTCCAGGGAGCCAACCAGTGTCCAGCCCCACTTCTGGCGCTCTCCCAGGTAGCGCGCGATCTCTGCGACCAGCGGAGAATCCCCGATGATGAGCGTGCGCTGCTCAGGCCAGCGGATATGCCCAAAGCGCAGGAACAGCAAGCGCCAGCCGACGGCCAATACCAGGGAGAACACCCAGACCAGCGGGAAGGTCCAGCGCGGGAACGCTGTAGTAGCGGTCCCTCCGAGGAACGCGACCGCCACGCTCAGGATAACGGCCAGGGTGACCGCTTTGAACGCCGAGGAACTGACCCCCCAGGGGGTATCGATATTCTCGGGTTCATAGAGGCCATAGATCCAGCCGGTAATCAGATAGAGGAGAGTGACAAGCGGCGCCATGATGACATAAGCCTGGAAGTTGCGCGCAGGGATAGCCCCCAGAAAACGGAGCGCGAACGCGGTAAAAAGCGCGACGTTGGCAAACACCGCATCAAGAAATACCGAGAGGATATAGAAGCGGAACCGTGACATCGTCAGCTGCTCACCGCCCTGGTCAGGGGTTGCGCAGGTCGCCCAAGCGCCTCTTCATAGACCCGCACCGTCGAGGCGACCATCGCTTCGACACTGAAGTCTGCAAGCGCCCGGGCCTGGGCTTGGGAGCCGAGTTTTTCACGCAGGCTGTCATCAGCCAGCAGGCGATTGATCGCTGTGGCCAGGGCAGAGGCATCGCCGACGGGGGCCGTCAAGCCGGTCACCCCGTCAAGGTTGGCGTAGGTCACGCCCGTGGGCAGATCGCTGCTTACGACCGGCGTCGAAGCCGCGTGGGCTTCGATCTGGACCAAGCCGAAGGCCTCCGAAGGAGAGGTCGAGGGCAAGGTCAACACATCAGCCGCATGATACCAGGCGATAAGCTCCGCGTCATCAGCGTAGTCGATGAGGTGCAAGCGATCACGTGCGCCCGCCGCGGCAACAATCCCAGTCAGCACTTCACGCTGCGGCCCTGTTCCGATGACTACGAACTGTGCATCCGGTACCCGGGGCAGCGCATGCGCGAGCACCTCGATGCCCTTGTAATAAACCAGGCGCCCCACAAAGAGCACGATCGGCGCATCGCCGAAGCGCTCGCGCAACTCCTTGGCCCTGCTGATTGCGATTGGATCATGCGCGATAGCGTTGACCGGCAGGCCAAAGTTGACCTGGCGGCACTTGTTCGCACGCGGCGCAAGGTTCGGCGAGCCTTCTATCAGCTGGGGGGAGGATGCGATGATCAGTCGCGCCCGGTCGAGGAAACGATTCAGAAAGGGCTGGTAGAAGCGCAGAGCCAGCTTCTGGCGGACGATATCGGAATGATAGGTCACTACGTAGGGACTTACCTTCGAGTCAGGCTGGAGGACCCACTGCGCCTCTCCCCAGGGATAGGGAAAATGGAAGTGCAGCACGTCAGCATTGCGCGCTTCGTAGGCGAGCACCCGCCCGAAGTTATGCGCGATGGGGGTCGATGCGAGCTCCGTACGGCGTGGCAGGCGCACGATCTCGACGCCGTTGATGACCTCTTCGGTATAGAGGTGCTCGTTGTTGCAAACGATGACACGCACCTGATGCCCCGCACGCACCAGCGCCTCCGCCAGATCACGAACGTGGAACTCGATACCTCCGATATGCGGAGGATAATACTTGTTGACCATCGTGACGCGCATCAGTTCTCTGTCCGGCCCCTAAAGGATGCGGCCTGTGCCCGGGATATCGGCAGCTTCCGGGCGTTCGACGCCCGTTGTGACCAGCCAATACCCAGCGTTCAGCAAACGATCCGTGGTCTCCTGCGTGGACGCTTCAGCATAGATGCGTACCAGCGGCTCAGTCCCCGAGGGGCGCAACAGCAACCACTGGTCATCATCAAAGTACAACTTCAAGCCATCAATATCGTTGGCGTCTTGTAGCTCAAGTCCCGCGACACGGGTCGGCCTGAGCGTGGAGATGCGCGCCAGAAAGGCCTCCATCTGCTCATGGGCAATCCGTACGTCGATGCGCCGGTACTTCATATCCCCGACACGGGCATAAAGCTCTTCCATCAACGCAGCCAGGGGCTTTCTGCGCGCAGCCATCATGTTTACCAGCAGGATCGCCATGAGCAGGCCATCTCGTTCACGCAGGTGCCAGGGGACCCCAATGCCCCCGCTCTCTTCGCCCCCGATGAGGACCGGGCGGGTGATCATCTGCTCATAGACCCATTTGAAGCCGATGGGCGTCTCGATACAGTCACAGCCAAGCTCGCGCGCGATACGGTCCACCAGGACTGAGCCTGCGCGGGTCTTGATGATCGCACCATCGCGCCCCTTGTCAACTTTGAGGTAGGTCGCCAGAAGCGCCATGAGTTTAGGCGGTGAGATCCAAAGGCCAGTCTCGTCCAGCGCGCCGATACGATCGGCGTCGCCATCAGTGACGAGCGCTGCCACGCTGCCGGTTGCAAGTACCGCCTCGCGTGCCGCTGCGACCCAGGGCTCGATCGGCTCGGGATGCAGGCCGCCGAAGCCAGGATTGCGCTCACGGTGGATTTCGTGGACCGTCACGCCCGCTTCGCACAAAAGTTCTGCCAGATAGCCCTGGCCCGCGCCGTAGAGCGGATCGACCACAACATCAAGAGGCCAGGCACAGATCGCCTGGGTATCAAGCAATCCACGCAGTGAAGCCAAGTAGGGGCTGAGCATATCCTCGACGGTGATTGCAGCTCGCGCGGGATCGGCCTGATCAGGCAGCGCCGCTTCGATGCGGCTCGTGAACTCAGGCAGAGCGGCGCCCCCATCAGCCAGACGCACTTTATAGCCAAGATAGCTGCTGTCGTTGTGGCTGGCCGTCAGCATCACCGCACCGGCGACCTCGTCGCGCTGAGAGGCAGTCCAACACAGCGTCGGCGTCGGGAGAATACGATCGGATAGGATCGCTTTCATACCGTGGGCGGCAATCACCTCAGCCGCCAGGCGCGCGAACGCATCAGCGCGGAAGCGCGCGTCGTAACCCACCAGCAAAGTCGCACCCGGGTTTTCCGCCGCAAAGACCTCTGCGGTCGCCTGAGACAGGCGGGCGAGCGCCTCGCTCGTGAAGTCATCACCGATGACCGCTCGCCAGCCGTCGGTCCCAAAATGGATCGGCGCTTGTTCGCTGCCCATGTAGCCCTTACCCGACCAACTCGTTGAATAACTGGATATAGCTTTCAAGCATCTTTTTCTCACTGAAGCACTCACGGGCCCGCTTCTGGCCCGCCGCGCCCAATCTTTGAGCACGCTCGGGATCAAGCAGGAGCTCGGTGAGAGCAGCAGCGAAGGCGCCACTGTCCTCCGGTGGCACCAGGACGCCGGTCTCGCCATCAACGACTACTTCCGGAATACCGCCAACCTCAAACGCGACGACCGGTTTACCATGGGCCATCGCCTCAAGGGCAACGACCGCCACAGCCTCAGAACGCGAGGGCATCGCCACGACATCGCTGGCGCGATACCAGCGTGAGATCTGCGGCGCGAAACCCATGATCTCAAAGCGGTCGTCGATCCCCTTCTCGTGCAGGCTTTCGATAAGTGCTTCTTTGTCGAAGCCAGTTCCAGCCACCCGGAAGTTCGGGGCCGCGATCGTGGTGTCGACCGGCCACTCATGCAGGACCTTGGCTGCAACTTCTTCGAGGATATCGACGCCCTTGCTTTCGACCAGGTTACGCGCGACGGTGAACACCAGCGGATGGTCCTGGAGCCGGGGGTCGTCCTCGGGCATCTTCGGCGCGCCCGAACCCGTCACATTGATCGCAGCGTCAACAAAGGCATCAGCGTCGATACCGTTTGGGATTATCACGACTTCTTCGGCGGGGACACCATTCTCGATCAGCGCGTCAGAGACCGCCTGAGAAAGCGCCACATAAATGTCGTTATATTTTCGCTTGGTCTGGCCCACGAGTTCCTTGGGCGAGAAGGAGACTTTGCCACCAGAAAAATCAAAGGCTGAAGAGGGGATGCGCGACACGATATTGACGACATGCGCGCTGTCCGGCGCGCCGCGTCGCACCAGCATATTGGAGAAAAAACTCGTGCCCACGACCAGGTTCGCGTTCATGCGCCAGGCCATGTGGCGGATACTCCGCTTGAGCCTTCCTATATGAAATGCGCCCATCGCGACCGCATCGACCTTGGCGCCGGCCTCGACTGCCGCGTGCGCAAAACCTGAGCCCGCCGCTGCGACGACCCCCACCTGGGCGCCGGCAGCAAGCAGCCCCTTGATGAGCGGGATGGCCCGTGTGCCATAGCGTCCGATGTTGGGACCGGAAAAGCTGTTCACGATAACGACACGCAGGTTTTGAGCTGACTGATCAGACACGGTTCACCTCTCTGTCATGACTGACTTCTCGACTATCATTGTAACATCCGGATACCTGCTCCATGGACTGTCTATAGCTTGATGTTACGTGGCAGAAACGTGATGGTAGAGCGCAAGGGTCGCCTCAGCGCTCGCCCGCCACGTGAAGCGTTCCGCGCTGTGGTAGGCCGCGGCAGAAAGCTTGTCAACGAAGTCCTGATCGCGCGCGATGCGCAACAGGAGCAGAGCAAGCTCCTCAGGGTCATCAGGCGTGAAGTAGGCCGCCCCCGCCTGAGCATCCTCCCCGAAGATCTCCGGTAACGAGCCTGCGTGCGCCGCCAGGACTGGCGTCGCGAAACTCGCCGCCTCAAGAGGGGACAGGCCAGAACTCTCATGGCTGGAGGGAGCGATGAACGCAAGCGTATGGGCATAAAACCAGCGTAACTCCTCATCTTTGACCGGGCCGGTAAAGTGGATCATATCCAACGATGGTCCTGTGAGCTGTGCCTTCAGGTAACCAGGCCGATCCTTCCCGATCAGAAGCAACCGCGGACAAGCCTGCGCATCGAACCCAGGAAGCGCGCTCGCCAACTGGAAGAAACGCCCGAAAGCATGCAGCGCAACCGGCAAGCTCTTGTGTGCGCGTGGGTTACCCATCGCCAGGAAGAACTGGGTCGGAGGCAGCCGGTGCATGAGATCGGGCATCGTCTGTTTTTCGCCCATGACGAAGTCATCAGCTGCCTGGGGGATAACACTCAACTTGTCAGCAGCCGCCGGGAACAGGCGTGCCGTGTCATCTGACAGATATCGTGAAGCGACAATGAGCGCCCGGGAAGCCTTCACCGTCCTCGTGACCGCTCGTAAAAAGGCACGCCGTGAAGCAGCAGGCATCACCGGGTCGTTCACAATAAGGGGACCCAGGCTCTGCAGAGTGGTTACAAGAGGGACCTTCACATGCGGATTGCCAAAGAGGGGGCTGGTGCAATGCAACACGGCAGGGGCAAGCTGACGGACGGCCTGGGAGAGCTCGCGCTGCCCCGCCGCCGAGCGCGGATCCCTGGCCAGGGTGACGACCCGGACCTTCTGGCGCCGCTCACTGAAATATGTCTGCCCAGGAGCCACGACGAGCGTGAGCCGCGGGCGAACTTCCAGGGGTAGTTGGAGCAGCCCGCTGACAAGCCCCCGTGCATAACGGGTGGCGCCCAAATGAGCAGAAGCCGCCTCGATCACGACCGGCAACCCCGGCACTGGTAGATCAGGCATGGGCGTTCCTTTCCCCCGGTATCGAGTTGACGACATCTTGGTAAAGGGCAACGGTCTGCTCCACCATCGCCTCAAGGGTAAACGCAGTATCAACATGAGCTTTGGCTTGCTCGGCGCGCTGCTGGCGCTGGCCTGGATCCTCGATCGCTTCCTGCAGCGCAGCTGTGAGCGCAGCCTGGTCCCCCGGCCTCACCAGCCACCCTTCCTGTGGGGACAAGATCGCCTCACGTATGCCCCCCACGTCAGTCGCCACGATCGCACAGCCTGCATCCGCGGCCTCAAGGATCACGTAGGGAAAGCCCTCCCAAAGCGAAGGCAGAACGAACAGGTCAGCCGCTACGAAGGCCGCTGTCAGGTCGGGACGTGACGGCAGCAGACGCACGGATGACGCCAGTCCCAGGCGCTCGATCTGCGCTCTGAGCGCTGTTTGCTGGTCTTCCGTTCCAGCGCTAATAAGCGCGAGGATCGCCACAGGCGCCTGGGCAGAAAGCGCCGCGAAGGCCTCCAGTAGCTGAAGCTGGTTCTTCTGTGGGCTGATGCGCCCTACATGAAGGAGCAACGACGCCTCTGGCGGTACTCCTGCTTCCGCCCTAAACGCAGCCGCGTCTGGGTGTTTTGCCTGAAACTTCTCCTCATCATGCACGGCGATACCGTTATAAATGACACGCGTCCGTTGCGGGTCAAGGATACGCAATTGAGCGCCATGCTCCTTATCGGCCTTACAGACCGTAATAAAGAACGCGGCGCGCCTGCGAAGCGTTCGTTCCAGGGTCAATTTGAAAAAGCGCGCCGGACCACGATCCGCATGGATACCATGGACGGTATAAACCAGGCGCTCGGCAGCTCGCGGATCAGCAGGACGCGCGAATGCGGCCGCACGAGCGCCCTGGGCATGCACGATATCTGGTGCAAACTGACGGATCGCGTGGCGTAGTTGCCGGATAGTCTTCAAACGAAGCGCCCCATCAAGTGGAACAGAGTAATAGGTTGCGCCAATATTTGCCGCAATATGGGCAAGATCGCCGCCCTTAGGAGCTGCTATCCCAAGCTCAACGCCCTGTCGTGCCAGAGCCTGTGCCAAATCGGCCGTATGGCGCTCCCCGCCACCAGTAGTTGCAGTGGCAGCTGCCACCAACAGGATGCGCATAGGGTCGGCCATAGTCTTCTCAGGCATCCTTTTTTCTCTCGCTCGAGCGGCGTATCAGCCGCTCGGCACGCTGCTGTCCGAGCAGTTTATACAAAATACTGCGCAGCCGGATGTTATGCTTCAACCTGGTGATCCGTATCTTTACTGCTTCGCGCTCAACTGAATTCAAAGTCTTGGCCTTTTCCAAGTCACGCATAATCACCAGATCACAGCGACGGGCGCGTAAGACATTACTGGTCTTCTGGCCAGCGCTTGCATGATAGATCGCAAGCGATTCGGGTTGGTAGATATGGCGCGCACCAGCAGCCATGATACGTAACCAGAAGTCATAATCTTCGCCATTATACGTGCGCTGGCGAAACCCCCCGACCGCATCATAAAACGTGCGCCTGAATGCAGCCGTCCCATAGATCTGCGGCTTCTCGATCTCGTCAACAAGCGTCAGTGAGGTAAGCTGCGCAAAGCGCGGACCCGTATTGAAATGCTCGGCTTTCTGCCCGGGGGCCTGCACACTCGCATTCGACGCATAAATATCAAAGTCGGGATAGTCAAGCATCAACTTTCTGGTAGAAGCGATGTAGCCGGGCATGAGCTCATCATCAGCACCCAACTGCGTGATGAACTCACCGCTGCTGCGACTCACGCCTGTATTGAGCGCACTTGCTGTGCCGCCGTTGTCCTGATGTGCCACCGCGATACGCTTGTCGCGCTGCGCGTAGTCAATGGCGATCTCAAATGTTGAGTCCATGCTACCGTCATTTACGACCACTGCTTCCCAGCGATCATCGGTCTGTGCCAGCAGCGAGTCCAGAGTACGCGCCAACGTCTTCTCTGCGTTATAGGCGGGGATGATGATCGAGATCGTCACGCAAGCACCTCTTTGTAGAGATCAAGCAGAATGTGCTTTTCTGCTTCCCAGTTATAGCGCTGTTCAGCGAGCTGGCGTGCCCGGGTCGACATCTCCTTATAGGCGCCTCCTGAGAGATTGTCGCGCTCCTCAACTGCAAGAGTGACCATCTCAGATACCGCCGCGGTCAGAGCTTTGAGATCACCCGCTGGCTCAAAGCAGTGCCCGACCTGCTCCCCCTCGACCACCTGCTGCAGAAACGGCATCCGCGTAGCAATCACAGGAAGTCCCGCCATCAAATAGCCGAAGAGCTTATTTGGGGCCATGACACGGTTATGCAAGGTCAAATCATCACAACAGATGATGCCAAAGGTCGCGTCACAGGCGTACTCATGGAGGTCGGCAGCGGGAACACGGCCCATGAAACGCACGCGCTCCTTCAGCTCCTCTCGCGCAATCAGAGCCTCGATCTCATCTGACAATGCGCCAAAACCCTGGATCACCAGATGGGCGCGCGGCTCCCCCTTAAACGCCTTGACCATATGGAAGAGGTCACGGCCCGCATTCAGGACTCCCTGATACAACACGATGATCTCAGAATCCGGGAGCTCCAATTCACGACGCAGGCGCCCCGTAACCATCAGCGGCGCCAACGGAGGTACGTTATGCTGTACGATCACACTGATGCCATGGCGCTTCTCAAGAATCGCTGCAAGCGGCTCGCTCACAGTAAGTACCCGCGCAGCCTTTGGGATAAGACGATTTTCAAGGTGCTTCCAGAAGAACTGGACCGGCCAGCTGCCTGACCACTTCGAGACTTGCAGCCGATCCGAATAGAGTTCATGCGCGTCAAGGATGTACGGGATATCGAGCAAGGTAGCCGCCTGGTCGGCTATTGCAAGCGTATCGACGTCGCAAGCCTGTATCACATCAGGGCGCCAGGACGTTAAAGCCTCTTTATAGTCGCGCCGACGCTTTTTTAGCTGCGTCCATTTTTTGAGAAGACGCCAGGCTGGAGCCGTGGTAAACTCTGCACAGCGCTGGATTTCAAAACCATGACGCTGTTCAAGTTCTGGCAAATCGCTCCGTTTCAGCGCAAAGATGCGCACCATATAGCCCGCTTCTGATAAGGCTTGAGCCTCACGTTCGACCCGCGGGTCGCTTACAAGGTCACCGAATACGAGGATTGCGATCTTAGTGGTAAGGTCCTTTGTTGGCATACGTCACTTTCTGCTTCTGCATCCGAATATCAGCCTCATATTATCAATAAGAGTTTAATGAAATTCCAACTTCACATTATAATGGATAGAGAGAATGTTAAGCTTAGATGATGCAAGAGCGTTGGTAAAACAGCGGAAAGGACAGGCATATGGATATGTTGCGGGGCGCGGTGATCGGTTCTGGAAACATGGGGCGCCATCATGTACGGATCATGTCTCAGTGCGAAGACGTCGAGCTTGCCTATGTCGTTGACTCGAATGTCACTACCGCACGTGAGCTTTGTGGGCAATGGGGCGGCGAAGCGCTCCCCTCTATCAATGAGCTTTCACCCATTGATGTCGCCATTATTGCGGTTCCAACCCAACTTCATGAGGAGATAGCCTTGACGTTGATCGATCGCGGGATCAACCTTCTGATAGAGAAACCCCTTGCAGACAGCCCGGAAGCGGCACAGCGTATCGTTGACGCAGCCCAAGAAGCAGGTGTTACGCTGGCGATCGGGCATGTAGAGCGTTTTAACCCTGCTATTCAGGAGCTTAAACGCCGCCTGAAAAGTCCGAAGATGATCTCGATCGAACGCCTCTCCCCCTTTCCAACGCGCATCAAAGACAGTGTGATCTATGATCTGACCGTACACGACGTCGATCTTGCTTGCTGGTTAGCGGAAAGTGAACCCGTAGACGTACATGCTATGGGAACAAAAGTACTCAGTGACAAGGTTGACATTGCTTCAACTCAGCTCAGGTTTGCTAACGGCTGCATCGCCACCCTACAAACCTCGCGTATCACGCAGGATAAAGTTCGGCGTATCGAAATATCTGAAACCGAGCGCTTTTTTAACGTCGACATGCTTAAGCAAAACATCGAGATCAAGCGGAGCGCCCGGGTTGAGAATAAGACAGAAGAGGGACGGGCCACCTTTACGCAAGAAACCATCAGTGAGATCCCTACGATCGCCGCCGGAGGAGAACCCCTGCGCAAAGAACAGGAAGACTTCTACCGCGCTGTCAGAAGCGGCGGTGATCCTGCCGTCACTGGCGCCGATGGGCTGCGTGCCGTTAAGCTTGTAGACCAGATCGAAAAGCTTGCTACGGCATAACTAGGGTTGCGTGATCGCGACCGGTGCGCCTTGCATTTTGATCGAAGCATCAACGGCTTCGAGCACTTGTACCACATGAAGGCCATCACGCCCATCAGAAAGCGGCGTTGTGTGCTGTTGACAAGCCATCACGAACTGCGCGACGACCGCCGAGAGTGGTTCCTTCAGCGGTACATAGGGCATTTCAACATCCCCAAAGCGCAAGGCCGGTGCGCTATTGTACGTCTCTGACTGGGCAGGAGCCTCAACTCCCTTGTTATAAATAATGATCTTTTCCGAAGGCGCCATATCATCGAACACGAGCATCCGCTTCGTGCCCACGATCGTGAATTTGCGCGTTTTATGCGGATCGAGCCAGGATACGTGAATGTTGACCATCTTGCCACTGGCAAATGAAAGGTTGGCAAAAACCACGTCCTCAATGCCTGGCGTAATATAGGAAGCGCCGGATGCTGAGACGCTGGTCGGCGTCTCATCCAGCAGATAGAGCGCGATCGAGACATCATGGGGCGCCAGCGACCAGAATGAGTTCTCATTCTGACGCACCACGCCCAGGTTCAGGCGTTGCATGTAGAGATAGCGCACCTCGCCCAGCTCGCCGGAATCGATGTAGCTTTTTATCCACTGGATGGCCGAGTGATATTTGAGCAGATGATCAACCTGAAGCGTCAGGCCATGCGCCTCAGCCAACTCAACCAACTCACGAGCTTCTGCAGAGGACAGGGTGAGCGGTTTTTCAACAAAACAGTGCTTACCCGCCTCTAACACCTGTTTAGCAACGACATAGTGCACAGGTGCTGGCGTGGCGATCGCCACCGCGTCGACATTATAGCCGCTTAACAACTCCTCAACCGAAGTACAGGTAGCGACCTCAGGATAGAGCGCCGCAAACTTCGCCCGGTTGCTTTCAGACATATCGGCCAGCACCACAAAATCGATATCAGTGTTCTTTGCAAGATTCCGCGCAATGTTTGGGCCCCAGTAACCAAATCCGACCATGCCCATCTTCAGTTGTGCTGACATATCTGACCCCTTCGTCTTTCCGTTATTCTGTTGCTGCCAAGTCAACTCTACGTTCTTCGGGAATCTATTTTACCCCTATCGACTGTTCGCTCCAGCTTCTTTCATTTGTTGTAATTGACACTCTGTAGCAACCTGAAGACAGGATTCAATATCAGCCTCACTAATCACAGAACCAGGACCGCCTCTTTTGTTCTTCCGCGCGAGCACGTCTCTATACACTTCATCCAATTCGTGCGCCACCTTTTCGGGTGTGTGATACGTTTCAATATAGCTCCGGGCGCGTCGGCCGATATCCTCTCGTGCCTGGCCGTCCTTAATAAGCCAGAATAACCGGCTTGCCAGATTGTCAGGGTTGGCATTCACAAATGCAAGCTCATCCGGGTAGAGCTTCTGGATGCTCTCCTTTAGAAAAAACACGGTCGGTTTTCCGTACGACATCGCCTCAAGCGCAGCAACACAGACGTTACCCAGAAGAAAGTGGTCAAGGAAGATGTCGCATCGTTGCATGGCCTCAAGGACCTGTTCGTGAGGGACTCCCGTAAGATAAAGATATTCGAACTCAACCCCCAGATCCTTGAGCCTGTTCAGCGCGCGCTCAACATAGGCGGTGCCTTTGATATAAGGCTTGCTGGGGGCATGCAGGATAAGCGGCCGCGTTGCCTGTGGGTCCGGATAGGAGGGCTGATGGTCAATCTTGATGGGATGAGTAAGGAGGTGCGCCTGGTCACGATACTCAGGGAGAACATACTGAAGCATGTCGCGGGTGACCGCAGGTTCAAAACCAAGCTCTGCACATCTTTTCTGTCGCTGGATCGAGCGAGCAGTCTGAGCCGTAGCGGTATGGCCAGAATCATCCAACAGGAAATGGAAGTAAGGATTATCTTGCAATTCAACCTCTGCAATGCGCGCTTCCGAACCCTGCCAGGCTGCCAGACCGGGGATCTGGAAATACTCGACAACCGCTTCGATAGCAGAGCCCGCCAAGTTTCCTGTATAGCAATGGATAATATCGACACCTGAGAGAAACATCATCTCTTTTGCGCGTGCGCGGTTGCCCCGCGCAGTTAAAGCGTGCTGGATGCGCTGATGGAACGGCAACACATTGATAACACGCTTGATGAACTCGATCATCCAAACCCGAACAAGCACCAGACGATTTTTAAACGTTGACATCCCCCTCGGGAAAACCGTTTGTTTGAGGCGAGCGAGTGAAAGGAGCGGAAGGCCTTCTGGCAGAAATCCTTCTGAGATAATGAAGGCATTTCGGGGCAGAAACGATACTCCCTTATTTGAAACGATAGGAATATTCTTATAAAGTTTCCTGACACAGGCTTTGCTGGAAACTCCGATGGCCTGAAGAGCCTCATTGTTTTCCGCTGCAAGCGATGCCGTGTTCTCCGGAAAATGGAGCACGGTATAAGAACTCATCAATGCTCCCTCGCTCTCCGGCAACTCTCTTCTTGCACCTTTTTTGCAAGCTCCTTATACAGCGCAATGAGTTTTTTCTCCTGAGCAGGCCAGGCGTATCGGGGAGCAGCCGCAAGACTTGCTTCTTTCATCGACTGGATGCGCGCGGGATCGGATACCAGCTTTTCAAGAGCGTGTGCGGTAGAATCAACGCTCTCTGACTCATAGGTGATACCACAACCGGCCTCATCGATAACTCCCTTAATGGCCGCCAGTGAAGTCGAGGCGACTGCCAGGCCTCCGCACATATAATCGAAAAGTTTATTAGGAAGCGTGTGCGTCAAATGCTCACTCAAAGGAGGTATATTGATTACCCCCACGTCGTAGTCGTTTGCTGAGTCAACGACTTGAGAGATCGGCACCGGAGGCAGGATGGTGACAACATTCTCAAGACCTGATTGGACGATCACATTCCTATAATTTTTCTCATCGGGACCCCAGCCCTGCAAAGTCAATGTGGCCCTGCCGTGAAGATGTTGCATTGCGCAGATAAGCTCAACATTATTGCGGTTTGATGCGAATTTCCCTTGGAAAAAAAGCTTAACTGGTTTCGAGACCGGCTTGGTCGAGGCGACCACATGGGTGCCACCATTGTAAAGGATCACTGGCGTTATAGTGCTCTGATATTTTTGGATCAATGCATCAGCGATCTCAGGACTTACCGTTATAAAAGCGTCCACAAGAGGAAACACCCGAGCCTCTATCTGAGCAAACTGCCTGCGCCGCTCTTCCGGTAGATACTCCAGCTCAAGATAAAGCTCATGCGAATCATAGATAAGGACCGACCCACATCGTTGCGCGATACGCCAACCTGCCCACAAGGTGTCAAGATCATGACAGTGAACAATAGCGGGATTTTGGGCCACACCCATCGATTCGATATCGGGACGACTAATAAACGGGATGTAAGGAGAATCATTCACAAACTCGGCGTTCCAGCGCCGCCTACGCCAGGGGGCAACAGTCCTATTTATCAGTACCCGAACAGGATACCAGACCGTTTCCCTCCCCCACTTCGGCGCCAAAGGTCTCCCTTTATACCAGGGCTCCACAAGCATAAAGCGGTAAGGCGCATCCTCAAGATCCGTAGGTACCTCAGTGCCCGCGCCGATCACGATCGTGTCGAAACCCGCCTCTGCCACAGTTTGCGCTTCTTTGCGGACACGCGCATCATAAGCAAGGTTATTGCTCACCAGCATCAGCACCCGAAGAGACTTATCCATCGAATCGTCCCGATCTAGTCGCTTTGCTGGCTGGATCCCTGGTCATTGATCGTTCCCAAAGCCTCAGTATCAAGACCATCGAGAACCAGCAGCTGGCTACTGAAGAGCTTTGCGTACACCTGGCCCTGTTCTATGAGCTTGCTATGAGTTCCGCGTTCAACAATCTCGCCATCCTGCATCACGAACAGCTGATCAGCTTTCATCACCGTAGCCAGTCGATGCGCAATCACGATGATCGTTTTCTTGCCATGGAGTTTCTCGAGCGCCTTTTGGATATAGCCTTCTGACTCACTATCCAGAGCAGAAGTCGGTTCATCAAGAACAAGGATCGGCGTATCTTCCAGAAGTACCCGCGCAAGCCCGATGCGTTGGCGCTCGCCGCCAGAAAAACGTACACCCGAATCCCCGAGGTTCGTTTCAAGCCCTTGTGGCAGATCATACACGAAGCTTGCATAGGCGCCCTCAAGAGCCGACCGCACTTGTTCATCGGTCGGATCAAAACCCAGACCGTAGATCAAATTGTTATATACCGTGTCATTGAAAAGCATAGCCTGTTGGGTCAGGTATCCGATCGACCGACGAAGTTGCCCCAGTTGATAGCTTTTGATGCTATGCCCGTCATAAAGAATTGTTCCTCCGTTTGCATCCCGCATACGGGCAAACAACTCTACCAGTGTCGACTTACCCGCACCTGAGCGGCCCACAAATGCGGTAAAGGATCCCGCAGGAATAGTAAAGGTAATGTCTTTAAGTACATCGGTTCCTGAGGAGAGTAGCGTCCCGTCTGGCCGGTGCAGTTCAGGATATGAGAACTCAACATGGGAAAGCTCAATGCTTTGTTCCAAATTAGTGAAGGAGAGTTCTCCACTCCGGATGTTATTACATTTCGCGGCGACATTGATCGTTTCATTGAGGAGCTTCACGCTTGCCATATTTGAAGTGATTGCCTGCCGATTCGAATTTATCTGGCTGATCTTCGCCTGGATCTGAGTCAGGATATACACGATTAAAATGATCTGCGGCAGACCCATCTTCGTCAGAGTCACACAGACGAATAGTGTGATAAAAGCTGCGATCATCATCAGCGGCTGCGAGGTGACTTCCATCGTTGCTGCGCGTATCGCAGTTTTTACGCTGACCCCGAACATCTCCCAACTAAAGTCCTCTATAAACTTCTTTTCCTGGGCTTTTTGATCGCGCATCTTCACGAGGCGGATCAGATTCATGCGCTCAACGATCTTTGAGTACATCTCCTGGGTGCGACGGGCAGCATAGCGGCTGAAAGCGCCTATTCGCCGGATGTTGGCCTGCGTTACCAGCATAACAAGCACTCCTGCTGCCAGAGTACAGAGCGTCACCAATACCGACATCTTTAAGAGGATCGCTACATAGATCAACACCAGTAATATCGTCATGAAGAACGAGATGACCGATACAAAAGCGCCGCCTGAAGCTGTTGAAAGGTTCATCACCACATTAACGCGCTCGCCCACTCCATAGCGATCATAAAAGTCTGGATCGGCATTATAGAACGTATCAAGCGCTTTCATCCGGGCACGGATCGCGATTTTTCCAGAAACACGGGCAGAATACCAAGCGTTGATGAAATAGATGACCTGTCGCAGCGCAATCGGTGCAAAAGCCATGATCAGTAGGCTGACAAGGGTAATGGGTATATGGAAGAACCCCATGAACTTTGAAAGTACATCCCAGATAAAGCCTCCGCTTATCTGATAGGCTTTCTTACTCTGGAGACTCTGAATGTACTGCAGGACTGGCAGTAACAGCGTCAGGCCAAGGCCGTCCAAAAAGGCGAAGAACACGCCTAAGACGATGAGATTGAAGACTTCAGTCCGTTTGACGTCAACACCATGAGACAAGCGCCTGATCGCATTGATCCTGGTAAACTCAAGGATAGAATCCTTGACATTAGTTATGGCTTGTTTCGCGGTCATCTTCTCCTAGAAAACAGCTGCAACGCAGACGAGCCTTAATGGACCTACCTCAAGCATCCCTATTCAGAACCCCCGGCCTCATATTAAAGGATACCCAGAATGACCCTGATGACCTCATCCTGCTGCTCTTGTGTGATTCCCGGGAAACAAGGGATCCCCAGGCATCGGTTATCGCAACTTTCACTGATCGGTAAACTGGGAGTCTTCCAATCAGGAAGCAGTTTCATGGCCTCTTGAAGGTGAAGGGATAACGGGTAGTAAATGGCATTGCCGATACCCGCATCCTTGAGAGCCGCCTGTACCTCTGCGCACTTCTGGGACTTAATGATGTAGAGATGATAGACCATCGTGCCATAGTCTCGTTCGACCGGGGTCTCGATCTCGTCAACATCCGCGAACGCTGCATCATAATACTTCGCCGCGTCATGACGCTGGCTGTTGTTCTCATCCAGATAGGGAAGTTTCGCCGAGAGCAGGGCTGCCTGGAGGGTATCCAGGCGAGAGTTACCCCCAAAGATCGAATGATGGTACTTAGATGACGCGCCATGAGCCGCGAATAGGCGTGCTTTATCGGCAAGCTCCTTGTCATCAGTGGTAACGCACCCACCGTCACCCGCGCAACCGAGGTTCTTACTCGGGAAGAACGAGAACGCCGCGGCATGCGCCAGAGAGCCAGCTCGTTTGCCCTTGTAGGTAGCGCCGATCGCTTGGCAGGCATCCTCGAATACCAGGAGACCGTGGGCCTTGGCAATAGCATTGATAACATCCATATCGGCACATTGCCCAAAGATATGCACCGGCAAGATCGCCTTAGTCTTTGGTGTGATCGCAGCCTCGATCTTGCTCGCATCGATATTGAATGTGCCGGGTTCGATATCAACGAACACCGGTGTGGCGCCCACGTGTTGGATGGCTTCGACCGTCGCGAAAAACGTCCACGGCGTTGTGATGACTTCATCACCCTTGCCGATCCCTGCAGCGAACATAATCAAGAACAAGGCATCGGTACCATTTCCACAAGCAACACAGTACTCCGTGCCGCAGAAAGCAGCGATATCGGCCTCCAGTTGTTTGACCGGCGCACCTCCGATAAAAGAAGAACGCTCAAAAATGCCCGAAATCACTCCATCGAACTCATCCTTGTGCGCGTGATATTGAAGTGTGAGATCCAAGAGAGGAACAGCCATGGAATTTTCTCCTTACTAGATACCTTATGGAAGCGTGCTGATAGAAAGATTCATCTCAACGAACTATATAATTCTACCAGTTTGCGCTTCTGGATATCCCAGGTGAAGTGAGGTGCTGTTGCTAAAGCATTACGTTTCATGGCAGATACCTCTGTTGGATTGCCGATAAGGTGATCAAGTACGGGCAAAATATCCTCGGGCTTTTGCTGATCATAGCAAGAACCTGCTCCTGTTTGCTCTATGATCGACTGCACAAACTCAAGTTGCAGGGGCGCTACTACTGCCAGCCCTGCAGAAAGATAATCAAAAAACTTATTGGGTGACGCCATGACTTGATTAAGATTGCCTGCCTCAAGGTTTATAAGCCCAACGTCATGATTTTTGCTCGCATCGATGATCGAAAAGGTATCCACCGGGGGAAGTATCCGGATAAAATCCTCCGTTTGGCTTGCCGATATCGCCTCCCTGATCGCATCTTCTTCGCCTCCATACCCCTGTAGTGTCAGCTCCATTCTGCCCCGAAAACGCGTCAGTTGAGGAATCAGGCGAGAAAAGTGATAGAATGGCTGAAAGATCCCCAAGAAAAATACCCGGAGGGGCGTATGCGCCGGTTGTGCTTCTGGCACAGCATGCGTGGAGCCGTTATAAACGATAACCGGTTCGATCGACGAACCATAGCGCGAGACAAGATAGTCGCCGATTTGTGGATTGACAGTAATGAAGCCATCAAGATCCTGGAAAAGTCGCTGCTCATCATGTTCAAACCGTTCTTGCACTGCAGGCGCAAGTTCCCAGCGACCTGGAGCGAGAAATATCTCATGCGAGTCATAGACAAGCCGCGCGCCCATGCGCCTTGCGAGATAGGCGCCTGTCTCGAGCATATCAAAATCATTAGCGTGGATAGCATCAAAGTGTTCGCTGCGCAGTGCCTTGACTATCGGAGTATGGACTGAGGCGAAGTTCTTTTTGTAATAAGGGCGTAGCGAAAGGTTCACCGCAACGCGAAGCGGATAGAAGACTGTCTCACGCCCAAGACTCCTATACCATACCGGAGGAGACTTTGGTTCGACAAGCACCAGCCGATAAGGTAACTCATCAAGAGCGCCTGGATACTTGCTCCCCCATCCGACAAGCGTAACATCTGCCCCAGCCTCAACGAGCGCAGCGCACTCCTTTTTAACGCGTGAATCCCGATACGTATCATTATTGACAAGCGCCGCTATACGCATGCCCTGCAATGGTCGGGTTTCAGATGTCGCCATCCAGATGCTCGCTTTCTATCTGAGAAAGATTCATCGACTTCTCTGTAAGTTCGTTATCATAGTATCATGGTCAAACCGGTCGTTTTAAGAAAGGGATCGACCATGAAGGCAGCGCAACATAAAGAGAGCCATCCAGGACTGTGGGCCGATAGTAGCCTGACCATCGGTATCGCTATCCCTGCCTATAATGCGTCGGCGTTTCTTGATCGTACGATATCTTCGATTGAAAACCAGACCGATGAGTACTGGCGCCTGGTCGTTGTAGATGATGGCTCAACTGATGATTCGTTAGAGATACTCTCGCAATTCGCAGAGAAAGATCCTCGCATCACCGTTATCCACCAGGAGAATGGAGGTACTGCCTCCGCTCTTAATACCGGCCTTTGCGCCTTGCAGACCGAATGGGTCGCTTACTTGGGCGCCGATGACGAATTCACCCCAGATTATGTTGAAACCATGCGCACAACCATAGAACAGATCCCCGACTCTCTGTTCTACGCCTGTAACCTCCAGATCATCTCTCCCCAAAAAACAATGTTGATGTCAGATTCTCAGAAGATCATCTCTTATGACCTGGATGCCTACCTCCGTAAGATCCCCTTCAGCTTCGCGGGCGCCGTGGCAAAAAAGTCGCTCTATGAGCAGATCGGCTATTTCGATGAGTCTGAATACGCCGAAGACCTCGATCTTTTACTGCGCATCTTGATCCTTGGAGAGAAGGGGATCCAGATACCCGAAGCCCTCTTCATCTGCCATCAAGAGCATGAAGATCGCAAATCTGGCAATCTTATGCCCCAATATAAATCTGAAGTAAAGATCTTCGGGCGCTTCCTCGATGAACATACTGACCAGTTGACCGGGAACCAGATCCACAGCCTTTGCCAGGAGATCATACGGATTACTGAAGTCATTGCTTCGCGTGACCCCAAGATAACTGCCCTGGAAACGACTGATGGATACCGCTCAAGCCGGACGGTTTCTGCAGACGCCCCCCACTGGAAACAGGCCTTTTATCATCTTGCGGCAACTTTTCTGGGAGAAAAGCGCGCCTCAGCGTTCGCCCAAAGGATCAAACGCTCCTGATTGCCCCCCCCAGCCTATTGGTTTTCGAGGAGTTCCTCCTCGGCTACCGGGCGAATCGGTTTGGCAGGTACCCCCATCACGAGCATGCGCGGCTCGACATCACGCGTGACTACCGACCCTGTCGCGATAAAACTATCCTCGCCTATCTCGATACCTGGCAGAATATGCACTCCGCCACCAACTCGCGCCCCGCGGCGCACTGTGCACCCGCGCATTTCAGTCAGGCGCTTTTCAGTCCGACCCATGTAGTTGTCGTTAGTCATGACGACCATCGGCGCAATAAACACATCTTCTTCGACGGTGACATAAGCAGTGACGTAGGCTCCGGACTGGATACGGGTATGCGATCCGATTGTGGTATCATTTTCGACCGTGACACTGCGCCCAACGATCACGCTATCACCGATAACGCACCGTTCTCGCACTCCTGCGTTGTCACCAATGATGCACTCAACCCCAAAACTCGTACCCGCCATAAGCACCGTATGTGAGCCAACCGAACAGCCATCACCCAGCGTAAGCCCTGAGAGGCCGCCGCCACCTGCTGTTGATGATTTACCCAACTTGGGCTGTTTACCTAACATCGCAAAGTCGAAGATCGTGCAGTTCTTACCGATATGCGTCCCCGTTTTGATGGTGACGTGGTTACCGATAGTCGTACCCGCTTCGATCACGACCCCCTCTTCGACGATGATGCTTTCACCCAGCAATACCGAAGCGTCGATGTTTGACTGCCCAGAAATCAAGTTAGTCATCGTAGTCCCTTCAAAATCATTATTCAGCATCCTGATTTACATAGTACCGTATACGACTTCACGCTACTGCGTTATGCCCTTTCCGAGATAAAACATCGCGATAGATCCCATCGAGCCGGACAGCTAACTTGTATGGGTCATGATACTTCTTTACATAAGCGCGGGAAGCTTGCCCCAGATCGCAGCGCATCTGCGGGTCCTTGATCAGCTCAAGCAGCTTCTCTGAAAGATCATCAATAGTTGCATTGACGATTGGGATATCTGCCGGGAGAAGCTCCAGCACCGAAGGCTTCAGATAACAGACGACCGGCTTGCCATAAGACATCGCTTCAAGCGACGCCATGCCATGGTCGCCGAGAATCATTTGGTCGATGTAGATATCACAGCGCCGCATGAGATCAAGAACTTCCGTACGCGGGATCCCTGTAGCCTCGATATACTCGAAGTCCGCAAGTGGCCGAATACGCTCGATAGCACGGCGCACGTAAAGAGAGCCTTTTACCCTCTCCTTGCTTGGAATGTGTACGATCAAAGGGCGCAAGTTGTTGAGCTCTGGGTAAGCTGGCTCAGAATCAAGGGAAACAGGATGAAATATCTGGTGGATCGGGCCGGTGTATTCTGGCAGGATATACTGGCGCATGCCAGCGGTAACCAAAGGTTCGAATCCCAGTTCATACATCTTCTGTTGGCGTATGCGGGAAAGACCATCGTCGCCAAAAGGTGATATCCCGTCCTCGTCGAGTATCAGGTGATAATAAGGGTTGGTCTGAGATTCGATTGATGGCATCCGGATCTCAGAACCCTGCCAGGCTGCCAGGCCGGGTATCTGGCGTTCGCGCACTAAGCGCTCGGGTGCAGAACCTGCCAGATCTCCCGAATAACAGTGGATGATGTCGGCCCCGTCAATAAAGCGTAACTGGGGTGCAATATGACGGCCTTTCCATCGTTTTATCAGCATCTGAATCTGGGCGCCTCCCGGTAAACGATTGATGACCCGTTTAATGAACTCGCTACTCCACACAGACAAGAAATGTATGACTGGCCGCGATTGAGAAGTCGCATAGGCATCAAGCATCTTTCGCGCGGTTGCCCTTGAAAACAGCGGAAAGAAATGAGGATCGATCCCCCGTGGTTCATCCAAATGACTGAACGAAAGGATGTTGACACCTTCGTTCGATTGCACCACAACATCCGCATAGAGACTTCTGATATACGCTTTACTCGATACGCCGATCGCTATTAGCGCAGCATTATTTACTGACGCCAGCGACGCCGTGTTGTTAGGGTAATGTAGCACCGTATAAGAATTCATTTGCTCCAATTATATAACGCGGATCTGGATGCTCCTATTAATATCATTTAGCTTCAGTTGATTATGCAAACGTTGGCCAGGTGTCCCTGCTATAATTAATACGCTTTGTTTCTCCAAAGGTTAGGATCGGTTCATGAGGCGCCATTCAAGAATTGTACTGTATATTTTTTCAGCCCTATTAGTATGTGGCATACTGCCGCAAAGTAGCGCTGGAGCAGCGACTGCAGATTCGATTACAACCACAAGCACCGCACTCATTGCATCACAAACAGCTCCCTCACAAACATTAACCCCAAACCCTGTTGCTTCTGCCTCTGCCACCCTTCCTTGGAAGACCTACCAGGAAACTGACCGCAACATCTCTTATACGGGCACTTGGAGCAATGCCTCTTCTTCTCGCAGCTCCGGCGGAGCAGTTAAACTCACTTCAGCAAAAGGGACAACTGCCACCCTTACTTTCACCGGAACCGGCGTTAAGTGGTTAGGTATCACTGCGACCACCTATGGGCAAGCGGCCGTGACCATTGATGGTGGCACAGCGGCCAACGTCAGTATGACAACTTCATCTCCGCAATATCAGCAGACCCTGTTTCACAAAGAAGGCTTATCAAACACTGCTCATAAGCTTAAGATCACCGTTACTTCTTCTGCGCCGAAGTTTGTCGGCATCGACGCTTTTCAAGTTCAGGGATATGCTGGTCCTCCTGATCCCGCACCACGTCCTGCAACAAATGCCGGTAACGGTTGGATCGGTTACGAAGAGACCAATAGCCATATCACCTTCATTGGCTCTTGGGGGGTCGCGACTAACGCTGCTAACAGCGGCGGCGCACTCAAATACAGTAAGCAACCAGGAGCTGCTGCCATGATCCGTTTCACTGGCGACGCAGTCGAGTGGGATGGCATCCGCGCTGCAACCTGCGGGAAAGCGCACATAACTCTCGATGGCGTCGGCCGGGGTACTATCGATCTGACAACCGGTAACACATATTACAAGCAGGCTCTGTACAGAAAAACGGGGTTGGATGCGTCAAAAGTCCATACCTTGACTATCACGGTCGCCTCTGCCACACCTACCTTAGCTTGTGTTGATCGCATCATGGTGCATAATGGCTCTGCTGTTACGTTTGCACCGGCCACAGAATCGGGCAACGGCTGGAACGGTTATTACGAGCTGCATTCCTCCATCGTGTATTCAGGCACCTGGACTAAGGTGTCCTCTTCCAGATCCTATGATGGAGCAATAAAAAGCAGCAGTACAAAGGGCGCTTCTTTTCAGGTCTCCTTCAAGGGTGACAGCATTGAGTGGATAGGGATCACTGCCTCGACCTATGGCACTGCCTCTATTGCTATAGATGGGATCACACAAAAATCCATCAACCTGGCCACCTCATCGCCTCAGTATAAGCAGGCTCTCTTTCACCGTGAGGGGTTGAGCATCGGCAAAACCCATGTGCTTAAGGTCACAGTCACTTCTGCCGCACCAAAGCTTGTCACCATTGACCGCATCGTGATCCACGGAACAGCAATTGTTCCCCCGAAGCCAGCTGCCGCTTCTTATGTTGACGTGGATATTTCCGAGCAGACCCTTCGCTACTATGTGAACGGAAAAGTCGTTCTTTCGTCACCTGTTGTCACTGGTCGTCCAAGCATGCCGACTGTTCAAGGTACCTTCGCGATCTATCTGAAATCACGCAACACGTATCTTAACGGCCCCGGTTATCACACCCTGGTCAGTTACTGGATGCCATTCTACAAGGGCTACGGCCTTCATGATGCGGTCTGGCAGGCGAAGTTCGGCGGCCAGCGCTACAAGCAGGGTTACGGCAGCCATGGCTGCGTTAACATGCCCTTGGATAAGGCGCGTGCCCTGTATGGGATGGTCTCAGTTGGGACTAAAGTCATCGTCCACCAGTAAAAAGGTATGCAATAGCATTACAAAGAAGAGGGGGCAAATGCCCCCTCTTCTTGATACTTGTAACGAATTGATACTTGATCTTCTTTTGATACTAGTAACGAGACGCCTTGTCTGTTTTTGAGCTGACGCCAGCATCAGGATTAGGCACAGGAACCCAAATCTCATCGCCCTTCTCACCGCCATTACCCACTATATCTTCCCAAGTGATTGAAGCTTTTGGAAGCAACTGATCAGCAGATAGTGCAGAGGTGGTCGTTGGCAGGTACTTGCCAACACCAAAGCGCGCAAAGGGGAAATTCGCAGAGAGGTCAGTCTTCCGACTTCCCGCCCACATCTTGTGATCGATGAGATAGGTTGTCGCATAATTCTCTTCGAGATAATTCAGCAGGTTCTGGAGTGCGGTAAGCTGTGTCTCAGGGTAGGGATCCTTTCCATCTCCCAGGTTCACGAGTTCTATGCCAACAGAATATGCATTCATGTTATTGGCTGGTATTCCAAAACCGCTTCCGGCGCCTGCATGCCAGGCACGCTGCAACGGAGGGACCAATTCGTAAATATGGCCCGCTTTGGTAATAACATAATTCGCCGACACGTCTGTTCCGGGGGTCGTGAGGTGATTAAGCACCGATGAGACATTATTTGTGCCAGTATGATGAAGAACGGTGAACAGATACCCTTCAAACGGTCCGTCCCCTTTATTGGGGGAAGGTCTTGAGCGATCGATCGAGATCGAAGTTTTTGGTTTGACTGGAAAGACCCTTGCTTTCGAGGGAGCGCCCCCAATGTCAACTCGATCAAGTTCAACAAGCGCAGAAGATACTGCTTTGACAACTATAGTGTGATCGCCTTGAGGCAGTCCGATCACTGCGCCAACCTGTTTCTGATAACTTATCGTTGAAGCATATTCGCTGAATGTGGCCACGGGATTAGTACCGCCGTCTACATAAATGGCGATCGAACCATAATTTGGGCCCTTCGTGGAAATAAAGCCTATGTTAGTCCCTGTGAATTTGAATGTTATCGTGGCCCCGGCTGATAGCACCCTACTTGTGTTCCCAAAAGAATAGGCAGGACCAGTATTTATTCCCCAAGGTCCTGAAAAAGTTCAAGCAGGACTTCGGTTTTCAGAAAACACGACTCGAGCAACAATCCCGACCGTAAAGACATTGGAATAGGCTCCCGGAAGATGCCAGCCATACGCGTTGCCGGCAAAGACTAAAGCCTTATAGGTTCCAGCCGGCAGATTGCTGCGGCTTACCGAGGAGACGTTTCCGTA
>WRFR01000005.1 GCA_009778715.1 Coriobacteriia bacterium | reverse complement strand
TCCTAAAGATCGAAATCATTTAGAAAAATCAGAAATCCTCCTTCCTGATAACTCAGGAGGTGGGCGTCGCCTGGCACAGGCCGCCTGCAACGATAGCAAACAGCTCTTACCGGGTTTTTACCATGGGCTTACTAAGGTTACAGCTTCAGAAGCCTGCAAAGCTTTGAGCTGGGATTTTTATTTGGAAAGAAAGCCACGCCTGACACAATCTCCATGATTTTGCTTAGGCAGACATAGTCTGCCCCTTGTGCAAGCTCAGCTTTATCAACTCAGCAATAGATTAGTAAACCCGTCGGCAAGAAAAACAGATGCTACTGATAAGTGCACACAGTACATAGGATAGCGACGCATCAGAGTTCCCGGCGGGCTTCTAACGCGCGGCCCAGGGTCACCTCGTCGGCGTACTCCAGGTCGCCGCCCACGGGCAGGCCGCTCGCGATGCGCGTCACGCGGATGTCACCGAGTGGCTTAATCAGGCGCGCGAGGTAGGTCGCGGTCGCCTCCCCCTCTACGTTGGGGTTCGTGGCCAGCACGACTTCGGTGATCTCGCTCTCTGCTCCTAGGCGCTCCATCAGCTCGCGCACGCGCAACTGGTCGGGGCCGATGCCGTCGGTCGGTGAGATCGCCCCGTGCAGTACGTGATAGTAGCCGCGGTACTCGCCCGTGCGTTCGATGGCGCCGACGTCGCGCGGCTCCTCGACGACCGCCAGCAAATGCGCGTCACGATCGGGATTGGCGCAAATAGCGCAGAGCTCGCCGGTCGCGAAGTCGAAGCAACGCGGGCAGAAGTGCACCGTTTCTTTGACCTCGATGAGCGCGTCAGCCAGGCGCTGAGCGTCAGCCGGGTCACGGTCGAGCAGGTGGTAGGCGATGCGCTGTGCGCTCTTCGGGCCGACCCCCGGCAGGCGCTCAAGCTCGTCAAGAAGCTTCTGGATGGGCAGCGGATAGTTCACTGGATCGCTTCGCTACACTCGTGACAAAGTACCTGACCCTTTGTCACATCAGGCCTGGGATGTTGGGCATATCGATGCCGCCCGTTACACTGTCCATCTTGGATGAGGCAAGCTCGGTTACGGAGCGGGCCGCCTCGTTGACCGCCGCAAGGATCATATCCTCAAGCAGCGAGATGTCGTCCGGGTCGATGGCCGACGGATCGATCGCGATGCTGACCAGCTGATTGTCGCCGCGCATCGTGACCTTCACCATGCCGCCGCCAGCGCTGGCGTCAACCGTTGCCGAGGCCAGCTCCGCCTGAGCAGCCTCCATCTTTGCTTGCGCCTCCTGCGCTTGTTTCATGAGTTTTTGGATATTGAACTGTTGTGCCATAGGTAAGTATGCCTTTCTCTAGTCAGGGATGCCGGAGCCATCAGGGTCATCACCATAGGTAGCCCCTTCTTCGTTGGCGTCCTGGTATTCGTCTTCCAGAAGCGTGTCGAGGCCAAGCGTCGCTGACCCCGGCTCTTCGTCCGAATCAGATGAGTCGTCCGTATCGACCCCCGACAGGGGAAGCGCGCCCAGCTCAGCAAAGATCGCGCTCGCTTCTTTTGGAGCGGCCTCAGGCTCGAAAGCCCGCGAGGGCATCGCCTGCAGCGTGGGAGCGCCCAAAGGCGCCCCGGCCTCCTCGATCGGGTTCGGTTCGTTGTTGGGCGTATCTTGCGCCTCGATCTCGTTAGCCATGTTCGTTTCCTCGCCCGGTTGGGTCGCAAACGCATCACAGCCCGCATCGGGATCTGTCGGCATGACCAGAGTGTCGGGCTCCGCATCAGGCGCCGGGTGCGCGTCGGGAATATCGTCGACGGTCACTTCCGGTTGCGGTATGCCCGGCAGATGCGGCTCTTCCCGCACGAGATAGCGCGGGTTCAGCGCCTGGCCACAGGCTTGTTCTGAGGCTGTATTCAGAAGGGCAACGTAATCGGCGGTCTTGGCCTGCGAAAGTTGGAAATTCGCGCCAGGTGGATAGCTCAGGATGTAGCCGCCCTGGGAGTCAGCTTCAAGCTCTGCCTCAGCAAACACCGCATAGCGGCTGGGCGCCGCCTTCTTGATCTGGGCGAGCACCTCGCGCCACAGGCGCCCCGCATCCGTTGCCGGAGCAGTCGGCGCCTCTGGCTCTAGTTCTTCCTCAACGACTGGTTCCAGTGTGGCAACAGGACCGGGCACGGTCGCCTGCGCAGCCTGTGCAGCCTGCGCAGCCTGTGCAACAGGTATTCCCTGCTCCAGGGCTTCAAGGCGCTGAGAAAGCGCGCCGACAGAAAGATCGCTCTCCGGGCGGGTCATGCGGACCAGCGCCAACTCAAGCAGGGTGCGCGGCTCATTGGCCCAGCGCAGCTCCGCTGAAAGCTCCGCCAGCAGATCCAGCATGTGCGCGAGCTGTTCAGGGCCACTCAACAGCGCCAACAACTCGCCCATGCGCTCTTGTTCGGCAGCGCTGCGATCAATAACACCCGGTTGTGCGCCCAGCACCTGCAGGACATACAGGTCGCGCACGTAGTCGATAAGCGCATGAACGACCTCTGGCAGGTCGGCGCCTTTGTTGACTTGATCGGCAACCCAGGTAAAGCTTGCCGGCGTATCTGCCGTCGCCACGATACGCACCAATGCGGCAAGGGTTGATGCGTCGGCGCCGCCCAGGGTCTCCTCGACCGCGCCGGTCGTGATATTGTTGCCCGTGAAAGCCGCCAACTGCTCGAAGGCGGTGATGGCGTCACGCATACCGCCGCGCGCGCGGGCAGCGATGAGCGCCAGGGCTTCCGGTTCGGCTTTGATGCCCTCAGCTTTGCCGATGCGCTGGAGCTGCTCGGTCAGTTCTTCGACCGCATAGGGCCGGAACTCGAACTGCTGGCAACGGCTTCTGATCGTCTCGGGGACTTTCTGGGGATCGGTCGTACAAAGGATGAACACGACATGAGCCGGAGGCTCTTCGAGCGTTTTGAGGAAGGCGTTGAACGCGCCGGTCGAAAGCATATGGACCTCGTCGATGATGTAGATTTTCGAGCGGCCCCGCACCGGAGCGAACTGCACGCGCGCGATAATCTCATCGCGTACGTTGTCGACGCCGGTTCGACTGGCCGCATCGAGCTCGATAACATCAGGGTGGGCGCCGTTTGCGACTTCCTGACACTGCGTACAGGTGCCGTCTGGTTCGCCACCTTTGGGATGCTCGCAGAGCAGCGCCGCCGCCAGGATGCGCGCCGTGGTGGTTTTGCCTGTGCCACGCGGGCCGCTGAAGAGATAGGCATGAGCGACCTGGTCTGTGGCGACCGCGTTTTTCAGCGTGCGCTCGATGTGCTTCTGGCCAACCATGTCGGCAAAAGTCGCCGGACGATACGTGCGATAAAACGAGGTGTGTGCCACAAAACTCCTTAGGTGATCAGCCGGGTTACAACAAGTGAACTCGGCGGGCTTGGACGCTCAGCAGGGACTGCTTATGGCTGCTATCTTCCGATCCTGACCAGGTTCACGGTATGCCGCCGTCCAAGTCCGCCCAACTCACTCCAGCAAGCGCTTATTTCACGCTGCGCTCTTATTTTACTACAGCCAGCTCGGGTCATTGATGCGGCAGGCTAGCTCCGCCGCCCCGAATCCGTTGTCGATATTGACCACACCAATGCCGCCAGCGCAGGAGTTCAGCATCGTGAGCAGCGGCGCCAGCCCTTCAAGGTGCGCCCCATAGCCGATGCTCGTAGGGACTGCGATCACCGGAATGCTGACCAGCCCCGCGATCAGAGAAGGCAAGGCCCCCTCCATACCCGCCACCGCGATGATAACGCGAGCCGCGCGCAGCTCATCAACATGCTCAAGTGCGCGATGAACACCCGCGATGCCAATGTCGTAGAGCCGCTGCACACAGGCGCCGTGCGCCTCGGCGGTGACCGCTGCCTCCTCGGCGATGGGCATATCTGCGGTCCCGGCCGCCGCCACAACGATCAGGCCCGCAGGATGTTGTGGCGCTGCGCATCCAACGGAAATGATACGTGCCTGCTCATGGTAGCAGGCTCCTTGAAGTTGGGCGCGTACGGCCTCGAAGTCTTTCGGCGTCGCGCGGGTCACCAGCACTCGCCCGCTGTGCGCGTATATCTCAGAAGCTGCTGCGACGATCTGCTCGACCGTCTTGCCCGGGGCAAACACCACCTCAGGAAACCCGCAGCGTTCCTCTCGCTCGTGATCGATCCTCAGTTCTTTCATTTACCCGATCTCCTCATCGATCTTCTCCAGTCGTTGGTGTACCTCGTCACTGATGTCGCGCAAGGCGCCTAACACAACGCGCGTGAGCGGGGTCTGCTCACTACCCTTGCGCACCGCCGCTTTGATCGTACGGCGCAGCTCGATATCTGCAACGCGCTTGAAGACCACACCCCCATGGCGCTGCTCGGAGAACCCGAGCGAGGGCACAAGCGCAAGGCCCAGGCCTGCGGCGACGGCGGTCAGGATGACCTCGAAATCCATGGTCTGGAAGCGATAGTTCGCGTCAAAGCCCGCGCGCCCGGTCGCTGCCTGCACCACCGCGCCCATCGAGGTAGACTCCAATCCGGCGATCCAGCTCTCATTTTCCAGCTCAGAGAGCGCGATGGGGCGGTTCTGCCCTGCCAACGGATGGTCTTTGGGCATAGCCAGATAGACACGCTCGCTTAAGAGCTCCGTGATGGCCAGGCCCTGCGAGGGGATGCTGGGTACCAGGGTCCAGTCATAATAGACCATGACGTCGAGGTCTTCAGCGCGCAGCATCGGCAGGGCGACCTCAGGTTCAAGGTCACTCACGTGCAGAGCGATATTGGGCGTCGTTTCGCGCAGGCGCACCAACATCGGCACGATGATGCGACAGGCAGCCGTCGGAAACGCCGACAGTTCGATCGTGCCGCCGACTCCCTCTGACATCAATGAGACCTGCGCCTCAGCCTTTTCCAGGGCAGAAAATATTTCTTCGGAATCTTTGACCAGTTGCAAAGCGGCATCAGTCAAAATGACGTTGCGGCCTTCCTTTTTCAGCAGCTCAAGCCCCGTCTCACGTTCAAGGGTGGAGAGCTGCTGACTAACTGCGGAAGGGGACATGAAAAACGCGTCAGCTGTTGCCGCGATCGTCTTGCGGTTCGCGAACTCGCGCAGCAGCCTGAGACGGGCGACATTGAGCATCAGCTGAAGTTCCGGTCAGCCGCCGACAGGCCAGGCCGCACGGCAACTACTTCGTGCTCGCAGAAGCGGTAGTCGGGGGATCGTTTGGGTCAGACTCCCCCGGAGCACGGATCGTCAAGGGTTTCTCGCGCACCATATAGTGATCACCCGGCTGATCATACTCGCAGGTGACCATCGTGAGCGTATCGAAGTCGAAGGTATTGGGTGGAAGCGTCTTGCCCGAAAGCAACTGCCCCTGGACAAACTGGTACTTGATCGTCTTATCCGGCAGATAGACAAACGCGATCTGATGCGACTCGCGAAAGCTTGCCTGGCGGAAGTAATTGAGCGAGCCAAACATCGACTTGTTGCGCATGTGATGGCCATAGACCGGCGAATCATGGCTCGTGAAATCCGGCTTGGCGTCCTTGTCGAGAAAAACACAGCCCGAGAAGCTGGGGCGCCCATAAAAATCATGGTGCAGGTAGAATACGTTATCCTTTGCCTGAGCGATAGGGTAGTCGATACGCGTATTGGGGATGTAGAGCCAGGCGATGATCTGGGGATTGATCTTCTTGAGCGCCGCAAAATCGATGATACGCTTCTGCGCCGCCGCAATCGAGGCTGCGGTCTGCCCGCCTTCGTCGTTGGCGGTCCCCAGGCCGATGGTCTGCCACAGTGAGTCATTATCGGTCTTCCCTGAGAGCTGACGCACGCCGTTGTTGCTCATGGCGGCCTGGATGTAGTCATAGGCGATGTTGGCAAAATAGTAGCCAGTAAAGGCGATTATCGCGATCGCAACGCCGAAAGCTACACTTCGAAAGAACTTATCCATGTCGTTTATCCTCACCAAACTCTATCGTCTCCGGCCAGGGCCGTGGGTTTTCTTGTTATATTTTACCAGCCTCGTCAAAGACCAGAGACCTGGTCACAATTAGTTCACGGAACCGTAAGGATAAGCGCCATCATCGGAGCCAGGCGCCATGGCCTCATCGCTGTCGTCATCATTGTCAGACCCAGCGGCTTCGTCGCCGCGACCGTCCTCATCGGGCACGTCAACCACCTCTGCTGCTTCGATCATCCCCGCCACATCGGTCGCTTCAAGCGACTCGACCTGGCGCAAGGCACGATTGATCTGATTGGTGCGAGTGCCCACAAGCTTGTCAAGTTCATCATCAGCCTGATGCAGACGCTTCCGGGTAGTGGCCAGCACCGTACTGAAGTTTGCGAATTCCTTCTTGACCCGGCCAAGCACCGCCCACACTTCCTGTGAGCGCTTCTGGATCGCCAAAGTCCGGAAACCCATCTGCAGGCTGTTCACAAACGCCGCCATGGTCGAAGGCCCCGTGATGACGATCTGGTACTTCGCCTGCAGCTCTTCAAGAAGCCCGCGCGCGATGACTTCGGCGTAGAGGCCTTCCATCGGCAGGAACAGGATGCCAAAGTCCGTCGTGTGGGGCGGATCGATATACTTGTCATGGATGGACCTCGCGGACTGCTTGATGAACGTATCCAGGTCCTTCTTTGCTGCCTCGATCGTGACCGGATCCCCGCTCTCGTAGGCGTCGAGCACCGCGGAATAGCGATCCGTCGGGAACTTGGCGTCGATCGGTAGGTAGACGTCGCCTTCGCCTTCGCCCGGCATTTTGAGCGCATACTCGACACGATCGGCCGAGCCCGGTTTGATGGCAAAGTCCTCCACATACTGTTCCGGCGCAAGGATCTCTTTAAGGATGGCGCCGAGCTGGATCTCACCAAGGATGCCGCGGGTCTTTACGTTTGACAGCACTTTCTTCAGGTCGCCCACGCCACTGGCAAGCGTCTGCATCTCGCCCAGGCCCTTGTTGACCTGCTCAAGCTGGCGCGAGACCAGCGCAAATGACTGCCCCAGGCGCTCTTCAAGGGTCTTCTGCAGCTTCTCATCGACAGTCTCCCGCATGCGGTCGAGCTGCTTCGCGTTATCCTGGGTGAGCGCCGTGATCTTTTCCTCCGTTGAGACGCGCACCGCATCAAGCTTCGTGTCGAGCGTCTGGCGGATGTTCTCGAGTTTCTGCTCGTTTTGCTGGGCCTGGGCAGAGAGCTGCACCGCGATATCACGACGCAGTTCTGTCGTCATCTGCTGCATATCGGCCTCAAGCTTTTCCCTATCGGAGCCCCGTGCTGCCTCTTTCTTACGACCAGAGATGATCAATACAAGAAGCGCGACGCCGATCAGTAAAGTGACGAGCAGTGTTATGACAGGGATGATAGTAGCCATGCGATCCTCTCTTTTGTTTCTATGCTTCTTACGATACTACACCACCGGTCAGACAAGACTGGCTTTGCTCCCGTCATCCTGGGCCGACCCTCCCGTCATCCCGGGCAAGACCTAAGGATCTCAGGGCCCGAGATTGCAGCCCGGAGGCCGCAATGACGTGTGTGTGACAGAATGCTAGACTGAGAACATGAGTGAAATCTCCGCACATACTGCCCTGATCGCGCACCTGGATTGCTCCAGCGGCGTCTCGGGCGACAAGTTTCTGGGCGCGCTGCTTGAAGTCGGCGCGCAGACCCGACAGTTCGGCATCGAACACCTGCAGGCACTGGCAGATGCGTTCGAGCTCGGTGTCACCGTGCAGGCGCAGCAACGGGACAGCCAGGGTATCGCAGCGACTGGCGTCATTGTGCTGGGGGTTGACGGCCAGGCCGTCGACGGCCCACACACACAGGCAAGCCACTCTCGCGCGCGCAGCTGGGCTGAGATCCGCTCTCTGATCGAAGGCGCTTCCAGCCACGTCCTGCCGCAACCAGCACGCGAGGCAGCGCTGGCTGTGTTCTCTGCGCTTGCTGCCGCTGAGTCGCAGGTCCACGGCATCCCCGCCGATGAACTACACTTCCACGAAGTAGGCGCTGCCGACAGTATCATCGACATCTGCGGCGTCTGCCTGGGGCTACACTTCCTGGGTATCCAGACCCTCTACGCCACGCCACCGGCGCTGGGCTCCGGTACCGTCGAGACTCAGCATGGCACGCTGCCGGTACCCGCTCCCGCGACGGCCGCGATCCTGGCAAGCGCGGGCATCCCCACCAGCATGAGCAGCGCTCCTGGTGAGCTCACTACTCCGACCGGGGCGGCGCTCCTGACGCGCGCGGCAGGCTTCGGCCCGGTACCGCCGCTGCGCCCCCTGTTCATCGGCTATGGCGCGGGTACGCGCGACATCGGGCAACCCAACATCTGCCGCCTTCTTGTAGGCGAAGCAACCGAGGACACCCCGCTCCCCCTGACCGCGGAAACCACTATCCTGCTTGAAACCAACATCGACCACATCACGCCTGAAGCCGTGAGCTATGCCGGCGAGGAGCTGCTGGCCGAGGGCGCGCTTGATGTTTGGGTCACTCCCATCGCCATGAAGAAAGGCCGGGCCGCGCTCTCGCTCTCGGTGCTGGCATGTCCCGCGCAGGCCGAGGCCCTTGCGGCGCGCATCGTCGCGCTGACGGGTACGCTCGGCGTGCGAGTCTGCGAGCAACCACGCCTTACCGCCGCGCGCGAGGAACTCTCTGTCGAGACCCCCTGGGGGCCGGTGCAGGTGAAGTTTGGCGGCGGACGCTACCGCGCCGAACATGACGATATCGCTCGCATCGCTCGCGAGCACCATATCGACTACCCTGACGTACTGACCACGCTCAACCGCTGTATCACAGAGCAGCTGGTGTGCTAAAAGAGAGAATTATGGCACGTCAAGCAGAGACAAGCGAACAGCGACGCGAGCGGCGCATCACCGCCTGGGGCCTGAGCTTTACCTGGTTGCTGATTATCGGCGGCACCCAGGCAGTCGTCGCAGTCATAGCGATACTGGCGTTGATCGGCTCAGCCGTCGCGCGCAGTGGACAAAGCATTCTGAGCAATCAAAGCTATCTCTCTCAAACGCTGGTACAACGCTACCTGGGCATGATGGGCTGGATTCTTATTGCCAGCGACATCGCGACCGTGCTCATATTCCTGTTTATCGTGAAATCTCGCCACGAGAGCTTCCGCCAGACCGTCGGCCTGCGGCGTTTCAGGCCGCTGCTGATCGTCGCGCTCCTGATGATGGGCGGTGGCTTGAGCCTGCTGCTCAACTGTGGCGAGCAGATCATCGCAGCCCTGCTTCCCACGGCCACCAGCAGCAGTAGTATGACCGACCTTGCTTTCGGCCAGCTATTCTCAACGATACCTGGGATCTTGTCGATTGTCGTAGTCGCGCCGATCGCTGAAGAGATCATGTTTCGTGGCATGGTGTTCGGGACGCTGAATAAAAAACTCGCGTTTCCTGTGGCGCTCATCATGCAGGCGGTGTTCTTCGGGGTGTTTCATGGCAACATTCCCCAGGGCCTGATGACCTTTGGCCTCGGCATACTTCTGGCCTGGGTTTATCTGCGGAGCGGCTCGCTCTTCAGCAGCATGCTGATCCATTTCGCTTTCAATGGTACGACGACCTTGATTATCCTGGTGACTGGGTATGCTGGTACTGGCCCGCTGTTGATGTGGGTGCTCCTCATGGTCGTTGCCATCGGGCTATTCGCGAGCGGACTGATCTGGCAGATATTTCAGACCAGGCAGAAGAGGCCGGGCCTTGAGCGGGGTCTTGAGCCTGCGCCGACTTCTGCTCCCCCAGTCTTTGCATCTGGCGATGAACCGCCGAGTATGCTAGTATCGTAAGTCCGTTTCATTCTTAAGTATGCGGGTGTGGCGGAACGGCAGACGCGCATGGTTCAGGTCCATGTGAGGGCAACCTTGTGGGAGTTCAAATCTCCCCACCCGCACCATACTTTTTCTCACATAAAGCCATTCAGAACATCTCTCAAGGCCATAAGGCCGATGTGGGATACCCCCTCTCGAAACCCTCCTCACCTTAAAGTATAGATTTCTTCGAGTGCGGTAAGCACTGCATTCAGGCGTGGCTCATCATCTTCATTTTGAGGAGCCTGCGCTTCTTCTGCGCGTAGAGTTTCAACAAAACGCTTCATATCCTCGCCTATTTGGGGACTAAGCGTAATGCGCGTGTTGATAGGCACGAGAGAAATCAGCCTGATTACATCATTTTTATGTTTCCTCAAGTTCTTTGAGTCTACCTGCTGCCCTGCATTTTTTCTATCGTTAAGATCAATATGCGCGCGAGCTTTCAGTGGAATAAGATGTGCTACGTTAGGCACATTGATTCCGTTGATATTAATAAGACCGCTTTTTAAGAAGTTGTAATAATTATCATCGAGTAGAATGGCAGACAAGCTGGATATCTCATCTTCAACAGGCAAGGGTACTGTAACAGAGGCTTCATTGTGTAAGAGAAAATCCGGGTGTCGAGAAAACAGCTCTATCATTTTTGGATATCCAGGGTTATTTGGCCTGCTAAAGCGATAGTAGTGAACATCAGGGCTCTTTAGTCTGCCATATTCGTAACCGCCATCATTGATGAATCGCCACAGCTCCTTGGCAAAATCTGCATGAGGCGCTTCGACAAGAATGACAATATCAAGATCGTGGGTGGCTCGAAAGTTCAACCCTTGCTCAGAGAAAAGAAGATCGCAAGCGCTGCCACCTATCAAAACGAAAGAGTCGGAAAAGGGAGCAAAGCGCTCTTGGAATAATTCAAGTCCTACTACACTCACTGGGCAATCCTCTCTCGTAAGCCAATGAGCGCTTCTTCGCCCCTGGGTTCTTTTAGCTGGGGAGCGTCTTTAAGTGACAAGTAAAGGGAAACATCATCAACGGTACCATCCCCGCTGTTTATTGGCGGATATTTCCATATCTGTAGGAGTATGTCGGGATTATCATTTTCTGCGACCGCAAATATGGTATTTCCCAATTTATCCAGATAGCGTCGCTCGTACTCCGAGCATGCGTAGGTGACCCAGGAGTTATCTGCAAGCATCGTCTTTCGGCTTAGGGCGCTCATGCCAGCGTAAAGGCAGCCATAATCGGTAAAATTACTTGGTTTGTTCTTGAATTTCAAAAAACACGAGTCTTTTACTGGAGTCGTAAGATAGGGCTCAAAGAGTTGGAATAATTCTCCTTTACCTAGTCCCTCGTTGTTGACCAACAACTTTTTTGTTCCTTGCTTTTCTACTACTTGCGATACCGTTGCCTCGATATCTTTCAGATAGTTACTGATACTAGGCAGACTCCTTTTCATTTCTTGCGCAATGTCACTGGCGCTAAAGCCCAGCCAACTTCCATCAATGATATGAAGTGCGGTATATTGCGCTTGCCAGGAGAGACTTGTGATATTTTCTTTTTGTCGCTTTGCTTGTCGAATCTCAAGCCCGATAAAGGGAATGTAAAGATTGTGAGGCGAGATAATATAGGCGATATTCAGCTCTCTGAATTGTTTTTTTTGATAGTCGCTCAACTTTGATGTTGAGATTACACAGGGAAGATCAACGCGAGCTTCAAGAGTTTGAACCATCTTTGTAATCGTAGGCAAATTGACTATGCTTTTGGGCGCAATGATAACACAATCGGTTAATCCGATCTGAATACGCTCAATGTCGAAATCAGTTTCGTAAAAACGCGGAAGACCTGTAAGGTCGATCGCTCCCATGTTCTTTACGGGCAGGTTGAATACTGCAGTAAGATCCATACCGTTCGTCCTCCAATCTTTAGTATATATTAGCAAATTTTATTATAAAAGTAAAATTTACTAATACTTGCTGTGCATTTTTACTACCGAACATCTTTTGACTGGCATACTTGCGCTGCGCAAGTTGGCGTGCAAGTTATTGTGGGTATACTTATTCTGTCGGCATAATGATTGTTAGCCAATTTGATGAATGTGAGATAAATGACGCGACGGGCAGACAAAACAAAGCTCAAGTCAGGCGAGTGGACCTATACCGATGCTCCTTTTGGATGGGAGCTCAAAGTTCACTACGCCGTTCCCCTAATAGCATTACTCCCTCAATATGCCAAACGAAACGCCTGGTTGTTTGTCCTGTCCTTTCTGGCGTTTTTCAGCGCCTTTTTTATTGCCGCTGGAATGGTGACCGAATGGCGGACGCTTCCAATGCTTATTGCGGTACCCATAGTGCTGATCGTAACCTTGGCGTTGGTCGGGCTTTCCTGGCCATTCAGACTCCTCAGAGTCTATAATCCTGAGACTAAAAGAGCCTATCGACTCCGCAGCTCAGAAGCGAATCGCACAGAGACCATCACCTTGCAAAACGGCAGTGTAACCACAAGGTCGATATCCTTCCCTTTGGCTTATCTGGAAAAACTCGACATCACTCCCTATGATGCGTACAGCGGGCTCTTTAGGCTGGATGGATTTGACCAAACGGGAAAACGCTGGGGGCTGATCTCCTGGCCGGGATTGCCAAAGTCTGAAATCCAGGCAATACTCGCCAAGATCAGCACCAGCATATGGGCGCCATTTAAATATGAGCTATTGGAAGCAATCCCTGAAAACAAGGCGACGCCTCTGGCCTTTTCCTCTGATAGTATGCCAACCAGAACAAGCCTGCCATTTCAATATGGTAATGAACATCAGGGACCGCTCTGGAAATATGGGATGATAGCTGGCGTAGTGATCGGCGGCATTACGCCTTTTCTCCTTGCATTCATTCAAGTAAAAGTTGTGGGCGGATCTTCATCGTATTGGATGATTGCAGTTTTCCTTGCTTATGTTGCGATCGGTATCGGTTTTTCGCTTGTTATCATGTTCAGTGTTCAAAAGCTCCTGCTTCGATTTATTAATTATGAGGGTAGTGCGGTGTTCGACGATGATTCTGTCTCTCTTACCTATCAGGGGCGCACGATAACGATCCCTTATAAAGATGTTCACGAAACAGAAGTCATCCTTGCTCCTCGCCCGGTAAGTCAAGGCGGTGGGTATTTTTGCTCAGTACAGGCGATCAAGATCGCCACGTCTGATGCTAGCTATACTATTCCGGTTTCACTGAGCGAGAACCGGCGGGTAAACTTCGCGCGTTACGGAAAAAAATGGCGGCCCCGTGTACTCATTGACCCAGAAGATGTCCTGTTTGATCAAGAATACTTGCGATCTCTTTCGCTCACTCAAGTGCTGGAAGAAGTCGAGCAGAGGCGCGGCTTCAGCCTTTATAGAAAAAGGAATATCTCTTTCGACCAAGACGCATAAAGATAGCGCCAAACTTAAAGGCACCTGGGGGTATGGGGGCTGACTTCATGCGCACGAGTCAAATCAGCTTCGTCCGAATTTAATCACTCGTAGTGGGGACTCTCATATCAACAATGAGCGCAAACGCCATGTGCGCAAGGTGGGATCAGCAGATAATCATTAACGCTGGCTCTGGTGCTTTTACCGCCACCCGCACCATCTTGTTTTAGAGAAGTCCTTTTGACTTTTATTCTGCCAGATACTCCGCACTAATACTGTTTGTCGAAGTAATTAAGAGCAAAGAACTCCGCTGCATCGCGGAGGCCAAAAAAGAATATACCGCATGTAGCAACAAGGCTTAAAGGTATGGTGATCTGGATATTAACAAGCCCGGCAATCGTAGCTCCAATTATCAATAATGGCAAAGCGATAAAGACAACAGTATTCGCCACGTTACTTGCTTCCTCCTGAACAGTCTGCCAGCGCTCATCCTCTTGATACTCTGCATTCTTCTTTCTCTTCCAAAAGAGAGCCCTAAGATGATTACAAGAGCAGCAACAGAAATAAGCATCGAGATCACTTGTTTAGCCATCGATTTCGCCTTCCTCATAATTGAAAACTCCCTGAATGGGAACATTGAAGACTTCAGCAATCCTGAAGGCCAGCTCCAGTGAAGGAGTGTATTTATATTTTTCGATGGATATCACTGCCTGACGAGAGATCCCCGCTCTTTCAGCCAAGTCAGCCTGTGTCCAGTCGCGTTCTGCTCTCAGAACCTTGATCCGATTCTTAATCAATGTCGCACCCCCATTCCAAAAAGTAATGACTTAATTACATCAATATTGTAATGAGAACATTACATTTTGTCAATAAGATAATAAATTTTCTCAGCCCTGATCACTTTACAGTGATGTTATTCGTAGTCTCGTTTGTTCTCGGAACTGCCAAAACCCTAGCAAAAGTATCAGAGAATTAACATGGTTCTCTATGCGTATCCCATACTTTACAAATATACTCTTTTCATCTATCATTAGGGTACAAATGTAAGGTGGTGTGCTGTGGGCAAACGAGAGCAACTAGATACGTTATTGAAAGAGAACAACGGTTATTTGAGGACTGCAGATGTTGTCTCTCTGGGAATCTCGCGTACCTATTTGGGCGAGTACGTGCGGCAGCACAAACTCGAACGCGTTGCTCACGGCTTTTATCGATCACCTGATGCCTGGAATGATGGGATGTTCATTATTCAGCATCGTTATCCTCAGGCAGTATTTTCACATGAGGCTGCGGCCTACCTCTTAGGTCTTGCTGAACGTGGACCAATCAGATATGTCGTTACCCTGCCTGCAGGAAGCAGAGCGACCCTTCTCACCAGTGAAGGAGTACGGGTGCATAAAGTCAAACCCGACCTTTTTGAACTCGGTCTTACCAGTGCCATCACGCCAGCTGGCCATACCGTGAGAACCTATAATGCAGAGAGAACGATCTGCGATCTTTTTCGCAAGAGGAATTCGGGAGATACCCAGGACTTGCAGACTGCTGCCAGAGAATATCTGAGGCGAAAAGATAAGAATATACCGCTGCTTATGCGCTACGCAAAACAGTTTTCTCTTGACCGAATTGTTCAGAACTATCTGGAGGCCGTTTTGTAATGATACAAACCTCTATGCAACTCAAAGCGTTGGTACGCAATCTTTCCGGTGGGGATTCTGCCAAAGCGCAGATGATCATTCGCGCATATGCGATGGAGAGGTTTCTTGAACGTCTTTCGCAGTCTCAGTATCACGACAAAATAATAGTTAAGGGAGACGTACTGGTCACTTCCATGATCGGTCTGGACAACAGGTCAACCTTTGACATCGACACTACCGTCAAAGGCCTCCCTCTGTCAGAAGATACGATTGCTGATATCATCAGAGAAATCGCCACAATACCGGTAAATGACAATATGGCTTTTGAGGTACAAAGAACAGCAACCATCATGGATGAGATGGACTACCCTGGAGTTCGGATTACTCTTGAGGCTCATCTCGATTCAATGAGGATACCTTTGAGGATTGACGTTTCAACTGATGACGTTATTACTCCACGCGAAATGTCCTATCAATATGGCCTGCTTTTTGAAGATCGAGAAATCTCATTGTTGGCTTATAATCTGGAAACAATTCTGGCAGAGAAACTGGAAACCTTACTGTCACGCGGCGTCGCCAATACGCGTATGCGCGATTACTATGATCTTTTCGCGCTCAGTGATATATACTCAACAAAAATCGACTACTCCGTTTTGAAAGAGGCCTACGATAACACGTCTGCTGATAGAGGCACGAGCGCTTTGCTCAAAGATGCTAACTTGATTTTAGGTGATATCGAGTCAAACGATACGATTCAAAAACATTGGGCAAGATACCAGAAGAAATACGACTACGCTGCTAACATTAGTTTCGCTGACACTATGCACGCCATCCGAACGCTTTTTAGTGCAATCTTTGACAAACGTCCAAAAAGAGCAGACGAGCTATCCAGAAACTAAAGATGCACGATGAGACCAATACACCAATCAATATTGGAAGCCGTCTTGTCACTACAGCCCAACCCGGGCACCTTGCTGGACATCGGTTCTGGTTCTGGGGTGCTTACTCAGGCACTTGCTGCTTCATTGCCCCGGACAACTCTCACTGCTGTGGATACCTATCGCCCGATACACACCAGGCATAACATCACGTTCATCCCCGGCAAGGCGGAATCGCTGCCTTTTGGGGACAGCTCATTTGATGTTGTTACCGCCAGCCTCTCCCTGCATCATTGGCAGAGCAAGCAGGAAGGACTGCAGGAAGCGTTTCGCGTACTGAAAGACGGCGGGCGCCTGATCATTGGCGACCCCCTCCTGGATGGTCTACTCCATTCCCGATTCTGGAGCGGGCTCGCTCAGGCGATTGACAGGGGTAACTTCACAGCCCCTGATGAGCTGCGCGGCTATCTTGCGCGAGCAGGTTTTACTGAGCCGACCGTCTGTGTAGTGCCGGGCTCGCCCAACTCCCTCTACCTCATCACCGCGTCAAAGCCTGGCAGCAAGTAGTCAACAGCAAGAGATCCCGTACAGGAAAGAACTTTCAATCAAATAATTGCCAGAACACCACATTATTCAATTGAATAATTGCCAAAATCCCACATATTTTCATTGAAATGTGTTATCGTAGACAGGATCAAGACAGCGATATGAGAAAAGAAAGGCCTTATGCTATGAAACGCCATGCTCTCGATGATCTATCGCTTTGGAAGCAGAACCCACGGAGAAAACCTCTTCTCCTCACCGGAGCTCGCCAGGTTGGCAAGACCTGGTTGATGAAGGAATTCGGGGACAGCGCGTATCAGAACACTGCCTATATAGACTTCACGAAAAACGAACGGATGCGGACGCTCTTCAGCGGGAACATTTCCCCTGATGCGCTTCTCCCTGAACTCGAGCTTTATATGGGCCATGCCATAGAACCCGGTAAGACGCTCCTGATCTTTGATGAGGTCCAGGAAGTTCCGCGCGCCTTGACCTCTCTCAAATATTTTAATGAACAAGCTCCTGAGTACCATCTTATGTGTGCTGGCTCGCATATGGGTATTGCGCTTCATCAGGGAACTTCCTTTCCAGTAGGCCAAGTCAACACACTGCGACTCTATCCACTGACCTTTTACGAATATTTGCAGGCCGTGGGTGAGGACCGCTTTATTGCCCCGCTCCAAGACCTCAGCTTACTCTCCATGAAAGCCTTCAATTCGACCTTGCACGATTATCTCAAGCGTTACTTTCTGGTCGGCGGCATGCCAGAGGTTGTTGCAGCTTATGCGGCACGACAGGATTTTGCTGAAGTCAGGTCACTGCAAGAAGCAATCTTCGAAACTTATGATAATGACCTATCAAAACATGCCCCGGCAAAAGAAGTGCCCCGCATCAGATGGCTTCTTGACAGCATTCCACGCCAGCTCGCCAAAGAGAACAAGAAATTCGTATACGGCCAGATAAAAAAGGGCGCCCGCGGTCGTGACTACGAGCTGGGTATCATGTGGTTGCATGACATAGGCATAGTGTACCGGGCAAATAATCTCACACAGGCGACCTACCCCCTTAAGATGTTCGAAGACCCAACGGCATTCAAGCTGTTCTTGCATGATGTAGGGCTTCTCTCATGTCATTCTGGAATTGATGAACGGATCCTGCTTGATGGGACTGAGCTGTTCGACAAGAGTAAAGGAGCCCTGACCGAACAGTATGTTGCCCAGGAGTTGACTGCTACCTGGCCCTCGGATCTCTATTATTGGAGTAATAGCGCAGGAAACGCTGAACTTGACTTTGTGATCCAGTCGGCGCCGCCTGCAGGAGTCCTCCCTATTGAGGTCAAGCCCGGGATCAATCTTAAAGCGAAGAGCCTGAAAGTGTTCCAGGAAAAATTCTCTCCCGCGGTATCAATTCGCTTCTCTCTGGCGGATTATAAGGTCAACCACAATAAAGACGGGAGCATTACAATAGATGTACCACTTTATGCGGTAGAGAGCCTACCCGCCCTATTGGAGCGGGTCATTGCTGACGAGGACATTTCGAATGTTTGATTCACCTTAAGTGTGCGACCAGGCAAACTGATAGCGCGGCCATGGTGAGCGCTATCAGCAGGAGCGGGATCGCTCCATCCCAGAAAGCCAGCCTGGGCTCCAGGCGGTAAAACAGCACGTAGCAGACTAGGCTTGCAGCTACAACAAGGACAACGATGAGAGTCAGCACCAGGGCGGCAACAGATGATAGTTGTTGTGATCCGTATAGCACGTTTACCTCCGCCAGGGCTAACGCGCCCCAAAAAACAAAGAGCAGCAGTTCCGAAGTCATCTGGCGCTTGAACACAACCACGGTAATCACCGCCAGGATCACGAACGCGATGGCGCCGCCCCACAGAAAGACGTGAGACGGGACCAGCGCGGATTCGGCTTTTGTCGCAGTAATTCCCTGGATCGTCAAGACCACTGCGGACAGGCCCGCAACGGCCGCCGGTATGAGAAGCCATCCGCTCTGTATGCCTTTTATGGGGTTATTAACACGAAAAGCCAGAAACCACCAGGCCAGATAAAACACGCAACAAAGCACAAGCAGGAGGTTTCCGAAAAAGATCGCCCGTGCCGGTGATTGGAAATTCTCAAGCATTATCGCTCCTGTCAGCCGGGTCCTGCAAAACTATCAGAGTGTCGGCACTTATCACTGGTTCAATCTGAATGTCTCTGTTGTTGGATTCAAACTAAACTCGTCCTCGCAAAAGAGGTAGAGAGATGCAAATCGTTTAGCCATAGCAAGTCTATCTTTGCTTTTGGAAGAGACTGAAAAGGCGCTTCGCTCCATAGCCGATGGCGCCAAGAAGAATGCCCGCTATCGAAAACACTATGCTATACATAAGACCCCAGGAAAAAACGTCTCCAAAACTGCCAGCATCATTAAACACCCAGAGCATCAAGTGCAGGATGATCATCGCGATAAAACCGAAAAGAAAGCCGCGTAGGATGGTGACCCCGATTGACTTGCTCACAGCGCCAAACATCAACACAGCTACTGCCCCAGCACAAAATAAGGTGATAGTCATCCAGAGTCCCTTATCAAAAAAGAAAAACCCACGCAGGAAAAAGAGTAACCCGTAGAGAATCCCGGCAAGGAGCGCCGGAATAATGAGTCTGACCAACGGAGCTTTCTTTTTGCCCTCTGCCATGCTCTCGCCTTTCAATTACTCGCCTAAGCTGCAACGCGCTTGTCGAACAATTCTTGTAGTAATTCTGTGTGCTTCTCAGAGCGTACGGATTTCAGAATGATCATCGTCCTTGACAAAGAGACTCAGGACAGCAGTCACGAACGAAATGATAAGGCCACCCCAGAAAGCGGGCCAGAAACCATTCACATAAAAACCGATGCCGAACAGTCGGCTGATCCATGCGGCACATAACAGGAGAAGTGCATTGATCACAAACGAAAAGAGTCCCAGCGTAACTACCATGAGGCCGCAGGAAAAGAACTTCAGCATGGGTCTGATGAACACATTCAAGAAAGCAAGGATCACCGAGATGACTGCTAAAGCGAGAATCGAAGAACTGTTAGGGTCAATGTGCATCCAATGATCCGGCATGATCCAAACCGTGAATGCCACCGCGATCGCCGTAATAAGCCAACGAACCCAAAACTTCATACGCCGCTCATCTCCTCATCTTGTCTGGCAACCGCCTGAGACGCGCTATCCATTCCTGGAATTGACTACGCAAAAGAGTCTCTCAGCGCCGTAACCGATGGCGCCAAGAATGACGCCCTCATCGAATATAATACGCCATACATAAGGCCCAGGAAATAACGCCCCGGAAGCTGCCAGCATTAATTACCTGTACCAGTGATTGAAAATCCTCGAGCATTATCGCTCCTCCCATCGAGATTTGTGAAGCAATACCACACTTTTTAATAACGAGGACTTATCAGTAGAGTAGTATCACCCTTTTCGTGAGAGATCCTCCATCTGTCCGGCGATTGCTTTCACCAGCGCCTCCATGTCCTCGGGGTAGACGTCGCCGATGTTTCCCAGCCTGAAGGTGGGCGTGGAGGTCAGTTTGCCCGGATAGATAATGAAGCCCTTTGATTTCAGGATCGCGTAGAGATCCGCAAAGTCAAAGCCATCGAGATCAAAGGTCGTGATGATGTAGGACTGATACTCCGGATCAACCAGAGAGTGCAGGCCAAGTTCTTCAAGGCCTCGTACCAGTACGTCATGATTCTTCTGGTAGCGTGCCCGTCGTGCGGGCAAGCCCCCCTCTTTGCCATATTCGTCGATCGCCTGCCGCAACGCGAGCAGGATGTTGGTCGGGGAGGTAAAGCGAAATTTCCCACCGCCCGCATACAACCCCTGATACTGGTCATTGAGATCTAGGCTGTGAGACAGAGAGTTTCCTTCGCTCGCTTCAAGAAGCGATTTCTTCGCGATAACGAAGGACAGGCCCGGCAGCCCTTCCAGGCACTTATTTGAACTGGCGGCCAAAGCATCGATATCCAGGTTCAACATATCAATCTCATAGGCAGCAAAGCTCGACATCGCATCCACCAACACCTTTTTACCATAAGACTTGGCGAGCTTCGCCAGCGCCTCCAGCGGGTTGAGTACCCCGGTCGTGGTCTCGCAGTGGACAAAGATGACCACATCAATGGCAGCGTCCGCCTTAAGCTTCTGCTCGATTGCCTCCAGCTCTACCGGTCGCGTCACATCAAAAACCAGCGAGTCATAATCCCTGTGAGAATCCTCAGCGATGGTCAGCATGCGCTTGCCATATTCGCCGTTGACTAAAAACAGGATCTTCTCATCCGGCGCCACCAGGCAGTTGATCATCGCCTCAACGGCATACGACCCGCTGCCCTGGAGCAGCACAGTCGCATAGCTATCATTAGCAGAAATATGCGTGATATCGTCCATGACCGAGGTCGTGATTGCTTTGTACTCGTCATCCCAGGTGCAATGGTCGGTGAGCATGGCTCGCTTCACGCTGGATCGCGTAGTGAGGGGCCCCGGAGTCAGCAACTTATGCGACGCACTGAGTTCAAGACGGCGGTTAATATCGGCCACCACGTTGGCGAGGCTGCTCATATCACCGATGATGTAATCTGCGCCAGCCTGATAATAGCGCGCGCGCACCGCCGCCTTGCGGCTTTTCAACTCCTCATCTGATAAGACTGCGACCTCATCACGCGTCAAACCCAGGTCAGAGGACCCCATGATCACGCCGACAGTCCAGCAATCAGCCGCTTTGCCCTCCTCGATATCGGCCACAGTGTCACCGACCTTGATCACTTCGCGGGGATCAGTCAGGTTGAAGTGCATAAGATTTTGCCACATCATGTAGGGATACGGCCTGCCTTTGGCGACCTGGTCGGGCGTAACACAAAGGTCGGGGGTATAACCCTGCCTCGCCGCCGCCGGGATGACCTTTTCCATCATTTTGTCGGTATAGCCCGTCGTCGAACCAACATGTATCCCCTGCCGTTTGAGCATGGCAACTGCCTCTATCACGTAAGGCAGGACGTCGCAGTACTGTTCTATGTCAGCGAACATCGTCTCCTCAAAGATCCGATAAGCCTCGAGTATCTGCTCCTCAGTGATCGGCTCGGCGATCATCGCAGCGATGGCCCTTGTATGATCAAGCTTTGCGATTCCCATGGGTTTGCGCGCCATCTCATCAGAGATCTCGTAGCCAATACTGCGGAACCCTTCGATGAAACCCTTTACCGGCGCCATGCAACCATAGTCGACCATAGTGCCTGCCCAGTCAAAAACAACAGCTTTAATCATTTTAAATCTCCTCTTTACTCATAGGATCACGGATTTCGAGTGGTCATTTCACTCTTGATTTGATGCTAGTCGAGATCTGCTCGAAGATGATAACGGATATCAGGATGACATAGGTGATAAGCCCCGTCTGATGCAAATCCATATAGAAGTTCCCGGAAACGAACAGATTATAGCCGATCCCGCCGCCGCCCGCTGCCGCGCCAACGGCGATCACATTCACAAAATTGACCTCCAGCCTGAAGAACGTCCAAGAGAGCAGGTACGTGAATACCGAAGGATAAATGCCCTGGGTCAATATCTGGATAAAACCTGCACCGTTTGACCTGAGCGCTTCGATCGCTCCGACGTCGGCTTGTTCGATCGCGTCCGCGTAGGCCTTGGTAAGGTAGGCGGCGCTGTGAAACGTCAGACCAATGATTGCAGCCACACTGCCAAGCCCCGCTGACACCACAAAAAGCAACACCCAGATGATGTTCGGTATCGCGCGAATGATCGAGACCAGACTCCGGGCCACGGTATTGATCAGACCCTTGGTGATGTTGTGTGCGCAGACCAAAGACCCAAAGAGCGCGACAAAGGCACCCAGCGCCGTACAGAGAAAGCTCATGCAGACCGACAGCAGCAGCGCCTCTGCCAAGGTCCCTATGCTATAAGTCGTGGCTTTTGGTTGCAAAAAGACGACCTTGAACGAATGAAGCGCACTCAAAATCGCCTGTCCGATGTTGATCCCCTGATAATCAAAAACAAAGAAGGCATAAATGGTCAATAAGATTAAGACCATTATCGTGATCTTGATCACAGTATTACTCTTATGTCGGGACGCGATCTTGATCTTGTTCCCGCGCGTCTTTTCGATATAGTGATCGATACCGCGCGAACTCGCGCTCGGCAGTTGCACTTCTACCTGCGCGCTCATACAACTACCCGCTTTATCCGACCCGACGTCAGCTCCAAGCTAATGATAATTACTGCCAGCGAAATGATAACCAAGCCACAGGAAGCGAAATCCATGCGTGTATAGAACAAGTTGAACACGTATCCGATGCCAGTAGCAGTCAATATGCCGATCAGCGTTGCATCCCTGATGTTCGTTTCCACCATGAACAGGGTCCAGTTGATGACCTCAGGTATGGTCGAGGGGTAGATCCCTTGGGCAAATATCTGGAAAAAGCTGGCGCCCGTTGCGCTGAGCGCCTCCGCGCTCTCTTCGCAGACCTCATCGATCACTTCAACAAAATAACGGGTGAGCATACCAAAGGTCGTGAAAAACAGAGTGATGATCCCGGTCAGCATATTCTGACCAAATGAGAATAGCAGAATGATCGTCCAAACCACATCTGGGATATTGCGAAAGAACGCAGCTACTATCCTGGTCGCCCGGGCAATGATCGCGTTAGGTGAGACAGTCCGCGCTCCCATAAGCGAGAAGAAGAGCGCGCAGATAGCAGCCAGTACGGTGGCGGCCAGCGCCATCAGGATCGTTTGCCAAAGCGCACTTAAGATAGTGGGAAGGTTAGAGAAAGATTGCGTCGTCGGCAGCAGGTGGGTCCCCATCCAAACGAACGCCGTCGGTATCGAAGCGAGTCCGTTTGCGATGCTGAAATCCGTTGCCCGGCTCGCAAGTTCCATAAGTATCAGCAAGACCAGAATGACAAAGCCGATACTTATCTTTCGCCTACCCAGTATCGTGATGCCTTTGTCCTTATCACTGCCCGTGCTCTTGTCAGGCATGGGCGACCATCTCAAACGCCACTACCTCGTTGATATAAGTCGCTTGTGCCGACTGGTGCGGCGGGTCCTCCTGGTCGGACCGGTAAATATCGGCCAAGTGTTGCTCGTCAATAGCCTGAGACGAACCATCATAAATAACCGTGCCCTCATTTATCCCAATGATCCTGCCTGCGTATCGAAGAGCAAAATCGACCTGGTGCAAATTCACAATACAGGTAATGCCCATCGTCTCATTGATCTGGAGCAGATGGTCCATGATCACCTTGGAAGAGTTTGGATCCAATGACGCGATAGGCTCGTCACAGAGAATCAATTTGGGATTCTGCATCAAGGCTCGGGCGATGCCGACCCGCTGCTTCTGACCTCCGGACAGCTCGTCGCATCGTTTATAGGCATGCTTTATCAGACCGAGGGTATCGAGAATGTCGAATGCGTCCTTTTTCTCAGCTTCGGTATAAAGTCCCAGGGACCCGGCAAAAGTTGACTTATGCCCGAGCCTTCCATGTAACACATTCTCAAGAACACTCAGCCGCTCGACCAGGTTATAGTTTTGGAATATCATGCCGATACTGGTCCTGACCCTGCGCAGCGCCTTGCCTTTGATCGTGGTAATGTTCTGCCCGTCAAAAATGACCTCACCCTGCGTTGCATCAACCATACGGTTGATGCAACGCAGAAGCGTAGATTTTCCGGCGCCCGAAGGCCCAATCACTGATACGAACTCACCACTGTTAATGGTCAGCGAGACATCGTTGAGGGCCTTGGCATCATTTTTGCTATAGACTTTGCTGAGGTTTTTGATGTTCAGTATTTCAGATCCTGGCAAACTCATGTTTGTCTACACTCCCAGATCGCGGATGGGTTGATACCACTCGTCAGTGACTTTGATGAAGTGCTCATCCTTGGTCTTGCTCAGCAGGCCTTTCCCGTTGGGGTCAAAGATCAGCGTGTCGTTTGATACCGTGTCTGAGGTCATGACATTCAGTATTTTGTCCGCATCACTTGAACTCAGGCTCTTCGAGTTGTACACAAAAGGCTCATTGAGGACTGGATATGCCCCAATGACCGTGAATTTCTTGCCCGTCAAGGTATCAAAAGGGGCCGAGGCGCCCTTTGCGATCTCATAAACAGCGCCCGGCGTGTTCGCCGTGCCGGAATCAAGCTGTACGTATGGAGTCAGATCGTCATCGTCAAATGCAGCAACGTCGCACTTCCCCGTCAGTAGATTGACCGCGGCACCCTGATGAGAATTCCCGAACAGAACAGTCGAGAACAGCTTGTTGGGTCCGCCCTGAGCCAGGTCGTTCACCACCAGATTGCTCCACTTGGGATCTTTTTTGAAGTTGCCTATAATCGCGCTGGTCGGAATAGCCCAGCCGGACGTGGAACTCTGTGACACAAACGATATCTTCTTGCCCGCAATGTTCTGGATCGAATAGGTTCCGTTCGACTCATACTGGCTGGCATCGGCAGCGTTAACGCAGAGCCTGCTGTAATAGAGCGCGTCGGACAGCGTACCCGACGGCCCCGAGTAAGTGAATAATGGCAGTACCGCAGAATTCTGCTCATGCGCCTGTACGTAACCTTGCGCGCCCATGTAGGCTATTTGTGCCTTGCCGCTGTCGATGGCTTCGATTGCCACGGTGTAGTCAGTCGTCGTCATATTCACGACGTCTTTGCCAGTGGCCTGCTTGATATACTTTGCAATAGCATCTCTTGCCGGCGCGAAATCTGCCGCCGATTCATTGGGGTACCACACGACGGTGATCTTGCCGCCGGACGTGGTGCTTGAAGTGTTCGAATTACCCGTTGTCTTCGAACTACATCCGATCAAACTGGCTACCATCACGGCCATCACCATGATCGCCACGATCGCTTTGAGTAAACTATGCTTGTGCATTCTTGCTCCTTATCCTCGTTCTTCTTAGTAACAAATCAGTTGTTTCCAGCTAAATTAATTGTGAAATGAAGCTGTAAAATCTGACGGCAGGGTAGTGTAAAAGTTTGGTAAGTAACAACAAGAGCTTACTCAGACTGAAGAATCGGGACACAACCATGGAAAGAAGGCTGTCATAGAGGCCAAATGACAAAATGGCTCCATCCCAGTCTGTCTTCTTATAATTATTTGACAATAGGCAATTGGTTGCGTATAGTAATAGGCAACTAGTTGCCTATGAAAGCGAGGAACACCGCTTATGCCAAAAATGAGAGAGCCTGAGAGCGATCGGCGCTACGTGTTTGGCGCTACCCCAATGCTTGCGAACCACCTGCAAATGGTCGGCAATAGCGTTACTGGCGTCATTACGTTTAAACAATGGCTGATTTTGCTGATAGTCCGCGAGATGCCTGTGGGAAGCTCGGTGACCGAAATCGCGCGGCAACACGGAAGCACGCGTCAAAACACAATGAAGCTTCTGCGCGAGCTGTCCCAGCAGGGCTACCTGGAAATCCGGCAAGCAGAGACTGACAAAAGAAGCTACGCGATTTTCATGACCGATGAGGGGCAGGCAACCATGGAGCGGATCTCAAAAGCGGGTAATGCTTTTGTAAGCGCGCTGTTCGACGGGATCAGCTCCGCAGACATCACGGCCACGCGGCGCACGATAACACGGCTGCTGCACAACCTTGACGCCATTGCCGCAACAACCGAAGCCTGACAAAAGGAGCCCTGATGAAAACAATAATCCTGTACAAATCAAAGTATGGATCGGCCCTTAAGTACGCTCAATGGCTGGCTGATGAGCTGGGCGCAGAGCTGGCGGAAACCGGAACGCTCAAGGTCTCGCAACTTGCTGACTATGATCGGATCATCCTCGGCGGAAGCGTTTTTGCCTCGGGAATCAGAGGCGCCCAGTGGCTCAAAAAGAACTACCCGCAGCTACGGGACAAGCAGGTCGCGGTCTTTGCGGTCGGCGCTTCACCCTATGAAGAAAACGCTGTCGAGAAAGTTCGTCAGCATGCCCTGGCGCCGGAGTTGACAGAGCTTCCGTTCTTTTACTTGCGAGGTCGCCTGGATGAAAAGGGCATGACCTGGCCTGATCGCAAGCTCTGCGGGGTGATCAAAACACAACTAGAGAAAAAGCCCCCAGACGAGCTGGTCGGTTGGGAGCGCGCCCTACTTGAAGCGTATTCTCCGGATAGCCCGGCGGTTCTTGACTGGATGAGCAAAGACCAACTTGATCCAATACTCGAATGGGCTCAGGGAGTATAAGCACACATCGTCCTCTATCGAGCTCAGGGAGGCGGCGCGTCATTTCTGACATGCCGCCTCCTCCGCAGTAATAACCATTGCCAGAAAGCTACACCAGATTGAGCTTCTTCGTAAGTAGATTCCGCGTCACCAAGAAGTAGCCAACGTTATAGAGAATCATTAATGCGACCATTGGCAAAAAGGTTGTGTCTGACCTGCCAGTGAACAGCTTGTTAATGGGCTCGCTCGTAATTAGAGCAAAGACCGCGATGATATGCGTCACCATATAGAGTACCAATGAAGCACCCAGAGCGGCAGCAATCCGATGTTTGTTGAACAGCTGCCCGAAAGCCAAGGAAGTAAAATACATCAAGACGCTGCCAAATACCCCAAACACTATCAGGATCACCAGAAGTATGACTTCTGAACGCGGATCTGACTCTGCGATCAAACGCCAGATCAAAGGAAGTTGCCCATCGGACCCCACAGCAACCAGAGAAGTTGACACCAAAGCAACCACAACAGAGAGTACTTGCCAAACTGTTGCAACGATAACCTTTGTCCAAAGGAGCTGCGCTGCAGTCACGGGTAACGTGAACATTAAATAGCCCCTATCTGTGAGCAAGTCATGATTAAAATGCCAGATGCTCATTATCAAGGGAAACGTTAAAAAGGCCAAAATCAGAGCGCCGTAGAGGACCGTCGAAATGACCACCCACCAATCTGGCCGGCCTGCGATCGCTACTTGGGCAACCAAGCCCACAAGGCCGAACAGCAAGGCCACTCCGAACGCCGGCAAAAACCAGCGCGCTGTTGCTTTGAATTCATATTTGATCAGCTTACCTAACATGCTGCAAACACCTCCCGGAACATCTCGTCAACTGACTGCCCGCGTTCCTCGCGGATATGATCCACCGTGTCTTGCAGGACCACTACGCCCTGATTGACAAAAATAACCTCGTCAAGCACCGACTCGATATCAGCGATCAGATGGGTAGCAATGAGCACGGTCGCATCCGGAGAATAATTGGTGATGATTGTTTTGAGGATGTAGTCACGTGCCGCCGGATCGACACCGCCGATTGGCTCATCGAGCACATAAAGCTTGGCATCGCGACTCATCACGAGGATCAACTGGACCTTCTCTTTGGTACCCTTCGACAGTGATTTGAGTCGGCTTTTAGGATCGATCTGAAGCAAGCTCAGCATCTTAAGCGCGCGCGCTTTATCAAAGTCTGCATAGAAGTCCGTAAAGAACTCAAGTACCTGGTCAACTCGCATCCAGTCTGAAAGATAGGAGGTATCAGGCAGATAAGCTACGATCTTTTTGGTCTCTCTACCCGGCGCCTTACCCTCAACCAGAACCTGGCCCTCAGAGCAGGTGAGCAACCCGCAGATGATCTTAATGAGCGTCGTCTTGCCGCTCCCGTTAGGACCGAGAAGCCCAACGATCTTTCCCGCTTCCAGTGTGATGCTAACATTGCCAAGCACTGCGGGACCACTTTTCGTATAGCGTTTTGTTAGCTCCTTAACTTCCAGTATGCTCATTGCGCTCACCTTCCTCGTGGCTGTGACGTATGATGTCAGCCAGGTCGTCAGTACTGTATCCGAAGACTTTCAGGCTTTCGATGAACTCTTCAGCACGCCGCTTCACAAGCTGTTGCTTTGCCTGATCAATTGCCTGCTGGTCTTCGGTCACCGTACGGCCCGCCGTGCGATGCGTATCGATAAGCCCTCGACTCTCGAGATCAGATAACGCGCGCTGCATCGTGTTGGGATTAACTCCAAAGTCAGCTGCCAGATCGCGCACAGATGGCAGATCTGAACCCGCTGGATATTCAGCAGTCATGATCTGCATGCCGATGCGCTCGCTGATCTGTGTGTAAATTGGACTGCTCGCTGTGAACTGGATCATCGTCTTCGCCTCCTTCCGTGTTTCCCTGGTTGGCTCTCAATGCTTTATTGTACTAGCTACCTAATACAATAATACAATAGAGGTCTGGAGTCAAGGCCATCGGAGCAGATACTTTCGTTTGAGCGCTTTGTATGTCTTATTACTGTGCTATCATGAAACAACTTAGTTGCGAGGCACTGGAAAGTGCCAGCACCCCGCAACTGTTCATCGTCAGTCTTTGCTCACAGCTTGAACGTAACGATGATGCTTCCGGCCTTCGTCAGTTGTATTCGCAACTGGCGGGGGTCGGTTGCTTTTGCGTCAAGCATTACCAAAAGCAGCAAAAGCATTTCAAGCGTATATCCATCCATGGCGCTATCTCCTTTAATAAGCAGGTAGCGACCCTGTCGGGATACCTTCCTAGCAGTGGATGATCGCGTCGCAGGGGCCAAGGCTTATGACGTCTCCGTCGCAGATGAGGCTGATATGGTTAGCCTGTTTGCCATTGACGGTTGCGCTCGAGCTCGTACCGAGCAGCTCCATAAACACGCCTTGCTCCAAACGATAGATATGCGCATGGCGACGCATGATGCACTCATCGTCTATGACCAGATCGTTGAATATGGCGCGCCCCACATAAAGCGAACCTTTATGCGTTTTGATCGTGTGAGGCGGCGCTGTGCCAAAGCGCAATTCGGCCGCAAAACAACGGGCCGGCGATGGCGCAGGTATCAGGATCGGAGAAGGCGTGGCAGCTGGTGTTTCCGCCGGTGCAGAACCTGCCGGAGATAAGGAAGCTGGCGATGCTGTTGTGGGGGCCGCGGTCCCCTCATCTAACAACACATCCCATCTCATCAAGGGGCGCGGAGCGGGTTCTGGTCTCTCCAGTACCGCAACCGAGGCGGATGCGCCACTGCTTTCGGCGCCTGCCTTACGCTGCATAACAGCACGTTGAGGCACCGGCAGTCCCAGTTTGCTCACATCCTCAGTTGAGAGCGTATCGAAGTGGTACAAGCATTGAAAGCACGTGCCGGCCGACTCGACCGCATGCGCTCCACAGATTGGGCAACGCTTCATTTTCAACATCCTTTCTTCCTCCAGGCATCTTTTGAATATCACAGCCGCTTGGCCCTCCAGGCCAGCACCCTACAGTGGAGGTACCAGCCACAAAGACCTGCGCGCATCATCTTTCACACCAAGCTCGACCTGCTGTCCAGGTTGTAGCCAGCCGCCTGCGCAGGCACGCCGCTCAAGTACCGCGACTGCCTGGGGACAACCGCGTGACAGTCGACCTGGCGCAAGGCCACGCACGACTCTGAGTACCTGGCCATCCGCTGCGACCCAGGCGACATCAATCGCGAAACGCATTCCGACCGTATGGATCCGTCGGCAGGGTGCGATCAGGAACACCTCGTCTTCCTGCCCTGCCTCAGCGGGCAGCCCGAGCATCCCCTGCATCCGGGCAGAGGGGGTGACTGCAAAACGCAAGCGCATGAGCATCTGGCTCAGAGCTCCGACAGTGGCTGGCAGTAGGGAACCACTACCGTCTTACTGCGTTTCCAGGTACCCAATCCCCCAGCCCCAGAGGAAGAAGCGAACACCCGATAGCTCAACGTAAATGTCAACCTCAGGTCATGCAGTCCGGGCACGCCCTCGACCTGAGCCTTGGCCTGCGAAGAAAACGGTCCCCGCTTGCCATTCTGATAACCCAGGGATTCCTGCAGGAGCTGGCCTGCTTCTGACGGGGAGCGCTGGTTGGCTGCCGCCACGCGTGCGACCTCATCAGCCACACGGTCGAAGCGCGCGCACTCGCTCACAAACGAGAGCACGTTGACGATCAACACGATCGCTATTGCAAACGCAGGGATCACCAGCACCAGCTCGGGTACCATCTGTCCTGCCTCATTCCTCAGTACCCCCATCACAGGCTTCCTATCTCCTCAAGCTGACGGCGTACGTCCGGCAACCAGGTTTTTGCTTGCTCGCCAAATGGCAGACCCAGATCGACGCCCAGTACTTTGGCCTCCACAGCCTTCACCAGATCCCCCAAGTCGGGCACATCTCCCGCCCCGCTGGTCAGTTCTTTGATCGTTGCCAGTAGTTCACTGCTCCCCAGCTTCGCGAAGCCTTGTTTTGCTGCCCGCAATGCAGACACAAATCCCCCCTCAAATCCCTCGGCATCAGGGCTTCCCACCGCCGCCGTATCCACCAGAATTGGTTGCGGATACCGTAAGTCTGGCGGGCTTGCCTGCGCCACAGCCAGGAGCTTGTCAAACGCTGGCTTTACTACCCCATCAAGACCAAACGGCAATCCGGCTAGCTGATCGCCCAGGCCATTGGCCCCACGCCCATAAACATCCAGACAGCTGCCCCACAGCGAAAGCACGAACGAGAACACTCCACTGCTGCTTCCGCCTCCGCCCGGATCGTCAGCGCCGAGCAAAGCGCGCGTCGCTCCTCCCAGTCCGCTGTCCCCCGTGCCGTGCGCTTGATCTCCGCTTTGTGAGAGAAGCGATGGCAGAGTTTTGAGCGCTGCAGAAGGAAGAAGCTTCGCGCCGGACAGTGCCACCTGAGGAGCCAGGCGGCTTCCCTGCGCATTCGTCAGCGGCGGGAGCGTAAACGCAGGCAGGCCGCGCTCCTGCGTATTGACGACCACGCAGACAAACCCGCGCGCGCCACTGCTGCGATAGCGCAACCGTCCGCCTAACAAGTAAGACCCAGCATGTTCGAGCACCTTCCCGATCGCTGAAGTGCTGGTCTCACGGATCGAATCCTCTTTCTCTGAAAGCTTTTCGCGCGCGCGCCGGTAGCGGCGCAAGGCAGCGGCCTCAGCGTTCCACTGCGTGATAAACGGTTGGAGCTTTTGTTCCCACTGCTGCAGCGCGCGCCAATCGGTGGGCATACAGATCGTACACGGCGGATGCTCGCTTGCCCCTATCAACGTTTCCAGGCGGACCTGCTCTGGCGTGCCCTGGGCGCCGGCCAAGCCAAAACAATCGGTGCTGTGATGATAGGCGCGCCGCTGTCCGGCAGGCGTCACCAGCACAAAGACTTGCTCGCCAAGCCAGCGCTGCAAGAGCGTATCCTTGTCCAGGTCAGTGGCTGGGTAGTCATCGGATGCCGGGTGAGCGGTTCCTATCACCCCGGGTACTGCGGTCTGAAGTTGGGTACGAATCTCGAGATAATTTTTCTCATAGTTTACCTGCAAGGTAGCGCGCGTGTTCGCATTGTCATCGATCGGCGTCAGCGCTGGTGGCGTCGGTGTCGGATCAGACACCAGGCCGCTGAAACCCTGCTTGAAATCATCATAGGCATAGGAGGGATCCCAGGAAAACTCCGAGGTACCAGCCGCTTTATAGACGTCTAAGCGGAAACACTCAGCGCGCGCGTCGTCTGCCTCCTTCTGTGCCGCCTGGGCTTCAGTGGCATCTTGCTCGTTTGTGTCATGAGCTTCTTCGACATCTGTAAGCAGTTTATCCTCGCCCTCAGAGTATCCCGTCAGCTCAACTTCGCCTTTGAAGGGAAACGGCACAGCGACCCCCGCGTAGCTTCCACCAGAAAAGGACTTGATGCTGCTGGCGGTCTGCTGGATCGCATACCCACTGCGTGCCATCACCAGGTAAGGCGCTGCTTCATTGAGCCCCTGAGCCAACTTATAGATATCTTGAGCAAAAGTTTTACGCTTTTCACAGAAGCTTCTATCGAAATCGACCGCTTTCTCAAAGAATTCAGCGCCAGAACCCTCGGTCACCACCGTGACCACCCCCGCAACGACCACAACACAGTGCAGTACGAGCCCAAAGAGGTTAGCGGTCAACAGTAAAGCGTCCAGAATCTGGATGGACTGCATGATCTTGCTTTGCGTATCCGCTGCGGCTAAAGCTCCGCTGTCCGCCAACAACTGGATATCCTCTGATGAGGAGTTCGTCCAATACCACTGCAAGCTGCCGGCTACCAGCACCAGCGACAGTATGATCGCGAGTACGACCGCCAGGCTGGTCGATCCCCGCTCGTTTTTAAACCAGGCGATACGTGGCGTCATGATAAGGCCTTTCCTTTCATCAGGGAACCTGCCCCAGAGGCGGATATTCATACGTCGCGCTCTGATCTGAGCCAACCAGAGCGCCAACACTGTGAGCTTCGGCAGATATCTTCACGGTGTTGTTGCGCCCCGCGCCCACCAAAAGCCCCAGAAGCGGCAACGCCTTCTGATCCAATGAAAGGCGCACACTTACCTGGGCGCTGTGAGCATCCCCCGTCACTTCCAGGCGCAACGAACCGGGGACCTGGAACGCCGACCCTCGGGGCAGCCCGGCGATCTTGCCTTCCGCGTACGTCTGCAACAAGCGCGCACTGGCCGACGCATCCCCGCTTAAGCCCGATGACGCGCTATCGGTCGCCACCACACGGCACAGGCTGGCCGCAGCCGAGCCCAGCACCATCTTCGTATAAAGCGTCACGATAGGCTGAAACAAGATCAGCGCGAGCACACAGAGCGTCACGATGATGATCGGGGCTTCAGCGAGTGCCTGTCCATCTTCGCTTTTCAGCACATGTACAACAGGCAGACCACTGAAGCGCGGATCTGCGAGCCGCGACCGCCCACTCACCAAAACCAGAGCCGGACAGGCGCTTCTTTCAGTGCATGAGCGCATCGGCGACTCCCTGCAGGCCTCCTGCTGCCGGAGAACCCAGCGTATAGGGAGCGCCCTGCAGCGTACGCGCCACCGGGCGGCTCCCCTGATTGCTGCTGCGGTAGTACTGTACCAGGCCGCCCAGCGCGATCACGATGACGATCACCAAAGTCAGCGCCACCACATACTCCGTCGCCGCCTGTCCGCTCTCCGAAGCACGGCACGCATGAACAATACGGTTCATCAGGCAAGATCTCCCAACTGGCTGGTCACGCTTTGCCATACGGCAGCCAGTTGTTCATGGAAAGCGACTGCCAGGATGATAGCCGCAACCACAATGACTGCCAGGATGATGACGTATTCAGCAACCCCCTGCCCACTCTCATCTTGAAGCGCCGGACAGGGTCGGGGCCGGGGTCTCGGTCCCGCTGTCACCTGCGCGGCAAACATCCCGGCCGCCCGCACGTATGAACCGGCACGCCTTGCCAAAGTAGTGCTCCCCTCGCTTCTGTTGGTCCTTGTCAGTTTCATGACCTTCTCCTTTCTCGACAGCGATTTCGCTCTCTCTACACGTTTTCCCATTCGCTCTTATCCCAGCCAACTCGTACTCCTACAAGTGCAGGCCTGCGATCATCTGGAGCAATACCGGCCCCATCAACAGGATCAACACCGCTGGCAAGACACACAGCCCAAGAGGGACCAGGAGTTTGACCGGTGCGCGGGCGATCTGTTCTTCAAGCTTCAGCTTCTGGTAGCGCCGTAGTTCGAAACTGAGCGTCCCAAACGTCGGTAGCAACGGTGTTCCCAGGTCAAGCGCCTCGCTTACCACGGCGATAAAACGCATGACCGCATCATCGGGAACCCGATCGCACAGTTTGTGCAATGCCTGGCGCCGACTGCAAAGGCCCAGCTGATAGCTGTGTTGCATGCTCTTCAGCTCCTGGGCAAGCACGGTATCAAAACGCTCCACATACGCGCTTAACGCCGCATCAAACGAAAGCCCAGCCTGGAGCCCCAGCGTCAGGATATCGATCATGTCCGGCAATTCGCGCGCGCAACGCTGCGCACGGCGCTGGTCCTGGCGCGTCTGACGCCAGGCAAAGAACTGCGGAAGCAGGCGACGCGTGTCGGCAATAGCTCTAAGCCCGACGCTCTTCAGTACGCGTTGCACGGGAGCAAGAGCGGCCCCGTCCAGCCCTAATTCACGGGCGCGGACGCTACCCAGGCGTCGGCTCGGGTACAAGCCATCCAGGATGACCCGGACGATCATCCCCACACCGACTGCGCCAGCCAGCGCTACCACCGGTACTCCCACTATCAATAGCACGTCAGATTTCAATGTTGACCACCCGGCGAACACCGATAAACCCGACGCTCAGAAGAACACAAGCAAGCGCGGCCAGAGCAAGCCCTAAGCCGGAAGAAATAAACGATCCGATATAATCAGGCAAGGCGACCGCCATCACGGCAACCAGGGCCAGCGGGATCACGACCACCAGACGCACCGACATCCGTCCCTGAGCCGTCTGCGCCCGGAGCGCACGAAACATCTGCAGAGACTGCCTTTGCAGGTCCGCGCTGCGCTCCAGGAGCTCAGCGATATTTCCTCCGGTGCGAGACGTCAGCTCCAAAGCCAGGGCGATCATGCGCAACTCAGGCAGGGGGACTTTTGCCTGGAAGCGTTCCAGGCTCTCACTGACGCTGTATCCAAGGGACAGATCCACACTCAGCGCATGCAGGAGGACTGACAGCGCGTCATCAGGTTGCTCCTCTACCCGCATGATCGCCTGAGGCAAAGACAGACCCGCACGTAAGGTTTGCGCCAACTGGTCCAGCAACTTGGGCAGAGCTTCCTGCATCCGGCCGATCTCAGCCGGACGGCGCAACCTCTCCAGGATTACTGTCACCAGTGCGGTGACCCGCAAAGACTTCCATAACGGCGCCACAGAGCCGGTTATCGCACCTTGCGCCCGGCGAAGGCGCCGCAACTGCACGCTCCACTCGAGAGCGGCGCGGCAGACAAGATAGGCCGCAGTGCCCACAAAAACCAACAGCACGCTTTTAAGCAGGAGGTCAACCATTGCTCTGCCCCGCCCTGCTCTTGTCCATCCATTCCTCCAGCGCTTCTGCGCTCGCGATCCCACGCGCCTGTACCTGCTCGAAAAACTTTGGCTGCCCGTCAACGATCCAGTCACCTTCCGGGCGCCCGTTGGCAGCGACACCCGTCTGCTGAAAGTGCGCGAGGCGACGCAGGCAGACTTCACCATCTGCCACACCCCCTACCTCACAGAGCTCAAGCACCTGACGATGCCCGCCCGAAAGCCTTCCCAGATGCACGATCAGGTCGAGAGCGGAAGCGATCTGGACCTGAACGGCTGCCAGGGGTAAGGGCGCCCCATAATTGACCATCGTGACCAGGCGTGAAATCACCTCGCGCGGCGTGTTCGCGTGCAAAGTAGTCAGCGACCCGTCATGCCCGGTCGTCATAGCCTGCAACATCTCAAGGGCCTCATCACCACGAACTTCGCCGACGATGATGCGGTCAGGACGCATGCGCAGGCTGTTGATGACCAGGTCCCGGATCGTGATCGCGCCAGCGCCCTCAAGATTGGCCGGGCGCGCCTCCAGGCGTACCACGTGAGGATGATGGCTGAAGCTCAACTCAGCGTTGTCTTCGATCGTGATGATGCGCTCACCAGGAGGGATGATCAGGGACAACGCATTAAGAAAGGTCGTCTTACCGCTTCCCGTTCCTCCACTGACCGCGATGTTTTGTCGCGCAAGAACGGCCCATTGCAGAAGCGGAACCAATAACGGCGGCAGCGACGCATCAGCCGCAAGCTCTTCAAGCGTATAGATCCGCTCACGAAACTTGCGGATCGTCAGGATCGGACCATCAAGGGCCAGCGGGGGAATGACGGCATGAACGCGATGGCCCGCCGGCAAGCGCCCGTTGACCAAGGGGTTCTGTTCGTCGATCCGGCGTCCCAAGGGCGCGATAATGCGCTCGATCACCGCGCGCACCTGCTCCTCATCATCGAAGCGCATCTGCGCCCGGTAGAGCTTGCCCGCACGCTCAAAAAATATCCGATCTGGCCCATTGACCATGACCTCAGTTATGCTGGGATCACGCAGCAGGGTATCAAGCGGACCAAACCCCATCACCTCTGCCAGAACCTCATCGATCAGCTCTTTATGATCACCACTACCCGCGCCCCATCCCGTTTGCCGGTTGATCACCTGTCGCAGCCGATCTGCCAGCTCCTTGCGGGCAAGATCTCCGTCACGTTCGATCAACGCCACGACCTGAGAGGGCGCAAGCTCATCATAGAGCTGCGCTTTCAACGTACGCCGCAGGTGCTGCGCAGACGAGAGCCGGACGGCGCTCTGAGGTGGCGAGCTGATCATTTCCGTAACCTTCCCTTCGCCTCACGGCGCAATGCGCTGCGCATATGCGGCAGGGAGTTAAGGTCAAGGCCCGTCGCCAACGCAATGTCATCTAAGATGAGGCTGATCTGTGCGGCAAAGGCGCCGCGGCTCTTCTGGATAAGCGCGCCAAAGTCTCCTGCGTCCAGGATCTGGGACAACTTGAGGCCGCCATCATCGATCGTACGCAGCGCGACCCCCTCAAGTATCGTGCTGATCTCATCTATTGAAGGCCGGTATCCCCCTCCCGAACGGGCACGGTCGACCACATAGCGCAGGCGGACTGGAGGTATGCCCAATCCGACACAAATCTCCCGAAGCCGGTGAGTCGCCCATGCCCCGACCAGGGTCTGGTCAAGTACGCAGACAGCGACATCTGCCGTATCAAGCAGCTCCGCGTGAAGCAGCGCCTGGAAAGCGCCCGTGTTAACGATCACGAGTTCATGTTCGGCAGCGATGGCGTTAAGCAAGCGCCGCGCCTGGCCAGCGATGTCATCTGCTTGTTGAGACGACGGCATCGGAGCATACAGGTTGACGCCCGCTTCGACCTGCTCGCTGAAATTGCGGCTCTGGCGGTTTCCCTGCTCCAACGCAACAGCCAGATCGATCAGGGTGTAGCCAGGATCACTCCCAAACAAGAACCCCATATCCCCAAACTGAATGTCAAAATCAACAAGCGCCACGTCAAGATCAGCCTGAGCTGCCAGCAGCGCTAAAAGCGCGGACAGAGTCGACTTTCCCGCGCCACCCCGGGCGCCAAATACCACCGCGATCGTCCCGCGTTGCGCTGAAGCGTCAGCGCTGATCTCTGATCCGCCCTTCCCGGCTGCTGCCTGTGAAGCCCGTGCAAGAAGCCGGAGGACTTCTGCCAGATCAAGCTCTGAGGCTCCCGTTGGCAGGGTCGCCCGGGCGCCTGCAAGCATGGCCCGCGAAACCATCTCCGGGTTGAGGTCATCTGCCATCAGAATGCTCGAGATCTTTGGATGCTCCCGCCTGAGCGCATCGATCAGATTCAGGGGAGCCAGGTCAGAGATGGTGTCATCGACTAATACCACGCACGAATCCCCCTGCTCCTGGTAAGCGAGCGCCTTCAGGCACTCCTCGCCTGTTGCAAAGGTCTGCACCGCGCGTGCCAGCGTATCCTGGGCAGCCCGGCTCAGGTCAAGCGGACAGAGTGGATTTGAACTGACCAGAGCCAAGGTGTCAAGCATCAGCGCACTCCTTCGCTTCGCAGCACCAGCCAGAGCTTGCCCGACTGAGCCGCCGTGATGATCTGGGCGGCTTGCGATGTTGGCACCGCCAGAGTGACCCAGGTGATATCTGATGAGCCCCCCGTCCCAAAAAGCCCTGCGCTTGATGAGGAGGACTCTGTCTTGGTGTCACGCGCAGAGGCGCTTGATGACAGGACTTCGATGTTAGTGGCGATCGGGGTGACGGCGCCGGCGACGGGCGCCCCCATAAGCGTGACCCGCATACCACAGGAGACCTCACCGCCCAATGCATGGACGACGTCAGTCGAGATGGTGACCGCGCTGAATCCTTCCGCCAACGCGTCAAGCCGGGCTGCGGCCTGCAGCACCCGCTTGCGCACCAACGGCTCCCCTTGAGCGACCCAAGCCGTCGTGCGCTTACCGATGATCGCCTCGCGATCCCGCGCCAAAAGCGTCCCTTCAGGCAGCAGTGTCACCGGCCATGACTTGACTTCCACCAGTCCGCTGCTTACGACCGTACCCGCTGCCAGGTCCTTGCGCGCTACCAGAACCTCGGTGGTCTGCCCACCGTAACGCGCCAGCAGCGCGCGCTGGTTGCGCTCGGCCGCGGTCGCGCTGCGCTGCAGGAACAAGCCAAGCAGAACAGCCGCAACGACAGCACAGGCCAAAGCTATCAACATCCGCTGGCGATTCGACATAAAAGCTTCCTTTCTTTGAACCATTGCGGCTTTCACCGTAGCAGGAAGCTCTTACCATCCCCTTACCGCCTTCTTACCTCTCCTGAAAATAAAGGGTGGTGTAGCATAGAGCAGGAGTTCAAAGACGTGAAAAAAAGATATGGAGAGATCATGCAGGAGGTTTTCCACCGAAGGTTTTCCACAGAACTGGGAGAGATCGAACTTGCCGCGACCACCGAGTCGCTGGTCGGCCTTGAGTTCGTTGATAAGACGGCGACACGGCCAGAACCATCGCCGTTATCAGCAGTAGCGCAACGGGAGAGCGATCCCTCCTGTCTCCCCGCCGCATCGGCCATCCTGGACCTTGCTGAGCGTGAGATCCGCGAATACCTGAAAGGTACGCGCCGCAGTTTCGACCTGCCCCTCGACCTGACTTCTGGCACGGTGTTTCAGCAGGAAGTCTGGCGCGGCCTCCAGGACATCAGCTATGGGGAGACCGTCAGCTATCGTGAATTAGCGCAGATCGTAGGCCGACCCCGCGCGGCGCGTGCTGTCGGGGGCGCCAATCACCACAACCCGATCAGCATCATTGTTCCCTGTCACCGCGTCATCGCAGCCGATGGTTCGCTCGGCGGCTACGGAGGGGGACTGTGGCGGAAAAAACTCCTGCTGAATCTGGAGTTACGGCACGCTCAAAGCTGAACAGGCGAAGAAGATAGAGCTGGCAGTTACGCTACAGGCGAGGCTGGTGGTGGCGTAACCACGCTCACTTTAGCCAACAGGCCTTCAACGGGATGCTCCATTCGCAGGTCACGATAGAACTGAACATACGTCAGCTCCCGATAGGGAATCACGAACAGCTCGGCCAGGCCAAAGGTAATGACCGACAGAACGAGCCAAGGGAGAAAGCTGATGTCTAATACGAAAAGCCGTCCTTTGTAGCCCCGCATCAACTCCCTGGAGAGCTTCAGCGCTTTATTGATCCCCATCCCAGGATCTTCGAGCATCAGGTAAACAGCCTGGCGATAGCGGTAAGCAGCCACGATCCCCGGGATGATAAATAAGCAGGCCCACAGTATCGTACGAATGAAGATCATGACAAAAAGGCTCAGCCAGCGCCCAAAGGATTTGAGCGACTCAAATATCTGTGACGTCTTCGGTTCGCCGCCCGCGCTGGCGATCAGAGCGATATGACTTAAACCCACTTGCAGAACTGAGACCCCCAGCGAAAGGAGCAGCGACAGAACAGCCAGATAGCCTGCAGTAGTGATATTCTTAAGCCCCCCATAGAGGCTCAGAAAGTCATTGAGTGCCCGATTGGTCTCCTGCAGAGTCGCTGAGTTTCCTTTCGCGAGCACGCTGGACATCTCATTTTGCACATCGAGCAGCTGTTGGTTGGTCGCCGTGGGCGTCGTAATAAAGTCGGTCGGGAGCCCCGCAATAAGGCCTGCTATGACCAGAAGAGCGCCCGCCATAAGAAACACCCTACTGCAGCGCGCGAAGTTTTGCTTCGCCGCCGTTTTTACCTCTATGCGAGACCTCATCGCCATCTGGCCCCTGTTGCGCTGTCGCTGTCCTGCTCTTATAACCCTGCCGGCGGCGTCGGTTGGGTCGGTGGTACCGGAGGCACAGGAGCGGCTGGCTGAGCTGGTGGTACAGGTGGAACTGGTGGCGCCGGTGGTACAGGTTGCGACGCAATCGGTGGAACCGGAGCGACTGGCTGTGGTGTCGCGGCTGCGAAGGCCATTGTGGGCGGCAGTCCCTCAACGGGATGCTCCCGACGCAAGTCATAATAGAACTGCACGCGAGTCAGCTCCGTATAGGGCCTCAGATACAACCCGACCAAGCCAAACGTGATGGCGGTCAGAAGTATCCACAGGATGAAGCTGAGGTCCAAAACAAAGAGCTTTCCTTTGTACCCGCGCATCAGCTCGCCAGACTTCCTCAGCGACTCGTTGATCCCCATATTGGGATCTTCAAGCATCAGATAAGTTGCCGCGCTATAACGGTAGATAGCGATGATCCCCGGAATAAAGAACAAAAGCATCCAGAGAAATATCCGCAACCCCATCATCAAGGAGAAACCAAACCAGCGGCCAAAACGCTTGAACGGGACAAAGAAGTCACCGAACTTCGGAGTGCCCCCTGCACTGGTGATCAAAGCCATATGGCTGAAGCCTATCTGTAGGATCATTTCAACGATAGCAAGCGCAAGCGCTACCAACGATACGATCAGAGAGATTACCGCTGCCGTGGCCGTAAGCGCTCCTGATTGAGCAAACTGATTTACAAACTGATTGAGGTCCGCGGTTTGTTGCGCAGACAATCCTGTAGTCTGAACCGTCAGATTCTGATGGTTCTCCGTATACAAATTACGCACATTGTTACTGGCGGTGATGCCACCATAGCCGCCCCCTAGAACGATCAGTATCGCTGCCGCAGCTACGAACACGCCGGTACAACGACGGAAGTTCTCCCTTGCTACAGTTTTCATCTCTACACGAGTTCTCATGGCCGCTCCTCTTCCTTTTCTCTATAAGGTCCCTCTAAAAGCTCCCCTTCGAGCTCCCCTGCAGCGCTCCTTGCATAAAACGCTGTAAGTCTATCCTATCAGAGCGCCCAGGTTCCCTGCGTAAATACCGGAGTTTCAATTCCTGCTGCATCCACGCCGGTGACCTGCAGGTCTGGCGTGCCGAACATGAAATCCACGTGCTCGAGCGACTGGTTCATGCCGGCTGCTTCAAGCTCCTCCTTGCTCATCTCCAGGCCACCAGAGATCGACTCAGGGTAGCTTGCCCCCAGCGCCAGGTGGCAGGCCGCGTTCTCATCATAAAGCGTCGTGTAAAAAAGTTTGCCCGTGCGCGCGATGAGTGACTCGGCTGGCACCAGGGCCACCTCGCCAAGGCGCGCAGACCCGCTGTCGGTCGCAAGCAGTTTCTCGATGACCTCAGCGCCCGTGTCCGCTGAAAAGTCGACCACCTTGCCTGCTTTAAAGGTAAAGCGTAGGCCCTCGATCAGCGTGTTGTTATAGAAGAGCGGCTTGCTCGCGACTACCACACCGTCCACGCGCTCGCGATGGGGCGCGGAAAATATCTCCTCGCTCGGCATGTTGGCGATGTAGGGATCGCCGTGGCTGTCGGTCTCCTGGCTGCCCGCAAAGTAATAGCCGCCCGGCAGGCCAACCCGCAGGTCGGTGCCCAGCCCGGACGTAAAGCGCAACTCCACAAATCCCGCGGCGTTGAGCTTGTCGCGGTAGGCGTTGTTGCGCGCGATATGAGCATCCCAGGCAGCCAGCGGATTATCCTCAAGGCAGCGCGTGCAGAAGAGCACGTCGTGCCACAAGGCCGCAAGCCCCTCGCCTGCCCCCAGCTCCGGATAAACGAGCGAGGCCCACTCGGCAGTTGCCACCGAGCCGATGCACCAGCGCACCACACCCTGCATGCGCGCCTCAGTAAAAGGCTCGGTTGCCTGCATGCGCGCGATACGTGAAGCGCTCATCTTCTCCGGGTCAAGCCCCGCGGGTGGCGGGAACTCCGTATCGAGCGCCAGAAAGACACAGCCCTCAGTGGCATAGTCATTGTAGGATGCCGCCAACCAGGCTGGGATGTCGCGCAGCACCTCGATCGCGGCGTGGCGCAGGCGCAGCTCGCCACCTGTGTTATCGCCCCAACGCACCAGCACGTCTTTGGCGCCTGCCTCCCAGGCAACCTCCATCACCGTGTGCGCGAAACCAGCCGCCTCAACCGGCGCAGAAAGCATCAGCAGCTGGCCCGGCTGCAGGTTGACCCCCCGCTTCACCATTAGCTCGGCATACGCTCGCACTTTCAAATCAAAATCAGGGATCACTGCCACCTTACACCTCTTTCGTTTCGCCGTTTTCGATAATACCGCAAGCAGACAGGGGAGCGGATTTCAATGCGACCGCCTGCAAAGAGAGCGAAGCGAATCAAAAAAACAAACGAGAAGTGACCGGTCTTTCGGCCGGCCACTTCTCTCTGCCGCCCCTTGCCTCGATCGGGGCTATATGAAGGAGGAAAAGCTCTTTATCTCCAGAGGTACAGCAGACGCGCGCCCGCAGTGCCGGAGGGTTGCGGATCAGTTCCGCCAGCATCCATGCCGTTGTAGGGGTTGATCTGCGCAAGGCCTACGCCATACGCCGTATTGCCTGAAGCAGGATGAGCTCCCCAGCCTCCATGGTGCCCTCCGCTGATACGCAGATAGTTCACCGGTAAGCTGGTTGCCGCTTCTGCCGCCGCCACTGACGCAGCGTCAAAGGAAACATGGCATTTCATACAGACCCCATCAGTGACCTGGCCCGGACCGCCTTGGGCGCCGGGGCCGACGGCCCCCTGGACCACGGTGATGTTGGGATCAAGCATCTTCGTGCTGCGATCAGGGCCGATAGTCTGGCCCCAGGTACCGTCTTCCCAGGCCAGCCCCGGAGAGGCTGGCGTACCCGTGCCTTGCTCGATAGCAGCCATATTGCCTTGATACATCCAGATGTTGCCCGAAGGTACCGCCAAAGTCGTCTGAGTGATCTCATCGATCGCAGCGCCCGCGGGGCCTTCCCACTGATAGACCTGGATGGCCCGGTTCCCATGCGGAAACGCCGTTGAATTCGTTGCTACACCGATCATGTCGTGACATTGGTCGCAACCAAAAGCGCGGGCCGAATGATTAGGATCAGAGCCATCGACCTGATAATAGTTCGCGGCGCCATAGCCCATATACCGGTAGCCTCCGGCAACCGTGCCCGCATGACAGGGAGCGCAACCCGCCGAATCAGAGCCCGAACCCGTTGCGTTATTTGCTCCGGGGACACTGCTGTGGCCCGTCGTCATGAATTGGGGCGTAACGCCGCCGAGCTGTGCGCGACTATAGGTCTGCCCCCAGGTCAGATTGGCAAAGGCAGAATTGCGGTGGCACCCTGACTGCCCACAGGTGTAGCCGGTCACCAACGACTTGGCTGCCGCAAAGATCGCAATGTCAGCGCTACGGGTAAAGTCAGTCGGCATCGACCCATTACCGGGCGCAAAAGTGCCGCCGTTAACAAACCAATCAGTATGATCGCCTGCTGTGCCATCGCTGACCAGCGCCCTACCACCCTCCTGCGCGCGAGCGGTCTGCAAAGGAAGCTCTTCATCGATCTGATCGTCATTGGCGTTGCCCAACAAAAAGGCGTTCATTCCCCAATACCGGGAGTTGCCGGCGCCGTGGATACCTCCGCGATGGCAGTTACCGCAGCCTCCGTTTTGGCTGCCAGTCACATGGCTGCTGCTGTGCGGACCCGCGCCGCCTTGCGCAGGACTTGCCCACTCAATGAGGGAGGTGGTCGGAGTCGCGCCCCAGGTTGTATGACATTGGACACAGGCGGCGCCACCGCTCGTCAGAAACTGGTTGCTTATTTCGCCAACTGCCGCGCCGCCGATAGCGCGATGAACACTGTGACAGACCACACACTTGGTCGTCGTTGTAAGATAACCGCCATGCGCAGAGCCCCGCAGGCCTTCCGCGACGCCGTTTGCCTCCATAAGCCCGGCTGCTCCGCCCCAGGACAGATAGCCTGGCGTCGTCGAGGGCGTGCCTGCAGGAGAGGCCAGAGAACCATCGGTTGCGTATCCGGCATACTTTGCGACAGCGCTCGCGGCAAAAGCAAAGACGAGCAGCAGCGCCATCATCAGAGTTGCGCATAAAGGTAAGAGAGATTCTTTCATAGGGATTTTTTTCATAGGGATTCCTTTCTTATTGGGAAATAGCCCATTACGTGGCCTCATCTTTTCACCCCCTTTCTGCGGAGATTTCTGCGGCGATCATAACGGGCATACTATCTGGTAGACGCCTCGCCTGAAACCCTTCTCAACTCTTGTGCGGGCACAGGAAATCAGGCGAAGCGCACTATGATAATAGAATGAATTTTGTGGTAAATGTGTGATATCATATACAGAAATTCTAAAGTTATTTCCAGGGTTTGCTACTATCGATTGGTAAGCAATACGAGTGAAAGCCCTGGTATGAAACCCCTTTCTCTTTCCATTGATACACAAGCTCCTGGCGCACTGACGCCGGGTACACCAACACCGGACACGTCAACGCCGACCGCGCCAGCACCTGGCACACCGACGCTCGTTGACCTCCCCGGGCAAAACATCATATTCCGCAAAGGCCCCAAAGAGACGCGCTATGTCTACTACACTGTGCGCGCTTATCGCAATGCCAAGGGAGCACCTACCAGCGAGACAGTGCTGATCGGCAAAGAGGACCCATCGACGGGCAGATTGCTCCCCAATGCGCGCTACTATGAGATTTTCGGGGATCCCGCGGACCATCAGCGCCTGCTCCCCCGCGCCGCCCGCAACCAGGCCTTTGGCCCAAACTACCTTCTCGAGGTATTGACCGAACGCAACCATCTGGATACCTGTCTCCAGAAGGCATTTGGCGAAGATTGGCAACTCCTGCTGACCTGCGCTGCCTGCGCCGCGTTTGAAGGCATACTGCAACTGATCGACGACACCGGCGACATTTATGAATTCAGGGGCTCCTTAAAACATATCCTGTTCCCTTACCGGGCCCAGATGCACAAACTCCTGACTTCGCTTACCAACGAGCGCCAGATGGAGTTTTTTACCTGCTGGGCGCAGCAGCGCGACGAGGACGCCTACGCCTGCTTTAACGCAAGCTATCCGGAAACCGATGTCTGGATGTTCCTCGGCAGGGATACCGGTATGCCGCTTTTCTATAACCGCTTCCCGCTCAGAAAAGGGCATAGGCAGGCCTCACTGAGCTCAGTCATGAAGAACAGCCATAAATTCGGGATCAAAGAGATCGGCTATACCTTTAACCGGGAGTTTGTTACCTCTGAAAACCTTAAATGTATCAACCGGCAAACGCCGCGTTTTGTCGCGCCGCTTTCATCGGAGCTTAACCAGAGCGCGCGCATTTGCTTGCCTGACTTTCGGCAGGAGGTCTGCACGCCAGCGCACTGGCTGGCAGAGGAGGACGCGTACGGCGCACGGCGCCCGATCACGATAGCGGGAATTGACCTGTTCCTGCATACCTATTTCAGCTCAGCGGATTATGCCCTGGCAGAACGCGCAGCCTTTGCCCGGGGGCTGAGCGCCGCAGAGCTTGAGCAGGTGCTGAAGATCGCAGGCTGGTCGGCGTATATCTCAAATGACCCCGAGCTGCAAACTTGGTTTATCCCCATACTCTACCGAAAACGTCACCTTCTGGAAGATGTATTTGCCCAGGTGCAGCGAATCTCGGTGTTCTCACGCATTGACCAGCAAAATCGTGCTCTGCGCGATGGACGCCTTTTCATTTGCTTTCTGGCAACCTACCTGCGCTGTATGCTGCTCAACAAAAAACAAGCCCAGGAGGGCATCAGGAAAGTCAACTGGCGACAGATGCTTGAGCAGATCAGGACGCTGCCCTTCACCGCGCCATCCACGCCATCCGGACCGGCCAGCGCCGCGCCGCCGTGCACGCCAGCGCCGCAGATCAACTATGCTGCTCTCACCGAGGCCCAGCGCGACATCCTGGCAACGCTCGACCTGCTCTGAAAGTGGTACTTGTGCAGACAAACTGTCTGCCTGCGGAGATGAGGGCGGAAATGGCGGGAGTAACGAGACTTGAACTCGCGACCTCTGGCTTGACAGGCCAGCGCTCTAACCAGCTGAGCTATACCCCCGCGTACGCGGACACCGCATTTACATGCAGCGGACTTATGATACTAGCATATCCAGCGCTTCATCGCTAGATACCGATACCTCAAGAATGCAAGCAACAACGTAAGTAACAGCGCATTCTCAAAGATTACTGGATTGCCACGTCGCGCTACGCGCTTCTCGCAATGACACGCTCTTTTAAAGGCTGCAACTCCCCTGGCAGGGAGCAACGCCTGCTGCTGCCAGATCGACGTCGCGCTCTCCTGTTGCTTTGTCCAGGATGCAGCTGAAGTCCTCGGAAAACGCATTGCCACCGTTCTCGGCGCCGGTGCGCATCCAGGCCTTGACCCGGCAACCACGGCAGATGTGGGTGTAGGCGCAGTTTTCGGGAGCACACTGCCCCTGGCTCGGCTGCTCGCCAAAAGTGCGCAACAGCTTGGTGGCGTCCTCGATGCTCATGTCGCGAATGTTGCCCACGGTCCACTCCTGGCTGAACTGGCAGGGCATGATGTTGCCCTCGCTGTTGATGGCCATGTGGCCCTGCCCCACCGGGCAGGCAGAAAAGAGTGACAGGCGATGCAGCCCTTTCTCAACATCGACGCCACGCTTGATGAACTGCTCGGCGATATAGGGGATCGTCGAGGGGATCGCGCCGATGTCGTACTCCATCTTGCTCTCTGGATCAAGCATGTCAGAGACGATGAAATCACAGAGCTCGCGCCACTGGTCCTTGCTGATACGCAGGGCTTCCTCGCCCTCGCTGCGCCCGCTCGTGATAAGGTCGCAGATATAGAAGATGCCGACGCCTTCGTCCTTGGCGGTCTGGATCATGTCATAGATCGAATCCCAGTTGTTGACGGTGATGGCGGTCTTGAGCACGACGCCGATGTCGTTGGCGCGCAGGATGCGCACCGCGTTCATGACCTTGTCATAGGTGCCCGGCACCTGGGTCAGCTCGTCATGATATTCGCGCGTGCCATACAGCGAGGTCGCGATCCACTTCACGCCATTTTCCTTGAGGCGGCCAGCGTTTTCCTCGGTCACCAGTGTGCAATTGGTCGATATCGTCGGCTTGATACCGTAGCTGTGAACACGCTCCAGTATCTCCCAGAAGTTCTTACGCAGCATGGGTTCGCCGCCGGACAAAAAGACGACCGGGCAGCCCGCCGCGTTCATGCGATCGACCAGCTCAAGGGTCTCCTCGTCGGACAGCTGGTCCGGCAGGATGTGAGCGTCGGCCGCCATATAGCAGTGACTGCACTTCAGGTTGCAGCGGTTCGTGATGTTCCAGATCAGGCTTGACGGGTGACCCGCCGCCTTTGCCGCCTGCGCCTTGGCTTCGCTCTCTGAAGCAGCACCCGTGAAAAACAATGAGCGTACGTGCGCCATTTCTTTGCCTCCTCGGTAATAAATAAATCGATTGTGATCTTCGTAGCAATATATCAATATATCAGTGTAACGGGCGCCTCTCAGAAGCCCTCTGCATGTAACAACTGTTGTGCGCTTTACGTAAAGCAACCTGCGGATGCAAAGCGTATATTGTATGATACATAACGCGAAGAACATACGTTATCGCTTGCGATCAAGGCGCCGTCCTAAGGGGCCAGTGCGCTGAAGGCAGACGCCCGGAACTTGATCGCCCTTGTCAAGAGGAGAATATGTGGCCGTACGCCTGTTAACGGATTCCGCTTCCTGCATCCCCCAAGAGGACGTCGATGCCTACGGCATCCAGGTAGTCTCGATGGTGATCGTCGACGGGGATCGCGCGATTCCTGAGCTTGGCATGGATCTTGATGAATTCTATGAGCATCTGGCCCAGGTCGATTACCTGCCGACTACCACGCAACCAACGCCAGCGCTTCTGCATGAGGAGTTCATCCGCATCCTGGACGCTGGCGACGACGTGCTGGCCGTATTTATACCAGAGACCTTATCGGGCACGGGCGCCCAGGTCGTCCTGACCGCAGAGCACCTGATCGCCAAGAACCCTGAACTTGCCGATCGCATCGCGCTCGTCGACTCATGTTCGGTCTGCATGCAGCAAGGTTACGCGGTGCTCGCGGCCGCCCAGTGCGCGCGCGACGGAGGCACGCTTGCCGAGTGCGTCGCCGCTGCCGAGGCTACCAAGCTGCGCACCCGCTTCATCTTTGCTCCACGCGGCCTGTCCTACCTCGAGCGCGGCGGGCGTATCGGGCGCGCCTCGGCTCTGTTGGGCAGCGTGCTGAAGCTCGTCCCAGTGCTGACCATTGAGGACGCGCTTGCGACGACCTTCTCCAAAGTCCGTACGTACCCGAAGGCGCTCATGGCCATCAAGGACAAGTTCCTGGCAGACGTCAACGCAAGCGGAGGCCTGAAGAACGTCTGCGTTCACTTCATCGTAGAATCCCAGGAGGCGGCCGCCTTTTGTAAGAACGTCATCGAGCCGCTGGTCGGCTTCGCTGTGAAGCTCGTCCCGGCCAGCCCGGTCGTCGGAGCCAATGTCGGCCCGGCCATCGGCCTGGTCTATGAGACCATCAACCCCATCGCGCCGCTTCACGGTGGCGCCTCGATGCGGGATCGCCTGAGTGACGTTCACCTGCCCGACTTCTCCGGATTGCTGGGGCGTCGTGAGAGTGAGAACGGAAGTACTCCAGCTGGAAACCCCGGACCCGACAACCCCCGCCCAAAGGAGACCCCGTGACCGTACGCGTACTGACTGATTCTGCCTCATACATCCCCGCCGAAGATCGGCAGCGCCTTGATATTCGGATGTTTTCGATGATACTGGTCGAGGGAGATCGTCAAACGCCCGAGATGGATATCGACTACAACGACTTCTACGCTCGCCTGGCCTCAGTCGACTATATACCCACCACATCCCTGCCTTCTCCTGAAGAGATGCGCGCACACATCGTAAACATCCTTGACGAGGGCTACGACGTGCTTGGCGTGTTTTTACCGGGCACATTCTCCGGCGTGGTCGCGACCTTTACAATGGTGGCCGAGCAACTGATGACCGAGGATCCGGCTCTGCGTGGACGCATCGATGTGGTCGATGGCGAGTCGCCCTGCATGGAGGAAGGTTTTGCCGCAGAGGCGGCAGCCCTGTGCGCCCAGGAAGGCGGCACGCTCGCCGAGTGCGCCGCGGCGGCAGAGGCAAGCAAGGCCCGCAGCCGCTTTCTCTTCACCCCGCAGACCCTGACCTATCTTGAGCGCGGCGGACGCATCGGCCACGCATCGGCGCTTTTGGGTGGCCTGCTGAAACTCAACCCCGTGCTTACGGTCGATAACGCGATCACCACCACCTACGCTAAAGTACGGACTTTTCCCAAGGCGCTGAAAACGATCGAAGAGAAGTTGGTGGCTGATATCAAAGCGAGCGGAGGGCTCCTCAACATTTGCGTCCACTTTATCGCCGAAGAAAAAGAGGCGGCTGAGTTCTGTAAGAATGTTATTGAGCCTTTAGTTGGCTTTCCTGTGCGGGTGATCCCGATCGGTCCCGTTGTCGGCGCGCATGTGGGTCCTGCCCTCGGCATCGTCTATGAGACCGTCGATCCCATCGCCCCGTTGCATGGCGAGTCGATGTTGGAGCGCCTGGAGGATGCCTTAGGACTCAGAAGCGGCGAGAGCGAGGAGAGTGAAAAATGATCGAGAGATATACCCGGCACGATATGGGCGCCATCTGGACGCTGCATAACAAATACGACATCTGGAAAGAGATCGAGGTACTTGCCTGTGAAGCGCAGGCGAAGCTGCCAGAGGTCGGTATCACCGCCGAAGAGGCCGCGCAGATCCGCGCAAAGGCGGGATTTGAGGATGAGCGGGTCGACGAGCTTGAGGCGACCCTGAACCATGACGTCATTGCGTTTCTCACCAATATGGCCGAGCATATCGGCGACCCCAGCAAGTGGGTCCATTACGGCATGACGAGCTCAGACCTCGGCGACACGGCGCTCTGCCTGCAGATGACGCAGGCCGCCGACCTGATCGACGCGGACCTGCAGGCGCTGATCAAGGTCTGCAAGCGGCGCGCACTTGAAACGCGCGACATGCTCTGCGTGGGACGCACCCATGGCATCCACGCCGAGCCCATGCTCTTTGGCATGAAGTTCGGACGCTGGGCCTTTGCCCTGGCCCGCGGACGCGAGCGCCTGGCACTCGTGCGCAAGCAGTGCGCCGTGGGCGCAATCTCGGGCGCGGTGGGCACCTACAGCAACATCGATCCGAGCGTCGAGACGCATGTCTGCGCCGCGCTGGGGCTTGCCCCCGACCCGCTCTCGACCCAGGTCATCGCGCGCGACCGTCACGCGTTCTACCTGGCCACGCTTGCCACGATCGCTGCCACCGCCGAAGAGATCGCCACCGAGGTCCGCGCGCTGCAAAAGACCGACACGCTGGAAGCCGAAGAGCCGTTTACCGCCGGTCAGAAGGGCAGCAGCGCGATGCCGCACAAGCGCAATCCCATCACCAGCGAACGCGTCTGCGGCCTGGCACGCGTGGTCAAGGCCAACGCGCAGGTCGGCTTCGACGACGTGGCGCTCTGGCACGAGCGCGACATCTCACACTCCGGCGCCGAGCGCGTCGTGCTTGCGGACTCGACCACAGCGCTCGACTACATGCTTGATAAGCTCCTTTGGATCCTGGATGGGCTCGTGCTTTACCCGGAGAGCATGCTCGCTAACCTGAACCGCACGCGCGGGCTGATCTACTCATCACGCGTGCTTTTGGCGCTGGTTGATACCGGCATGCTGCGCGAGGACGCTTACGATATCGTGCAGGATAACGCCATGGCGGTCTGGGCCGATATCCAGCAAGCGCGCGAGGGAGCAAGCTTCCCGGAGCGCCTGGTCGCCGATGAGCGCTGCCCCCTGGACGCTGAGGCGCTGGCAAAGATCTGTGACCCCTGGGCTTTCCTGGGCCGCACAGGTCCGATCTTTGACCGCATAGAGGCGTTATAGTTACGGTTGTTGAATAGGTGGCGTCGTTGACGCTGGTAGCGTCTGAGGCATCGGTATCAGCGGGCGGGCCAGCTCAATATGCTCAGCGGTAAAACGTTCGACCAGGTGTTCCAGGAACTCCGACCTGACCACGGGCTCACTGCGATAGCTGATGATCGGCAAGATCGTGTTGAAGCTGATGCCGCCTGCCGTGGTAGCCGTCAGACGGAAGTTAGGCGTCGCCCCTTTGTAGGTGTAATGTGAGCTGAACATGATCTCATTGGCAACCTCACGCACGACTCGCTCAAGATGCAGCACGTCAGTATCAGCAACGACCATGCCCGGGATCACCAGTACATGCTGGTGATTGTTGCGGCTGAAGTTGATGACCGGCTCCTGGCCAAGCACTGAGTTCGGCACCACGATCAGCTCGCTCGTGATCTTGCGAATCGTCGTGTTCGACCAGGTCACATCCTCGACTGTGCCCTCGTCACCAGAGGCCAGGCGCACGAAGTCTCCTGGCTCGATTTGATGCGAAGTCACGATCTGAATGCCCGCAAAGAGGTTGCCGAGCGTCGGCTGCAGGGCCAAGCCGATGGCCACACCTCCGATACCGAGTGTGGTGATAAGCGGCGTCAGTGATACGCCTAACTGGCTTAAGATGACCGCCACGCCAACGATGTAGATTATCGCCTTGACCAAATTTGTGAAGATGCTGCTTGAAGAGATGCGCGTATTGTCACTGGCAGTGTAAAAACCGATGAAACGCCCTATCAAGCGCGCCAGAAAGATCGTGACGAGCAAAAGTGTCAGTACGGTGGAGATCTGTAATACCACACCGGGAAACTTATTCTGTAAGGTTTTGTTAAGGTGATTAAAGGCAAGCCAGAACCCTGTCAATCCCAAAGCAAGGCTCAGGATGCCTCGAAAACTGCGGATCACCGCAGAGAAAAAGCGGTTAAGGTTACGCAGGATCGGAGAACGCAGGAACGCTCCCAATGCCTGGTCAAGCAAAACGCCCACCAGCAGAAAACTGGCAAAATACAGGATAGCGACCCCGTAACGTGCGATGAATGTGGTCAACGTAGCTGGCATGTGCTCATTATACTTGAAGTTACCTCTTTAACCCGATAAACTAATAATCCGCTGTGTTATGGGGTAGACGCCAACATACCTTGTGGCGCAGAAGGGATGATGCGCCATTAGCTCAGTTGGCAGAGCAGAGGACTTTTAATCCTAAGGTCGTAGGTTCGATTCCTACATGGCGCACCAAAGCGCCCCCGTCGACTAGAGGCCAAGGTCACCGCCCTTTCAAGGCGGCAACACGGATTCGAATTCCGTCGGGGGCACCAGCTTTCTCTTCGGAGGGCAACTCGCACGACCAGCGCGGCTCTCCGGTGCACGTTTTAGGAACGTGGGCGATTGGCGCAGCGGGAGCGCAGGACCCTTACAAGGTCAAGGTCACAGGTTCAAATCCTGTATCGCCCACCACCAGACTTGTCTAAACGCCGCCTACCTGCGTTCCACCCCCAAGAAACCCGCCAGCGTAGTCTGGTGCTAGGCTATAGACATAAACATCGGGCGCGAGTGGTTAGTTCGCGCCCGATGTTTGTTTGAGAGATAAGTTACTGGTCGAGCAGATCGCGACGGCGCGTTGTCAGCAAGATGGTTCCGCCAACAGCCAGAAGCAATACGCCGAGAGACACGGCGGCCAGGCTACTGCTGTCGCCCGTTGGCGGCAGGGTGCTGAGCGGGGTGGCTTTCACCTTGAAAGTAGTATCGATCTTAGTTCCATCAGTGAAGGAAACGGTCAGAGTGTGCTTGCCTGCCGATAAACTGTTCAGGTAAGAGTTAAGCAAGGTGATCTCAGTCGAACCACTCTTGGCGGTATAGTCCTTACTTTGCTTAATAGTCTTACCATCCACTTTGACGACACCAGAGAACAGGCTGAAGTTCTTCTTCACAATAAAGATTAAAGTGGACTTATTGCCGAGTGTAAAGGAACTTAAGCTGTTAGACCAGAGAGCTGCTGGCTTGGTTGCGCCAGTTACGGTTACGGTAACTGTATCAGTCTCTATGGAGCCATCGCTGAAAGTAACGGTAGCCGTCAAGGCCACGACACCAGGCTTAAGGGCGGTAATGATCCAGTCACTACCGGCAACGGAAACGATAGAAGTGTCAGATGATGAGAGAATTCCATTCTTAAGATGAACCCCACTCGGCAAAGTACTAGTGCTACAGCGCATAGTAATTTGCTCACCAACTTTCATGGAAAAATTGCCGTAAGTAAGGTTTCCCGTGGCATTTCCATTCCATTGTCCGAGCTTGATTGATATTGGGCTAGTCGCACCACTAGTTGATGCTGGCGCCAACTGTTTTGGCACAGATGTGGAAGTGGCAGCTTGCGCTGTAGTTTCGGTACTAGAGCTGGCGGCAAAGGCTGGCGCAGCTACCAGCGAGAGTGCCATCACCAGAGCTAATACGGCTCCTATCAGTTTCCTCAATTGCATCGTTGTATCCTCCTTCTCTTGATCCCACTTCATATGTTCTTGATATATACAGTGGGATATATTCCGTTGTTATATATAGCACATCTTAGCACACTTGAGTGTATGGATGACACAAGTACTATCGAATTGAAGTTGGGCCAACATCTGAAGAAGCTGCGGCAAGAGCGTACGGGCTTAAGCCAAGAGAAGTTCGCTTACCGTATCGATATGGATCGGACCTACTACGCCGCTATTGAGCTCGGCAGGCACAGCGTGACTCTTGGGAAGTTGGCACAGATCGCCGAGGGCCTTGGTATGACGCTGGAAGAATTGTTCAGGGACCTCTAGCAAAAGAGGCCCTCACTTTTCAATGCGGTATCTGCATCTGGAGTCTGGAGCCGTCACTCATTCACACTACCCATTCAGCTGAATAAAGCCAGATGCTATACTTAGGCTTGGGAGAATGTGGATGAGAGGACTCACCACCGTGGAGCAAAAGCCAAAAGCCCTACCGATATTCATTATGATTGCAGCACTGATCATAGTTGTTGCAGGTTGTGTAGCTGCATATGCTTATTTCACCCAGAGCTGGTTCTTCAAGCCGGCACTACCAGCAAAGCCAGCAAGCAAAACAGTCCTCTTGACAGCCGAGAACTACCCGAAAGTTGACGCCAGCACGGTCACGCAGCCCTTGGCGCTCGCCTTCATGAAAAACTTTACCGGCGACCAGAGCATCGATGAAACAAAACTCGGCTTTACTCAGACCGACGAGGCCTATTCCCGGCTTATCAAAGGCCAAGTCGATTTGATCCTGGTCACCAGCCCCTCAAAAGACGAACTGGCACGCGCTCAGAAAGCGGGGATAAAGCTTGAAGTGACCCCAGTCGTCAACGAGGGCTTCGTCTTCTTCGTCAACCAAAACAACCCGGTTGACAGTTTGACCATCACGCAAGTCCAGGATATCTATCAAGGCAAGATCACCAATTGGAAGCAGGTCGGCGGTAACGATGAGCCCATCACGGCCTATCAGCGACCCGTAAACTCCGGCTCTCAGACCGGGATGCTCGACCTGGTCATGAAGGGCAAGCCGCTCACAAGCGCGCCCTTGCACGTAGAAGGCACCATGAGCGGCGCCATCAACACTGTAGCAAATTATGATGGCAACAGTAACGACCAGGGCATCTGCTACTCCTATTACTATTACGCTACGACGATCTATCACGACGTTGACGCCGCTACAGCAAACAACATCAAGCTGCTGAAGATCAATGGTGTTTCGCCCACTACTGACAATATCAAGTCTGCTCGTTACCCCTTGCGCACCGCCTACTATATCGTGATCAATGCAGCCGCGCAAAAGGGCAGCCTGACGCGCGCGCTGAAAAAGGCAATGCTGTCCGATCGAGGCCAGCGAGTTGCCCGGGAGGCGGATTATGTCCCGCTCAGATAAGGACAAGGAGCAGCTGCTAACTGATAGCAAAGACGCCACCAGCGAAGACCAGAGCCCTGAGAATATGAAGACGTCTTCCTGGAGCTTAGCGAGAAAACTCGCGCTGATCACGCTGATCATTGCGGTTTTCTTGTCAGGAATAACCTCTGTTTTAATTGCCCAGCACAACCGCCAGAAGTCTTCGGCAACCGCCCTGACCAAAGAAGCAGCAACCCAGATAATTCTGGCGAGCGAAGACACGACATCTACGGTCGCTAAGAAAGAAGAGCCCTTAAAGATTCTGACGTTTCCCAACGAGAGTGCATTTCAGATCAAAAGCTTGAGCGAGATGTACGCAGACAATAACATTGATATCAGCCAAAAGTCCGAAACCCTTTTTACGGAGTATGCCGGCAATCAAAAGTATCCGACAAAAGTCACTTACGATCAGATCTCCGGGCTGCGTAACAGGACTGTCGAAGCCAAAATCAACCAGACGATCTGTGATACAGCCTTGAAGCTTGGTAAAGCCCTAAAGAGCGAAAATGGAGCGGCGCCTGATGACATTGATTTCAGGATAGTAGCCAATTATGGGGATGTAATCTCGTGCAGCGGTACCGAATGGGACTATGGAAATTTCACTTATTCAAAAAACCAGGTGCTGAATCTTCGCCTCGATACCGGCAACCAGATCAAATTCAGCGACCTGTTTATCGCCGGAACCAACCTGAACCAGATCATTGCGGACTGCTATGGGTCAACCCTGACTGACACAAAGTCGACTGGTAACTTTAACGCTGCCGGCAAACAAATAGACCCCGAGTTCCCGGATGGTATCCAGGAACCCCTGTCCGATGATGACGAAGATCTGCTCAAAGTCATCCAGGCGTTTAAAGCTAACCCTGATATCCCTTTTACGTTTGACCGGAGCTCTATTTACACAACAGTTGCAGGCGGAAACATCGAGATAGAAATGCCCACCTACTACCAGTCGATCGCGATCTACAAGCGCTTTAAATCTCGCGTCAATCTTTACACAAAAGGCCCCGGACCGCTTGCGAATTTTGTATTCTGTAGTCCCGCCCAAGAATTCGGCATGACAACATACCGGTCCGAAAAAATCTCCGACAACTTGCTCGTCAACACGCTGATCATCCCGCAAACTGACTCTGATAGCTCTGCTAAACTCAAACAACAGGCCCGAAAGTTCGCTGATGGCAAGATCGCCGAAGCCAAGGTCTGGGCAGCGCGGCATCCAAACCAGGCGCTCATTCTCGGCATCAGGTATACTGTCGGAACTTTTGACCCAAGTATTATCATGGACAACTATCAAGATGATGAAGTGGGTATTTCTGTTGAAGAAGACACCAGCACCATGCCTAAAAGCCACTTTGAAGAGGTCCTTTTGATGCTGGCGAAGGGTTCCCGCGCACCAACAGAAGGTGAATCGGAAGGCATACCGCTGAGCCCCCCTTACGATCTTCTTGACGGTTCTGACTCTTCTCCTGACTCTTCTCCTGAAAGCAAGCCTCCGAACTGGTTAACTATCACGTCAACATCGTATAACTACCGCTACAACCAAAAAGGCGCTCTGGTACGCGAGACAGCCAGGAAACCGGAACACTGATTGCTCTGGCAACCGTTTGCCTCACCTCACCTGATCGTGCAAATCCTAAAGGATGTAAGGCGTCTTCCAGCTTTGGCTCCGGCGTCATCGGGGCGCTTTTGACTCTGTTCTATCACCTGATCTGAGAAGTTGGAGAGAACACCATGCCACTCGCCTATCTGAAGAACGTTACCACTCTTGCCTTTGACGCCGAGGCCTGCACGGGCTGCGGTCGCCATTCAGCTGGTTTTCTCAACAAACTCGATCCGTAGTGTCTTGTCGAGGCCTTTCGCGAGGCGCATGAGCGTTTTAAGTGTTGCGTTGCTGTTCCCTGATTCGATGCGGCTGATGACCCGCTGGTCCATTCCGGTTGCCTCGGCAAGCTGCTGTTGGGTCATATCGCGTTCTTTGCGCGCGTTGATCAAAGCCCATTGCATATGATATTCAGTATCAGCTTCGTCCCAGGCCTCCCTGAACTCCGGATCCTTCATCTGCTCTTCAAGATATTTTCTGAATTCACTTTTTGCCATTTTGCTCTCCTCCCATACGCTCCAGATAATCGCTACGAAAACGCTTTGCTTTGGCGATTTCTCTTCGGGGCGTCTTGTTTATTTTCTTCAGGAACCCATGCGTCAGAACAATTCTCTTCTCAACAAAAAAGAAAAACAGCACCCGCCCTGAATCGCTCCCGAATTTAGTCCGTAACTCAAAGATGCCATCTTCAAGATGTTTAGAGTCGGGTTCTCTCAGCGCGGCACCGTTTCTTTCAAGCAAATCGATCATATAAGCTGTCTTCGCTTCGAGCTTCGTATTCAGGCTGTCAAGATACACTTGAACTGGTTGTTCCCCATTAGCCCGAGTGTAATACTCAATTTCATACATCGGCTTCTCCTCTAGTTTACTACTCATAAGTAGTAATAACAATCCAATAAAATTTTGTCTTTAACCACGTCGCAACCATAACAGGCGATACTTACCGCTTTCTTACTACCGTCTTGCCTGAAGCGGCGCCAAAAGTTCTCTCATTGCTCTGAGCTGGGGAAACGATGTAAGAAAAGAAAATATAACGATGAAATATCCATAACTCTTCTTGCATCTATCGTCTGTCTTTGACTTTCTGCCCGTCCTCCCCTTGACTTTCACTTTATAGTGTGTGCTACACTATATACCGTAATCAGCAATAACGTGTGGAAAGAGGGTACATGAACAAAGACGAGATCGTATCGGGCTTTCTGCTGGAGTTGCGCCGGGGGATGGTGATCCTCTGTGTGCTGGCTAAGTTGCAGGAATCGACCTACGGCTATAACCTGATCGCCGAGCTGGCTGATACCGGCATCGCGATCGAGGCCAACACGCTCTACCCCTTGTTGCGCCGACTCGAAAGCCAGGGGCTCCTGATAAGCACCTGGAACACAGAGGGCGCCAAGCCGCGTAAGTACTACCACGCGACCAGCCTGGGCGTCGAAGTTCTGTCCGCTCTGAAAGCGCACTGGCAGACTATGACAGCCAATATGAACAACCTTTTGGAGGATTGAAAGCTATGAGTAACGAGCACGACGACCTGATCACGCGCTATATCTACGCGGTCACCCGCTACCTGCCCGAGAAAATGCGGGCTGACGTAGAAAAGGAACTCGACAGCCTGATCGCAGACATGCTGACGGAGCGCTGCGGCGCCATCACGCCCACAGAAAAAGATATCCGCGTCGTTCTGACCGAGCTCGGCACACCAGAAGAGCTCGCGGCCAAATACAGCGGGGACGAAAATGGAGCGCTTATCAGCGGCGGCTACTTCATTCTCTATAAGCGGATCCTGCGCTTCCTGCTGCCGGTCATTACCGCAGTCGTCGCAATTTCAGGCGCGATCTCGGCGCTGGTCAACACAAAACCGGCAACCAATCCCCTGATATTGGCGGGCCAGCTCTTTGGGCAGACCATCGGCGGCGCGATAGGCGGCGCATTCTGGGCCTTCGCAATACTGACGATCATCTTCGCGATCATGCAGCGCCTCCACGTCGGCCTCACTCCCCAGGATGACTTTTTCTCACGACTGCGGCCCGTGCCCCAGAAGCGCGCCGAAATCAAACTGATCGTCCCGATCGTCGGCATGTTCTGGTCGGCTGTCCTCTTGATCGTTTTCCTGGGTTTTCCGCAAATCATCAGCGTCTGGCTCGAGAGCGGCACATGGATTCCCGTGTTTGCAACCTCTGTCATTCGGAGTTTCTGGCCGCTGATACTCCTTTGGGCGATCCTGGGGATCGCAAAACAAACTGTCATGCTCATCGAGGGCCAGTACTCGGTGCGCGTAGCGCTCGCAACCCTGATCGCGAACATCCTGATCCTTGCCTGCACCGCCGTGGTGTTCCTGAGCCCCGCAATCATGAATCCGGCTTTTCTGAGCTACCTCAGCAAGCTCCTGGTCGGCAACGGCTCAGCGCAGCTCGCTGCGTGGGCGCCCCATCTGGGCGTCGGGCTCTTCTTCATCATCTGCTTTGCGCTGGTCGTTGACACCGTCAGCACCGCCAGCCGCGCCCTGCGCAACAAAGCCGCCTGAGTGGCAAACGGCATCGATTTGCTCACATGACAAAAGGATCCCCGGGGTCCTTTTGTCACTGCGCTATTGTCCGCCATCGCCTGGTCTCATGGCAGACGGTCGACCGCATCATCGTGTATGATACAAACACTATGAAACTTTAGTGCGCAACATTTGCTTTCCGCTGCGCAGGAGCCTACAATTCGGTGTTTGAAAGGAGCTATCAACATGGATGCGATCATGGATATGCCACAAGAAGAAACCCAACAGCCAGAGGTGACTGATCTGGTAAAAGACGACAGCAAGCCCGATCTTACTCCCGAGCAACAAGCTCTGGTCGATCAACGGGCGCAGGCCATCACGTTTGACACCAACGCCATCCAGACCTATGGCGCCGGCGCACAGCAACGCATGTCATCGTTTACAGAATCCGCCCTGGGCAAAGTCCGCGGCAAGGATATGGGCGAGGTCGGCGGTCTGATCACCAACTTGATGGTGGATCTGAAAGGCTTTAACCCTAACGAGGCCAAGGGCATCATGGGCCTGTTCAAGAAAGCGGGCGCCAGTATTACAAAGATCCAGGCGCGCTATACCGCCATCGAATCCAGCGTCGACCAGGTCGTGGCAAAGCTCAAGGGCCATGAGATGGAGCTCCAGGCAGATGTCACGATGCTTGATACCATGTATGACGAGAACCTGAAGTACTATCAGGACCTGACGCTCTATATCCTCGCGGGCAAACAGGCTCTGGAGAAAGGCCACGCGGATCTTATCGCGCTCCAGGCGAAAGCGTCAGAGAGCGGCGATCAGGCCGACGCGGAAAAATCCTACCGGTTAAGCGAAGCGATCAACCTGTTCGAGAAACGGCTCTATGACCTGCAGCTGACTCGTACCATCTCTATCCAGACAGCGCCCCAGATACGGCTGATCCAAGGCGCCGATACGGCGATGGTCAACAAGATCAACTCTACGATCAACAACACGATCCCGCTGTGGAAGCAGCAGCTGGTCCTCGCAAAGAGCCTCTTTAACCAGGCTGAGGCTGAAAAGGCGCAGGCAGAGGTCGACGAGACCACCAACGAGCTGCTCAAACGTAATTCGGCCCAACTGAAAGCGGGCTCCATCGAGGCCGCGAAAGCCTCGGAGCGCGGCATCGTTGAAGTCGAGACGCTCGAGCAGACCAACCAGGATCTCATGACCACGCTCGATGAAGTGCTGGCGATCCAGAAGGAAGGCCGCGAGCAGCGCCAGGCCGCTGAAGTCAGGCTCCAGGCCATCGAGGGCGAGCTCAAGAACAAGCTGCTTGAGATCAGCAAGTAAACGCGCGTTGATGAAGCACGACTGCGCTTATGCGCAGCAGGCAAAGGAGGAGGTGTTTGTATGCGTAGTAACGGTAAAGGTCTCTTGATCGGCGGGCTCGGCGCTCTTGTAGTCGGCGGCTTAGGACTTACTGCGGCAAACGTCTTCCGAGTCGCGATCATCGTCAACCAGGGTATCATCGCAGCAAACACAGCGCCGATCGTCGCCTACGTTCTTATGGGCGTTGGACTCATTACCGCGGCGGCAGGAGCTGTGCCGATCATCCGGCGCCAAGCGGCGCGCCTGTCAGAAGGTAAGCGCACCGCCCTGCTCGCCGAGGGCAAAGAGACGCCTGAAGCGATCCGCAGCGAGCTGGAGCGCCTGAAGAAGCTTCACCCCTTGCTGGTAGGCGAGCTGGACGCCTGCCTGGAACAGCTGGACAGCATGGACCGGCGCAAGGCGCAGCTGGGTGAGATCCTGCGCATCAGCAAGACCGAAGACGAGTGGTCAAGCGTTGTCGAGCTGCTCGGGTCAGTCGAAAAGATCATCTGCGCCAACCTGCGCGCGGTCATCGTCCGTGGTATCGCTTGCGATCAGAGCGATCAGCCCAACAGCGCCCACTACGACGAACTAAAAAAGCTGATCAAAACCCAGCAAGCCAAGAATCAGAAACTGCTCGACGAGACCAAAGAGGCACTCGGCCACGTTGCCGATCTTATCAGTGGCGACACCGCGGGCGGCAGCTCAGTAGAGCTTGATTCATGGCTGAAAGTATTGCGCGGCATGGTTGCCCAAAGCACTTCAGCCAAAGAAGGAGAACCAACATTATGAAGCGTTTTATATCAATAGCGCTCGCATTCGTACTCATTGCAGTCCTGGCCGGCTGTAGCGGCGCCGGAACATCAGAGAGCAACCTGACCCAGAAGCAGGCCCAGGAGAAACTTGACGCCCTGGTCAAGAGCAAAGTCAAGACCAAGACCGTCAGCCATGATCCGGACAACAGCTGGGTCGGCACCAGCGGATCGATCGACGAGTTGCCAAATATCAACCAGAAGTACCCCCTGAGCATTAAAGGCGGCAGCAGCAATAATGTCGAGATCTTCGCCTCGACCGAGAAATCTATCGTTGACGGGAGCGGCTGGCTGGACATCGAAGCCAAGGCTTTCAACCGTGCGCACAGCAACATGTCTGTGTCGGTTCGCCCCATCGCATCCGGCTCGGCCATGGGCTATATTACGAGCGGCAAGTATGTACCAGGAGCCTACACTCCCGCTAATGAACTCTGGGGAGCGATGCTGCAGTCCAAGGGCGTCAACCTCGACACTATCTCGCAAAAACTCACGGGCAATGAAGCCGGCATCCTCATGAAAAAGAACGTCTACCAAAGCTACGTCAAGAAGTACGGGAGTCCGGTCACGATCGATAACGTCGTCAAAGCCGTCCTGGCTGGTGACCTGAAGCTTGCTCATACTGACCCGAACGTCAGTAGTACCGGGCTCAATATCATGACCCAGGAGCTGCGCGCCTTTGACCCGACTAACCCCTTCAGCGACAAGGCGCAGGCACAGATGCAGCGTTTCGCCGACAAGGTGCCGCCCACCAGCCCGACCACAGCCGAGATGGTCCAAGTGGCCAGTAAGGGCTTAGCAGACGCTATCATCACCGAATACCAGGCTTGGCAGTCCGACCCCACGCTGAAGGACTGGGTATTTACGCCCTGCGGAGTTCTGCACAACAGCCCACTCTACGCCTTTGACAAGTCGACTGCTGCGCAGAAGCAGACCCTGAAGGCCTTCGCTGATTTCTGCTCGACCAGCGCCGCCCAGCAGGAAGCCACCAGCCTTGGCTTCAATCCCACGAACGGCTACGGCGGAGTCAAAAACGAGTACACCGGCGCTGAGCTGTATAAGGCACTCGACTTCTGGAAGCAGAACAAGGACGCGGGCAAACCGGTTCTGTCGGTCTTCGTGATCGATCGCAGCGGCAGCATGGAGGGCGAACCGCTCAACCAACTGAAGGACTCGCTCTTAAACGGCGCCAACTATATTAACGAGAACTATTACGTGGGGCTGGTCAGCTACAGTTCGGCAAACGATATCACCGTCGATATGCCAATCGATAAGTTTACCCCCGCGACGCATTCCCTGTTCTGTGGCGCTGTGGGCGACCTGCAAGCGCGCGGCAATACCGCCACGAACAGCGCGTTGGTTGCAGCCATGAATATGTTGGTCAAAAAGCAAACTGCGCTGGGGCTTTCCGACGCCAAACTGCGGGTCTTCCTGCTCAGCGATGGCCAGCAAAACGATGGCCTGAGCATGAGTCAGATCAAGGGAATCGTCAGCGGCTTGAAGATCCCGATCTATACGATCGGCTACAACAACGACATCGATTCGCTTAAAGAGTTGTCCTCGATGAATGAGGCTTATTGCGTCAACGCCGACAGCAGCGACGTGGTCATGAACATCAAGCAGCTCTTCACCGCCCAACTGTAGAGTTACCCCCCGCCCCTAACCTGCAGATATATCGATCGTCGGATATCTTTTCAAAACGGTGTCTACATCTGGAGATTTAGCTACATTGTTATGAAATCGGATAGGCTATTATCCATGACAGATATCGAGATTCCCTTAGGAAAGCGCAGCAAGCTTTACCGTGCTTTCGAGATACTTCCTGGCGCCTTGAGCATCGCGGCCGTGGTGCTTCTGATCGTGTTGTTTTTTGTCTCTCCCCTCTGGGCCTCGATCTATGTGCTGGTCATCGTCAGCATCACCTTTATTCGCTCGCTGATGCTGGCCTTTCGTACGATACAAGGACGCATCGTCTATGGGCAGTCACGTAACGTCGACTGGGCAAGCTGGCTTGAGGAACTCGAAGATCCCGCTCTCTCTGCTGAGAAACGAGCAGATGACCTTTACTCTCGTCAGTACGGGCTCCACCAGCATGTGCTCAACTTGCAGGAGATCAACCGACTCCCCGAGCAGTATCCTAAACCCTCGGAGCTCTATCATGCCGTGGTCATCTGTATGGTGGATGAGTCCTATGACACCCTGGGCCCAACGCTGCAGTCACTGCTGGATAATGACTACGACCCCAAGCGCCTGATCGTGACGATCGCTTATGAGGAGCGCGCGGCAGAGGCCTCTTTGGCGACACGGCGTCTGATCAAGGAGAACTTTGCTGGCACGTTCTTTGACCTCCTGTTCTATGGCCACCCCGCCGACATCCCAGGTGAGGTGATCGGCAAGGGGCCCAACCTCAGCCATTCGGGCCGCCAGCTTGCTGGCTACCTGCGAGAGAAGCAAATCCCCGCGCGCAACGTGATCATGACGGAGCTCGACAGCGACAACCGCCCTGAGCCCAAGTATTTCTCCTACCTCTCCTACGCCTGGATCACGACACCGGATCGCCAGCAGGTCTCCTTCCAGCCGATCTGCCTGTTCACGAACAACATCTGGGACGCGCCAGCGCCGATGCGCGTCATCGCGACCAGCAACTCGCTCTGGAACATGATCCTGTCGCAGCGCACCTACGCGCTGCGCAACGCCGCCTCGCACGCCCAGGGCATGGAGGCGCTGATCGGGATGAACTTCCTCTCGACGCGCACGATCGTGGAGGACGCCCACCAATTCTGGCGCAGCTACCTGTATTTCAGCGGCCACTACCGCATGGTGTCGCTCAGGATCAGCATCGGGCAGGATGTCGTGCTATCGAAGACCTACTGGCGCACCTTGCGTTCACAGTTCATCCAGACCCGCCGTTGGGCCTACGGCGCCGCTGACATTGCCTTCGTGGCAAGCCATCTCTTCTCACGCAAGCGAACCGTCCGCTTCTGGCCGCTGTTCGCGCGCTGGATGCGGCTCGTGAACAATACTTTCACCTGGGCGGCGATCCCGGTCGTCATTACGCTCGGCGGCTGCCTGCCCTGGCTGCTCTCCACTACCGCGCTGCACAGCTTGCGGATCCTGCAGGTGCCGCAAGCTATCACGCTGGTCAGCCGCGTGGCGACCATCGGCCTGATCGTCACGATGCTCACCGCTTTGACGCTCTTGCCCCCGCGTCCTGACCGCTACCCAAAAAGCTACAGCCTCACGATGCTGCTGCAATGGATACTTTTGCCGATCACGACGCTTGTTTACCTCAGTTTGGGCGCCTACAACGCACAGATCCACCTGATGCTCGGCAAATACCTCGGGCGCTTTGAAGTGACCGAGAAGTTCGTGAAAAAGTAAGGGAGCGGACCTGACAAGCTGCAACCGTAGCATCTGAGGAAATCCCCCGGAAATATGCGAGTGGCCTGCTCTTCCATGCTATACTTGCTTCTTCGTTGCGGTGTACTCAAAGTTGTGCACACCCCCTGTCATCCGACCAAACAAAAGAAATGAGAATCCGTTATGCGCGTATATAACTTCTCAGCCGGACCAGCCGCCATCCCCCTTGAAGTACTGGAGCAAGCTCAAGCTGAACTCTGCGACTGGCAGGGCAGCGGCATGTCGGTGCTGGAAGTTTCGCACCGGGGCAAGGACTTCGTCGCCTGCTCCGCGCACGCAGAAGAGCTGCTCCGCAGCCTCCTGGGCGTACCGGATAACTACCGAGTGTTGTTTCTGCAGGGAGGCGCCACCGGGCAGTTCGCTGCTGTGCCAATGAACCTGACCGCACCAGGCGAGACGATCGCGCTCTTAAACACCGGCCAGTGGTCGGGCAAAGCGCTGAAGGCCGCACAAGCGCAGGGCCTGCAGGTCCAGGTCGCTGCTGACGAGGCTGCCAGCAACTACACCACCGTGCCTTCCCCCGGCAGCTTCACCATCGATCCGGCGGCGCGCTACCTGCACTACACCCCCAACGAGACCATCGGTGGCGTCGAGTTCGGCTACATCCCTGATCCTGGCACGGCGCCCCTGGTCGCGGACTTTTCCTCTTCGATCCTGTCCGCTCCCCTTGAGGTGAGCCGCTTCGGGCTGATCTATGCCGGCGCACAAAAGAACATGGGGCCTGCAGGACTGACGCTGGTTCTCGTGCGTGATGATCTGCTCGATCAAGCGCGCCCGGAAACGCCCGATGTTTTCAATTACACGAAGATGGCCGCGAGCGATTCGATGCTCAACACCCCGCCGACCTTCGGTATCTACCTGCTCGGCCTGACCCTTGAGTGGATCCAGCGGCAAGACGGGCTTGAGGCGATAGCCGCACGCAACCAGGCCAAAGCCGACGCGCTCTACGGCGCTATCGACACGTCGGACCTCTACCATAACCCCGTCGCGCTGGATGCGCGCAGCCGGATGAATGTTGTCTTCACGCTGAGCGATCCGGAGCTGACGGGCGCCTTCGTTTCTGAGGCAACCGCAGCTGGCCTGACCGGCCTGAAGGGGCATCGCTCGGTCGGCGGTATCCGCGCAAGCATCTACAACGCGATGGAGCTGGCGGGCGTCGAGGCGTTGGTCGAGTTCATGGCAGCCTTCGAAGCCGAACACTGCTGACAGGATATGACAAAGTACCTGACCCTTTGTCATAAGATACGAGAGGAACCGAATCCATGTTACGCATCAAAACACTCAACGCCATCAGCGAAGTTGGGCTGAGCCGCCTGCCTGGTGATCTGTATGAAGTCGGGCCAGAGATGGCCGACCCTGACGCCCTGCTCGTCCGAAGCGCGGTACTGGACCCGGACGCCATTCCCACAAGCGTGTGCGCCATCGCGCGCGCAGGCGCAGGCACGAACAACATCCCGGTGGCCGCCTGCAGCGAGCGCGGCATCCCCGTCTTCAATACGCCAGGCGCCAACGCCAACGCGGTCAAGGAGCTTGTCATGGCAGCGCTGTTCTTGGCCGCGCGAAACATCGTTCCAGCCGCCGCTTTTGCGCATCGTCTTGAGGGCACTGACAGCGAGATGTCAAAAGCGGTCGAAGCGGGCAAAAAAACCTACGTGGGCTTTGAGCTGCCTGGGCGCAGCCTGGGCGTGATCGGCCTGGGTGCTATCGGCGTCGAGGTTGCTAACGCCGCTAATGCACTCGGGATGAAGGTCTACGGTTACGATCCCCTTCTCTCCGTTGAGAACGCGCTGAAACTGTCGCCTGAGGTCAACCGCACGACCGACCTTGACCTGCTCCTGAGCAAAAGTGACATCATCACGGTGCACGTTCCCCTCCTGCCGGCAACGACCGGCATGATCGGCGCCGAGCAGCTCGCTCTGATGCAGCCCGACGCGGTGCTCATCAACTTCGCGCGCGCGCCCATCGTTGACGAAGAAGCGCTGGTCGCGGCCCTGGACGAGGACCGCCTGCGCGGCTACGTCTGCGATTTTCCTAGCCCTGCGCTTAACAAGCATGACCGCGTGGTCACCCTGCCGCACCTGGGCGCCTCGACGGCAGAAGCCGAAGAGAACTGCGCCCGCATGGCAGCTGACGAACTGCGCGCCTATCTGGAAAACGGCGTGATCCGCAACAGCGTGAACTTCCCCGCCGCCGAGTTGACGCGCGCGCCAGGAACCACGCGGGTCTGCATCGCCAACCGCAACGTTCCAAATATGGTGGGACAGGTCACGACCGTGCTGGCCGACGCCAGCATCAATATCTCTGACCTGCTTAACAAATCACGCGGTGAGATCGCCTACACCCTGGTAGATATCGACGGCGCCTTGCCTGACGCCGTGCTCGCTCAGCTCTCATCGATCGATGGCGTGCTGGCCGTCCGCGTACTGAATTAGCGGACTACAGGCAGGCGATAGCGTCATTTTACCTGCAAATTCCGGAAAAGTGTAGTAATTGTCTGTTTGAAATTATGGAAAAGTGTTCAAATTGCCTATTTCAAATTCCGGAAAAGTGTAGTAATATAGGTTTTAGAATTATGGATAAGTGCAAAAGCAGCATTTGATGATTAGAAGAGGCGCGCACTATGCTTTGTCGTAAAGCACTCAAACGTTTTGAATTCTGGAAACAGAATAAAACGAAACAAGCTTTGCTTGTAGCGGGAGCACGGCAAGTAGGAAAGACCTTTCTTATCCGGGAGTTTGCAAAAAAGAATTACGAGAATGTCATCGAGTTTAACCTTGTCGAGAACATGGAAGCACGAGATTCATTTAGAGAAGCGTCAAGTGCCGAAGATCTCATGCTCAGAATGTCGGTCGCTTCCCCAACACTCCTGGAACCCGGAAGAACCGTAATATTTATTGACGAAGTACAAGAGTGCCCCGAGATCATGACGCTCATCAAGTTCCTGGTCGACACAGGAGACTATGATTACATCCTCTCTGGTTCGATGCTCGGAGTGGAGTTGGAAGACATCAGATCGCAGCCTGTTGGCTATGTAACCGAGGTGTTAATGTATCCCTTGGACTTCGAAGAGTTCTGTTGGGCCGCAGGGTTTGGTGAAGAATCGACCCAACTCGCACAAGACTGCCGCGCGCACAACGAGGCGCTCCCCGACTATTTGCACGAGCGCCTTTTAGCGCTTTTCCACCGCTATCTGCTGGTCGGAGGCATGCCCGATGCGGTTGTAGCCTTCTTCGAGACCAACTCCATTGATCAGGTTCGTGTCGTACAAGAAGGCATTCTGAAATACTACGCACGTGATATCAGTAAGTACGCGCCCAAAGATCGACGCCTGGTCATCAAAAGCATTTTCGACCTTATTCCCAGTGAGCTCTTAGCACAGAACAGGCGTTTCAGACTTAGCTCGATTGAAAACGTAAAACGATACTCGCAAATACAGGATGAGTTCCTCTGGCTCACCCGGGCAAATGTGGCATTGGCAACCTACAACGTACGGGCGCCGATAAGTCCGCTATTACTCTCAGAAAATCATCGTCTTTTTAAACTATTCCTTTCCGACGTTGGGCTTCTGGCAAGTCAATTTCCCAAAGAGTCTCTGCTAGGGCTGCTAAGCGGCAAACCAGCAAAACAGCTTGGCGGCATTTATGAGAACTTCGTCGCGCAAGAATTGGTAGCGCACGGCTACACCTTGCGATATTACACCAACAAGAAGATCGGCGAACTGGATTTTGTCATCGAGCGAAAGGATGGCGCAATCATCGCGCTTGAAGTGAAATCAGGCGCCGGATATAAGTCGCATGCCGCGTTGAACAATGCTCTGGCCGTAAAGGAGTTCGACATCTCTGAAGCCCTGGTCTTAGCGGAGACGAATATTGAGCAAGCCGAATCTGTGACCTACCTCCCTATTTACCTGGCATCAATGCTCTGATCTAACTTTACGCGACTGCCAGATATAAAATCGTTACATAGCTGAGAAGCTTCACGAGTAGGCGTGCGTCATCAGGCGTATGTAGATTCCGATTGAAGATTACTGTAACCCGGTCATCCGTCCCTTCGGGATAGCCATGAGCTTTAATAAAATCAGAAAATTCAGATGAAATGGCATTAGCAAAATCCTTAGAAAGTTTTGCGATCGTTTGTTCTGGATCCTCATGATTCGCTCGAGTGACATCTTTAAACATACTTTTGCGCAGATAAAAGAGGACTTTGTCACCTTCATTGTACGTTGGTGGTAAATCAAAAAAGATTACTGAGCTGTCGTGATCCGGTCTTTCCCCTCTTCGTAATATGTGGCGATGCTCTGTGAGCATCCGGTAACGTGCTCCATCAGTATCTATCCCATTCTCCCCTGGTTCATATCTATTCTTTTCATCCACGAAAACCAGCGGATAATACTGTTTTCCCCAACTATTCAGTTCGTTACCTAAGGTGGTTGCAAAATCATGGTCGTGCATATTATGTACAATAGCCTTTATAGCTACCAGGAGAACTAAAAGAGATACTATCGTCCCGCAAATAGCAATCAGATTCGTCATGAGGCTTTCGATCGTTCGGCTCGACACAAAAAAGCGCCACACTGCAAAGCTGCAGGTCAAAAACGCCATTACTCCGCCCATTATAGTTTGCCATTTGCCCTTCATGAGTCTCCTTAAACGTCAACTCTGAAATATTCAGAAACAGCGTCTGTTGTTACTATTGAGGAATGTAGCGCGCAAAACATCGTTCAATTGCTCAAAATTGATTTCACGCCCTTGTGATTTTAACACAGAACCAAACAAACACACTCAGGTATGCGATAAACCTTGACACGCGGGAGCGCGGATGCGGTAGGATGGAAAAGGACTCGCAAAGAAGACCGAGCGAGATTGAAAACTGGATACAAGCAGATGGTTACCAACAGGTAGTAACAAGGAATTCGGTGTGAGACCGGAGCTGCAAACCACAACTGTAAATGCCATCAAAATCGGGCAGAACGCCACTGTCGACTCTGTAGTGGAGCGATGGGAAGGCGCCCACAACAGGCATGAGCCAGGAGACTTACCCTCTGCTTATCACGCGCAATGTTCTTGGGTTAAAGAAGAAAGGAAGCGACATGCAACACGTAAAAACATCCAACAAAACAAGAAACAAGAGAGGGCGCCTGGCGCTGATCCTGGCCTTGTTGCTGGCTGTCTGCCTGCCAGCCACGGCTTTCGGCGCCGGCACTTCACCCAGCGCCTCACAGGTGAAAGGCGTCATCGATAAGGTGTCCGCCTATGAGGTCGCTCAGCTCTCAAAACGGGGAGCGAACTACGGCGACGAATGGACCATCATGGCACTTGCCCGCGCGGGCAAGCTGACCGCCGCCTTGAAGCAGCAGTATCTGGATAACCTGGAAAAGTACCTCAAAAGTAAGGGGAACTCATTAGGCAGCACAGTCACCGACTATGACCGTGTCATCCTCGCCCTGACCAGCATCGGCGTTGACGTGACGGACTTTAATGGCATCGACCTGACAGCCCCGCTCGCCAACCTCGATGACATCACCGCCCAGGGCGTCAGCGGTAGTATCTACGCCTTGCTCGCGCTCGACAGCCACACCTACGCAGTACCAAAGCTCAAGGCTGGGGCAGCCGGCGCCCAGACCACGCGCCCCGCACTCGTCGACGCGATACTTACCGAGCAGCTTGCCAGCGGTGGCTGGAACTGGGGCTGGGGAGCAACGCAGCCCGATCCTGACCTGACCAGCATGGCGCTTACCGCTCTGGCCCCGTATGCCGGGACCACCGCAGTCGACGATGCCGTCAGCGCTGCCCTTGGCGCGCTCAGTTTGATCCAGAATGCGACCGGCGGCCTGCTGAGCGAATGGTCACCCGTACCTGCATCTGAGAGCAGCGCGCAGGCACTAGTTGCGCTGAACAGCCAGGGCATTGCGCTCGATGACCCCAGATTCGTGAAAACAGGGGTTGGCCTCTACGATTCGCTCACCAGTTTCCTGATTGACGCGGGGTCGGGCACTCAGGCGTTCGTGAACAACCTGGGCGATCCGGCGCCCGACGGCATGGCTACGGAGCAAGGGCTGTACGCGCTGGCCTCGCTGTGGCGTTCGCTGACCGGCGCCAACCGCCTTTACGACATGAGCGACGTCACTTTGCAGCCCTATAAGAGCGCAGCGGCCGACGAAAGCAAGGAAAAACCGGCCGCCGAGCAAAAAAAGAAGACGCCCGCGAAAACACCCGCGACAACCAACGCGGCGACCACGAAGACCACAAAGGCCACGACTGCTCTACCCGCTGCTGGAGAAGCTTCAGAGCAGCTCCAGCTGATAGCAGCCACAACGGTGCTCATGGGATCAGCGGTCGTACTTTACGTTTCCCAGAGACGCTCTAAGCAGCAGGCGCTCTGATGAAGCAGCGCACAAAACTCATACTCATCGTAAGCTGCGTGGCAGTGGTCCTGTGCGGGGCCACTGCTATCGGGCTGGCTTTGGCGCAGCACTATAAGACGCCAGACAGCACAGCCAGCAAAACGCTTGCCCAGGAGAACGGGACCTCAAACGAGTCTTCAGAGAGCGCGTCGGGCCTGGGCATAACAGGTACTTCAACACAGGCAGGTCCAGGAACGAACAAGGCTGGCTCTGCTGCAGCCAGCCCCAAAGGTTCTTCTGTCGGCTCGGCGGGCAGCGCGTCGGGTGGCACGTCGAACTCCTCCTCTTCTGCGCCTGGGGCCTCAGGTTCTAACAGCTCAGGCGGCGGCGCCACGAAACCGAACAAAACCACCCCGGCGCCCGCGCCAGCGCCGGTCCCGAAACCCGCGACCGTCTCGATCTCTGCCAGCTGTCGCACCGTGCTCTCCAACATGGGCAACTTGAAAGCGAGCAAGAAGTCGATCGTCCCCTCAAGCGGCGTCATACTTGGCAAGCAGAGTGTAACTCTGCAAGAGGGCGATACCGTCTTCTCCGTTCTGCAGCGTGCGTGCAAAGCTGCTGGTGTCTCGCTGGAGTATTCGCAGATGCCCGGTTACGGCAGCGCCTACATCAAGGGCATCGGCAACCTCAATGAGTTCGACTGCGGCCCGCGCTCGGGCTGGGTCTATAGCGTCAACGGCACCTACACGAGCACCGGCTGCAGCAAGTATGTTCTAAAAGCAGGCGATGTGGTCGCTTTCCGCTATACCTGCAACGGAGGCGCTGACGTAGGGGCAAGCGGTGCCCGCTGATCACTCAGGTGGCTTCGCCTCCTTGCACCCAGCAGTCAGCATCGGTTACTTCGTGCTGGTCATCGGCGTGTCGGTCTTCGTGCCGCACCCCGTCCTGTTGGCCTGCTCTGTTCTGGGCGCGCTGGTATTGTGCCTGCAACTCCGCGGCGGACGCAGCACCTTGCGGCTTCTTGCCGGACTCGTGCCGCTGGCACTGATCGCTGCTGCAATCAACCCGCTGTTCAATCACCAGGGCGTTACGATCATCGGACAGATTGGTGGTAATCCCGTGACACGCGAGGCGCTCCTCTATGGCGCCGCGCTGGCCTGCATGCTGGTTGCGATGCTGCTGTGGTTTACCTGCTACAACGTAGTCGTCACTACAGAGAAGTTCCTTGCGGTGTTTGGGCGTATCATCCCATCGCTGGCGCTGACCGTCTCGATGGCGCTGCGCTTCGTGCCCCGCTACCTGCGCCAGCTCAAGGCAATCACGGCCGCCCAGCGTGGCCTGGGGCGGAATTCCGCGAGCGTGACAGACTCCCCTGGTGGTGACAAATACCCCTGGGGTGTTTGTCACGCAGCTAATCTGCTCAACCGCTTGCGCAACAGCTTCGCCGTCCTGTCGATACTGACCAGCTGGGCGCTGGAATCCGCGCTCGACACAGCAGATTCGATGCACGCGCGCGGCTATGGGCTCCCGGGGCGCAGCGCTTACCGCCCGTTCCGGTTCACTGCGCGTGACGCCGGCGCCCTGGCGCTGATCCTTACCTGCGCGGCGGTGGTCATTGTCGCGCTGACCTCCGGCGTCGTGTCAGCGCAGTACCTGCCGAGTCTCCAGCTGAACCTTGGCGCTGCTGGCCTGCCCGCCAACGCTCGCAATCTGCTGATAGCCTGCGCCTACGGCGCGTTCGGCCTGCTCTGCTTATTGCCAGTCCTTTTCGAATTGCAGGAGGAGGTCGCATGGCGTATCTCGCGCTCGACCATCTGAGTTTCAGCTACCCCGATGCAACGGCCCCTGCGCTGAGCGATCTGTGCCTGGACATTGACGCCGGGTCATTCGTGGTACTCTGCGGCCCGTCCGGCTGTGGCAAAACAACGTTGCTGCGCCAGCTCAAGCCGGCGCTGGCTCCGGCAGGTGAGCGCGAAGGGCAGATCCGCCTCGCCGGCCGCCTGCTTGATGAACTTCCGGCCCGCGAGAGCGCCAGCCACATCGGCTTCATCCTGCAGGATCCTGACAGTCAGATCGTCACCGACCAGGTCTACCACGAGCTCGCCTTCGGGCTGGAGAACCTGGGCGTAGCCTCCGATGAGATCCGCCTGCGCGTCGCAGAAATAGCGAGTTTCTTCGGCATTCAAGAGTGGTTTGGCTGCGCATGCAATGTGCTTTCCGGCGGCCAGAAGCAACTTCTGAACCTCGCCGCCATCATGGCAAGCCGTCCCGCGCTGCTCCTCTGTGACGAGCCGACCTCCCAGCTCGACCCGATCGCTGCCGCCAACTTTCTGACAACGTGCAAGAAAATCAACGACGAGATCGGCACGACCATCATCGTCTCCGAGCAACGCCTGGAGGAGGTCGTCCCTCTGGCAGATCGTGTGCTTGTATTGGAGAGCGGGCGCCTGATCGCCGATGCGACGCCGGAACACATCGGCGCCGATCTGCTTGCAGCACACAGCCCGATGTTCGCCGCGCTCCCGACGCCGATCCGCTTGTTCTCTGCGCTGGAGGGCGAACGTGCCATCGGAGTTACCCCTGCTCCCACTACCGTCCGTGCCGGACGCGCGTACTTACAGGAGAAGCTTTCCAGTCGCTCTGTAGCGGAGGAGGCTCCGATCGTTGCGCCGCGGGAGCTCGACGCCTCAGCCAAACCCCTGTTGTCGCTGCATGAAGTCTGGTTTCGCTATGAGCGCAACGCGCCCGACGTTCTGCGTGGTCTCAATCTTGACATCTACCCGGGCGAACTCACGGCGATCGTCGGTAGCAACGCCACGGGCAAGACCACCACACTCAACATCATCGCCGGCCTGCTGAAGCCCTATCGCGGCCGCGTCAAACGCGACCAACACATGCTCGTCGGCGGTACCGGGACGGGCGGCATCGCCTTGCTCCCACAGGATCCGCGCCTGCTGTTCACACACAAGACCGTGCGCGAAGAGCTTACCGCGATGCTGCCACTTGCAAGCGGCAGCGCCACCGAGCGCGCCCAGCGCCTCAGCGACGTTATCGACCAGTGCGAGATTACCGGGCTGCTCGACCGCCACCCCTTCGACGTGAGCGGGGGCGAGGCCCAGCGCATCGCCCTGGCCGACGTCTTGCTCGCGCGCCCGAGACTCCTGTTGCTCGATGAGCCGACCAAGGGCATGGATGCAATCTTCAAACAACGTTTCGCCAAGCTCCTCCACACCCTGATCGCAGCGGAGGGCCTGTCCGTGGTCATGGTATCGCATGATATTGAGTTCTGCGCGCGCCATGCTGACCGTTGTTGCCTGTGCTTCAACGGAGAGATCACTGCCAGCGCCCCGCCGCGTCCGTTTTTCGCGAACATGACGTACTACACTACCGCTGCCCGCCGCATCAGTCGGGGGCTGGCGCCTGATGCGATCACGACCAGCGATATCATCGCGGCCCTGAGCCCGGGTACGCCCGAATGATCGCCTTTTTTACCCGACATTACTACGTCGTCAGCCTGATCCTGGTAGCCTTGGCCCTGGGTTTGTTCGCCCTGGACTTCGAAAGGCGCCGCCCCCGTACGCGCGAGCTGGTATTGGTCGCCGTACTGGTAGCGCTCGCCGTGGCCAGTCGCGCCGCGTTTTTTATGGTGCCACAAGTCAAACCCGTGATGGCCGTCGTTATCGTCGCGGGCATCGCGCTGGGAGCCCGCAACGGTTTCACCATCGGGGCATTGACCGCGCTTGCCTCGAACTTCATCTTTGGCCAGGGGCCCTGGACGCCCTGGCAGATGCTCGCTTTTGGCCTGGTCGGTTGCCTGGCTGGCGCGCTCTTTGCCAAGAACCGCCTGCCCCGCAACCGCTGGCTGGTCGCGGCAGTCGGCGGCGTCGCAACGTTTGTGCTCTATGGACTGATCGTTGACACCTCGTCAGCGCTGCTCTTCACCCAGAACCTCAACTGGCAGACTGCCTGGCCCATCTATGTGGCAGGCGTTCCCTTCAATGCTATCTTCGCCGCCTCGACCGCTGTCTTTCTCGCGCTGTTCGGCCCGATGCTCGAAGGTGCGCTCACCCGTGTTCGAAAAAAATACGGCCTGCGCTAAGAAGAAGCTTTCAGGATGAATGCTCCAATGGCGTCAAGAAGTTGCGCGGCTCCTTCGATCTGCGCTTGCGCTTCTTGCCGCGACGCTACAAAAAAGTCTTCATAATCACTGGCATTGCGGACAAGACTTGCGCTGGTAACAATCCGGGAAAGTTCGCTACTGAAAACGCCTGTTTTCACGTAATGCATCTGAAAGTGGGAAATCACACCGGAATGCTTCCGGTAGTCAACACCCTCTAGCGCCAAAAGAGCACGAAGCCCATCAAATACGGCATAGTAAGCCCTGTTGTTGCTACCCCGATAGCTGGTCTGCGCAAATAACGTGCGAGCATCTTCAAGCGCGCTTCTCGCCTTCTCGATCCGATAGCGCGCCAGTTCAAGGCTGCGCTGAGAGTATTCCCGTTCAGGCATGGATCACTTCCCCCTCATCTTTTATCGCTTGGTAGTAAGGCAGCTCAGACGACCAGGCGTGGTACTGTCCAGCCGGGACAGCATTGATGCTAACCGCAACTCCAAAATCAATACTGGCCGCATCAGCAATCTCCACTATGCCAGCATGATAATCGCCCAGACGCTCGCGCTCTACCTCAACGATCAGGGCAAAATCAATATCTGACTCATCGTCGTAGTCCCCCCTGGCATAGGAACCATACAGGCGCACCTCCTGGAGCTTGTCGCCAAAAAGCTGAGCTGCTTCAGCAGCGATGCGCTGTTTCAAGAGCGACAATACAGCGGGCTTTCGTTGCGACGACGCAATCCGCACTTGAAATGGCAAGCTCTGCTCTTGCAGTGACTGAGCGAAAAACAGATTGACCGCATCAGAAACGGTAATACCGAACTGCTTATAGAGTTGCTCGACCGCTGTTTTTGTCTCCTCGTCAGCTCTTATGTTGATAACTGCCCGTTTTGCCATAAGTTCCCTCCTGGGATTTTCCTCGTGCTCTTCCTATAGCGTATATACATATGCTATACATATATTATACAATACTTGAAACCAAAATCATTTCTAATTTTAGAAATCACGAATAACGCACACAGTGGCGTCCAAGAAAACGTCCGCACCTCCTCGATTAGTGTTACTTTTGCCAATAAAGTCAGGCATATTAATGCAAATAAGCATCGCAAACCAGGTGATATTTACACCACTTTACTTTTGCGCGCACTCTTTAGCCCAGATTCACGCGATAATAGAACATCAAGCATAACCATTCCAAACGAGGAAGACTCTGTGAAGCCGACTCCTAAAAGCACCTATCTTTGCATCCTGATCACGCTATTGTTCTGGGGATCGGCATTCGCGGCGATCCGCTACGGGTTGAAGTCGCCTGCTAACCTTGGCGGCTATCATCCTGGCGCCTTGGCTCTACTGCGCTTCGGGACCGCCGCGATCATCGCGCTGGGCTACCTGATCATCACACGCCAAGGCCTGCCCCGCGCCCGCGACCTGCCCCGCATCGCCCTGGCGGGACTTCTCGGCATCTCGATCTACCACTTCTGCCTGAACTTCGGCGAGCAGGCCGTGCCGGCTGGCGCCGCTTCGATCATCATCGCTTTCGCGCCGATTTTCGTCGCGCTGATCTCTGCCCGCTTCCTGAAAGAGCGCCTGAGCAGGTGGGGATGGCTGGGAGTGATCTGCTCGTTTGTCGGAGTCTGCCTGGTTGGGATTTCAGCGACCGAAGGATTTCGCGCTGACCTGTATGCCTTGGCAATATTAGGTTCGGCTCTGGCCACGGCAATCTATTTCGTGCTTTCCAAAGAGCTCCTGAGCCGCTACTCAGGGATCCAGCTCACCAGTTACGCCATCATCGCAGGCGCGCTGTTCCTGATGGTGTTCGCTCCACAGCTCGCGCGTGACGCGGGGCATGCCTCGACGGGCGCTACCATGGCGGCCCTCTATATCGGGGTCTTTCCCGGCTTTATCGCCTACGCGCTCTGGGGCGTCGCGCTCTCACGCCTGCCCGCTACCCAGGTCACGGTCTTTCTCAACGCCGAGCCCCTGTTTGCT
>WRFR01000004.1 GCA_009778715.1 Coriobacteriia bacterium | reverse complement strand
GGCGCGCAGCGCCGCCTTAGCGCGCGCGCTCCGGATCATAAGCAGGGTTTCCTCCAACTCAGCCGGATCAGTGGAGATCACAACGGCCCGCGGTTTACCGTTATTGGTCAGCACGATCTCCTGTTGAGCATCCAGCGTCTCCCAAAGTTCTTTCGTATTGGTACGCAATTCCCTTGTTGTCATAAAAACCATAGTGTACTCCTTATCGTGTGCTTATAGTATACACGATAAGGAGTACAGACATATGATTTACAGCGAGCAAAGATTGAAGACTCCTGGATTGCCGCGTCGCGCTCTACGCTCCTCACAATGACAAGTGAGCTACAAGATGCGGCGGAAGACTTCGTTGGCGAGAAGCCAGCCACGCTGGGTGGGGCGATAGTGCTGTGTGAGCTCGTCGTAGGTGGCGAGGTTGTCGCGGACGAGGGTGGAGAAAACGTCGATCTCCCCTGCTTCCTCGACGGCTGCCTTGCTCGCGCCGGAAGTGAGGCGCATGTTAAGCATGAGATCTTCACGGCGACGGGTGTCGGGATCGAGCTGTTCTGAGAACGCCAGCTGATCGCTATCGAGTGCCCGCGTGGGGTCTGCAAGGTAGTCTTCCAGGGTTTCGTGAAGTATGAAACGTCGTCGACCCCCATCGGAAGTTGGGAGCATGGAGGCGGCTGAGGGACCAAGGCCCAGGTAGGACGCGCCGATCCAGTAGGCGGTGTTGTGCCGTGCCTCCTGCCCCGGGCGCGCATAGTTCGAGATCTCATAGCGAGTGAAGCCGTGATCCTCCAGCACATGCTGAGCTTGCTCAAGCTGATCAGCCGCAACGTCATCCTCGGTTTCGAGCAGGTCGCCACGCTGCCATTGCAGGAAGAAATCCGTGCCCGGCTCAATCGTGAGCGGGTAGACGCTGACGTGCGCTACAGGGGCGGCAGCGGCTTCCTCAAGAGTTGCCGCCCAACCTGCATCTGTCAGACCTGGCAGCGCGCACATGAGGTCGATGGAAGTAGCGATGTTGTGCTGGTGCAGCAGGTCAAGCGCCGCATGTACTTGCGCGACATCGTGGCGACGACCCAAGCGTGTAAGCAGCGCGCCATCAAAGCTTTGAACGCCAAGGGAGACACGGTTCAGGCCGAGAGGGATCAACGCGTCGAGGGTCGCAGCGGAGAGCGAATCGGGATTGGCCTCCAGTGTGATCTCAGCACCAGATTCCAAGTCGAACTCGGTCCGAATGAAGTCCAGTACGGGCGCCAACCGTGTGCCCAGCAGTGAAGGAGTGCCGCCGCCGAAATAAACCGTGTGGAGTCGTATTCCTCCAAGTTGGGACTTCAAGCTTTCCAATTGATGCAGAAGCGCCGCAATATAGCGGGCGTGGACCTCGGGAGTAGTGACGTTTGAGTAGAAGTCACAGTAGCCGCAACGTGACGCGCAGAACGGGACGTGAATATAGAGAGAAAGATCAGTCATGCTCAATTAGCCAGGATTCATACTCATCGAGCAGCGCATCTACAGCCTCATAGGTGTCGGCTTGATTGACACGGGAGCGAAAGCGAGCGGCTCCAGGAAGGCCAGTGGCGTAGGCAATCAGATGCTTGCGCAGGCGAGCGACGCGATCGTCAGCATACCACTCCCGCGTCAGGTTCACGTGGCGTCGGATCAGCGCGAAGCGCTCGGTAATCGTTGGCTCGGGGGCTTGGGGCGACCCTGCCCTCAGCATTGCGATCTGTCCGAATATCCACGGGCGCCCGATCGCTCCACGCGCCACCATCACGCCAGCCACCGGCGTCTGCTCCAGCATCTGCACGGCGCGCTCTGCCGTCAGGATGTCACCGGAAGCCATCACCGGAACCGAGCACGCCTCGGCAACACGGGCCACCGCCTCATCATTGCTCTCACCGTGATAGAACTGCGCACGGGTTCGACCATGCACGGTCACCAATGACGCGCCGGCCTCCTGCAGGCGCAGGGCGAACTCCACAGCGCAGTCCTCGCCCGCCTCATATCCGATGCGCGTCTTAACCGTCAGCGGTACGCCATAGGGCGCCAGTGCGCGGACCATCGCCGCTACCACCTGCTCCGCTAACTCGGGGGTCTTCATCAACGCTGAGCCCTCGCCATGTTTGACGACCTTCGGCACCGGGCAGCCCATGTTGACGTCGATCAACGCCAGATCACTGCCCAGCTTCTCAGCGACGCGGGCGGCTTGCTCGGCCATAAGTGCCGGGTCTGCCCCAAACAGCTGCACTGCCGCGGGCGCCTCGCCGGGTGACAGGCGCAGCAGGCGCTCAGAACCGCTCCCTTCAGGATTGAAATGCAGGCCTTTGGCAGAGATCATCTCCGTACAGGTAAGCCCTGCGCCCTGCTCTTTGCAGAGCTGGCGAAACGGCGCATCCGCCACACCGGCAAGCGGCGCCAGCCAGATAGGGTTCTTCAGTAATGAAATTACTGAATTGCCGTGTCGCTCCACTACGTTTCACTCCTTGCAATGACAAGCAAGAGATTGCGGGTCAAGCCCGCAATGGCAATTCCCTCACTTACAACGAGCAGGTTGCATCCTCTTCAAAGATCTCGCCGCCAAGTAGTGGATCCATCTGGGTGGCCAACATGCGTGCCGTGAGGTCAGCTTGATTCACGGCCGAATCCACGCCCATCACCGGGGTGAACAGCCAGGCGTTCTTCGGGTTGTTGACCCGGGCTACCACTTGGCGCACGCCGTACTCCATTTTTGCCAGCATCGCCACGATCAGGTTCGTCTCATCAGAGCCCGTCGCGCATACCAAGTGCTCAACGCTCCGTATCCCCACACGCTCAAGTACCAGTGGATCGGCCGCGTCGCCACAGATCAGGTGCTTGTCATCGATGTCGCCACGAAGCTTCTCAAAGCGCTCGGGCCGACTCTCGATAAGCGTCACTTCATGCCCGTGGTCAAGCAGATGTTGTGCCAGATAAACGCCGACCTTGCCGCCGCCAATGATCAAGGTGTTCATGTTATCTCACCCTTTCGATTCCCATAAGGGCGCGCAACTGCCCCACTGACGAGGCATGCGCCGCAACATAGAGTTGATCGCCGCTTTCGATCGTAAGCTCTTCGGCCCCGATCGCCGTCTTGCCACTGCGCTCCAGTGCAACCACTTTGATCTCGCCTGGGATGTTGAGCTCGCTGAGCTTGTGGCCAACCAAGGCTGCGGTCGCCGCTACATGAAGGATCTCGACTCCTCCACCGCTCCCGAGGCTCTCAACCACATCAAGCTTTGAATAGCTGAATATCTCAAGCGCACGCTTGACCGCCCAGGATATCGATCCGATCGTCTGGATGCCCAGGCGACGATACACGTCAGCCTTGTCCGGATCGTAGAGCCGCGCGACAACCGTTGGCACGCGAAACATCTCGCGCGCGATACGCGCGGTCACCGTGTTCGCGTCGTCGCTGGAAGTGCAGGCAGCCAAGCCGTCACTGCGCTCGATCCCCGCCTTAATCAAGGCGTTGCGGTCAAAACCAATTCCTTTGATGGTCAAGCCGCGAAAGTTCGATCCTAACGACTCGAACGCTGACTCATCCCGGTCGATAACGGCCACATCATGGTTGGTGCGGTCAAGCGCGCGGGCCAAACCTGAGCCCATGCGACCACAGCCGACAACGATAATCTTCATGCTTTTACCTCACTTTCAGGAACGATTCCACTTCCCGGCATCCGCGTTGCGCGACGTCCGTTCTGTGTGCCATGTACGCTGCTTACCTTACTTGCGCCTTGTGCGCCATTGTTATCTTTGCGCCACTGCAGGACCCTCCGCAGGATCGCCTTACGCAGCTCGTCAAGTGCGATCACCAGGAAGGGGAGGCAGATCAACACGAGCCATTCGGTAATTCCCAGCGGCGCGGTATGAAACATCGAGTGCATGAACGGCGCATAGGACAGGAGCATAAGCAGCCCGATCTCCACGCCGATGCCAATCAGGATCAGCCGGTTCTTGAACATGCTGCGCGAGATTGCAGATCCCGATTCTGACCGCATGCAGAAGACCATCCCTATCTGACAGAAAACAATGCAGGCTAAGGTCATCGTAGTGGCCTGCATATACACACTGGTCGGCAATAACGAGCCCTTCACGCCCGCCAGTGCCGCACCTGGCCGCCAACCAGCCATCCACTGTACAAAGAAGAAGCCAGCCATGCTTATCGTAGCCTGAACCATGCCGTACCACCCGAAAGCTTTCAATAAAAAGCGCCGGTTGAAGATTCGCTCGTTACGTGAGCGCGGCGGCTGATCCATCACGCTGGCGTCCGGCCGCTCTGCTCCTAGTCCCATAGCAGGCACCATATCTGTACCCAGGTCGATGGACAGCACCTGCATGACGGTCAACGCCAGTGGTATGATCCCCCCGCTGAACAGGAAGACGATTGCCGGGACTCCTTCTGATACGTTGCTGTTGAAGACATAAAGTGCGAACTTGCGGATGTTGGAGTACACGCCGCGACCCTCTTCGATCGCACCCACGATCGAAGCGAAGTTGTCGTCGGTCAGTATCATGTCGGCGGCCTCTTTAGCCACGTCGGTGCCCGTGATCCCCATCGCCACACCAATGTCGGCTTTCTTGAGCGCCGGCGCGTCGTTGACACCGTCGCCCGTGACCGCGATGATCTCACCAGCGTCCTGCAAGGCGGTAACCACCTGGAGCTTCTGCTCGGGCGCCACACGCGCGAAGATGACCTCCCCGCGCAGGGCGTCCTGCAGGGTCGGCTCATCCATGTCCGCCAGCTCAGTCCCTGAGATAACGCGCACGTCATCACCCTCAACGATGCCGATCTTGCGCGCAATGCTTTCTGCCGTCAGACCGTAGTCTCCCGTCACCATGATGATGCGGATGCCTGCGCGGTGGCATTTCTGTACCGCCTGGGCTACTTCATCACGCGGCGGATCGACCATGGCAAGCAGCCCCAAAAACGTCATGTCCTGCTCAATGAGCGCCGGGGTATATTCAGAGAGAGCTGTCGGCAGGTCCTTGACCTTTGACAGATCACGCTTAGCTATCGCCAGCACGCGCAGACCCTGGCGCGCATAGGTATCGTTAGCAGCCATCACCGCCGCGCGGTCCGCGTCACTCATCGGCGCCAATGTGCCGTCGACCAGCTGTTGCGTACAGAGGTCAAGTACCTCTTTCGGGGCGCCCTTGCTATAAGAAACGAGCTTACCGGGACTGAGCTGATGGATCGTTGACATGCGCTTGCGATCCGAATCAAAAGGCAGTTCACGCAAGCGCGGCGCAGCTTTCTGCATCGCTTGCAACGCCTGGCCGCCTTTCTCCGCAGCCACCAGCAACGCAGCTTCGGTCGGGTCGCCGAGCACCGTGATCGTGGGATGTTCCTCATCCGGCTCGACCAGACGCGCATTGCAGCACAGCGCTGCGCTACACAGCAACTGAGCCAGATCAGCAGCCGGTAGTTCGTCGGCGCCGACGATCTTGCCTTTATGCATGTCATAGCCCACGCCGGTGACTTCAAGATTATGACCCTGAGCCCAGAGCATACTGACAGTCATCTCGTTTTGTGTGAGTGTTCCTGTTTTATCAGTGCAGATCACTGTTGTTGATCCCAATGTCTCGACCGCTGACAATCGCTTGATGAGCGCGTGACGTTTGACCATGCGCTGTACGCCGAGCGCCAACGAGAGCGTCACCGTTGGCAACAGTCCCTCCGGCACAAAAGCCACGGTCATGCCGATCGCAAAGATGAAAGCCTCCATCAACGAGATCGGCGTAGCCACCCGAGCCAGAATGAACAGTATCACACCGATCGAGACTGCCAGGATCGTGATGGAGCGCGTCAGCCGGTTCATTTCTTTCTGGAGCGGCGAAAGCTCCTCTTTGACGCCAAGCGTCATACCCGCGATCTTGCCGAACTCGGTCTCCATGCCCGTCGCGTAGACCACGACCGTGCCAGTGCCTGCAAATACGGTCGTACCCGCAAACACCAGGTCGGGTTGCTGCTGGCGGGGTACATCCTTATCACCCGCGCCGATCGTCGATTTGCGCACCGGGCGCGACTCGCCCGTCAGTGTCGACTGGTTCGCACGCAGATCATTTGCCGCCACCACACGAGCGTCGACCGAGATTGCGTCGCCCTCTTCAATTATGACCACATCGCCCGGCACCAACTCCTCGGCCAGTATCTTGATCTCGCGGCCGTCACGCATCACGCGCGCATAGCTGGGCAGCATCCGCTTAAGGGCTTCGGTCGCCTTATTGGCACGGAACTCCTGCCAGAACGAGAAACAGCCGTTGATGAGATTAACCATCCAGACTGCGATGCCCAGCTCGGGCATACCCCCGATAAAAGCAATGATGCCAGCCGCCCAGATAAGCAACGCCATCAGGTGCGTGAAGTTCAGCAGGAACTTGACGATGAGGGGTTGTCCTTTGGCCGCTTGGATCGTGTTTGGTCCGAATTCGGTCAACCGCCGTGTCGCCTCTTCGCTCGTCAGCCCCGGGGGAGCACTCTTCAAGAGTTTATAGACATCATCAGGGCTGCGGTCCGCCAGCCCGTCCAGCTCCTCCGAAGAAAGATCTGCGACGGTCAGCATCTGTGAATCCATGATCCGTTCTTTCCTTTCACCTCAAGGAGCGCCCAGCCACACTGGCTGCGAGCCACCTGACGCATTCATAAGCAAATAATATTAGTCCTCTTGCCCGCCAGTAACAAGTTTTTAATGAAGTGTAACAAAAGTTACGAGTCAACTTTCAAGAGCGCCATGAAAGCTTCCTGCGGGATCTCGACCTGGCCGATGCTTTTCATACGCTTCTTGCCCTCTTTTTGCTTTTCAAGCAACTTGCGTTTGCGCGTGATATCGCCGCCGTAACACTTCGCTAAGACATCCTTGCGCAACGCCTTGACGTTGGTGCGCGAGAGCACGCGGCTACCCACCGCTGCCTGGATCGGCACCTCGAACATCTGGCGCGGGATGATCTCTTTGAGCTTCTGTGTCAACGCGAGCCCACGACGATAAGCGTCATCCTTATAAACAATGAAACTCAGCGCGTCGACAGGGTGACCCGCCAGCAGGACATCGAGCTTGACAAGCTCGCTTTCTTTGTAGCCGGAAAATTCATAGTCGAGGCTCGCGTAGCCTTTGGTGCGGCTTTTGAGCTGATCGAAGAAGTCCAGGATCAGCTCAGAGAGCGGGATTTCGTAGTGCATTTCGACCGTGTTTGGCCCGAGGTACTGCATGTCGGCAAAGATCGCGCGCCTCCCCTGCGCTAATTCCATGACCGCGCCCACGTAGTCGGGCGGCACAAGAATGTTGGCCTTCAGGTACGGCTCCTCGATGTGGTCGATCTCGTTGGGATCGGGCATATCCTGGGGTGAGTGGATCGAAAGCATCGTGCCTTTTTTTGTGTGAACGTGGTAAGAGACACTCGGTGCGGTGGCAAGCAACGAGAGGTCAAACTCGCGCTCCAGGCGCTCTTTGATGACCTCCATGTGGAGCAATCCGAGGAAGCCCACCCGGAATCCGAAACCCAGCGCATGGCTGGTCTCGGGCGTGTAGGTCAGCGCCGGATCGTTGAGCTTGAGTTTGTCGAGCGCGTCGCGCAACTCGGGATACTGGTCGCCATCGATCGGAAAAATGCCCGCATAGACCATGGGTTTGATGGCGCGATAACCAGGCAGCGCTTCGGCTGCCGGGTGTGCTGCCGTGGTGATCGTGTCGCCAACGGTCACCTGGGCCGGGTCCTTGAGCCCCGTGATCAGGTAGCCGACCTCGCCGGTACCCAGCGCGTCAAGCGGCTGGTTTGCGGGGCGGCGCACGCCGACCTCCTCGACCTTCGCGGTGGCGCCCGTGGCCATCATATAAATGTCAGTCCCGGCTGCCACGCGGCCCTCCATGACCCGCAGTAGCGCCACCACGCCCCGGTACTCGTCAAACCAGGAGTCGAAAATGAGCGCACGAAGCGGAGCGGTGATCTTCGCGTCGCCTTCCGGCGCCGGAATACGCGTGATGACGGCCTCAAGCACTTCGCGAATACCTTCGCCGGTCTTTGCGCTGACCAGGAGCGCGTCTTCTGCCGGAATCGCGAGGCCCTCCTCGATCTCTGCGCGCACACGATCAGGCTCAGCCGAGGGCAGGTCGATCTTGTTGATGACCGGGATGATCTCAAGGTTCGCGTTCATCGCCAGCATGGCGTTGGCGACTGTCTGTGCCTCAACGCCCTGGGCGGCGTCGACCACAAGAACCACACCCTCGCAGGCTTGCAGCGAGCGGCTGACCTCATAGGTAAAGTCGACGTGGCCGGGGGTGTCGATCAGGTTGAGCTCGTAGGTCTGACCGTCGCTCGCGTCATAGAGCACACGCACGGCCTGGGCCTTGATCGTGATGCCCCGTTCGCGCTCGATGTCCATACTGTCGAGCAGCTGGTCCTGCATGTCGCGCGCCTGAACCGTATGGGTAAGCTCAAGAATACGGTCGGCCAGCGTGGACTTGCCGTGATCGATATGGGCGATGATCGAAAAGTTCCTGATATGAGTGGTATCTGCCATAGTTACCTTATTATAGCCGAGCAGCCTCTTACCGCCGCTTTACGCGAGAAATCGCTTGCATGTTTTGTACTGACAGAGAGCGATATGTTATAGTAATTTAGCTTGTTAGCACAGATTTATTAAAGGAGAACGTACGTGGCAAACATCAAAAGCCAAAAGAAGCGCGTCATCACCAACGAGAAAGCACGCCAACGCAACCGCTCGCTGCGCGCAGCGCTTAAGACTGCGGCAAAGAAAGTTCACGCCGCAGTGGATGCCGGGGATAAAGAGGCAGCCATCGCTGCCGCCCAGGCTGCCAGCCGCGAACTTGATCGCGCGGTCACCAAGGGCGTTATCCATAAAAACCAGGCCGCGAACCGCAAGTCCGGCCTGATGAAGCTCGCCAACAGCGCCGACGCAGCTGCTGCCGAGGCTGCTCCCGCGCCAAAGAAGGCCCCGGCGAAGGCGTCGGCTGCTGCCAAGGCGCCAGCCGCCAAGAAAGCTCCGGCTAAAAAGGAAGAGGCTGAAGAGGTTGAGGCTGAGAAGCCAAAGCCGAAAAAAGCTCCCGCCAAGAAGGCTCCTGCAAAGAAAGCCGCTTCGAAAAAAGCTGAGGCTGAAGAAGCAGAGTAAACTTCTCGCTCAAAAGAACTTACAGGTGGGCCCGCTTTTGCGGACTCATTTGTTATTGACAGAAGTCGATGATCCAACGCTCAAACGCCAATCGCTTGACGTCTTCAGGGCTCGACTTCATCGCAAACTCAACCTCAGAATACGCGCAGAGCGCCTCGCGCAGTTTCTTCGCGCTGAATGCGCGCGAAGCTGTCAGGATCGATTTCGTGCGCCAGCGGAGATTGGGAGGCAGCTTGAGCTCTTCTGCAAGTTGCCCCGCAGGATCAAGAGCGCCTTCGTCGAGCAAGGACCGCGCCACGATGAGTTGGCGCAGCGTCCTTAAGACCAATGCACCCAGCGAAGGCAACGACGAGCCTTGATCAAGAGCGCGAGCGACCATCTGGAGCGCTTCGCCGCATCTGCGCTCGGCCAACGCATCAGTCAGCTCCCAGCCTTTTACCTCTGCTGAGACGCCGATGACCTCAGCGATCACCTTGCGCGTTACTTTCTTATTCGGGGCGGCGTCCAGGTAAGCCGCGATCGTCGCAATCGCCGTTGAGAGCGCGCCCAAATCCTCGCCGACCAGATTGACAAGAGCCTCAGGAGCTGCGGTGTCAGTGGCCAAGCCTCGCTCGGTGAAGAGTCCCCGGACAACCCCAGGCAGCTCGCGGCGCTTAGGGGCCTTACGATCGAGCACCGTCCCCTGGGCGGCGATCGCCTTGTAGAGCTTCGTGGTGCGATTGAGCTTCTCACCCACCAGGCACAGTATGGTCGTCGGCGAAGGAGCCTGAGCATACGTTGCCAGCATGTCGAGGCTCTCTTTGTCGAGCTTTTCGACACGTGTGACGATTACCAGACGCAAGTCTGAGAGAAACGGCAGGGTGCTGGCGGCTGCGACGATCTCAGTCGGATCGGCAGTCTCTGCATCGAACTGTTCATGGTTAAAATCAAGATCGACGCCCATATCAGCAACGCGCGTCCGCAGGCGATCCAGCGCCTGGTCACGCAGGAACGCCTGCTCGGAAGTGATAAGGTAGAGCGGTTTAAGTTCAGTCGGAGCCATGCGTACTATCTTAACGTATCAGGCAACGACTACTTCTTCAGCCCATACTTCTGGATGATCTGGGTCGTAGAGGGCTGCGAAGTATCACCAAAGTAGAGGTCGATCAAGTAGAGAGTACGGTTCTTGGTGACGTCACCAAGTGCTCGATTTTTTTCATAGAGAGCATCTGCTTCGTTGCCACCATTTGGAGAAGCCATCCAGTTCTGATAAGCCTGAGCGCCCCTTTTACCACGAATGTTGATCCACTGCTTCTCATCTTTACGAAGGGCATCCATCTGGCTCGCTGGCAACTTCTTTTTCAGCAAGCTATAGATCTTGTTCAGCTCTTTATCCCAATCTTGATAATAGTCGAGAGGATCACGAGCGTACTCCGCAAAGGGATTTACTCTTTCCGGCTGAAAAGCAGCCAAAGCAGCAAGGCCATCAAGATAGTTCTGCCGACCAAGCAGGGCTGAATTTGATATAACTGGCTTTGGGTCAGCGGAAGCAGGTCGATCGGTGACCCATTTTGCTATTAAGCTGCCTGAGTAATCATGCCAATCGACTTGGTTATAGGGAATACTGTCCAAAGCCGCATCATAGGAGTGTGCCGTAAGCGGAACATCATAGAAATAGAAGCTGACTGGCTTGCCGTTATCGGTGCCATCTGCTGATTCTGAATAGTATTGGTATGAGGAGTCGCAGGCATCTCCGAGGAACCGCAGTTTCTCTGTATAGTTGTTCGTTGCATCACCCTCTGTATAAAGGCCGTTCCTCCCCACCGTCGCCATCGATCGAAAATGGAAGTTGAAGCCATCAACTTTACTGCCGGTATAATGCAGCACTTCATAGCCGGGATCGACACTAGCATTTGGGGCTGGTTCCATGTCGAGAACTACCTCAGGTACTCCGTCGCCATCCATATCAACCGCAGCAAACCGCACTGCACGGAAGGCAACATTTGCTCCGGCGCAATAATCGGTATCGGACCACTTGAAACTTTTCAGGTAAAGCTCCCTCTTGCTATCGGTGCTGTAGAACTGCGACTTGTTTAGCAGCACATCACTGAGAGCTTTTAAGGCAACTGACTTTCGTTGCGCCAGGGCGACGGCTGAGGCAGCTGCGTCTTCTGATTTCTGAGTAGTATTCGCTGAGCTCTTGGTAGCGTTTGAGGAAGTAGACTGTGTTGCGCTGCTTGAGGCGGGCGTCTTTTTCCCGCAGCCCGCTACGAACAGCAAACAAATGACCAGACAAACTATGACGGCTTTTTTCATGGGTCTTCGTTTCTTTTCTGCTGCTACTACTCTTCCGTCATTATACTCTGCCGTTTTTTTGGTCGGCAGACCCCAAGCTTCTCCTTAAGGGCTTCGGCTAAGGTGGCGCTGAAATTGATGTGAGCAGCTTTCGCAGCTTCATTCAGCCAACTGGGAATCGTGAGCGTCTTTTTCACGGCCATCTCATCAAGCATTTTGCGATAAGCGTCGAGATCGGCAGCTACAAGAGTCTTGGTTTCGCCGGGTTTGACCGGGATATCATCAAGTGGCGTCGGCGACGGAAGCGGCTTACCTTCATCCTGGTTTTCAACACATATGAGCGAGATCAAGTCTTGCGCCATATAGAGCGCATTCGCAAGACCATCCCCTTCAGTAAGTGCATTATTTAAATCAGGAACTGTCACAAGATAATCGTGCACGTCTTCTGTCTTTTCCAAGATAACGGGATAGGTAACTTTCATTATTGCTCCTTAATCACTATCAGCTCAGCTTCCATGTCCTGATCAAACTTTTAGCAAGGTTTTCGTTCACTTCTTTGTGTCGAGGAATGCTCACCTCGTTTTTGCCATCGGTCCAGATATCATGGTCGCTGCCATTTCTCAGGAAATACCAGCCGTTCTTTTTGAACAGCTTTTCGAGCTTCCTTCGCTTCACCAGCGCTCCTTTCTAGTATACGTGTAATACACGTGTTATTCAACAACACGATCAGGCTAAAATGGCACCACCACCGCCCCATCAAGGTCGGTGCGCTTATAAGATATAGCGTGCTTCTCCAGGAATTGGAGCGTTACTGGCTTGGGGTGTCCGTAGCTGTTGTGCAAGCCGCAGCTGATGACTGCGAGCGTGGGCGTCAGCCGATTCAGCAGCGCGTCGCTGAGCGAGACCGCACTGCCATGATGCGGTACTTTCAGCACGTCGATGTGCGTGATATGCGCTGACACCACAGCGGCTCGCACCGAGGGTTCCTCCGCGTCGCCTGAGGTCAGCAGCGTGTCAGTCGGCACGGGATCCTGGTTATCGGGCAGCTCATCGGAGAGCAAGGTCGTCAGGCAGGACTCGTTCGCATCAGGGTCGCTCACTGCCGCCCGGGGCCAGATCGCTGTGACTTTGATACGTCCCAACATAAAACTCTGCCCGGCAAGCATCCCCGTAAGCGGCACGTCTAGTCGTTTGGAGATCGCCTCCAGCTTCGTCGAGCTCTGCGCCCCCTGCGACACGTAGATATGCGCGATATGAAAGGAGCGATCAAGCGCGCCTGCTCCCCCGATATGGTCGGCATGGCCATGCGTGAATAGCACAAAATCAAGCCGGGTGACCTGCTGCACGCGTAGCTGCTCCCTGAGTACCGTCGAACTCGGCCCCGTGTCGATCAGGCCCGTGTGTCCCGCATCACGCACCAGCAGCGCGTCGCCTTGCCCCACATCAAGCACGACCACTCCCCGTGTCAGCTGCAAAGACCCGGGTCGCGTTGCCAGCGGGACTGTGGCAACTAAAACGATGATCGCCAGCACCACGGCGGCGACCCGGCGCGCCCGAGGTCGCGTTGGGCGCACCCAGAGCGACCACAGCAGGATCGCCAGCACGCAGAGCCCCACCAACACCAGCGGCGGCAGCGCGCTTGCTGAAAGCGCGGACCACTGCTGTTGCGACAGCCAGGCGTTCAGGCGTTCGAACACCACGCCCACTGCCAGGGCCGCTCTGAAGCACACTTGGGCCGCCGCCTGCGATACCAGGCACACCATGATGCCAATAAGCCCAAGCACCACCATCGCCGAAACAAACGGCGCAAGCAAAAGGTTGGCAAGAGGAGCAATCAGAGAGACGACGCCAAAGACTCCCGCAGAAAAGGGAAGCACCGCCAGGTTCGCCGCGAGTGTCGCTCCCACCCCATCGGCCACCAACCTGCCCGCGCGTGGTAACAGGCAACGCAACCAACGACCAAAGTAGCGCCCGAAACAAACAATACTTACTACCGACGCCAATGAGAGCTGCACGCTGAGCGAGGTCGCCAGTAACGGGTCGAAGAGCAACATCACGATAAGGCTGAGAGCGAGCGCAGAGAGCACGTCGGTACGCCGACGCAACAGCAGCGCCAACAGCGCGCAGGCGAGCATCCCCAACGCGCGCACGGTGGTCGGCTCGCAGCCGGTCAGCAGCGTGAAGAGCACCGCAACTGCCAGCACGACCTGTGCCTGGCGGCGGCGGCTGAGCTTCGTGCGCCTCAAGATCAGGTAACAAAGCGCTGCCAGCAGCGCGAGATGAGAGCCGGATACCGACAGGAGGTGGATCATCCCGGTGCGTTGCAGAGCCATTTGCAACTCGCCGCCTGTAAAGCCACGTTTATCTCCCAGCAAGGTCCCGCACAGAAAACCCTTGAGCTCAGCGCTGACCGGAAAGCTCGTGCGGATGCTGCGGATCGTGCGGGAGACCTTCGCACGAAAACGCAGTAGCAGGCCCATCGGTCCGGGTTGCCACCTGTCCGGTCCTGCGCGTATCAACGGCAACGTTGCGACCACTCCCTGATCCAGGAGGAATACCCGCTTTACGTCAGGCACAAGCGCCTGTGGCACGCCCGTGAGCGTGACCTCCTGCCCACGCTCCAGATCGATCTCTCCCGGGCTTGAAAGCTGCAGGCGCAACCCCCGCAGGCGCCCGGCGGTCACTTCTGCCGATACGGTCGACCCATAGACCGAGCTCCGCGAATCCTCGATGACGCGCACTTGCAGCCGCTGATAGCGCGCGGGAGCAAGCGCACGTATCCGGGCGAACAAGCCCTCATAGCGCAGCGTGCCGAGCGTTGCCCCACAAAGCAGCATCAGCAGCACGAGAGCGCAAGGCCACGCCACTACAGGGCGGCGCAGGACCACTGTGATCAACAGGGCGATCAGAAGTACCGCGGTGGCGCTGGCAAAATACGGATTGCGTGCGAGCATGAGCAGCAGCACTCGGATTCCCGCTGTCCTGCCCGCCAGCCAGGCGCTGTGCGCCACGGTGGCGGCCATGAGTTCACCCGCCAGAAGCGCAAGCACTAACCAGAGCAGAAGTGGGACCTGTGGCCGCGGCGCCGCGCGCACCTGCTGCCACTTGGGCGTAAACGTGACCGAGGAGCGCCCCCCTATTTTCCGCCGCGTCGTATCACCTGTGGCATCAGGGCGCTGTAACAAGGTCTTTGATCGCATCGTATTTCTTCGGCCCGATGCCTGAGACGCGCATCAGATCCTCCGGCGAGGTGAAGCGCCCATTTGCCGTGCGATCCGCAATGATCTTTTTCGCTGTTACCGGACCGATCCCCGGCAAGGTTTCAAGCGCTGCCTCGTCAGCTGTGTTGAGATTAATCTTGCCGTCTGCTGGTTGCGCGGCGCCCCCTGCCGTCGACGCAGCATCCGTATCACCCGGCGCGCTGGCAACCCCCTGCTGGTCGACCACCACATGCACGGTCACGGTCGTCTCGGTCCCCTGCGCCGGGGTCGATGGCACAGGCGCAGTCGTCCTCGCGGCGGTAGCCGCGCCCCCCGATGCTGCAGCTGGAGCATGAAAGACTCCGCTGCGCACCAGGCCAAAGCCTACTACCACAACAAACAACAGGCCCGCTACCAGGGCAGTACGTGGCTTAAGCTGCCGCAAGCCAATCTTATGTGCCAGATCGTTGCAGGTATGACGTATCCGCGCCTCGATGCGATCCCATCGGCTTGGCCGCCGTGACGTACTCGTCAGATAGCGTTCGTAACGTGGGTTATCCATGGAAACCTCCGCTTAAGTCGTCATTTCTGACGAGCTTAGCAAAGACCCCTTACCGAACTCTTACCAGAGCCTTACCCATAGTACTCATTGAGCCCCTCATGAGCTTCTGACCTGCAGTTTTCACTCAAAAAGAGAAAACGCTTCCACAAAAACTCCAGAACCCGCTCATAAGCTGTGCTTCTTACTCCACCAGCATGGTGGGAAGCTCGGATTTATCGGCTGCAACAAAAGCAGCGATCTTCAAAATGGTCGACGCTATGGTCTCGTAGTCAACTTCCGTATTGAGCAGCGGCAAGGTCACGGTCTCATAATCCTGTCGGTAGGTCTGCTTGTCGTATATCTCACGCAATACTTTTTCCAGCGAAATATCCGGCGCAGCCGAGGCGCATCGATACCTGCCAGCTCGCTCAGAGCGCACCTGCTCAATCAGCTTACCCATCGTCGCGTCAAGAGCAAGGGCTTGCTCTAACTGGTAAAGATCATACACATGACGCGACTGACGATAGGGTATCTCGCCATTCAAATAGTAATCAGAGATAGCAAAAATTTTATCTACAAACGTCCTTTTTAGAGAGATGACATTAAGGCTGAATCCCTCCAGCCCATACTGTTCCACCAAGTCCTGTCGGCTTTCCGAAAGAAGGTATTCTCCAATGAAGCTGATGATCACTCCCGTGGACGAAGGTGATGTTGGTGACATCAGTGCAGTCTCGATGATAAGCTGGTCGGGCGCTATCCCCTCGATCAGCTGCGGGAGTGGGAGACGATACTGATTGAACAGTCGTCTGCTCCGCGTCTCTTCGAGATTGATAATGGAAAGTCCCAGAACTTCTGCTGCCGTTTTGACCGCTACCTTGGTCTTCTTGCGCATTCCTTCCGTGGGATGCGCGACATCCATGCCAAGATCAACGTCTTCGGAGAACCGATCGATCACATCGTAGCATTTGCTCAGGGCTGTGCCGCCTTTAAACACTAACTGCGGGTCAACAGCTATGATCTCTTTGAGCGCCATGCAGACAAAGTAGTCCTTGTAGACGTATTCTTGTCTGATGCCCACGTAATCAGCCGTGGCTAAATTCAACCTTTGCAGAGCTCCAATATCTTCATGCAAATACACCGAGCACCTCATTCTCCAGGAGCCGCTTTGAAGTCTTTGCCGGATAATAGGTGACGCAATCCATCATAGTGTCTTTGTCGACACAAGCAGCCAGTTCCTTTAAACTGTCGAACTCCAACTTATTAAGCAGGTTCGTTGGTACGCGAGTAATCAGATCCAGAAGTCGCAGGGCGTCCACATTATCTTTGGTTACCTCAGTTCGCGGAGTTCTGAGCGTTATCTTGCGCCATCCGCCAAAGGGCTCGATCTCTCGCACCCGTCGGCTTGCTTTATTAGTAGTAATCTCTAAAGTGAACGGCATTTGTGGCGAAACACCAACTTCATTTTCAAGATTTAACCCTGAGAAATAGCCGTAAACACTGTCACCAGTTCTGAGGTATTTTTTCATAATCACCTTGTCCGGTGATAATGGCAACTCGCCCAGGCCAAGAACGCTCTCAGTTGAAGGAATATAGTAAATGCCAGCCTGAAATTTCTTTATGGTTTCTGCGTTTTGAGCCTCTCGTAGCCAGTTAAACACGGTCGTCTGAGATACATCAGGAAAAGCGGCAATAATCTCGCCGATCACGATCGGCTCATCTTCCCCAAAACGCTTACGCAGTATGTCCGCAAAACTATCCATGCCCTTAGTCTAACATGTTTTAGTATTTTTCACAATTTTATTTCAAATTACTAAAATTTACTTCAATGATTTTGCCAGCTCGAGCAAAGACGCCGCCTCCATATCGACCTGACCGTGAAACTATACCTATGGGAGATTCCGGCTTCGCTGTAAACGCTGTTCCATTTTTGAAATACGTACGTTTTTCCGTATCATTCTTACGCCGCAGCCTTTCAATAAGCCTCCCGGCATTCTACCGGCGAAAGCTTGCAAGCGTCCCACTTAATTTGCTAAACGCATCATTCTCCTGCCGGTTTTCTCAACAAAGGAGTCATGGTTTATCTCCGCCATAGGTTTTAATGCATCCCTTGAATCTGTCGTTGTTTCTCCTTGCCTTCCTTATCGCGCGCCTCCCCTGGCAGCATCTTCTTCTTGTAGTGCAATAGTATCGATCTTGCCAATGGACGTATAGGGAAACTCGGCTCTGAACTTGTAGTCGTGCGGAACTTGGTATTCCTGGAGGCTTCGTTCGCAAAGAGCCTGTATTTCTGCCTGAATTTGTGCTCCCGATTTGATCGTTCCGTCTTTCAAAATGATATGCACCTTAGGCTTTTCCCCTTGGACATAATCAAAATCCGGTATGCCAACTACAATGCAGTCCTTAACATCCTCATGCTGTTGGATCACTGATTCGATGGCGAAAGGATAGACCTTAAAGCCATCGTAGCGAATAATCATCCGCTTGATGCGGCCATCCACGATCAGAAAACCTTCTTCTGTAACGCTACCTAAGTCTCCCGTATGTATCCAGGTTTTCCCATCATCATGGACTTTCAGGATCTCATCAGTGGCTTTTTGATTTTTATGATAGCCGAGCATGATAGTTGGGGTATTGACGCAAACCTGGCCATTTTGGCGATACGTTAACTCATTGCCCTGATCATCGATTATCTTTACGTTTGCGCCGGGCACAGGAAAGCCCACCCCACCCAGTATGGAATGTTCGCCAATAGAGGCAGCGAAAATCGATGTCGCTTCTGTTAGCGAGTACCCAGGAGTGACTCCCGTTTTCACACCCCTGCTTTTCAGGAAAGCATCTACTTTCCCCTGCAGGGCGACATTCATTTTATCTCCGCCCACAGCTGCGGTCTTAATGAACGAAAGATCAGCCTTTTGAATTCTTTTGCTTTGTACTAACTGGTCATAGTGGTTTGGTACACCAGCAAAGTGCTGTGGCCTATATTTCAGAATATAGCGATCGAATGATTTTGGATCAAACGTCGGCATCAGAATAAGATGCATGCCTTTAACCAAAGGCATATGGATCATGTCTGAGCCATATGCAATAAAAGGGGGCATGATGTTCAGGAACTTATCTCCTGCATGTGTCTCGATCCCTCCTGTATAGTATTGGTACGCCATGGCATTAAAATTATCATGAGATAGTAATACTCCTTTAGGTAGTCCTGTAGTCCCTCCGGTATGCGCAATGGTCAGAGGATGATCTGGCTTATACGCGATGGATTTAGGTTTCTTCTTGATTGCCCCAGCAATGAAATCAGAGTAACTCAAATAAGTACCAGAATTATTTCTCAACCTGGTTTTAAGCTGCAGCAATTTGCAGCCTATGTTTAACTTAAGTCCCGGCAAATGCTTGGCAGAAGCGGCTAAAGAAATCGTCACAACTTTCTCTACAGAAGCCTGCGGTATGAGATCGTAAATCTTATCATTTACTAAATCCAAAGTCACCAACAGCTTTGATTCGGCTTCGTCCAGATAGTGTTTGATTCCTTCGGAGCTTGTCCTCGGATCAATCAGATTTGAGATCGCACCAATACGGCTTAAACCATAAAACAGGTAGATAACTTCTGGTGTGGTAGGCACAAGCAAAGTGACGATGTCGCCTTCTTTGACTCCAATATTGACAAGCGCCGCGCTTGCTTTTTCAACCTCACAAAAAAAATCGCCGTAGCGGATTTTTCGACCGAAATACTCAATAGCGATCGCGTCCTGACGTTCCTTATTGGCTTCATATATTAAGTCATAAACAATCTCACGAGGATAATCAAAATTTAAGCCCTCTGGTGGATAAAACACGCGCCAAGGCATGTCAACCGAGGGAAATCCCGTCAACTCATTTTTCATTCCCTAAATCTCCTCCATTGTATCTCGATACTGTAAGGAGCTAGACACGCAGAGAGGCGCCTCAACCCCTTTGCAATCTTCTGACTGTGAACGCAGCAACTGCCATCACACAGAATAGGGGCTGAGACGCCTCTTTACCGTGTAATGGTCATGCTCTAAAGATATTGAGTTTTCAGTTGACTGCTTTCAGTCAGAAGATTGCAATAATGATAGTAACATAGCTTGCCGTAAACGTCATAGTCACAGCATTGAAGCAAGCGGCCCGAAGGACCTCGATGGTCCAGAGGGCCGTAAGGTTATTATTTTGGGGTATTGCAATGAGAGAAATCGGAGAGGTACGAATGCGAGTTACGCAGCCGCGTAAGGGCTTGAAGTTAACAGGCGCTTACGCGGCGAGTATGTCTGAGCAGGCGTACCCCTCTGATTTCTCATAGGCTTGCATTAAGAACTACTGGATTGCCGCGTCGCTACGCTCCTCGCAATGACAAATGGTGGTCTTTGCCACTCCGAACAGGCAGGGCGTCGAGGGCGTCGCACCTTCGAGCTCTGAGTAATTGCAGTCGTTACTGCCAGCGCCTTACGATAAAACAATGCGCATGAGCCCGAACTTGGTATTTTTAGCTACTCAGCTCCTCGCGGTAAGTTTCTTGATTTGTTGATTGTCCAATAATGAGGTCAGCTGGGTGATAGCAGTCTGGTTGAGCTGGATCAGTCGATCCTTTTGCGGCAACCCCTGCCCGATCAGCAGCGCGTTGATACTCTCCATGTTTGAGAGCACCACCAACTGCTCTAACGTAGCTTCGTCACGCACATTGCCTTTCGCGCCCGGGTGACTCGTGCGCCATTGTGCCGCAGTCTGCCCAAACAGCGCCACGTTAAGCAAGTCGGCCTCATCTGCATAGACGCGATTCGCCTGCGCCTTTGTGACCTCCGGCGGAATAATATGCGCCTTGATCGCATCCGTGTGAATTCGATAGTTGATCTTTGCCAGCGTGCGCTGCAAGTTCCATTCCGACGATAGACGCTTCTGCTCCTCAGTTTTGAGACGCTTATACTCAGTAACAAGATAGAGTTTAAATTCGGGACTTACCCAAGTGGCGAACTCAAGGGCGATATCCATATGAGCAAAAGTTCCTCCACCTTTTACTGCCCGGACCCTAAGACCAATAGCACCAGTCAAAGAAATCCATCTTGATGGACTGAGTGTGAAAGCATTACCACCAGCATTGCGTAATAGGGGGTCGATTTCGACCCCCTTAAAAGTAGGGTTATTGAGTTGTTCCCAGAGCGATAAGAACTCAATGGTACTTTGAGTACGCATCCAGTTCTTGACCACATCTTTTGGTTCTAACGGATTCTTCCGGCGTGCGATATCGGTAAGAGAGATATAGTCGTCATCGCCGAACCCCGTTACCGCAACTGGTATTCCCTGTACTGTGATGATCTCCTCGTTTTTAGCCATAATAACCTCCAAAGTTTGTTGTAGATAGTGGAGGCACTTTTTACCAACGCATGGCAAAACAGGCGGAAATATTGCATCGACTGATGGGAATGCCTGATTCCATCATAGCATAAAAATGAACATCTGTACGATGTTTTTAAACCATTGGGATCCCATGGGTTTAAAGGGCATCTGCCCGATCATAGATGCAAAAGGGTCGATTTCGACCCCTTTGAAAGTTCCACGCAATGATTAGAATTCGAATCGTCGTCACCTTTCTAGAGCAATGAGATTTAACCGTCTGTAATCCCATATGGTTAAGTGGTCAAATTCGACCACTTTAAATTCCTTGAATTCGAGGGGTTTAGAGCCACATGTTACAATCATAGACGCAACAAACCAAATAGGAATGATCGGCTTATGCTTGATCTTCCGTAATAAGCGATTTGCCTGTCGACCGGGTAGCGAGGCGTCTAACCTCTTAACCGGTCGAAGCGAGCTTATTGTTCCAATGATTTGGTTTGTTGCAAAGGGGTTAGGCGCCTCTTTGCGCCTACTCTTGGGCCCCTTTATTGACCTGAAAGAAAGGAGCAACATGGACAAAGTAATCGCAGGAGATTTCGCAGGCCGAGGAGTCGCTACGACTATCAAGGGTTTAGTAATAGCAGATGGATTCAGCCATAAGGTTTCGATTGACTCCAATACAGTAAAGCAATACACAATGATTGAAAAAGAATCAGACGTCCGTAAAAGCGCCATGAGCTCCATGGCTCGTGGTGCCGTGGGAGGAGCTCTTCTTGGACCTCTGGGTATGTTAGCTGGTGGTCTCTCTGCAAAAAACAAGAAAAATAGTACGTATGTCGTTGGAATTGACTTCAATGATGGAAAATATAGCGTCCTCGAGCTTGGTAAAAATGCTTTTGGCGTGCTATCCCGTGCATGTACACTATCAGTAGCTGGCACAGATGGTGCAACACAATGCTCAGAAACGCAAGAGCTAGAGACATCCTCTGCAAAACAGATAAAAGAGTACAAAGATCTGCTGGATGCTGGAATAATTTCTCAGGACGAATTTGATGCAAAAAAGAAACAACTCCTGAATCTATAGCAGCACCAACCTGTTGCCCTGAACAGTGGAGCGCCAAGTCTGCATCCCTTGTAAGATTTGTCAGCTGTAACTATTATTTGTAGCTAACGTTAAGCCAAACGGCTGGAAGGGGCTCGATGCCCCGACCAGCCGCAGGGTTATTTCTCTCAGTATCGTGACCATAGAGCAGGAGATAAGCCGGCTTGTCAGCCCGGCACACTCCGCAGCCTGTCTCCGCCATGCGAGAGCATCGTGATCAGTGCGCGGCGAGGACGTGCTGGGTGATAAGACCGGTTTACCTCCTGCTCGGCTGCCCTGTGCATACGCCTAAGATCTCGGGTCAAGCCCGGGATGACGTGCTTGCAATATACCCTAAACTACGATAGTGACTATACGGCCAGGGACGACTATCAGGCGCTTGATCTCGTGGCCATCGAGCGCTGAAGTAGCGGCCTCGCGTGCTGCCGCCTCGACAGCGGCCTCATCGGCGTCGCTTGCCACAGTGATGCGTGCGCGCACCTTGCCGTTGATCTGGACGGGCAGTTCGATCTCATCAGTGACCGTCAGGGCTTCATCATAGCCCGGCCACGCCTGAACATGCACCGAATCATCGCGGCCCAGCAGGACCTGCCACATCTCCTCAGTGATGTGCGGCGCGATCGGCGCAAGCATCAGTACCAGACGCTGCAACGCATCCTCGTAGACCGCACGACTCCGCTCCCCCACTTTCACGGCATTACCATACGCATAGAGCGCATTGGTCAGCTCCATCAGCCCCGCGATCGCGGTGTTGAACTGAAAGTCCCCAATATCTTTCGTGACTTTCTTTGTCAGGCGATGCGCCTCATGGGTCAGCGTCGCCGCGGCTCCAGCAAGGGCAGCCGCCTCACTATCCGCATAGCTTTCCCGCTCCTCTGCGTAACGCGCCGCCAGCGTCCAGACCCTCTTGAGCCAGCGATGCGCGCCGGCGACACCCTCTTCTTCCCACTCCAGGTCCTTCTCGGGGGGCGCCATGAACATGATGTAGGTGCGCATCGTATCGGCGCCGTACTGCGCGATGACGGTTTCAGGCGCAACAATGTTGCCTTTCGACTTGCTCATCGTCTCGCCGTTGAGCTTGACCATGCCCTGCGTGAGTAGATTCGTGAACGGCTCATCGCAGCTGACCAGGCCCATGTCACGGAAGACTTTCGTAAAGAAGCGCGAGTAGAGCAGGTGCAAGATGGCATGCTCGATCCCGCCGATGTATTGGTCGGCCGGCATCCAGTAGTCGGCCGCCTCCTTGCTCCAAGGGGCGTTTGCGTTGCGCGCGTCGGTGTAGCGCAGGTAGTACCACGAGCTACAGGTAAAGGTATCCATCGTATCGGTCTCTCGGCGCGCGTCGGCGCCGCAGATGGGGCATTTGACCTGGTAGAACTCAGGGTGTTCGGCGAGCGTCTGGCCCTTCGTGATATCGAGATCAAGCGGCAGTACTACCGGCAGGTCGGCCTCCGGCACCGGTACCAGTCCGCAGCGCGGGCAATAGATCGCCGGGATCGGGTTACCCCAGTAGCGCTGACGTGAGATGAGCCAGTCACGCAGGCGGAAGTTTATCGTGGCATGGCCGCGCCCCTGGGACTGGAGCTCAGCGATCACGGCGCGTACGCCCTCGCTGTTCTTGCCACCGCGCATCCCCGTGAACGTGCCCGACTGCACCATGACGCCCGGGCCAGCATAAGCTTCATCCCAATCGACGTCAGTCGCACGCAGCTCGCGCTCGTCGCCCAGCTCGCCTGCCAACTCCGAATCCTCAGGTACGACCACGGGAGGAATGGGCAGACCGTACTGGCGCGCAAAGTCAAAGTCACGCCCGTCGCCGCAGGGTACCGCCATGACCGCGCCCGTGCCATAGTCCATCAGCACGTAGTTGGCCACCCAGATCGGAACCTTCGCGCCGTTAATGGGATTGATCACAAAGCGCCCGGTCGGCGCGCCATGCTTGACCACCAGACCGCCTTCGCGCTCGACCGCCGTCTCATGGGCCGCGCGTTGGCGCACTTCTGCTACGCCCGCTTCAAACTCGGTGCCGGCAACCAGTTCCGCGACCAGCGGATGCTCAGGCGCCAGCAAGAAGAACGAGCAACCAAAGAGCGTGTCGGGACGCGTGGTAAACACCGTGATGGTCTCGTCGGTGGCCTCACCTGCCGCGTCGCAGAGCGTGAAGTCGACCTCGGCGCCCTCGCTGCGTCCGATCCAGTTGGCCTGCATCGTCTTGACACGCTCGGGCCAGCCGCCCAGCTTATCGAGGTCGTCCAGCAGCTCCTGCGCATACTCGGTGATCTTGAAGTACCACTGCTCCAGATCACGCTTCTCGACCTGGGTATGACAACGCCAACAAGCGCCTTCAATGACCTGCTCATTGGCAAGCACGGTCTCGCAGCTCGGGCACCAGTTGACCGGCGAATTCTTGCGCTCGACTAATCCCCGCTCCCAGAACTTCAAAAATATCCACTGACCCCAGCGGTAGTACTCAGGATCGCTGGCCACGACCTTGCGCGACCAGTCGTAGGAAAAACCCATGCGCTTGAAGCTGGCCTCCTGCTTGGCGATATTGGCATACGTCCAGGTGGCAGGATGCGAATGCTGTTTGATAGCGGCATTTTCCGCCGGCATGCCAAAGGCGTCCCAGCCGATGGGGTGCAGCACAGAGAAGCCCTGCATGCGCGCCTGGCGCGCTATCACGTCACCGATCGAGTAGTTGCGCGCGTGCCCCATATGCGGGTCGCCCGAAGGATACGGGAACATCTCGAGTACGTACTTCTTGGGCTTGTCGGGGTCCTCGACCGCACGGTTGGCTTGCGTCTGCTCCCAGACCTTCTGCCACCGGGGTTCTAACTCTCTGAAATCATACTCGCGCACTGCTGCTCCTCTGGTATCGCTTATAGATTGACCGCACTAAACATGGTTCATTCCATGATAGCGTAGCCAGGCAGAACGAGTGAAATCAGCCGGTAGATCGCCCTTACCATCACCGGACGCTGCGAACGCCACTACGCAGCCAGTAGTACCAGAACGCCGGGATCTCGCGAATGGTCGCTCCGGTGACGCTGTTATCAAGAGGATCTATGCCACAGGGAGTCGTTAGCACATTGACCCGCTCGGCGCGATAAGCCATCTTGATGCGGGGCAGATGATAGAAATGACTGTCGACCAGAATGGTTTGAGCGCCCAGTTGTCTGAACAGCGGGATCGTGTCGGTAACCGTGTGATCAGTGTCGCTTCCACCCGGATCAAGCAACACCGCTGAAGCCGGCACGCCCTGAGCGACCACATAGCGCCGCATCGCTTCCGGCTCGTTTACGTGATTGGTCTCGATGCCGCCGCTCATGATGATCTTCGGCGCCAGGCCAGCCTGATAGAGTTGCACTGCGCGATCGAGCCGACTCTTCAGCGCAACAGAAGGCGTTCCATCGGTCCTCGCGGCCGCTCCCATAACGACCAGGACATCGGCCTGGCGTGCGTAGTCAGTCGTACCAAAGGTATACATCTGCGCCAGTGGAAACAAGGCAAACGACAGCAGGAACATCACAACCATCAGGACGCCCTCGCCAAAGTGGCTCGCCCGCTTGCGCATCAGCAGCACGAACAGCACGATTATCACGAACATGACAAGTACGAAAAGTGAGAACGGCACCGCGATCCGCAAGGTTGAGCGGAACAAGCCCTGGTGCAAGCCCTGATAGTAGCTTGAGGTGTTCTGCGCCGCAAAGAAGACATAGATCGCAGAGATCGCCGCCGTAAGCGCCATGCGAATGCGGCCCATTCGCGGTTTGAGAGCAAAGCCGATAAGAAGCAAAGCCGCCAAAATCGAGATGATCGTGATCACCCAGGAAGGAAGGCTGGTCATCGATATCCACCAGATGTCCTCGCCGCCCGTACCCGTACCCGCATGCGATACGAAGATGTTGACCGCCGAGAATAACCCGAAAAACAGCGCCAGGCCTCGTACGAAACCGCGCAGAAGATGCGTAAAAAACTTCATGGTTCTATGCTAGTTGAGCAAGCGCGCTCTTCACCGAGCCTTCACCCGATTGCAGCCAAGCCGTGAACTCAACCGCAGAAAAGCGGAAGTCTGCGAAAGAGCGCCCGCGTTACGGTGTTATGGGATTATCACGAACAACAGCACTGCCAGGAAGTGCAGGATCGAGCCGGCCAACACCCAGGCATGCCAGATCGAGTGCAAGTAGGGCACTTTCTTGATGATGTAGAACACGGTCCCTACCGTATAAGCCAGACCGCCTGCAATTAACAGCCACAGCCCTTCGGCAGGCAGCACTTTGATTACCGTCCCTATACTGAAGATGATCGCCCAGCCCATGACGACATAGATGACCACGCTCACCCACTTGGGCCGAAACACCCAGAATGCCTCACAGGCGATACCAATAATCGCGCAGGTCCAGACAGATATCAGGAGCGCTATGCCACCATGATCGCGTAGCGTGATCAGGCAAAACGGGGTATAGGTGCCAGCGATAAGCAGATAGATCGCTGCATGATCAAAGATCTTAAAAACATACTTCGCACGCGCGTTGGTCAGGCTGTGATACAGAGTCGAGGCCAGGTACTCGAGAATCATCGAAACACTGTAGATGATCGAGGCGACCAATTTGTAGCCATTAAAGACCGGCCGTACCGAAAAGATCGTGAGCAGCACAAGCGCGGTAATACCAAGCGCCACCCCCAGGCCATGGAGCACGCTTGAGGCGATCTCTTCGCCAACCGAGTATTGTTTGATGCGGGAGCGCTCAGGTGTGCGTTGTTTACGCAGATCCTTCGCAGCAGCAGTATCAGTCATATTCTTATGGTCCTTTCCCTGTTTATACTCCCCCCATTATATAAACTGAGGTCAAACGGCAGTATCGAACCAACAAAAGCACCACAAGTGAGCGGCAAGCGGAGCAAAGCGATGGCGTTTCGCGCCTCGTAACACATGCCAATGCGACGCTCGTTTGCAGCAGTTCGGCTTTCTGCTATACTTTTAATTCGCTGTTGACGTGGGGCTTTAGCTCAGTTGGGAGAGCGTCTGGCTGGCAGCCAGAAGGTCAGGGGTTCGAGCCCCCTAAGCTCCACCACTTCTTTCAGCAGGCTTCTGACCTGCGGTTACCCTTTTATTCCGGTAGCACAATCGCCTGCAGCACGCCCAAAAATTTGGGGGTGTAGCTCAATTGCCTGCGCTTGGATGGCAGTCACTTTTTCGCACTGCCATACAGACGGGGTCGGAGCCGCTTTTCATTTTGTTTCACCGTCAAACCCCCAATTACCCCCGATTGTAGTAATACCCCCAAAATCATCGACCTTGTGCCACCTCTTTTTGATGAAATGCCTTGTCCTCTTCAATCAGGCTGGGAAGCAAATCCTGAAACATTTTTATAAGATCTTGTGCCTGAATCTTCAAGCCGCTTATTTGCTCGATCACATCTGGAGCTTCAAGTTGAATCTCTCCGATCATGTCAACAAGATCAGAAGGAGAGCCCGGCGGCAGGCTCAACACAAGTCCAGGAACGGCTTGAGACAGGTATTGATTTATCTCATCATAAGCGGCAATCTTTGTTTCGAGGACTTCTATGTTATGCAGAATCTCTGTCATCAGAGCGCATTTACACGACATGTCATCTTAGCCTTTTCTCGCGTCATGAAAGTGTATCCATCTGTATGAATCCTCTATCATTGGCGCCCCTGCACCACCGAAAGTAAAGGTAGCCGTGACATAAGCTCATGATAAGCAGCGCTCTTCAACCAAGGTGTGTCAGCAAATGCGTTTGATCCAACCGATGTAACGCTATCAGGAACATTCACGGTTTCCAGCTCCTCACAGCTCTTGAAAGCTTCCTTGCCAATAGAAGTTACGCCATTAGGGATTATGACATTCTTCAAATGCGCCCGATAAAACACTGCATCTCCAATCCGGGTCAGGTTCTTAGAAAGCGTAACACTTTGTAAGCCTCCCATTTCAAACGTATTATTGCCTATTGATGTCACGCTATCAGGGATTACTATTGCTTCCAGGCTATAGCAATTGCTGAAAGCCGAATCTTCAATCGAGACAAGCCCGTTAGACAATGCCACCTGCGATAAGTGTTTGCAGTTATAGAAGGCGTTCGCGCCTATTATCGTCACACTTCCTGGTATTGTCACTTTTTCTAGAGTGCTATCGCCACTAAATGTGTCATCCATTATTACCGTAAACCGATCTGGAATCACTACGTTGCTTGCAGCTCCTTTATAGTCACACAGCACTGAGCCATATGAAATAAATCCGTTTGTATTGAGCATTTGTTGCTGATGCCAGAACGTGTCACTGAGAGCAGAGACACACATCATCTTTAGTCGATCCGACGGTAGCGTGACAAATGTCAAATTGGTACAACCGCTAAACGCGCCACTATCAATCGTTACTAGACTATCGGGCATCACTAAGGCCCGTAAGCCCGTACAATCCTTGAACGCATCTTCCCCTATCGAGGTAATACCATCGGAAACCGTCACCTTTGTTATTTTCTTATTGCCAGAAAACACCGCAGGAGCTATTGCCGTGATTCCTTTCGGGGTTAGCACCTCTGTTCCAGAACCATGATATTCCAGCAAGATTCCATTGATCGAGGTATAGTCACCTTCCTTCTCCTTGAGATGCTTATACCAAGGGGTACATGAATAATAAGCAGCAAAGGAGTAGGCGTGCTGACTTTCTCCCTCAAACGCTTCTTTGCTTACCGATTTGATAGTTTTAGGCAAAGTGAGATTCGTTAACTTCGCACAATCGGAGAAGGCGCCATCCTCAATGGCAGCCACTCCATCCGGGATAACTAGGGTTTCGATATTTTGTGAACCTGTCCAGACTGCTCCCATCGGCACATAATCAATGAATTCCGTATAAACAGTTCTCTTTTTCCTAAACGCACCAGAACCAATTACAGTTACTTGCTTGCCATTAATCATGGAAGGAACCGCCACCCGTTTGCTCTGACCATAATAGCCACAAATAACCGAGTGATCGCCTTCTTGATAATAGAAAAAGTAGTTGCCATCTTTTGAAAAAGACTTGGGATCTGTGAGGCCTGGCGTGTGGTATTCAAGCGAAATGCTCACCCCTACCGCATGAACCTTATATGCAGTAACAACAGCATTAACGAGAACAACACCAAGAAAGATTACTATTCCCAGCGCCACTACGCAAAGGGCAACAACGAGTGATATGCGTCGTTTTTTGCGATTGGCACTTAGTTTCATAACGGACTACGGGGTGGTCTCATTTAGGATTGAATTTACTCATGACGGTCTGCCCGACGGACGTCTTAACCCAAGGCGTACCCGCAAATGCATCTTCGCCTATTGAGGTAACACTGGACGGAATAGTTACTTGCTTGAGGCTTGTGCAACCCTGAAATGCGCTTGCGCCAATTTGGGTAACGCCGTCAGGAATAATTACGCTTGCCAAATGGGTACAGCCATTAAACGCGCCTCCGCCAATAGAAGTTACCGAATCAGGGATTATTATACTTTTCAGGCTTGTGCAATTTAAGAATGTTTTTCTGCCAATGGATTTTAGTCCATTAGGGAGTGTCACGATTTCCAGTTTTGAACACCCCCCAAAGGTGCCCCATGTGGTATCTCCAAGCTGTCTCACTTTTTTAGGGATTGTTATACTTCGCAGGCTTGTGCAACCAGAAAAAGCACCATCCATAGAAGTAATACCGTCAGGTAAGGTTAAACTTTGCAGATTCGTGCAGCCTGCAAAGGCGTAAGGTATAGCGGTGACATTTGGGGGAACCACAATATGTTTTAAACTGATGCAGCCGTTAAATGAATTACTAAGAGTCGTAAGTGTGCTCGGAAGATCAACCTCTTCTAGGTTTTGACACCCCATGAACGCATCTTCAATAGAAATGACGCCTTCAGGAACAACAACATGCTTGATGTTGCCATTTCCAGTTGACACATAACCAAAGCTAGTATCAAAAATACGCACTTCTCTTGTGGGAGCAAAAACTTCACCACTGATGTGAGTAACAGGCGCTCCCTCAAAAGTTGCAGGAACCACCACTGTAGCGCCCCCCCCAGAATACTGGTTGATAACTACTTCACCACTGTTTAGATCATACTTATATTTTGTCCGAGAGAAATTTATAACAAACACACCTACCACAGCTCCAAAAACTACCAAAAATATTAAGACAATAATCATGCTCTTCTTCAGTATAGCCATCACTATCCGCCTTAAGACTTTCCGGCTTCGTAGAGAGCACTTGCAATATAGCCCTCCGATGCCAGCTCTGTGCTTTTATAACGAGTACTATTGGCAACGCCAGTATATTTTACTTTTGTCAGTGAGCAGTCTGCCCAATCATAAGCGCGATCATCAAAGTGATTATTATTGTTGAATATATGTGAAGTGATTCCGGCGTATGCAAGTACACTATCAAAGTCATCGATAGGATTTCCCTTATCGACTCCCGCAATACCTTTATTCCCATGTGCAAAAATATCTTGCAGGGAGTGGAGTCCGGCGCCGATATCAGAATATAGTTGTGTATTGTATTCCGTGTTTATTGTGACTATGTTTTGATGGCAGGAATAAGGACTTACTGTATTGAGTGCACTTGTATATTGCTGCGTGATTTTAGGAGCATTCGCAAGAAAACTCTGATAATCATTGCCAGCGGCCGCCAAACGTGTGTCTCCGCCTGCGTAATAAGTTGCTGTTGTATTAAAGTGTAAATAGGGTTTTCCAATAATCGGCACCGCGTTCGCGCCACCAAAAGGATCGTCAATGTACTTATCAGCTGTCGCTATTGATGTAGCAATAGCCTCTTGCGCAAAAGTCGGAGCACTATTGGGGGCAATTATATCCAGTGTCCAAGCATAGGTTCCATAAGATAACTGTTTGCCATTATTGTCAAAACCGGAATGAACGTCTCCGCCCCACGCTCCTAACACATCCACAAGCTGCAGCGGATCATTCATGCAATAGGCATAGAGGTTGCTACTCTGTTTGATAGCATCAGCCTCAGGCAGAAGATAACCGCTATCCCCGAAGATCATATTAATAGTGTTCCAGTGTGGGTCTGCTCCGACAAAGCGCCCAGCAGCTGGGTCGTACTGCCGAGCTTGAGCAAAGTAAGTGTCAGCAATACTATCAAAGCGATAACCCGTAAAGCCAAAGGGCTGCATGGCATCCTGATTAGCGCTGAGATCCACTCCAAACTCATCGTAAAAGTAGCTGTCCTGGGGCAGGCCATCTGCACCCATGAAACGCAGGGGGCTGCCCAAATCATCAGGCAGATACGTGCGAGCGCCTTCCGTACTGGCCTCAGCAGCGATCATGCCGTCCCATAGATAGTCTTTTGTTTGTATGCCATCGTCAATCTGGAGTACGTTGTTGAAGTGCTGGGTCAAATCAAGAAGGTAATCGATTTGTCTGGTGGGGTTAAGCCCGTCTTCGATCTTCTCGCCAACACGCTGCTCCAGGCCATTGTAGAGATAGCTTGCGGCCTTGCCCGTCGCGTCAGTCGCGCTCATCAGGCGATTGAAAGCGCCATACTCATAGGCGTGAGTCAGCTGACCGCCTGTCAGCGCCTGGATCAAGTTACCTCGTTTATCGTAGCTGAAATCTTTGGTAGCTTCTGAGCTTTCAGAATGCAGGAGTTGGTTAAGCGCATTATAGGCGTAATCTGTTCTTCCGGAAGGTTCTTGCATAAAGCTCCGATTGCCAAAGGGGTCATAACCGAAGGTTTTTTGCAGCTTTCCGTCTTTGGTCACTTCAGTCAGATGCGAGAGGGCATCGTAGCCATATGTATAGTCGCCAGTAGCTTCAGGCATGTCCCGTCTGAAGACCTGAGCGCCGCTCTTGCGCAGCAGCCTGTCAAAGCTCCAGGCGTAGCTATCCAGCACACCTTGAGTATCAGTGTGAATGAGCTCGCTTTGTATTCCCGCCTCATTGTAGGCATATTTGGCTGCCGTACCATTGCTGAAGAGCTTTTCTATCAGGCGGCTGCTCTGGTCGTAAGAGTAACCCACCTGCGTTTCGCCATCTGTCAGACTAGACAGCCGCAGGAACTCGTCGTAACCGTAAGCTACTTCTCTGCCGCCAGGATAGGTGATTGAAGTGCGTTGTCCCGCAAGGCCGAATCCGTAGCTTACTTCCTTACCTGCAGGATCGGTGACCTTGGTAGCACGACCAATCTCATCTACATCTATGGTAGTGGTCCCGATCCAGTCTTCGATAGCGGTGAGCTGACGCAATACGTTATGGGTCAATTCTACGCTCTTGCCATCAGCGTAATCGACTTGAGAAAGCTGACCCACAATATCGTAATCGTAGTTAGTCAGATAACCGTCCTTATCCAGCTTGGTCACTGGCTGGCCCGCTACGTTGTAGGTATAGGCTTCTGTTGCGCCTAATGCATCGGTAATATCTGAGATACGTCCTTGCGGCGTACGCTTATAGGTGGTCAGGCGCACCTCTGTATTTTGCGCATTGATCTTCTGCGCCTCAAAGAGATCAGCTAATTGCTTAACCTCTGAGATAAGACCACGCTTGTCGTAAGTATATTGGACGCAAGCTCCCAGCGGATCAGTAACCTTGATGAGCCTGCCTGTTGGCGACCAGGCAAAACAAGTAGTGTTGCCGAGCGTATCAGTCGCCGATATAACACGCCCTACGGCGTCGTAGGAGTAGGTGGTCTTTTGACCGGTGCTCGTTGAAATTTCAATAATGCGATTCAGGCAGTCATAGGTGTAATACAGGCTGAAGCCGTCCTGATCAGTCTGGCTAGTCAGGTTCTTAGCTGCATCATACGTGAAAGTCTTGTAGCGACCATCAGGATAGGTGATCTTTTCAAGCAGGCCGCCAAGCAGATAATCAAAGGTGGTGGTAAGCCCTGCGGGATTAGTAATGGATGCAAGCTTACCCAAAAGCGAATAGCTGAAAGTGAAGATAGTTCCTGTCGGGTCAGTCGCCTTTATCAACTGACCTACTATGTCATACTCCCGCAGGTATTTATGTCCCAACGCATCAGTAATGCATGTTGGCTTACCCAGTACGTTGTAAATGGCAGAGAGCTTTGCTCCGTCTGGTTCTGTAACCTCTATCGGGCGCGACAACGCGTCATAGACAATGGACGTTTCTTCTCCTCGCGGTCCTGTGATCTTGGTTTTATTACCAAGCGCATCGTAGACGTATTGTTCAACGGTAATACCTTCCTCATCAATCACTTTGATCGGTCGATTGAATTGGTCGTACTCAGTTTGGGTGCTGAAGCCTTCTGCGTCGGTGCGCCTAATGGGATTGCCCATCAGATCGTATTCAAGAGTAGTTGTATTTCCCTCCTGGTCTGTAAAGCTCTCCGGTCTTCCGTTTTTGTGGTAGCCATACTTCGCGGTAGAACCATCAAAGTCGATGATCTTTGTTGGACGATCAAGTCCGTTGTACTCGCAGGCACAGACATCTCCGGCAGCGTTGGTGGCCTGTGTCGTGTTTCCCCGTGCGTCACGAACGAAGTGCATTTCATTACCAAGCGGGTCAGTTACCAGTACCGGACGATTAAGCTCGTCATACTCACAGGTTGCCGTGCCTGAAGGATCTGTTGCTGATGTAATGTTTCCGCGCTCATCAAAAGCCAGCGTAATCTCGCTTTCATCAGACAGGGTGATCTTTTCAGGCTGGCCTGCCTCATTACGCTTAGTCTTTATGGTGCGCCCTAAGCCATCAGAAGTCTCAATCGCGTTACCGCGCTCATCATAGATCGCTTTGAGTTGCGGCACCCCACAAACAGCAACCTCAGTGGGACGATTAAGCTCATTGTAGGTCGTTGTGGTTTCTTCGCCCAAGGCATTAGTGATGCTCGTTCGGTTGCCACGCTCATCATAGCCGTAAGAAACAGTATTATCCAACTTATCAGTAAAAGAAGTGAGGTGGTTGTGATTATCGTACTCGGAAGTTTCTGTTCCATCAGAATAGATGGTCTTGATACTGCGATAGCGATTGTCGTGAATATGAGTGACCTCATTACCGTTTTGCTCGGTAAATTTGACGCTTTGTGCATCGTCATCAAAGACAAATGAAAGTTTGCCTCCACCAGCAAGGCTTTGGGCGATTACGCGTCCATTCTCATCGTATTCGTTTTCAACTGCCGCTATGCCCAGTGGATTTGTGACCTGAGTGATTCTGCCCGCATCATTGTGGGCATAAGAATAGACGGCCCCTGTTTCGCCAGTGACCGAAGCAAGTATGCCATCACTATAGGTCAAGCTAATTGCTCTGCTCGCATTATCAGCAACTTGAACCAACCTGCCTTCTTCGTAGCTGAAGTTAAACTGCGCCCCAGAATCGTTTTCTGCGGTTTGCAGTTGCCCAGAATCGTTGTAGGACAGTTTCAGGAAGTGGCCGTTGCGATCAGTGATCTGTATCAATTTGCCCTGGTTGTCGAAGAGGTACTCAACTCCTTGATGAGTTCTATAGGTGAACTGACCGTCATTCTCAGTTAAAGAAGCGTCTTCGCCTTGGGCGTGGCGCCAGGAACCTCTGTACTCGAACACCTCTCGCTGTCCATCTTCAAGAAGAATGATCGCTTTATCATCCTGCCGTTCGATGCTAATTTCAAATGAGTGTGTCCAACCTGGCCCCAGAGCTCCTGTACGGGTCTCGGTACTGTTGTAGGTCATCAAAAATGAGAGGGGGAAGTAGCCAGCAACTTTGAGGTACTCTTTTTGATAGACGAAGTTGCCAGTAGACATATTAACTGGGTCGCCACCATACTGAGTCTTATAGTTGACGCCCAACATCACAGCCAGAAGCACATTGATTGCATTCGCATCACCCCAAAGCGCAAGCGCTTCATTCTCACCCATGCCAGTATGGGTGAAATAGGTGGTTACAAAGTTTTGCCACACGGGAAGTGGCACTGGCTTCCAGCCCTTCATGATCGTTGTAAGCCTGAAGACGTCTGCCTCATACGTATCAAGGGCGCTGGCCAATTTGACGAGCTTTGTTTGTTTGTTTTCAATAAGGGTGTAAATAGAAATAGCTTTGCTGTAGGCATTGAACTTTGATATTTGAAGTCTGCCGCCCAGCGACATGATCTGTTCCAGATCAGAAAGGTCGTCACTGAACTTACTTTTTACCGACATACAACCTTGAACCGCTGCGGCTTTTGCGTTCGGGTTATACCCGATCTTGGTAGCGCTTTTTGCAGAGGCCCCGAAGACGGCAGCGATGCTGTTAAGCTGCTTGACTATTACTTCTGCCTGTTGTGCGCCTGACTTCAGGCTTGTTTTCAGAGCCGTCTCGTTGCTTACGAACTTTGCCCAGTCCGTTGAAAACTTGCCGCTTTTCATACTGAAGACATTGGCCCCTTTACCCGTCCAGCCAGTTATAGTGAGGTTTTCATTTGTCTGAGCAAAACTGGAGCCTGCACCAGTTATGCTGGTGATGAAATTGCCCATCTTTGCAATGGTGCTATTTAGAACGTTTATGTCTAAAGAGAAGTTTGCCATAACTCTCAGCTTTCCATATCTAGCCTAATAGCCATGCTCAGCATGGTATTTCCTGTCATTTGCTTTAGCAGTTGCAAGCTTACTTTTCAAAGAAGCCAATTCATCTGAGGCGGCAGCCATGAAATCACCGATCTTCTTGGCAGTATCTTTGTTAAAATCATTGATCTCTCCGGTAAGCCCCGAGGGATTAGCTGGGCTTATCGTAGCAATTACACTTCCCGAAAGTGATTTGAGCGCAGAGTTCTTGCTTGAGTTTCTGTCCACCATTCTCTGAAACGTTTTTTGCATAGAGGTAATCACGCTGATGTCGTTATTATATTTAGAGATTTCAGCGCAATAGGGACACCAGGAAGAAGACATAATAACTCACTTTCCTTTTTGCGGATTACCTAGGGCATTTGCAAGAAACGCGTCTGCCTGTAAGAAGAGCGAATGGGCCGCTGTTGTCTGATTATTGAGGGTTTGGATCATGAAGATACCGGATTCCATCTCGCGCGAGATTTCTGCTATCGCTGCATGAAATATTGTGCCGCTATCACCTTTCCATGCATCTCCGAGTTGGTTGAGAAACTGGGTCTGGGTATTGGAGAGATTCATTAAGACATTGATGGTAGCCTGTTGTTTTGATTTAGTGGCTAGAAAGGCGTTATTGTCTGCTTTTATCTGGGGCATATGACTTAATCTCCTCTTGTAACCATCTGCGCCCAAGGCGTATGGAACTTTTTATCCTCAGCTTCTAGCGAGGCAATAGTTTGATTCAGATTGCCAATTGCATTGATGATCTGAACGTCAACCGCAGAATGTGTCATCACGCTCGTATGATGTAGATCTGCTGCATTGGTGATGATTGTGCGAGCTCGCTCAGGGATAGAAGCAGGTAAGGTATCGACCAGATTTTTGAGACCGACTGATAATGTCTCATTTGCTCGTGTTACCGCCTGATCTGCTGGGAGTAACACGAAGAGTTCTGTCACCTCGCCTCGCAATTGAGCTATTTCTTTACAGCGGCATGACGCCATTTCTTCCATCACTCTTTCCGCAGGTTAACCCCTCTGTCTATGTCGAACATCCTAATCGCAACATGGTAGTTATTATACTCTCAAGCATTAGTTGATGCCTCACGAAAGAGTAATTTTGACTGCCATCCAAGCGGGGTATTGACTGCCATCCAGACGGGGTGTGCATGCCATCCAAGCGGGGGTAAACGTCGCAAAACACGAAAGGAACCTTGCGAGCGTTTCTTTTGAGGCTTAACAGCCTCTTGCTCACGCTGCGCAAGCCGGGGTAAAATGAAGTTCGCTGTTGACGTGGAGCTTGGATTGAGCTTGAGAACCTGCGACGCTCGCCAAAAGACCACCTAAAACTTGCAATAGTTTGGGGGTGGTTTACCATTTAGGTGTAGGAGAGCGTCTGGCTGGCAGCCAGAAGGTCAGGGGTTCGAGCCCCCTAAGCTCCACCACCACGCGCAGTTGCCCTCCCTTCAGGTGGCATTTTCACTTTAATCAACGATAAAAAGTTTTGCTCCGCCCTCAGTTGAAGAGCGATGACGGCTCATCTCGTCTGCAACCTCTCATTCTCATGTGCCCCGACTAATCACCCGGCGGTCTTGATTGCTCTATCACCTATCAAACATCATAAGCTCTACTCAACCGGAATCCGTAAAATCTAGCGCCCACTCTGCTGCTTTAATGCGATGCCCCCACCAAATAGACCATCCCAAAACTGCTATAATTTGGGATGGTTTGCCATTAGATGTAGAGAAGCTTCTGGCTGGCAGCCAGAACATCAGGGATTCGAGCAATGAAGAGGGATATGGCGATGGATGACGAGAGAACCGAAGCATTCCGCATTAAGAGTGATGAATTGATCACGAAACTCAAGGAGATCATCAAAGAGGGCAACGCGAAAAAGGTCACGATCCTGGGCAAAGATGACCGGGAGATTATGAGCTTTCCCTTGACGGTCGGAGTGGCCGGCGTCGTGTTGGCTCCTGTTTTCGCGGCAGCAGCAACAGCTGCTGCTTTGGCAACAGAGTGTACCATCGTCGTTGAGCACTAGAGATTCCAAAGCAAGTACGGATGTTAGAGAAAAGTAGAGCACATGGAAGTAAAAAGTGAGTTTAGCGTTGCGAAATGGGACGAAGAGAAATGCGGGGGGCCGGTTGGCGATAGCCAGGTAACGCGAGCATCGGCTATCTATGAAGTGTCAGGCGCGATCGACGGCAAGCTCGATGTTGAGTATCTCGTGCACTACACCGACCACGGTGAAAATGATCGGCACGCTTCTACAGCCACCTATATCGGCTACCTGACCTTTTCTGGGTCGATCGAGGGAAAATCCGGGACGCTCGTGCTGGAAGATCACGGCGAGTACTCCCCTGCCGGACCCGTCAGCGAGCTGATGATAAAACCCGGCACGGGCACTGGAGAGTTGACGGGGATATCAGGAACTGGCCATTATTCTGCAGAAGGTGAGAAGATGATCCTGGAGCTTAACTATGATCTACGATAACATCCTGGAAGCGATAGGGCACACCCCGCTGATCCGACTGAACAAGATGACCGGGCCGGACGATGCCGAGGTCCTGGTGAAGTTCGAAGCGGTCAACATCGGCGGGTCGATCAAGACCCGAACCGCTTACAATATGATCCACGAAGCTGAAAAAAAGGGGCTTATCAGCCCTGATACGATCATTGTTGAACCCACCAGCGGAAACCAGGGTATCGGGCTTGCTCTCGTGGGCGCTGTGAGAGGCTATCACGTGGTCATCATCATGCCGGATTCGGTGAGCATTGAGCGCCGCAAACTGGTCGAACACTATGGCGCAAAGGTGGTCCTCGTAAAGGATGAAGGCGACATTGGCGTCTGCATAGAGAACTGCCTGAACACCGCGCTGAAAATGGCTGCAAACGATAAAAACGTCTACATCCCCCAGCAATTCATCAACCCTGCTAACAACCTGGCACACAAATATGGCACCGCTTTAGAGATCGTCGAGCAGGCAGCAAAGCCGATCCATGGCTTTTGTTCCGGCATCGGTACCGGGGGCACGATCTCAGGCATTGGCGAGATCCTGAAAGCGCTCTACCCCGACGTAGCGATCTGGGCAGTTGAGCCGGAAAACGCCGCGATACTTTCCGGCGGCGCGATCAGCACCCACATTCAGATGGGTATCGGCGACGGATTGATCCCGGAGAATCTCGACACGAAGATCTACTCTGACATCTACATCGTGAGCGACGAAACAGCGCTTCAAACTGCAAAGGACCTGGCGCAAAAAGAGGGCCTGCTCTGTGGTATATCGAGCGGCACCAACGTAGCCGCTGCCCTGGCAATGGCCAAAAAGCTTGGCCCTGGCAAAACGGTGGTCACCTTGCTGCCGGATACCGGGGAGCGTTACTTCAGCACGGCATTGTTTGAGTAAAGCCTAAGTAGAGGATAATAACTTATGAGTAAAGGGTAGGGCGCCTCTTTGCAGACGCTCGCCCTTCTTGTTTTGCCATGAGGAGGCGGGCTTTTGAACAGGTTACGACAAGAGAGTAAGAAACGCATTTCCTACTACCTGATCTACTCGCTTACCTTCGCAGTCCTCGCCGCTCTCGTGTTCATCTGGTTCCCCTTGAATGGAAAGTCACTGATCTGGACTCCGGATGGCGTGCGGCAGCATCTTGCCGCAATGGCCTACTACGGCCAGTATCTACGGCAAATTTTCTCTACTCTGATACATACCGGGCGATTTGTCGCCCCCCATTTCGACTTCAGCATCGGCTATGGCTCGGATCTGCTCACCACGCTTAACTGGTACGCCATAGGCGATCCTTTTAACCTCCTGTTTGCGGTAATCCCCGTGAGTAAGGCGCCTTACCTTTATTCTGCCCTGATCGTGCTTCGCCTGTACCTCATAGGCGTGGCATTCTCTGCTTATTGCCACAAGCTGAAGCTTTCACGGTCTTCCCAGCTGTTCGGGAGCTCAGCTTATGTGTTTTGCGGTTTTGTCCTGCAAGCCATCGTACATCCGAACTTTCTTAATCCGCTGATCTATCTTCCGCTCTTGCTTATCGGGGTCGAGCAGATTTTCAGGAAGCAGCGCCCCTATTTCTTCATCGCCGTCGTTTGCCTGGCCGCGATCACTGATTTCTACTTCTTTTACCTGCTGACCATTCTGCTTATCATTTACCTGGTGATCCGGTTCTTTACTCTCGATGATAAGAAAAGCCTGAAAAGCTTTTTCTCATGGGCGGGCACGTTCGCGCTCTTCTATCTCGTTGGCCTGTTGATGGCTTGCCTCGTGTTTCTGCCGATAATAATGTATATGCTCATCAGCTACCGAGCAGGCATCCATCAGATCATCAGCCTGTTCTATTCCCCTGGTTATTATCTCCGTTTCTTCCCGAGCTTTATCACCACCTATCCCCCGGGACCCTGGACTTATTTCGGCTATTCCGCGCTCTCATTTGCCGCGATCATCCTTTTGTTCACAAAAAGAAAAACGCAGGGCGCCTTGAAATTCACGTTCATTTTGCTCACTGTGTTTTTGATGTTTCCAATAGTGGGTGATGTATTTAACGGCTTTTCTTACGTAACGAACCGCTGGGTCCTTGGCTATAGCTTTGTAATCGCCCTGATCACGGCTGTCATACTCCCCGATATACTCAGGCCGACAAAAAAGCAGATAGTGATTCTTACGATATTTGCCGCGATCTATGCCATTCCGATGGCTTTTGCCGGTAAAGTGGGCGCGAGCGGAGCTGTTCCTTCCTATCTGATACTGGTCCTGCTCGTGCTGTTCATGTGGGGATCGTATCTTTACCATCGTTCTGGCAGGGGCAAGCAAGGGAGCAGGCCTGGCCGGATAGCTTTATTTGTGGCGCTTCTCCTGATGTGCGCGGGGTTTGTAATAAACGGATACTACAAGTACGCACCAGCACAAGGTGGCCTCGCATCTGACTATGTGGGATCAGGTGAAGCGATCGATTCGCTCACAAAGAACTCGTCATCAGTCGTGAAGTCGATAGGCGATACGTCTTTTTATCGCTATGACGAGAACGAGTATGGAGGGCAGGCGATCATCCAGAACCGCTCCCTGTTAAACGGCGTAAATAGCACGGGCTTTTATTTCAGCCTGACGAACTCTCGTATGATCGATAGCCTCATAGATGATATCGGTCTTTATGTACGGGCTAACTGTTCTGTAACTTCGCTTGATAACCGGACGTCTATGGGCACCCTTGCGAACGTGAAATACTTTGTCATAAGGGACGGCGAAAAACGGTACCTCCCCTATGGCTATGACAAGCTTGTGAAAAAAGCCAACGGTTACGAAGTCTATAAGAATGCCTATGCGCTGCCTTTTGGCTATACCTATGACAAGGTCATTCCTGAGGCGAGCTACCAGAAACTTACGCCGGTCGAAAAGCAACAAGCTTTGCTGCAAGGCGCCGTTGTCAACAATGCTGTTGCTCCTTCCCTGGATACGACAACGCCTGCGTTTAATGATGCCGTCCTGCCCTATCAGGCTCAGTGCGGCGCGGGGGTTACTTCTGGAAAGGGAACTTTTGTTGTTACCAAGGCGGGAGCTTCGGTAACGTTGAATTTCTCAGGCCTTAAGAATTGTGAAACGTATCTATATTTGAAGAACATCCAGTACGCGCGCGAGGCCGCCGTCCAAAAGCCTGGCTCGATCGACCTGTCATCTTTGTCCGGCGTCGATGACCTTTACATGAACGGACCTTCCACCCATATTCCTCTGACCATCTCTTCGGGCACGATCAAGAAAACGATTACATACCAGGGGCCTAATTATTCCTGGTATGCAAATCAGCATGATTTCCTTGTCAACCTCGGTTATGCAGCAAAGCAGAAAACGACAATCACACTGGAGTTTGGAAGAACAGGAACATACTCGCTGGATGATCTTCAGGTCGTCTGTCAGCCGATATCAGCCTATGGCAACCAGGTCAAAGCGCTGAAGCAGACCACGCTTGAAAACGTGCAGCGCGGAGCTGACACCATTACGGGAACCGTGAGCGCCGACAAGGCCAAGCTGCTCTGCCTCACTATCCCTTACAGCAAGGGTTGGAGCGCGCAAGTCGATGGCAAACCAGCAGCGGTGCTCAATGTTAACACCCTGTGGTGCGGCTTGTATTTACCCGCGGGCAATCATACGATTACCTTGCATTATGAGACGCCCTACTTCCGCCTTGGCTGTATCTTATCCTTGGTTGGCGTAGTGTTGTTTGTTGTTATCATCGTGCTTTATGAGCGAAAACGCCGGGTGCAAAGGCAAGACGCGCAGGTACCGGCAAAGCCTGGTAGCAAATAAGGGAGCGCGAGAACGGGAGCGGCGGCGGAAGCCAGGGATGGCGCAGGCTAGGCTGGCGTGTTGAGCTCTTTGCGCAAGAGGTCATAGGCGCCAAGCTCGAAGGGGACCTCTATCTGGTACGAGCGCATGGCAACATTGGCGAGCTCAACGGGAACTCCCTGATCATCAAACAGGCTGTCAACGCGGAAGCGACGGATGGGGATCGTGGGAGAAACCACTTCGAGCTCCTCGCCTTGCCGTACGCGATTACGGAGCTCAAAGGTTGCCCGATAGGGGCCGGTTGGTTGCTGAGCGCAGTCCTGAACAACGCCGATCAATTCCCGGGTCTTAAGATAGCGCGCCTCATCAAGGGATTGTTGCGCCGGGCCAAAGAAGAACCCCGTTGAATACGGGCGATGGCTTACCGTCTCCAGCTCTGGCAGGAACTCTGCAGGGTCTGCTCCGCCGAGGACCTGGCGATAAGCCTTGACCACGGTGGCCACGTAGAGCGCATTTTTCATGCGCCCCTCGATCTTGATACTGGTGACGCCCGTCGCGGCCAGTTCCGGGATGTGATCCAGCATCATAAGGTCACGCGAGTTGAAGAGGTAAGCGCCCCGCTCGTCTTCCTCAAGGCGAAATTCCTGCCCAGGGCGGGTCTCCTCGGTCACATTGTAACGCCAGCGACAGGGCTGCGCGCAGTTGCCGCGATTGGCGTCGCGGCCTGTGAGATAGTTGCTAATCAGACAGCGCCCGGAATAGGCCATACACATCGCGCCATGAACAAAGACTTCCAACTCAAGTTCAGGAGGCGTCTTGCGGCGGATCGCCTCGATCTCTGCAAGCGAGAGCTCACGCGCGAGCACAATGCGGGACGCCCCTTGGTTCTGCCAGAACCGCGCCGCCTCCGCGTTTGCGACGGAGGCCTGTGTGCTGATATGAATCCTCAAACTGGGAGCAACTCGCCGCACGATCACAAACGCCGCCGGATCACTCACGATCGCGGCATCAACGCCCGCCGTCTCAAGCGTCGCGGCGTACGCTGCCAGAGGCTCAATATCTTCGTCATGCATGATGGCGTTAAGCGTCACATAGATCCGCTTGCCCGCGCCGTGTACCCTGGCGGCCGCCTGCCGGAGCTCCTCGTCATCGAAACCCTGCGCCTTTTGACGCAGCCCGAAACGATCGCCGCCCACATAGACCGCGTCCGCCCCATAACGCAGCGCGCACTCCAGCTGCTCAGGACCGCCCGCAGGCGCCAGCAGCTCAATGCTCGTTGATTGGATCTGATTCTCTTTCATGTGTCTGGCTGAGCTCGATCAGTCAATCCTGCTACGATCCGATCTGACTGCTCATGTGTGCCGCTGCCTGTTTGAACTCATCAATACATTCAGGACGCAACAGCGCAAGCATCTTCGGCAGAACTTCACCCATATACACCGGCGTGAAACTGCCCTCATCCTGACGTTTGAAACTCTCAGTCATAAGCGCTTCCATCTTGGCCTCTTTGCCTGTCTGTACCCGTGCAAGCGCGAACTTATGAAACATCTCTTGTCCTGGATTCATACTACTTCTTCCTCTCACCTTTGTTTCTCTGACAGAGATTATAGCGCTCTCAAGGCCTTATTCACTGGACCCTCGTTCTGATGTTCTCCTTTCAAAAGGGCGAGACCACGCCGACCATCGACACGCTCAAAGTGCTTGCGGAAAAGTTCCAGGTGAGCGCAGAATGACAAAACGCCGGATTGCTTTGTCGCGCTCCGCGCTCCCCGCAATGACAAGCGGGAGCAAGTGCGCTAGGTAGGATCGACTCCTGGGGTCAGGTCTTCCTCGTTGTTGCTCTCGGTGATGACGAGCGGCGGACCCTCGAAAGGGTCGCCGTAGAACTCGACCGGTGTTTTGTCGCGATTAGCGCGCCACATGGCCACCAACTCGGAAAGCAGCATGCCGCCGAGAATACAGGCGGCTCCTACGACCTCGAACGTGGGCGCATGGCGCGTCCAGAGCCAACCCGCTACGCCGCCAAAGAATGACTCAGTGATCTCGAGCAACGCCACCCGGCTCGGCGGCAGGCGCTTGAGTACCCAGGTCTCGATCATAAACGCGAGCGCCGAGGCAAAGATCGCGCAGAAGATGATCATCAGCCAGACGTTGAGCGAGGGCGGCAGACTCCACTTCTCGCCCGTCGCGACTGAAAGCACCGTGCAGGCCAGCGTGACCATCACCATTTGGACGAACGTCAAAGCAACGGTATCGTGAGCGTGTTTGGGGTGCGCAAGCCAGAGGATGTGCGCCGCGTAGGTGAAAGTCCCGATCATCACCAGGGTATCGCCACGAACCCAGCTGATCTGGGAGGCGCCAAAGGTGATGCCGGACATGAAGTAGAGGCCTGCCACAACCAGCAAGCCGCCCAATACGACCCCGATCGTTGGCTTCTTGCGATAAATAATGGCGGCGGCGATCGGCGTGATCACCACATACATCCCGGTGATAAAAGCGGAGCGCGCCGCTGTGGTGCCACCGAGGGCGGCCGGCAACAAGCTCATCGTCTGCAGGATGTAACCCGCGGCAAGGATCAGGCCAGCAACTCCACCAAAGAGGAGATCGCGGCGATGAATGTGTTTGAAGAGCTTGGGGCGCAGGATCACAAGGAAAAGAGCCGCCAGGGCAAAACGTAGCGCTAAAAACAGGTACGGTGGATAGACCCGCAGCACACTCTGAACCGTTAAAAACGTGGCGCCCCAAACGAGTGTCACGCCCAACATGGCCAGCGTCGGGGCCAGGCGGTGTTGTGTCAGGGTCGAGCGATCAGGCATTGGATTCTTGCTTAGGTTCTTCGGCGCGGATCTGCTTGGCTTCACTCCAGAGCTTCTCCAGACGATACTCGTCGCGCGCATCCTGCAGGAAGACATGCACGACCACATCAAGGTAGTCGAGCACGATCCAGCTGTCGCCCCGCTCGCCTTCACGTGCCGCGGGATGGACCTGCAGCTCGGTGCGCACGCGACGCTCGATCTCATCAACGATGGCCTCGATCTGGCGATCGTTGGCCGCCGTGGCGATCACAAAGTAGTCGGTCAGGCCAATCAGCGGCGCCATAGAAAGCGACACGACATCCGTCGCCTTCTTGTCCAGGGCGGCGGCAAAGATCGTCTTGACAAGTTCTTCTGAAGTGGGGCGTTGTTTTTCCATGTGGCAGCAGGTTCCTTACTGGTCAGGAGTAGATACAGAAGGGGCGTCGGCGGCGTCATCGCCTACCGAGGGGTTCGGAGTGGTATCGGGCGGTAAGTTGCGCCAGGTGCCGCGCAGCTCGGGCGGGATCTCGCCGGGGTCCAGCTCACGGAGCTCGGGAGTGATGGTCGCGGGATCCGGGAAGACGACGTCCTGCCCGATCTCACCGCGCATTACGAGCGCGTTCCAGACGCGGATCGTATCGGGATGCATGACCTTGCGCCGCCGCACCAGGTGAGCCATGGATCTCTGATAGGCCTGCATGAAGAGCGTGTCGAGGTCGACCGTGCCGACCATCTCACGCAAATCGGCGATATTGGGAGACAGGCGGGTCGGCTCGATCATATCGGCGATGTAGAGCAACTCGTCAAGCGGCGCCATGTCCGGCACACCGACGGTGTGGTGTTCGATCGCGGTGATGATCTCCGGGGTTTCTGCAGCGATTTCCGGGAACTGTGCCGCAACAGCAGCCGCTCCCGTGTGCGCATGCAGGATGGCGGGGGCGGCAAGCACCTCAGGCGTGATATCGAAGCCCATCTTGCGCGCTTCTTCGATGAGCTCCGGCTTGGGCACGCAGCGATCCCAGTCATGTAGCAACCCCGCCAGGTAGGCGCGCGGCTCATCGAGGCCATAGACGACAGCCATCTGCGCCGTGCACTGCGCGCAGCCCAGCGAGTGGCGGTAGCCGTACTCGTCCTCACGCGCTTCAAGTTGCTCCTTGATACGGGAGACGAGCAGGTCGAAGTCCTGCTGATTATCAATAAAGCTCATGCATCACCCTTTTCCGCTACTCGTTGCCTCTTGGGACAGAGGCGCGCCGGGGGCGTCGCGCCCTACGCATTGTCCGGGGTCAGGTTTGAGGTTGGCGTACAATCCGCGCTCCTTGATGAGCGCCCTGGTTGACGGAGTGAGCAGGCCACCTGTCGGCTGTCCTGCTGCGAGCGCCTGGCGCATCTGACTGGAAGAAACCTCGGGTACATCGCCTTTGATGACCATCAGGTCGAATCCTGCTGGCGTACTGACCTGCTGCGGCCCGCCCTCACGCAAGTTCACGATGAAACGTACCTGCTGGGCAAGCTCCGCGGCATCTTTCCACTGCGGGAGGTCAGCTATGGTATCGCTGCCAACAATGAAGTAGAGCTCGGCCTCCGGATCGCGGCGTTGCAGCTCACGAACCGTATCGATCGTGTAACTCACGCCGGGACGATCCAACTCGATGCGCGAAGCCTCAAACGTCGGTTCACCCGCATCCGCCAGCGCCGCCTCGACCAGAGCGAGACGATCCTCGGCAGAAGCGTGGGTCGCTCCCTCCTTAAACGGCGGGTGCGACGCGACCACGAAGAGCACGCGGTCAAGTCCTGCCGCGTCACGCGCCGCACGCGCTAGGTCGACGTGCCCACGGTGTGGCGGGTCGAACGTGCCCCCCAGTATGCCGATGCGCTCCCGTGACAAAATGGTGCCTGACCCCATTTTGTCATCTACCCACGTACCTGGCCAGTACCGCGCAGCAGATACTTGCTGGACGTCAATGCTCGCAGGCCCATCGGTCCGCGCGCGTGAAGCTTCTGGGTCGAAATGCCGATCTCGGCGCCCAGACCAAACTCTCCCCCGTCGGTAAAGCGGGTCGACGCGTTCACGTAGACGGCGGCGGCGTCAACACGCGCCAGGAAGTAGTCAGCGGCGGCCGCATCGCTTGTCACGATGGCCTCAGAGTGATGCGTGCCATAGCGGTTGATGTGCTCGACAGCCTCACGATAATCCTCGACCACCTTGACGCTAATCATCAGGTCAAGGTACTCCGTGCCAAAGTCATCTTCAGTGGCGTGCTCAAGGCCGATCGCCACACTGCCGCCCGTGCTGTCCGCCAGCGCAGCCTCACCGAGCGTTTGGGCCGCTACCGGATAGCTGGCGTCATCGGCCACGATCGTCACGCCGCGCTCATGCAGAGCGCGCACGATCTGCGGCAGCACGCGCTCTGTCGCCGCCCGATCGATCACCAGTGACTCGGCCGCGTTGCAGACGCTTGGGCGCTGGCACTTGGCGTTGACGACGATGCTGGTCGCCATCTCTGCCTCCGCTGTCTGCTCGATGTAGATATGGCAGTTGCCCGTGCCGGTTTCGATCACGGGAACCTTGCTGTGTTCAACGACCGCAGAAATCAGCCCGGCGCCACCACGCGGGATCAGCACGTCGATGAGTCCCCGGGCCTCCATGAGTGCCGCCGAGGTGTCACGCGAGGTCGCGTCGATTGGGCAGATACAGTCGGGCGAGAGCCCCACGCCCGCAATCGCCTCGCGCAGCACGGCGATAAGCGCGTCATTAGAGTGACGCGCCAGCGAGCCGCCGCGCAGCAGGATCGCGTTGCCCGTCTTGATCGCGATACCCGCAGAGTCCACCGTCACGTTCGGGCGCGCCTCATAGATCATGCCCACCACGCCGAGCGGCACCCGTACCTGCTCCATCTCAACGCCCCCCGAGATCGTGCGGGTATCGATGACTTCGCCCAGCACATCAGGAAACTCGCGAAGCTGCAACAATGCGTCCGCGCAGCCCTCCAGGCGTCCGTGGTCCAGCATGAGGCGGTCGATCAGACCCTCGTTGGTACCGCACTCCCGCGCCGCTTCCACGTCACGCGCATTAGCCACCAGCAGCTCGGCTTCATGGGCGCCCAGTGCTTCGGCCATCGCGGTCAGCGCGCTGTTGCGCTGCTCAGCCACAGATACTCCCAGCTCTACCGCAGCGGTCCGCGCACAGCTAGCCCACTGCTGCACCGTCAAACTACTCGCCGTTGCCACTGTCGTTGTTTCAGCTGCGCTCATAATCTACTCTCCTTCTTTAACCGGGCAAAAGACCGTACCGGACACCGAGCCATCCAGGCAGTCACGCACCACGTTGCCACGCCGCCCGTCACAGATGACCGTCTCAACGCCGCAGTCCAGCAGCAGCGCAGCTGCCTGTACTTTCGTGCGCATCCCACCCGAGCCGATCGCAGAACCCGTGCTCCCCTCGGGAGCCACTTCCAACAGCTCGGCATCCACATGATCAAGGCGATCGAAGCGATGGGCCTCCGCACAGACGGCGGGATTGGCGTCATAGAGTCCGTCGACATCAGTCAAAAAGATCATGCGCTCGGCCGAGACCATCTTTGCGACAAGCGCCGCCAGGGCGTCATTGTCACCATAGCGGATCTCATCGACCGCGGTCGCGTCGTTCTCATTGACCAGCGGCAAGGCGCCCAGCGCCATCAGGCGCTCAAAAGCGTTGCGCGCGTTAGCGTAGCTCTTCTCATGTTCCAGGTCGTAGCGCGTGAGCAGTATCTGGCCAACCGGAATATCGCGGCGGCCAAATTCCGCGGCATAGACGTCGAGCAAGGCCGCCTGGCCGATGCTCGCGGCCGCCTGCAAGCTGTCGATGTCAGTTGGGCGCTCCCGCCAGCCCAGCACTTCCAGGCCCGCCGCAATGGCTGCGCTTGTCACAAGTACCACACGCACGCCCTCGCTCATAAGGTCTGAGATCTGGTCAGCAAGGCTCGCGATATAGCGTCGGTTCAGCGCGCCGCGCTCATCGGTCAAGGTGTTGCTGCCGACCTTGATCACGATGGTCCGCGGGCAACGGCAGGTATCCGGGATGGTGTTCTCAGGCATCAGCCCTCTCCTCTTTTCCGGGAGCATCGGACACCGAGCGCTCCTCCTGACAGTTCTCAGTATCATCTTCTGTCGCAAGCCCGGTGTCAAGCTCGAACTCGCGCCCGAGGATCCGCACCGTATCCCCATCGCACGCGCCCGCCTTGATGAGCGCCTCCTCGACACCCAGTTTAATCAGGCGGCCTTGCAAGTAGACAAGCGCTTCCTCATTTTCCCACTCAGTCTGGAGCACCAGACGCTCGATCCCGCGCCCCGTTACGCCCCAGAGGTGATCGCCAATCCGGGCGACCTGATAGGCCGAGGGAGCAGAGCTATCCGGGCGATAGATATAGCGCGCTTCGTAGCGAGGCTGTGCCGCGCGCGCTGTCGCAGCAGCCTCGCGCAGCTCGGCCACCCTCGTGGCCAACGCACGTTCCAGCGAGCTGACCCCCTGCCCGGTGACAGCGGATACTTCATAGTAAGCGATCTCACGCCCGTCCGCGTAGGCGGCAAGCTCTGTGGAGCGGTTCTCGGCGCCCGGCGTATCGCACTTATTGCCGATGATAACATGCGGGCGCTGGCGCAGATCCGCCGCGTGCGCCCCAAGCTCCGCACGGATCGCTTCATACTCGGCAATCGGATCGCGCTCCTCAAAGCCACCGCTCAAGTCCACCACCTGCGCGATGAGCGCTGAGCGCTCGATATGGCGCAGGAAGGCATGCCCCAGGCCCTTGCCCTGGCTTGCGCCCTCGATGAGCCCCGGCACGTCAGCGACCACGAAGTTGCGCGCCTCGCCCGCCTTGACGACCCCCAAGTTAGGGATCAGCGTGGTAAAAGGATAGTCGGCAATCTTGGGGCGCGCCGCTGACATCCGCGCAATGAGCGAGCTTTTGCCTACGCTCGGCATACCGACCAGCGCAACATCTGCCAGCAACTTCAGCTCCAGCTGCAGCGCGCGCTCTTCGCCTGGCTCACCAAGCTGGGCGAAAGCCGGCGCCCGGCGTGTACTCGTCACAAAGTGGGGGTTGCCAAGACCGCCATGGCCCCCCTCGGCCACGATCAGCTCGGCGCCTGGCTCGTCCAGGTCACCGTAGAGCTCTCCGGTGTTCAGATCGCGCACGACAGTACCGACCGGCACGGGGAGGATCAGGTCCGCCCCACGCGCGCCATTAAGTTTAGAGCCTTTGCCGTGCGTGCCGCGCTCAGCAGAGAAGTGATGCTTAAAGCGGTAGTCGATAAGCGAGGCCACCTGAGGTTGCGCGCGCAAGATGACGTCGCCGCCCTTGCCACCGTCACCACCGTCAGGTCCACCCTTGGGCACGTGCGCTTCACGGCGAAACGACATGCAGCCCGCGCCGCCGTCGCCGCTCCTGACATAGACGCTCACCTGATCCAGGAACATATTTCCGCCGGTATCGCTCATCTCCCGCTTTCTGCTCAGTGACAAGGTGACAAAGGGTCAGGTACTTTGTCAGGAACGCCTGACAAAGTACCTGACCCTTTGTCACCTACCTGATCCCTTGTCACCCTTGTCTCCCTTGCCGTCGTCACCGTCTTACTGTAACAAAAAGCCCCTCAGCAGAGGGGCTCAGTAATTGATTTTACTTATGCGCTTACGCTGCCATGCGTCAGGCCCCGCTCTTATACGGTCTCGGCCGGTCGAATATGTACCTGGCGCTTCTTGCCGTGCGTAAACTCGACGGTACCATCCGCCAGAGCGAACAGCGTGTCATCGCCACCACGACCGACCAGGTCACCGGGATGAATGTGAGTGCCGCGCTGGCGCACGATGATCGTACCGGTCGTAACTTGCTCGCCAGAGAAACGCTTCACACCCAGGCGTTTGGCCTGGGAGTCACGCCCGTTTCGAGTAGAACCTAATCCTTTTTTGTGTGCCATGACTTATGCCTCGCTCAGTTTCGTGATACGCAGGCGGGTCAGATTCTGCCGATGCCCACGCGTACGCTTGTATCCCTTACGCTTCTTGAACTTGAAGATGACGACTTTCTCGCCCTTAAACTGGTCAACGATCTCTGCGGTCACTTTCGCCTTCGCAAGCTTCTTTGCGTCGGTAACGACCGCTTTGTCGCCCGCGATCATGACGACTGGCAGCTCAACAGAAGCACCCGCTTCGCCGTCAAGCTTCTCGACCTCTAAGACGTCGCCTTCTTCTACCTTATATTGTTTGCCGCCTGTGGCAACGATTGCATACATATGATGCCTTTCCTGACAGTTGATTCGCAATCATTAATAGTAGCAAATCCCGTCGCCCCTCGTCAAACAAAAAGAACCTTTATTTGCGAGCTTCCGTTTGCTTGGTAATCAAAACCTTAGAATATTTATATAAATATCTAAAGTTTGAAGAATCTGTGGAGAGATCAATTGCCCTGATAAACTGAAAAGGTCTGAAAAGACTGCGTGGTGGCCTCGCCCCTCCTTCCTCATTTTTTTGTAGGGGTCACCTCACCTCACCCCTGAGTTGGATCTGGCTCAGGGGTGATTCTTTGAGCCTCACGACAACGGCGCCAGGCAATGCCTGGCGTATCTTATTGCCGTTTGCGGGTAAGTTTCGCCAAGCCAAACTCATCAAGAGGTAGCAGGCGGATTCGGGCATGATCACGCGCAAGTTCTTTGGCAAACAGCCCCATCAGCTTTTTCTCATCCGACTGGTCGCGCATCTCGATAAAATCAACGATAACGATACCCGCGATGTTACGAAGCCTCAGCTGCCGGGCGACCTCTACCGCCGCCTCGCAGTTTGTCTGAAACGCCGTTGCTTCCAAAGTAGCAGCGTTAGTGCTGCTTCCGCTGTTCACGTCGATAGCACAGAGCGCTTCGCCCACGTCGATCACAACGCTGCCTCCGCTGGGCAACAGGCAGAGACGCGCGCGGGAAGCAAGAAGCTGGTCCTGGACACTCTCACGCTCAAACAGGGAGGCGTCCTGTGCGACAAAAAGCTCAGGCCGAGGAAGCTGCGCGGCCTCAAACATATCCGGGCCTTCTGACAAGGATGCGAACAAAGACGATGCCTCATCGAACAGGCGCCTATCATCGATCACTACCTCATCAAGGACCGTAACGCGATCACGCAACATGCGCAGAGACAAAGAAAGTTCTTCATGCAAGAGCGCCGGCGCAGCGCTTTTCGCTTGTCGCTCATGAGCGAAGCGCTCCTTGATCTGACCCCAACAACACATCAAAGCCTTGAGTTCAGCTCCCATCACCTCGATATCTACAGAGGCCGCAAGCGAACGCACGATCACACCAAAGTCCGGGGCGTCGTCCTGCTCCTGCCTGAGCTGCTCAAGTTGAGCCTGAAGCCCGGCGCGGAGTTCATCCCTGAGCGCAGCATTCGTAATGCGCTTCGCAATGCCCACATGATCGCTTCCTGTGGTAAGGACCACAAAGCGCCCCGCCAGCTTAAGCTCACGGGAAGCCTGGGGCGCTTTCGTCGCGCGCGCGACCTGAGTGATCTGGACCAGTACCCGCTCCCCGACCTGCGGCAACACGTCCGACCCAGCAAGCTGCAAAAAGACTTTCTCTCCTGGGCCGACCTCAACAAAAGCCGCCTCGATCGCTGGTACGACGTCACGCACGATGCCCGCATAGATCGACCTGCAACGAACCGGGCCACTCAGAAGTTCCTCATAGTACTCGGCGAGGGCGCCATCTTCTGTCAAGGCCACCCGCGTGCGCAGGTCATCGCGCGCAAAAAGCCAACGCCGCTTCATTGGCTACCAACACCTGCGGCCCTGCCTGGCAAAGCAAACTGACAGGAGCCATCAGGGTTCAGATGAAAAAGTGCAATACGTGTAACCGTAATATCGAACAAGTCGATACCCAAAGGACTCAAAAGCGCCGCCGCAAACACGTCAGAACGCAACGCGCCGGCGGCAGGGAGCAACAACATGAAGCGCGCGATCACAGACCTCTCCCCCTCGGAGTCGGCGGTCCTTGCAGAAAGTTCCAGGGGATCCGGGACGAAATCGGCAGGGATATACTGGCGGAGCTTGCCTTTGCGCTCGACCTCAAGCGCCGGGCCCGTGCGCACGGCTTCAAACTGGCGGCACACCTCTTCCAGGCTGCGGTCCGCCAACAGAGCCTGATCAATCCTCAGCTCTATGGTCTGCGCGTTAAGCCAGGCGTCCAATGAGGGCTCCTGGGGCCTGACGTAGGCGCAGTCCAGCACCGGAAGAAGCGGCGGAGCAGCGCTTTGCAGGCGGCAGGTCGCCTCGGCAGGCTTAACAAAGCGGCTCAGCTCGACATCAGCGTACTCAGCCTGTGATGCTATGCCCACCGGGAGCGCTGGACCCGTCGCAAGCTTCATGCGCGGGCTGAAACCCTGGGTCAAAACAAACGGAAGTTCCGCGCGACGCAGGAGTCGGGTCAACGCACGCTGCACCTCAAGATGCGAGAGAAGCGCGCCGCGGCCCTGCTCAGAGAATGAAAACCGCAGACGGAAGTTCGCCATCAGGCATCACTCCCCCTGCGCGCCTGCTGCCGATCGCCTGACACGCCCCGTCGCAGTCCTGCCACCGTTTTCGGGTCGATGCCCGCAGCCTGGCAGGCGCCGCAAGCGCTACAGGCCTCAAACGTGCAGTCCGCCGTGGTCGCTTCTGCGCGCGCCAACTCCGCCTCACGGCGCAGGTACTCAAGGCTTACTCCTGTCGAGATATGGCCCCAAGGCAAGTCCTCGTCTAAAGTGCGCTGGCGCTGTGAGATATTGACCGCATCCAGGCCACAGTCCGCAAAAGCCTGCTCCCAACGCGTTAGGTCGAAGTTGCCTTCCCAGGCATCGGTGCCGGCGCCCGCACGCCAGGCAGCCTCGATCGCTGCAGCCACACGGCGGTCACCTCGAGCCAGGACCCCCTCCACAAACGAGGTATCAGCCCCATGATAGTGCAAGGTCACGCCCCGGCGTGGGAGCGAATCCTCCAGCAATCGCTGCTTGCGCTGGAGCTCTTCGCGGCTGTCCTGTGCCTCCCACTGAAACGGCGTATGAGGTTTCGGTATGAAACTGGCCACGCTCACAGATAGCGTAAACGCGCGCGCCAGCGAGCGATCGAACTCTTCGAACAGCATCTCCTGAAGCCGCTGCAAAAGCTCCCCGATCGCCCTGACATCAGCGTCAGTCTCCGTGGGCAGCCCGATCATGAAGTACAGCTTGACCCGTCGCCAACCGTTTGCCGCCGCCGCACGGACGGTGTCGAGAAGCTGTTGCTCGGTCACATTCTTGTTGATGACATCACGCAAACGCTGACTGCCTGCCTCAGGAGCAAAGGTCAGGCCACTTTTCTTGGCCCCCCCGCTGAGTTGGCGCGCAGCTTCGACCGAGAACGCATCGATGCGCAAGCTGGGAAGCGAGCAGGAGACACCTACGGGATCCAATCGGCTTTTCAGACGCCGCAACAACTCTGGTAGCTGCGCGTAATCCGTGGTCGAAAGCGAGGTCAGCGATACTTCGTCGTAGCCGGTCGCCTTCAGCCCGGCCAGGATCTCGCGCAGCAGATCATCAGGACGGCGCTGGCGTACCGGGCGATACGTCATGCCTGCCTGGCAGAAACGACACCCCCGTGAGCAACCCCGTTGCACTTCGACCGCCAGACGATCATGGATCACCTCGCTGTAAGGGACTACGCTCCCACAGACAGCCGGGCTGTCCGCGAAGCTGCGCGCGACCACCCGCTCGATCACCGGAGGCGCGCCGGTACCCGCGACTGGCACGGTGCGCGTCCCCGAACCCGTGGCGACCGCCTCATAAAGCGAGGGAACATACATACCCGGCAAGGTGGCCAGCTGGCAGAGCTGCTCTGCCCGCGTTGCACCCTGCCCGCGCAGCTCAGTCAAGCGCTGCATCAGTGAGGGCAGCTCCTCCTCGGCCTCGCCCAAGAAGAAGGCGTCAAAAAACGGGGCCAGTGGTTCTGGATTATAAACACACGGCCCGCCACCGATCACGAGCGGCAACGACTCATCACGCTCGGCCGCGCGCAGGGGCAAGTCAGCCAGATCCAGCACTTCCAGCACCGCAGGAAACGACAACTCGTAGGGCAAGGTCACCCCTAAAAAATCAAGCTCGCGCACGGGGGTGTTGGTCTCAAGGGTCAAAAGCGGCACGCCGTCTGAGCGCATCAGCGCCCGCAGGTCGTCACCGGGCAAAAAGACCCGCTCTGCCAGGACCTCCGGTAAAGCGTTTGCCAGTGCAGTAAGTATCTTGATTGCGTTGTTGGACTGACCCAGCTCATAGGAAGCCGGATAACAGAATGCCCCGTGCAGGACGCCGGGCGGTATCTCACACCCTTCCTGAACTTCTGCCAGAGCCGTGGACACGCCCCACTCATGGTCAAGTGAGCGCGAAGGGTACTGCGCGCGTGCGGCCAGCCGCAGAAACTGCTCAGAGAGTTGGTGTGCCGGCATCGCGACCTCAGCCCTGCGCCGCAGAGCCTTCCTCAAGCAAACCGGACAATACGTCCGTCGGATTCTTCAGCCCCGCTGCTTCCAGGTGCTGCTCGGCCGCGTTCAGCGCTTCTACCGCTGCCCGCTCATTCTCCTTTTGGGCCTGTTTATCGTAATAGAGGCAGGCGCCCTGTCCCAATGCCGTCGTCAGACCAAAGGCGACCGCACCTCGCACAAGCCAGCGAGCCGGAGCAAATGGCGGCGTCAGGCGCGAAGCCAGAAGCCGCCCCGCAAAAGCCACGGCGCCAGTCGCCAGCAGCTCCGGTATGCGCTGCGTGTTAAGTTTTAATCCGCGCACCAGCGCAAGCTGGAACAGCATCTTGGTCTGGTTAGCGACCAGCACGGGCATATCAGCGCCCCGGGTAAACGGCACAAGAGCTATCATCGCGTTCTGCCGGGCTGTCGCGCTGCAGATATCACGCGAGATCTCAGCTCGTGTGAACGGGAAATCACCCGCGATCGTCAGATGTTTGGAAGGAAGCGCCGTCGAAAGCCAGGTCGCCACCTGCGTTTCCAGGTCACCCGAGAGTGGCGAGACGACATCAAGTATCGAGAGTCCCAGCGAATCTGCCCCCTCACTGCGCAACTCATCGCTTGTGACCACACAGGTCTTAGGAGGAAGCGGCGTCAGGCCAGCAAGCTCTGCCGCATGCGCGCACAAAATCAAACGAGCCGTCATGTCCTTCTCAAGCCCCAACTGCGCACTGTCTGTGCCCCGCTGCCCACTGAGCACACGCACGAAGACATGCGAGCGGCTCGTCGCCGGACGCAGAAGCTCGCAGATATCCGCGACGACCTCATCTGAGCAATGCGGATCGATATAGATCGTCAGGCGCATCGTTTTCTGCTGTGCTCCCATGAACTTTTTGCTCAGTTTGAAAAGATCAGTAATTTTTATAGGAGATGCCACGTTTAATCGTCCCTTTCGTCGCTGCCAAATACGGGCGATGGCTCCAGATCGAACCTAAGACTCCCACACATACCATGTTGGTTATCAGCGCCGACGTTCCGTAGCTCATGAACGGCAACGGAATACCAGTGATCGGCATAAGCCCCATGTTCATGCCGATATTCTCCAGGATCTGGAACAACCACATCGAGATGATACCTACTACTATCAGTGTACCAAATAGGTCTTCAGCCCCACTGCTGATCGAAAGGCTTATGGTCAACAGTGCCAGATAAAGCGCTATCAGGAACATACCCCCGATAAAACCAACCTTCTCCGACATAGCCGCAAAAATGAAATCGGTATGGCGAGTCGGAAGGAAGTTCAGGGTGCTCTGAGTACCCTTACTCAGGCCTTTCCCCGTAAACTGCCCGGAGCCGATTGCGATCTTTGACTGCTGCAACTGATAACCAGCGTTGCCGGTGTCACCACTTGGGTTCACAAAGACCGTCAGGCGATCAAGCTGATAATTTTTTATCAGGTGATGCTCGACATAAGGCTTGCTCCCATCAGTGGGAGTGACCACATACGTCCACTTTGTGTTCACCCACAAAAGCCCGGCGATCAGCGCGATGCCGGTCACAATGAAGATGAGCAGATGGCGGGGATTCGCTCCGCCGACTAACAGGATGCCCAGCATAATAGCCAGAGTCACCAGGCCGGTGCCCAGGTCGCCCTGGATGATGAGGAGCGCGAAGGGGATGAAGGCGACACCTGCCGCCTTCAGGAAGTCGCGTACCCGCTCAATACGGCCCTCAAAGCGCGCGACATAGGCGGCCACCGCCAGGATGGTCAGCAGCTTTGCCGGTTCAGAGGGTTGGAACAAAGCGGTATGGCCGATGCCCACCCAGAGGGTGCCACCCAAGCCGCCCCTGACGCCAAGGCCCGGGACCTTGGGCAGGAACAGCAGGATGCCCGCCATGATAAGAAAACCAAGCCACCAGGTCTTGAAACGCCGGTAGTCGATAGCGACCACGCCAATGGCCAGAATCGCCCCCAGGATAAGCCCCAGGTATTCCTTTTTGATCATGCTGGCAGCGGAGGCATAGCCCTGGACCACCGCCGTCACGATAACTGCGCCATAGATTCCCAGAACCACGGTAACTATGACCAGCGGCAGATTGACCCACCTTTTTATCCATGCTCTCAGCGCTTCTGCCATAACCAGATTCTACCTTGATGTGTCATTTGCAACGATATGTTCAGATTTCTGCCCGAAGAGCGCCTCGAAGATCTGGCGCGCTGCCGGAGCTGTCACCGAGCTTTCCCCCGCCTGCTCGATCATGACCGCAACGCAGTACTGCGGGTCATTGGCGGGCGCATAGCCCACGAACCAGCCGTAGTCGTCTTTACCTAGCACCTGGGCTGTCCCGGTCTTACCCGCGACCTCGGTCTGATAGCTGCGAAACGCCGAGTGCGCCGTGCCATTGGAGGCCGTAGTCACATCGAAGAGCGCTGTGTGAAGAGTGGCAAGCGAGGACGCGCTGGCCGTCGGTTGGGTCGCCTCGGGTTTGGGCGCATAGGCGCTGATCGTCTGACCTTCATTGTTCGCGACCGACTTGAGGATGTGCGGCGTCATCTCCACGCCGTTATTTGCTATTGCACTGTAGGCGACCGCCAGCTGAAGCGGGGTCGCCAGCATATCGCCCTGGCCGATGACCATGTTGACCGTGTCACCCGGGACCCACCCCTTCAGCTCAGGGTAGTTCGCGTTGTAGGCGGCTTTCCACGCCGGGGTCGGAACACGTCCGGCTGCCTCTCCCGGCAAGTCGATGCCCGTCAAAGACCCAAAGCCAAACTTTTTCACGTAATCCTGGAGAAGCACGCCGTCCTTGCCGCCCTTGTCATAAAAGGCCTTGCCCAGGTTATAGAAATAAATATCGCAGCTCTCCGTGATAGCCTGCGTCATATCCAGTTTGCCATGCCCATAAAGGTCCCAGCACCGCTTACCCCAGCTGTTACCCAGGCCATACCAGGTGCCCTGACAGTCAAAGGTCGTGTTCGCCGTCGCGATGCCATCATTGAGCGCCGCCAGGGCAACGAATGACTTGAAGGTCGAGGCAGGAGGATACATCGAGCTGATCGCCCGGTTGGTCAGCGGGTACTCAGAACCCTTGGCATTGAGCTGGTTCCAGGCGGTGGTCGATATCCCTCCGATAAATAAAGACGGATCGTAACTCGGCAGCGATGCCATAGCCAAGACTTCGCCGGTCTTGACATTCAGCGCAACGGCGCTAGCGGCTTTTGCATTCTTCGCGCCCTTTTGCTGCGCAGTTTTGAGCGCCTCGCCCAACGCTTGTTCGGTCAACTTCTGCACCTTGGCGTCGATCGTCAAGCGTACATCCTCACCCGACTGGGCTGGCGTTGAGGACATGATGCGCTTGGGGATGCCATCGGCGTCAACTTCCAGCTGCGTCGTACCGCGCACGCCCTGCAGCACGTTCTCGAACTCACTCTCAGCGCCGCTCTTACCCACGATGTCGCTTGCCTGATAGCCCTTGAACGCGGAGCTGTTAAGTTCGTTATCGCTGATCTCGCCGGTGTAGCCCAGAACCTGGGCCGCCAACGCACCCTGAGGGTACTGCCTGACCGCCATCGCCTGAATCGTCACGTTGGGAAACAGCGTCGAGTGCTCGCTGATGTAGGCGATCTGTTGCATCGACACATCGATAGCGAGCACATGGGGATCAAGGGGCGCATCGCGGTAGTTGTTCAGCTTGTCGGTGATCTCCTTTTCTGTCATGTTCAGCACGGAGGCCAGACGAGCAATCAGGCCTGGATACGCTGTATCATCTTCGATATAGGTAGGAGCCAGGACGGCCATCGAGGAGCGATTGACGACCAGGGGAACTCCGTTGCGATCGAATATCCGACCCCGGGTAGCTGAGGTGGTCGAGGTACGCAGGCGATTGTTGGCTGCCTGCTGGGTATACTGCTTACCGTTCAAGAGCTGCAGGGACCAGAGTTTCACTCCCAGCATCGCAAAGATGGCAAGTATCAGCGCCCCCAGGACCAGGAAGCGTACACGCAACATGCTGCTCACATCACTCATACTTGCCTCCAAAACTTCGGGGCAGGTGACGCACGGTTGCCATGGTCGGTTTTTCGCGCAGCAAGCGTGAAACGACAGGGAACACGATCACTGCCACCAGCGTGGTATAGAGCACAGTCGGGATGGCCTTGGTAAGAAGCGCTGAAAAAAAGCTCATCCTCTGCCCCAGTGATATCTGTGCAATAAGGTACAGGATCTCATTGAGAAGGCTGCTCGCAGCAAGCACCAGAACCGGCAGCAACCATCCCTGCGCAAAAATGCGCTCATGCAAGACGCCCGCAAGATAGCCAACGACGCACATGACAAGTGCCGCCGGGCCGAAGGGCCCGGTACCCAGCAGATCCAGCAGGATGCCCGCCGCAAAACCAACAAACACACCTTCGACTGGCCCGTTTACCAATGCCATGATGATCGTGACGATCAGAAGGAAATTAGGGCGGACCGACATGATCGCGATATAGGGACCAACTGCAACCTGTAAAAGAAACGCAACAAGCAAGGCAGCGATCGCAGTAAGGACCTTATTGTTGAGAGTAAGCATCAATTGCCTCCCTGTGAACCAGCGGAAGCCACCGGTTTGGGCAGGTTATTGGTATCCGGGGGTGTGTTAGTCAAAATAATGACTTTCTCGACCTGCGCCATATCGTTTGCAGGTTGCACCTGAATGGTCTTGTATAGACTGTTGATTTCTTTGCTAACCTTGGATACCTGACCAATGATAAGCCCTTTTGGGAACACGCCCCCCAGACCGCTCGTGATCACGGTGTCTCCAGCTGTGACGGTCGCTTCCATACTGACGAAATTCATGGTCAGATCCCCGGAAAGCGACCCACGAGTGATCCCCTGCGCCCGGTTGTTCTGCAGATATGACGCGATCCCGCTTTCCTGATCGGTGATCAGGCGCACTTTTGAATAGTTTGGGCCGACCTCGATGACCTGGCCGAGCAATCCATTGGCTCCGAGCACCGGCATTTCAACCTTGATCCCTTTGGAGCTTCCGGCATTGACGACAATGACCTGTTGCCACTGGCTGACCGGAAGCCCGATAACGTCAGCGTTCACCCCTTTATAGCCCGTGGCAGTCGCGATCTTACCCAAGGCTGCCTGGGCGCTGGCGTTTTTGGCGGCTTCCTGAAGCTCGACTATCTGGGCCCTGAGCGCCGCGTTCTGGGTGCGCAGGCTCTCCAGCTCACTGCGCGAGGTCCCCAGGCCGGCGGTCCAGGCTGCAAAGTCACGCAGGGGCGTCGTGCCCCACTTTCCCGCCTGCCCCACCGGAGTGATCGTCGTCTGAACTGCCACGCGAATGCTATGCAAGGGTCCCCCGTTGTCCTCGCGCGCATAGATGGTGATGAGCGCCAGCGAAAGGACCACCATCACTATCAACCAGAGATATGGGCGTTTCTTCTTTTCTGAAGGAGAGATTTTCAGGGGGGGCATCTACATCAATCCCCCGCTAGTGTGTGCCCTGCAGGACTTTCTTCAGCACATCGATCTCTTCAAGAGCTTGGGCTGAACCGTTGACGACGTTTATTAAAGCACTTTCCGATACGTAGACCGGCATTTTCGTTTCTACCTTCAGGCGCTCATCAAGGCCGCGCAACAGTGCGCCGCCCCCGGTGAGAACCACCCCGAACTCCATCAGATCGCTGGACAGCTCGGGCGGGGTTTTCTCGAGCGTACGCTTCATGGCGTCAAGTATCGCGCTGATCGGTCCTTCGATTGCATCACGAATCTCTTCGCTTTCCATCGTGATCGTGACCGGCAGGCCCGTGGTCAGGTCACGACCACGCACCTCAACGTCGACCTCCTCATCAAGGGGATACGCGCTCCCGATCTCGAACTTGATCTCTTCTGCGGTACGTTCGCCAATCAACACATTGTAAGCACGTTTCACATAGTCGACTATCGCCTCGTCAAACTCATCACCAGCGATTCGCAGGCTGGTCGAAACAACGATGCCTCCCAGGCTGATGACCGCGATCTCAGTCGTGCCGCCGCCGATATCGACCACCATCGAACCAGTAGGATCCTGGATCGGGAGGCCGGCGCCAATAGCAGCTGCCATAGGCTCTTCGATCAGGAACGCATGCCGGGCGCCCGCTGTCATCGCGGCCTCGAAAACGGCGCGCTTTTCGACCTCGGTCACCCCGGAGGGAACACAGACCACGACGCGGGGTTTTGGCTGGAACAAGAATTTGGGTTCACGAACCCGGTTAATGAAATAACGAAGCATGGCCTCGGTCACATTGAAGTCAGCGATGACGCCATCCTTGAGTGGGCGGGTAGCGACGATCGAGCCAGGCGTACGCCCGATCATGCGCTTGGCCTCTTTGCCAACCGCCAGTACGCGACCGGTATCCTGCTCGATAGCGACCACTGAAGGCTCTATCAGGACGATGCCTTTTCCGCGCACCGAAACAAGGGTATTAGCCGTCCCAAGATCGACAGCAATATCGGTACCCATAGATTTGAAGAACATATCGCTTAGTGACACACAGGTCTCCTACTCCGTTTCATTGCGTGAGTATATATAATTATCACCTGAAGATTCTGGGAGCGCTGTAAAGTGTTCTAGAGCTGTTACCGGCATACACTACCTGATGCAAGGTAAACATCCGCTGACAAGGCGCCGCAAAACGTAGCGGGCTTAAAGCGCGCGCGTTCTGCGAGAGCAATGCCGGACGGCGTTTAGACGCGTCAGGCGCCGAAGAAGAGAGCAACCTCGCGAGCCGCTGACTCAGGACTGTCCGACCCGTGAATGACATTGGCGTCGGTCACAAGCCCGAAATCCCCCCGGATCGTGCCAGGAGCTGCTTCGGCCGGATTGGTCGGCCCCATCAAGGTGCGGCATTTTTTGACCGCTCCCTCACCAGAGATCGCCATCTTTACAACTGGACCGGACGTGATATAGGAGATGAGCCCCTCATAGAACGGTTTGCCTTTATGTTCCCCATAATTGCCTTCAGCTTGTTCGCGCGTCAGGATGCCCATCTCCAGGCGCTCGATCGTAAGGCCTGCATCTTCAAAGCGACTGATGATCCTACCGATCTTTCCCGAAGCGACTGCGTCAGGCTTGATCATCACATACGTGGTTTCTGTCATAAGGATAGTCCTTTCATTTTCTTAGTGATCAGTAATCGCCTGTGACCGAAGACACTTTCCAACCCAAGCCGACCCGCTTGCAGATAACCGTAAATTTAAGGTTCATTGAAGCGTTGTCGACAACCGTTACCTGGGCTGAGCTCGATAACATACTGGGAGCGATCGTGTTGACTGAAACATCGGCCTTGGGAGGTATCGCCGCCATCTGCCGGTCAATATTCTGGGAACCCGCGACCCAATGACTCTCATAGTCTCCGGACGCTTTATAGGCAGCGAACATGCTTGTGATCGTGTTATTGATAGAAGGGACACCAAAGCCCGTACTGAAAAATGCCACAGCCGCTCCGGCAAGGATCACAAGAACAAGCAGCACGATGAGCACCGGCTTCAGCCAACGCCACACACCCCGCTTGCGCTTCAGTTCCTGTTTGCTGCGTTTTGTGATCTCCTTTTCAGAGAGCTCATAAAACGCGTCGACCTCTTCAAGGGGGCCGACCTGTCCAGTATCCTGTTCTGCCCGTGCTTTGCCAGGTTCTGGCTCAACTGAGGCGCCCGGCTCCGCCGCCGCTTGCTGCTCCGCACCGGTGGCCGCCGCCAGGGGAGCAGCCGGGTCCGCAGGCTCAACATCTGCGCCTGCAAGTGGCGCCTCTTCCGACGCCTCGGCCCTTCCCTCTTCAGTCGCGTCTGATACGGCTGGCTCGGCAGGAGCTCCAGCTGCGGCTACTGGCTCATCAGGCATTGCACCCTCAACCTCATCTGGCTGGGCAGCCAACTTCTCCTGACAGGTTACCAGCACCCCAACTGCAGCGGGGTTTAGCTGGTAGTGGTGCATGACCTGTGCTTCTTCTAGCGCCCGTTTCGCACGCACATAGTCCCCGCACGCGTAGTAAGCCATCCCCAGGTTCGCCAAGGCTTTACCACGGTTTGGATAGTTCTCGACGCCCAGTGCCGCGCTGTAGGCTTCTACCGCAGACTCCGGTCGTCCCAAAGCCATCATGCATAGCCCAAGATTGACAAGCGACGCACCGGGGTTCGAGTTGCGCTCATCGAGGGCGGCGTTCTTATAAGCTAAGGCCGCCTGTTCGTAGGCTTGCTGCTCAAAGTAAGCATGAGCAAGCCCCTGATAGCACTTGTAGGGCTCATACATCGTACTCTCAGCCAACGCCGCCTCAAAATGCGCGATCGCCTGACTGAAGTCGCCGTTCTGCAGATAGGCGTTGGCAAGGTTGTTCTCGACCGTGCCCCGCTTCTGGTAGCTGTCGTCGCGCAAGGCCTGCTCATAGACAACGATCGCATCGTGGTAGCGCTTCAATCGCATAAAACAGTTGCCAGCGCCGTGGTAGGTTAGCCCGTTGTCAAGGGGGGTTCCCTCATCGGCTGCTTCCAGAAAAAGCCGCGCTGCTTTCCGATAGTTCTGCTCCTGATAGAGCTGATGTGCTGCTTCGTATTTTGTCCTGTCCACCGTTAGTCTCGCTTAATCTTTATCTCACTTGGCCTTAGTCGTGCGCCCTGGACGCCTCATAGTCGGCGATCAACTGCTTCTGTACCTCACCAGGCACCTGCTCATAGCCTTCCAGCTCGATCGTGTAGATGCCGGTGCCATGGGAAAGCGAGCGCAGGTGGGGCGAGTAGTTCGCGACCTCCGCATAAGGCGCCATCGCTTTGATCTCCTGCATGCCCGCCGCGCCGGCGCCCATACCGAGCACCCGGCCGCGCAGGCTGCTGATATCGCCCATGACCGCGCCCGCATACTCGTCGGGTACCGTGATGGTCAGGCTCGCCATCGGTTCGAGGATAACGGGAGAGGCCAGCGCCGCAGCCGCGCGGAACCCGATACGGGCCGCCGAGCGGAAAGCCATCTCGTTACTATCGACCGCATGGTAGCTGCCATCATAGACTGCCACTTTCACGTCGACCACGGGATAGCCGGCGATGACGCCCTGCGTCATGGTCTCCTGCACCCCACGGTCGACCGCTGGGATGAACTGGCGCGGGATCCTGCCGCCTACGACCTCATCGAGGAACTCAAAACCGCCGCCCGGGTTAGGCTCAAGGCGCAGCCAGCAATCGCCAAACTGCCCCGAACCACCGCTCTGCTTCTTGTGGCGCCCCTGTGCCTGGGCGACCTTACGGATGGTCTCGCGATACGGGATGCGCAGCTCATCAAGCTCCGTCTCCACGTGATAGCGATCCTTTAAACGTGCGACGATGACGTCGACTGCGGTATCCCCGTAGGTCTTGAGCACGGTCTGATGGGTCTCTTCATTGCGTTCCAGCTCGACGGTGGGATTCTCCTCGACGATCGTCTTCAGGGCAGTCCCCAGCTTATCCTCATCAGCCTTGGTCTTGGCCACAATGGCCACCGGATAGAGCGCCTCCGGAAACGGCATCGGCGCAAGCGCCACCTTGCCGGTCGTTGAGAGCGTATCGTTGGTCAAAACGGAGCCAAGCTTGGGCAACACAACGATGTCGCCCGTAGCCACGGTCCCCGTGAGGCTCTTTGTCTCCTTGCCGACCATCGTGACCACATGAGAGGCGCGCTCTTTATCGCCAGTACGCGAATCAATGAAGTCGTCGCCATCCTTGACGCTACCAGAAAGCACCTTCACAAAGCTCAGGCGTCCTACATAGGGGTCGCTGAGCGTCTTGAACACAAATCCGGTAAAACCAGAAGCCGTGCTGGCGTCAAAGTCGCTGCCGTCTGCCAGCGGGAACTTCGGCCCTTCGCCCGGCTTGGGAAAGTAGTCAACGATTGCCTGGAGTAAGTCATCGATACCGGCCATCTTTGCAGCTGATCCGGCAAAGACGGGTACGACCGTGCCTGCCGTAACCGCCACACCCAGCAGGCTGTCGAGCTCCTCAAGCGTGATCTCCTCACCCTCCAGGTACTTCATCATCAGCTCTTCATCAGCGTCAGCCGTGCTGTCGACCAGCGCTTCGCGCGCCTTGGACGCGCGTTCCTGCATGTCAGCTGGGATCTCGCAGGCCTTCTCAGGATCTTTATGATAGAACGCCTGCTGGCGGATCACGTCGACCACACCTTCAAGATTCTCCTCAGCGCCAATCGGGATCTGCACGGGAACCACGGCCTTGCCGTAACGGGAGCGCAGTTTCGCGAATGTCTCCGAGTAGTCGGCGTGCTCCTTGTCCATGCGGTTGACGAAGATCGCGCGCGGGATACCCATCTCGCCAGCTATCTGCCAGAGGCGATCGGTCGTGACCTGCGGCCCGCCGACCGCGTCGACCACAAACAGCGCGATCTCTGCTGCGCGCATACCCGCGATGGCGTCACCAATGAAGTCGGCGTAGCCCGGCGTGTCGATAAGGTTGACCTTGACCCCTTTGTAAGTGAGCGGCGCGAGCGAGAGGTTGATCGTAAACTTACGCTCGATCTCCTCGCTGTCATAGTCAAGGTTGCTTTGCCCGGCGTCAACATTGCCCAGGCGAGGCGTCGCCTTCGTGTAATGAAGAAGAGCCTCGGCAAGCGAAGTAGTCCCCGCTCCTCCATGGCCAACAAGGACGACATTTCTGAGTTTGGCACCTGCGGCGTCTGCCATTCCAGCCTCCTGTTCATCTGTAACATCAGGACATAAAGAGTTCCCCGGAGACACAGGGGTCTCCGTGAACCTTAATCTACCTTGTCCAGTATAAAGCAACAACACAGCAACGCGACCCCTCTTTGCACAAATTAAGCACTAATCGCACCCGATGCGACGGTGAGACGGCATGTCGTATAATAAAAAGCCGACGGATATGCCCTCATAGCTCAGATGGATAGAGCGTCTGCCTCCGGAGCAGAAGGCCGCAGGTTCGAATCCTGTTGAGGGCACCAGGCTTGGTCTTTTTCCGTATAAGCCGCTCAGGCTGGTTCTCAAGGCCCTCAGGCCGTTTCGAACCATCCTTCGGGGCTTCTACGAAGAAATCCCTGCGCCTGGACCTGGAGCCTGTTGACTGATCTGATCTTGCATTCCTTTGAAAGAGAGCCGTATGCCTGCTACGCGCGTCATCATCAACCCCAATGCCCAACATGGTGTTACCGAGCGCCTGGTCGACACCGTGCGCAGCCTCTTCGCTGAAGAAGACGCTGACGTTCTGGTCACCGAAGCCTCCAGCCATGCCACTACACTTGCCTGGGAGAGCGCTCAGGCGGGAGCCACACGCGTGGTCGCCGTCGGCGGTGATGGCACGATCAGCGAAGTCGTCACGGGGTTGATGCAGATCGAAGCAGGCCAGCGTCCGACACTCGGCATCATCCCGAGCGGCTCTGGCAACGACATCGCAAGGCTTACCGGCATTCCCACGGGGCTTTCCCGCGCGTTTCCCGTCCTGCAGGCCGGCCGTGAGCGCTCCTTCGACGTGGGAACCTGCAACGACCACTTCTTCTTCAGCAGCTTCTCGGTCGGATTGGACGCCCTGGTCGTCGCAAAGACCGCCGAATACAAAAACCATCCCCATAGCGCTGGCCTGGCGCTCTATGTACGTGCGCTGATCTACACGGCGTTCCGTAATTTTCACTCGACCAAGCTCCGGATCGCCTACGACGGGGAGCCTACGCGCGAGCGGGAAGTGATGCTCTGCGCCACGACCAACGGGCAGACCTATGGTGGTGGCATCCGTATCAACCCCAAGGCGAAACCTGATGACGGCCTGCTTGCAAGCTCGATCGTGGCCGACGTCAGCAAGCCGAAGTTCGTCAGTAGCCTGCCGCTTCTACTCTTCGCCAAACAGGGGATCATCAAGGAATTTGAGAGCCGCGATTGCAAGAGCATGCACATCAGCACCGTCGGTGAAACATCCGTCATCGCTCAGACGGACGGTGAGGTGTTCTCTGCCGATCATTTCGAAGTTGGGATCGTGCCTGCCGCCCTCCGGGTCATCGTCCCCCAATAGCAAAAGCCCCTCAATAACGAGGGGCTTTTGCGGGAACGACCCCAGGCGGCGTTTAGGCTCGTCTCATGCTAGTCCATGGTTATGGCGCCACTAGGACAGTCATCAACACAAATCCCGCATTCGATGCAATCGTCGGGACGCGCAAGTACCGCAGTATCTCCAAGGTCGTAACAGCCGTTCGGGCAATCATCGACGCAGGTACCACATGCCGTGCATATATCCTTATTCACCACAGGTACTGACATAGTCGACTCCTCTCTGACTCACCTGCCCTACACAACAGGTTTAGTTTTAAGTAATAGTATCACGTTTTCTGCTAAAGAGCGGCCGCTCTGTTAATATGAGTGGATGATCGAAACGATATCCCTTAAGCGACTGAGCGCCGGCGGCGCCGCTATCGGGCAACTTGCTGACGGGCGGACCGCCTTTGTCGACTACGGTTGTCCGGGCGATGTAGCTGAAGTAGTGATCGACACCGAAAAACCCCGATTCGTCCGTGGGCATGTCAGCCGCCTGGTCGAAGCCAGCACACTGCGGCAGGACCCGCGGTGCCCCGCCTTTGGCTGGGGGGGTTGCGGCGGATGTCAGTGGCAGCATCTGAGTATCGACGTGGCCCGTGCTGCGAAACGCGACGAGGTCGCTGACGCTGTCACGCGCATCGGTAAGCTTGATAATGCAGACACGCTGACGCGGGAACCGCTCACCACCGATGTTGTGTATGGCTATCGCAATAAAATAGAGCTTGAAGCACGCCTGCATAAAGGCCGCCTTGAGCTGGGGTTTCATCGGGCTGGCTCCAACGAACTGGTCAGCCCGGATGAGTGCCCGCTCTTCTCAGCGCCTCAGAAGGACCTCATACGCGCCATATCTGGCGCGCTACGCTACGCCCTGGGCTCGACTGACTTTGGCCTGTCACGAGTCGCCCTGAGACACTCGAGCCGGACCGGCGCCTTCGAGATCGCCTTAGTGAGCGAGCCCGGGACCTTTCCCCGCTCCCGTGTCGCCCAGACCCTGAAGTCCGCCTGCCCGGGCGCCACGAGCATCGTCCGCGTCCTGCAGAAAACCCCTGCGCGCGGCGCGGGACGCCGAGCGCCGTCGCCTCAGTTCAAGGGCGTCGAAGTGTTGGCGGGCGCAGGCTACTGGGAAGAGCAACTGGGAAATTTTACCTACAAGATCAGCGCGCCATCGTTTTTTCAGGTCAACACCTCCGCTGCCGAATTGCTGGTCGCGCGCGTCTGTGAGGAGATCGCGGCAGATGGCAGCGACCGCATCGCCGATCTCTACTGCGGGGTCGGCACGTTCAGCCTGCCCCTTGCGGCAGCGGCGGGCTCGCTTGTCGCGGTCGAGTCCTCTGGTCCCGCCTTGCGCGACCTGCGCCGCAACGTAAGCGACGCCGGGCTTTGCGCTGAGGTTATCGGCGGCGAAGTCGGGCGCGACAGCGCTGGGATCTCCTCAGTCGACGCCCTGGTCATCGACCCTCCCCGCGCGGGGCTTACCTCCGCTGCACGCGCAGAGATTCTCCGCCTCTCCCCGGCACGGCTCGTCTATGTCAGCTGCGACCCTGCCACTCTTGCCCGTGACCTGGCAGCTCTCACGACAACGGGCTACACACTGTGCTGCCTGCAACCCGTCGACCTCTTTCCTCAGACCGCTCACGTTGAGTGCATTGCTACCCTGGAAGCTTCCCGATAATACCTGGCACGCAGCAGCGGAGGGAACACAAATGCGAGTTCTGCTGCCACATACAGATACCAGGCAATAGACTACAATAGATACTTCCAACACAGAGAGAAGATGAGCATGGGCCCAGAGCAGCAAGCTGATTTCACTGAACGCAATACCGCCGCGATCGCTACCTATTTGAGCAGCGGCGACAAGGCCTGCGCCTGCAGGCTGGGTCTTGAGCTGGAGCAATTCGTCATGACTGACGCGGGGACCAGTGTTCCCTTCTCTGGACCTGGCGGCATCGAACAGCTGCTTAGCGAACTGCGGGTCGACTATGAAACTGAGATGCGCGAGGGAACACATCGGCTGGGGCTGGCGCGCCCCGGCACCACTCTGACCCTGGAGCCAGGCGCCCAGGTCGAGATAAGCACGGGACCCTTCTGCCGCATCCATCAGCTTGAGGAAAGCTACGCACGCTTTGTCACAGAGATCGAGGATCGCCTTACCACGCGCAGCCAACACCTCTTGCGCCAGGGTTATCGTCCTGACCTGCGCGCCGATGATGTCGAGCTCATCCCTAAGAACCGCTACCGCTTCATGGACGCCTACTTTCAGACGACTGGTACCTGTGGGCGCCAGATGATGCGGGGCAGCGCCTCGACCCAGGTCTCGATCGACTACACCGACGAGGCCGATGCGGTACTCAAGACGCGCCTTGCCACCCTGCTCGGTCCCTTGTTCGCCCTGGCAACCGATACCGCCAGCCGCTACGAGGGCGCAGACGCCGACGGCCGCATGATCCGCACTCAGATCTGGGACAACGTTGACCCCGTCCGTTGTAATACCGTGTCCGGCCTTTTCGACTCCGACTTCGGGTTTGCCAGCTATGCATGTACGCTTTATTCGGCTCCGCTGGTCGTCTGTCCCTGTGCAGACGGGACTTTCAGCGACGCAAACGGCCACAGTGCTGCTGAGCTCTACCGTGACCGACTTATGAGCCGTACAGAGATCGAGCATCTGCTCTCGATGTTCTTCTTCGACGTACGCCTGAAGAACTACGTTGAGATTCGCATGGCCGACAGCATGGACATTGACCTGGCGCTAGCCTGGACAGCGCTGATTAAGGGGGTCTTCTACGACAGCGATACGGTGGCAGATCTCAGCCAGCAACTGAAGATGAGCGAACGCAGCGCCGCTGATGTGGCGACGGCCAAAGAGGCTCTGCGCACGCAGGGCTACGAAGCTTGTGTCTATGACTTTCCTGCCACCGCCTGGCTCAACCTGATTGTTGAACTGGCAGACCACAACCTGCCAGAAGATGAGCGGCACTACCTCAAGCCCCTCGCAGAACTTGTCGCGAAGAAGCTGACTCCCCGTGAGGCGCGCGCATGAAAAGCGCGCCCGAACTCCACGCGGAATACAAAGAGATCGTCTGCAGCCTCCCGGGACTGGACAGTGCTGGCCAGCTTGTAGCAGCGCGCGCCATGGCAAGTTCAACGGCGATCTATCACGGTGAGGTGATCAACTTCGCCTACCTGCCCAAACTCTACCCGCCCTCAGTTATCGAGCAGTTCAGTGACATTGTCAGCACCCTGTACGATATCCTGGCAAAAGTAATCACTCGCTACAAGGCAGATTCTCACTATCGCGCGCTCTTCGGCTTTGATGAGCGCCTTGAGGAGCTGATCCTGCTTGACCCCGGCTATGAGAGCCCGATCCCGATCATGCGCGCTGATATCTTCTACCAGGCAAACAGCGGCGCCTTCAAGTTCTGCGAACTGAATACCGACGGCGCCTCTGCCATGAACGAGGACCGGGAGCTCTGCGCCGCCCTGGCAAAGACCCCTGCGTTTCAGCTGATGCTCAAACGCGGCTACGAACTGCAGCCATTCGAGCTTTTCGACAGCTGGGTCGAGGCGTTTCTAAAGACCTACCAGGACTGGTCTTTACGCCGCGGCTCCCACGACGCTTTACCCCGAGCCGCCATCGTTGACTTCCAGGAAGAGGCAACCACGGCAGAGCAGGAAGAGTTCGCCCGCCGTTTCCGTGCTCGCGGCGTCGACTGTGAGGTTATCGACATCCGTACGCTCCAGTGGAACGGACAACAACTGAGGACCACTGACGGACAACCCGTCGACGCCCTCTATCGCCGCGCGGTCACTACTGATATCATGGCGCACTACGATGAGGTACCTGATTTCCTTGCCGCCGCACGCGCTGGAGCAGTTTGCCTCGTAGGAGGATTTCAGACTCAGGTCGCTCATGCCAAGATCATCTTCGAGGTCCTGCACCGGCCCGAGACCCATGCGCTATTGACGCCTGAAGAGGCAGCCTTCGTTGCCGATCATGTCCCGGCCACCTGGCGCTTGCAGAATGACACAGTCGACCTTAACGATGTTCTCGCCAGTAAGGATCGCTGGATCATCAAGCCGCTTGATCTTTATGCCGCGCGCGGAGTCGTTGCGGGACGCGGCGTCAGCCAGGCAGAATGGGAGCAAACGATCCGCGAGAAGATCGATACCGGCTATATCATTCAGGAATACGTTGAGCAATACCGTGCGACTAACATCCGCAACGTCTATTCGCTGCCCATCGGTGGTCAACCGCAGCAGCTGTGCGAACCGCAACTTGAGCCCTTTCAGGACCTTACCGGGCTCTATATGTACAACGGGGATCTGGCAGGTGTCTACTCACGCGCCGGGCAAGAAGCCCTCATCTTCGGCCATGCCGGCGGCCTTACCCTCGCCAGCTTCCAGGTGGTCGGCCATCACTAAAAGGTACGGATCGTTTCGTGTAAGACATAAAGAAAGGCCCTCATTGGGCATTGTGAACATTAAGACGAGAAATAAACGTCGCCTGACAAGGCACCGCAAAGCGATGCGGCCTTAAAGGCCGTGAGCTTTGCGGGAACGACGTCAGACGGCGTTTAGGCTCGTCTTAGTCGATTTCTTCGATGTCGAGATCATTATCATCCATGTCGCCCCACTGATCGACCGAGGGCGCTTCAGGCGCTTTTGCTTCAGCCGCCTTTGCAGGTGCAGGAGCCGGCGCCTTGGCCTTTGCGGCCTTTGAAGCAGGCTTTGCCGCAGGAGCCGCAGGCGCAGGAGCGGGAGCTGGCGCAGGCGCAGATTTCACAGGCGCCTGCGACAGGGTTGACTCGTCGGCGCCCTTCGGCGACGGTTTCTTCTCCTCTTCAAAGAAGTCGGACTCCTCTAAGGCAGCAGCCAATGGCCCCTTGTCTTCGTCTGCACTGGCTGGCACAGCCTTAGCCGCACGGGGAGTCGGCGCTGGCTGAACTGGTTCCGGAGCCGGAGCTGGTGCAGCCGGCTGTTGAGCAGGTGGAACAGGCGGGGCAACAGTCTCTGACGAGGCCGGAGCAGACTCTCTTATATCCGTTTCAACGGCTGCCTGTTGCGCCATCGAAAGCTCTTCTTTCAGATCCTGAGGTACCACGATCTCCTCGACTGATGCGCGAGAATCCGCCTCAAGCTTACGTACTGCGGCCAGAAAGCTTTCCAGCTGGGCAAGATAGCCATTGCGGAACTTCTCTTGCTCTCCCTGAAGGCGAGCGAAGCTACCAATTACCTGATGGCGCTTCTGCCGCGCGTCCTCGACAATACGGTCAGCTTGCTGGCGCGCACTCTCCAACTGTGCCTCCGCCTGCCGCTGCGCCGCCTCAAGCGTATCGGCACATTCAGTCTGCGCCTTCTTGAGCATCGTGTCAGCAGCTCGCTGAGCCGTCAGCAGGGTGTTGTTGATCGTATTGCGCTCTGCCGCAAGGCTTGCATCCCGCGACTCCAGCATCGCCGCCTGCTCTTCAAGCTCTTTGATACGCTTTTCAGCCCCGTCGACCTCGACGGCCAACTGATCCAGATAGGAGTCTACTTCAGCTTCGCGGTAGCCTCTCATACCACGAGCGAATTCTTTCTGATGGATATCAAGCGCAGTGATCTTCATGGTGTTTTTCTCGCTCTCATTCAGTGAACCGGTATTGCTTGCCATTTTATCATTATCCGGCATTTGTATCTGCTCTGTGATCAGATCCCTGCTCGAAGGTACGAGCAACCGCTGCATTGACCGCGTTGGTAAAAGCAGCGCGCAAGCCAGCCGCTTCAAGCTTTTCGATGGCAACCGCGGTCGTACCCCCGGGGCTTGAGACGGCGTCGATCAGCGTCTCGGTATGCATGCCGCTCTCCTGGAGCAGCCGGGCAGTACCCAGCATGGTCTGCACGGACAACTCATTAGCGAGCGCCAAAGGTAGGCCATTGGATACCCCGGCACGTGTCAATGCTGTTGCGACCAGGGCAAAGTAAGCAGGGCCGCTCCCCGACAGCGCCGAGCCAGCAGGCTGAAGCTCTTCGGGGATGACGCAGGCACGCCCAACGCTCTCGAACAACTTCACCACGAGCTTGAGCGCAGCCTTGTTCACGTGCTCACCCGGAGTCAAAAGTGACATCGCCTCGCCTACCATGGCTGGCGTGTTCGGCATGACCCGGACCACGGGCGATCCCGGAAGGAGCGCGCCTTGAAGTTGCTCTATCGTGACGCCGCCAGCGATCGAGACGACCAGCGCCCCGCCCAGGCGATTGCGCAGCTGAGCGAGCACCTCGCAAACCGTCTCAGGGTGAACCGCTATCAGGCAAATATCACCCGCAGTCAACTCGAGTTGGGTCGCCTTCTGCATACAGGTCACCCCAGGAAACTCTTCCTCAAGTTGAGCGCGCCGAGCTGCGTTGTGCTCAACGATCACAGCCTTGCGTGGGTTGACCAGCCTGGACTTCAGGAACCCAGCCAACAAGGCCGAGCCCATCTTGCCCGCCCCGATCACTGCTACGCGGCCTATTGTGTTCTGTGTCGCCATATACGATGAATCTCCTTAAGTAGAGTTTGCTTTATCAGTATACTACGGAGTCTAAAAATGCGATCAACGCCCACTGGCAAGGCGCCGCGAAACGATTGCCGGCAGATAAAGCACGATTGATGTTCGTTGAGAAGGCGCTGTAAAGTGTGGCGTACTTTAGTACGTGAACTTTGCAGGAACGCACTCAACGGGCATCTAGCGTGCTTCAGAAGATGGTGCGCGCAGAGCCGAACTTATGCTGATCGAGATCCTGCATCTCAACGTTATGGGGCGTAAGCATGAAAATAAGATCCGCCACTTTTGAGATTCCCCCGTCAAGCGCATAGGTAAGCCCCGAAGCGAAATCGATGAAACGGCGTTGCTGAGCAGCTGGAACCCGCGTCAGGTCAAGAATCACCGGGGTTCCCGCCTTAAACTTATCCGCCAGAACGCTGACCTCTTCAAAGCTGGTCGGACGCGCGTTATGAATGCGGACCTGGGGCGTCATCGGAGCGACCGAAGCAGGTCCCGTGGGTACGGAACGCAGCGGAGAGCCCGTCATCGCGGATGCGCGCTCAAGGTCGGGGGTACGGGGACGCATGCGCACTGAACCAGCACTGGCTCCCGAACCATAGGGAGATTCATACTCGTATGAGTTGGATGAGCCTGAAACAGGCGCCTGCTCGGACGCTTCCTCTTCATACTCATCATATCCGTCGTACTCGTCGTAGTCCTCGTCGCTGAAACCGAACTTCGACTTTACGTTCTCCCACATGCTCATATCAATCCGTCTCCTTGAACAGCGATGTTCCAACACGGACCAGAGTAGCACCCTCCTCGATGGCGACTTCGAAGTCATTACTCATCCCCATCGAGAGCTCGCACATTTTGACTCGCTCACAGCAAGGCGCCGGGCGCAACGAGTCACGTAGCACATCGCGCAGGCCTCTCAGGTCCCTGAACACCCAGCGTACCGCTTCAGGACTATCGAGTGGCGCCATCGTCATCAGGCCGTTTATCTCAATATTGGGGGCATGAAGCTCATCAGTAGCAACTGCCGTGGCCAGATCGCGCGCCTCATCGGGCATCAGGCCGTGCTTTGTTTCCTCGCCGCTGATGTTGACTTCCAGAAGTACGGGCTGTATCATATCGATCGCCGCCGCCCGCGCCTGGATCTTTTCGAGCAGATGGCGGCTATCGACTGAGTGGATGAGCGGGGCTTGCCCCACCACGAAACGAACCTTGTTGGTCTGCAGACTACCAATCAGGTGGATCTGAGCATCGGGGATCGCGACATGCTTTTCCAGGAATCGATCAACACGGTTCTCCCCCAGGATCGATTGCCCCGCAGCAACCATCTGGGCAGCTACCTCCGGACTCACCGTTTTTGAAACGGCGACCAGCGTCACCTCAACGGGGTCCCTGCCTGCACGCAAGGCTGCAGCGTCGATGCGCGCGCGCACCTGCGCGAGGTTGTGCGCCAAGCGCTCCGCGCTCATCTCTATGTTACTTGCGTTCACCCTGCTCACTGAGTTCAATCTCGTCATAAGCGTCACGCTCTCCTGTGATCAGGAATACGATGCGCTCCCCGATATCAATGGCGTTATCGCTGATGCGCTCCAGATAGCGTGAAGACATGACCATGCGGCTTGCCCACTCGATCTCCTTCTCATCGGTCAGGTGCGCCAAAGCCCGGAAGAACTGCTTGTAAAGCACATCGATGGGGATATCCATCTCGGGCAGTTTAAGCGCCAGCTCCAGGTTGTTTGTTTCAAGTGCCTCACGCGTAGCCGCAAGAACTTGCGTCACCAGATCGCCTTGCTCCTCGATCAGGTCTGCCAAACTCTGGGGTGCGCGGGGCGTACCCTCTTTGTCCGTAACGCGCACCGCGGTCTTCGCGATATTAGCGGCAAGGTCGGCCATGCGCTCCTCGTACATCGCGATGAACGCCATCGAGTGGAGCATACGCAAGTCGCGTGCCACCGGGAACTGCGTTGCGATAGTCTCAAGGACCCGGTCTTCGACGGCAAGCGTACGGCGATCGAACTCGTCGTCACTTGCCACCAGCTGCTTTGCAAACTCAGAGTCGCCTTCTATCAGCGCTGTGGTCGCCTGGCGTACCAGAACTTCCACATCAGCAAGGATACTCACGACCTCGGCTTTGATCTCTGCCAGTTGTTGTTTGAATTGCTCTCTCATAATATATTCTTACTGTCGAGGGTTCGACTGTTCCTTTCTTTTTCGTACAGGTTTCCTATTCTTTTATATCATCTGTACGCAGCCGATGGGCATTCTGTCACGAGAACGGCAGATAATCTTACAAGAACGGACTCATATCTTTACAAAATCTTTACCTCAGGGCCTTAAACGCGTTTAGCCGAACCTACCGGTTATGTAGTCTTCAGTCCGTTTGTCGAGCGGCGCGGTGAAGATGTCGTTGGTCTTGCCAGACTCCACCAACACGGCCGGCTCTCCTGCAACTTCCTGGAGGAAGAACGAGGTATAGTCGCTCACGCGGGCGGCTTGCTGCATATTGTGCGTGACAATGATCGTCGTGACTTCGTCTTTGATCTCGGCCATCAGGTCCTCGATCTTCTGAACCGAGGTCGGGTCGATAGCGCTGCAAGGCTCGTCCATGAGCAGGACATCGGGCTCGACCGCCAGCACGCGCGCGATGCAGAGGCGCTGCTGCTGTCCCCCGGAGATCGCCAGGCCATTCTTGTTTAAGATGTCTTTGACTTCTTTCCAGAGGTTAGCGCGTTTCAGCGAGTCTTCGACGATGCCGTCAAGCTCGGACTTCTTACGGATGCCCTGCAAGCGCGGCCCGTAAGCCACGTTGTCATAGATCGACTGAGGGAAGGGGTTTGGCTGCTGAAAGATCATACCCACACGGCGACGCAAGTCAACCGGATCGACGCCGGGGCCATAAATATCAGCGCCACCAAACAGTACTGAACCCTCGACCTTGGTACCGGCGATCAGGTCGTTCATGCGGTTCAGGCAGCGCAGAAACGTCGACTTGCCGCAGCCAGAAGGCCCGATCAGCGCCGTGATGGCATCATCGTGGATATCAAGGGAGACATTGGTCAGCGCGTGGAAATCCCCATAGTGAAACTCCATGTTGCGCACAAAAAAGGTCGTCTCTTCCGGGACTGCGACAAGGGGGGTCGAATAAACCGGCATGTCATGGACGACTGCAGGAGCAAGCGCGCCTGTGTTGACGGGATCTAGAGCCATATCAGCGAACCTTCCGATAACGTCGTTGTATTGCATGAGCCAGGGTGTTGAGTAGCAGGATGACGACCATCAGTATCAGCGCCGTACCATAAGCTGACTTCAGGTTGATGCCGTCAACTGCAAGCATATACAGATGCACCGCCATCGAGCGGCCTGAATCAAGCGGTGTGACCGGCATGTTGATCGCCATGCCCATCGTGTAGAACACGACCGCGGTCTCGCCGATCGCGCGCCCCATCGCAAGCACCAACCCGGTGATGATGCGCGGCATAGCCCAGGGAAGCACCACCCTCCTGACGGTCTGCCACTTGGTCGCGCCCATCCCGTAACTGCCCCAGCGGATGTAGCGAGGTACCGCGCGAATGGCTTCTTCGGTCGCGCGCATGATAATCGGCAGCATAAGCAACGAAAGCGCAAGCGCAGCAGAAAGCATCGACATCGGGATATGGAAAGCCTCGATGAAGAATGCCAGGCCAAAGAGCCCCATGACGATCGACGGCACCGAGGCGAGCGAGTCGGCGGCGAAGCGGATGATCGTCACGATGCGCCCCTGCTTGGCATACTCAGCCAGATAGACTGCGGCAAGCACCGCGATCGGCGTCGCGATGAGCATGGCGAGCGCCGTCACATAGATGGTCGAGACGATGGTCGGCCAGATGCCGCCGGCGGCGTTGACGCCATGCGGCCAGGTAAAGATAAAGCTGGGGAAATGCGATGCGATCGCAGGCGCCCCATTGATGAGAACGTAGAGGATGATGATCGCCAGCGCCATGACCGTGATGCCCGCCGCGATCGAAAGGACCATCAGCGCCGCATTGTTTGCGAAGCGCTCACGGAAACGGCGCGCCTGGCGTCGCTGATTGCGCACGGCCTTGTCCATGGCATCGGGGCCAAGCTCCTTGAGGCGCTCACGATCTTCGGCGAAGAGATCACGCATCGTAAGTCCCTCTCTTGCCGCGCGACAAAATACGCACCGTCAGTACCAGACCCATCGAGATAATGAACAGCAGGGCCGCCATACCAAAGAGCGCGGTCTGGAATGCGCCCGGGGTAGCATAGCTCATGCCCAGAACGATCTGGCTGGTCAGCGTGGCGATCGGCTTGGTCAGGCCGGCAAACATCTGCGGCGCGTTGCCCACGATCATAAGCACGGCCATGGTCTCGCCAATGGCACGTCCCATGCCCAGTATCGTCGCGTCGATAATGCCGATCTTGGCGGCTGGCAAGACAACTTTGTAGATGGTCTGCCACTGCGTCGCGCCCATCGCGAAGCTCGCCTCACGGATGCCCATCGGAATCGAGTCGAGTGCGTCTTCTGAAAGCATCGAGATGGTCGGTACGATCATAATGGAAAGCACGATCCAGGCCGTCAAGGGGCCAAAGCCCGCCCCGCCAAACATCCTGCCGACAAGCGGGGCCACTACCGTCACACCAAAGAAGCCGTATACCACAGACGGGATACCGGCAAGCAACTCGACTGCGGGCCGGATGACCGCACGAGCCCGGGGGCCGGCGATCTCAGAAAGAAAGAGCGCGGTCAGAATCGCGAGTGGCGCGCCGATGGCCAGAGCGCCAGCGGTCACCACAACGCTGCCCACGATAAAGGGCACGACGCCAAACTGCGAGTTGGCAACTGACCACTTCGTGCCCGCGATGAAGTTTAAAAAGCCGATCTGCTTGAAGAGCGGTACGGCCCTGACCGCCACAAACGCAAATATCAGCACCACACCGAGCACCGCAACGATGGCGCAGAGGAAGAACAACAGGGAAAGTGCGCGCTCTTTGATCTGCGTCGAGCGCGAGACCAGCGTCAGCTCCGCTTTCTTGTGCTGTTGCGGCACAGCGGTCGGCGCCTTATCCGGCGTACGCAAGGTCACAGACGGGGTCATCACTTGTCACCGCTCTTTATCTTGATCGGAAGGTAACCGGCGTCACGCACGGCCCCCTCCTGGATTGCGTCGGAAAGCACATAGTTGATGTAGTCCTGCGCCTCCGGGCTCGGGTCTGCGCGCGTCAGAAAATACAGTGAGCGCGACAGGGGATATTTCTCAGATGAAATATTAGCGGCAGAAGGCGTGATGCCATTGATGCTCAGCGCGCGCACATCGCCTTTGACAAAGCCCTCGGAGATGTAGCCGATGGCGCCCTTCGTACGCCGGATGACCTCGCGCACCTGGCCGGTACCCGGCAGGACCACCGCGTTGATCTCGAAGGGAGTGTCTCCCATCACAAACGACGTGAACGCGTCGCGGGTCCCGGAGGACTCATCGCGGTTGACAAGCGTGATCGGCTCATCCGGTCCGCCGACCTCTTTCCAGTTTGTGATCTTCCCCGCAAAAATCGCGCGCAGGTCAGACATCGATAAATTCCTGACGGTATTAGCCGGATTGACCACCACGGCAATGCCGTCATGCGCGATCGGGATAACTTTCAGGCCGAGCTTGAGCTCGGAACCCTTAAGTTCGCGCGAGCTGGTGCCAATATCAGCGGTCTTGGTAACCCCCACCGCTTCAATGCCCGCCGATGAGCCCAGGCCACTGACCAGGATAGAAACGTTGGGATGGGCTTTGCCGTAGTCCTCGCCCGCTACCTCAGCGATGGGCTCAACAGTCGTCGACCCGCTGACCACCACATCGGTCGTATCTTTTGAGCAGGCGCTCAAAATGAGCGAGGCAAGCAGCAGCATGCAGAGCAGGCTGGCAAGCAGTACCCGGCGTTTTAACTGAGCCCTAGGCATGGGAGCCCCCCGCCAGCAAGGGCAGCAAACAGGCCAGGGCGGCCTGGCGCCCGGTGACGCCGTTTTGAGCACGATAGGAGAAGTAATGCGCATGTTCCGTCGCGGTATCCGCGCCCAAAAGCGTGATCGCGGCGGCAGGCACGCCCGCTTGTTGCAAGGTGAGCGAGACAGCCGTGCCCAAGTCGAATGAAACGGTGGGCTCGGCGCCGCCACCGCCGCCGTCGCGTGCTGTCTGCGGCAGCTCCGGGAAGGCCTCCACGAATTGTGCGGCAATCTCCGGTGAGACCTCAAAAGACTCAGAGCCGATATAAGGACCAATGTAGGCCTGTAGATCCGCTGGATCTGTTCCGTAGGCCTCTTGCAGCGCCGTGACTGCTACTTCTGAGATACGTGCCAGCGTGCCCTTCCAGCCAGAATGGATCACCGCCAGCGCCCGGTGTTGGCCCCGCTCTACTAAGATGACCGGCACGCAGTCAGCCACACATATCAGCAGCGGAATACCCGGCGTCTCCGTGATGAGCGCATCAGTATCGGGCAGCACCCTGTCGTCAGAGAGCGGCTCGTCGATGCGCGCCACGGCAGTCCCATGCACTTGGATACAACTGCGCAGATGATCCTGCGTATCGCCGTCCAGTCCCAGAGCCTGCATCAAAAGTTTACGGTTCTCTTTGACGTTGGCAGGGCTATCGCCAACGGTATCGCTCATATTCAAAGTTGCATAGGGAGGAACGGAACGACCACCGGTCCGTTCGGAGAAGGCGATAACGACACCCTCAGGTCTGAGTTCCGGATCGGTGTGCCAGGTAACAGTACCCCAGACAGACCGTATCAACGTGGGCACAAAGGCCTCTCTCTCCCGCAGAAAGCGGACCCGATGGCGACGAGGTCGCTCCGTCGTCGCCATAGGGTCCAAAACTAGTACGCCTCTATAAATTATAACGGGACTACTGGCCCGTCGCAATATGCAAAATCATTGTAAAAATCTTTCAAAATCTTTCACAAAAAATAAGGGTGACAAAAGGGGGTCAGGCACCGTTTTGTCATCAGGCACTTTGTCACTTCTTCGTCAGCGCTTGCAACGCCGCGACCTCCTGGGCCGTCAGGGGGACTATGACGGTTGCCTGGCTCAGCTGGTTGCGATTGTTTTCCTCGTAGTAGTTTACGGAGAGTGAAGCGAACACAGGCGCATCAAGATTGAATTTGCGCGACAACGCTGGCTTGATGATCGTTTCCGCTCGTTGCATCAGCGTGTTGCTGATCTCCGTCTCAGTGGGATCATCATCAATAGAAGTTGTACTGCTACTACCATCGGCTTCTGTGATGGTGATCGTCGATCCTCCGCTTCGTACCGCAGCAACGAAACGTGCGGATTTCACCGCCCAGAATGGATCAGATGAGGCAGTACTCGTCGTATCACTGCTTACGCCCCGCGCAGCTGAGGACGTGAAAAGCTTAAGCTCATCAAGATGAACTCGCGAGGGCGCTCGGGTGGACGCTGTGGTCATATCCAGACAGTTCATCGCCCAGTACTGTAGTAAAGCTTTCGATGTGTTGAAGTTATACGTATTCGAAAATTGCTGTGCGCCCAGCGCTCCCTCCACCTGGACTGTTCCTTTGCCAACAAAATCGGCAACTGCTGTGGTTTCAGATGAAACCGTCACTTGGCCCTGGGACAGATCTCCGTAAAGTACTTGATACTGCTCTTTGGAGTTAAGTTTCTGGTACTCAGCGTAGAAGAGGCCATAAAGAGCGCGATAGGCACGCTGCTGTTGTGCAGCACCCACGAAATACTGTTGCGGCGTTGCACTCACGAAATTCGTAATGGACAAACTTCCCGTGGACAAAGGAAACGCCGAACCTGCAAATCGCATCTGCGCATCAGGCTTTGGTAACCTGAGTAAGGCGCTAGCGATCTCAGGAGATTTGAGCAGCGCCTGCTCAAATGTATCAGGATTGCTGCCGCCACGAATAGCAATCAGGCGATGTGCCATACTTCCATCTTTCATACGAACTACTATGAGCCTTGCGGCGGGATCACCATTAGAATTAACAGAATCTTCCGCTGAAAAAGGTTCACGTAACTTTGTCGCTGTAGCTTGTAAAAGTACAGAATCGTTGTCTGTGATATTCCTCGTCAAAATATCGTTAAATGAAGCTGGCGTATTAGTTGATGAGAACAATGTGCTGAATATCGGAGAAGACGAGCTCGAAACAACGCCATAACTTGAAGTTATCATCTGCACTGAGGCGATTTGATCAGCTGTCGGCGTAAAACGTTGTGCTGATGCACTATACAAAAAGATAGCACCAAAAAAAGCCAGTGTAAAAATAAGCACCAAGCCAAATGAAGGCAGAGTACGCCACATGCTTTTCAGTTTTCTTGTCACGAGAAGCTCAAAGCCCAGGAAAATGACCAGGATAAAGATCAGTAGTGGAATCGAATATCTTAGGAGTGTAACAAATGAGGTTGGGTGTGAGAATGAGTTTGGCAAAAATACTACTAATCCGTTTGTCCCACTTCCTCCCGCTAGAGGCACTGTCCCGAAAGCGACCACCAGGATAGCAAGTGCCACCCGAAACACCAAGAGAAAACCTCTGCTGAACGTTATCGTTCCCGCCAACTCGCTCAAACGGCGCTTAAAAAACCACGCGCCGGCACCAATAAGTACAAAACTCCAGAGAACCGTCATCGCTATGCTCGCTGCAAAAGTGGCTGCGCCGTACAGCGACATGTCCGAGGCTAGCATGAAAAGCGTATTATGCAGCGAGACCGAACCAATCGCGCCAACAAATTCCACGGGAAGGCTGGGTACGCGCCCCACTACCGCCTGGGTAAAAGCGCTCGCGATCGCATTAGGTATTATCATGATCAGAACCAGGACAAACAAGTTCATGAACCGCGTCCCCGTAATGCTGGCCGCCATCAAAGCTGCGGCAACCACGAACAGCGTCGCGCTCAGAAGCATACCGAGCGATACCGCGATCATGGCAACAGTCAGAGGCGTGCTGCCAATCAAGGCTACCGCCACCACCAGCAAAAGCCCTAAGAAACCCACACCCCAGACCCAAGTCAGAATCGCCGCCAGGAAGCTGAAATAAAGCGTAGTACGCGAGACAGGCAGCGCATGATAGAAATCAGAACTACCGCGCTTGTTTAAGAAATTGAACAGGTAAAACACGGAAGCAAGAGCGAAGATCGCTGCAACAACAAGCACAACTTGAGCCAGCGAGGTAAGGTCAGACATTGCCATCTTCGGATTACCGGTCTTGGCAATCGCTGAAACAGCCGTCATAACGAGCTCGACCAACGGGAACCCGATGCCCAGAATGCCGAATAAAATCCCTGCAGGACGAAGCCGGCGAAGGCCTTCTTTGTAGAGGCCGGGCGACAGAAAACGCTTCGTGTTACTCATCGGGCAGCACCTCCTCGGTGTGATAGCCAAAGGCCTCCATCTTGTAGGTGAAGACTTCCTCGAGCGTCAGAGGGAGTTCCTCCAGCAGCATCGGTTGCGGATCAAGAGCAGCCGTGACTCGTTCACTGACACCCTTAAACGGTGCGTCAAGGATGATCGTCACGATCTTACCCAACTGTGATATCTTGACCGGATCAAGCCCCGCACTGCGTAGCTGCTCCTCGACCACCAGAGCGGGACTTTCAGCAAAGACCAGTTGCAACTTGCAGAGGCCGGTGTGCAGATCGTCCATCTCGCTCTCAAAGATGATGCGTCCCTGGTAGAGCAACGCCAAACGATCACAGGTATCTTCCAGCTCACGCAGGCTGTGTGAAGAGACGATAGCCGTTGCCTGGCGATCACAGACATCCGTATAGATCAGCTTGCGCACGATGTTGCGCATGACGGGATCAAGTCCGTCGAATATCTCATCGATCAGCAGGTAGCGTGGACGACGCGAGAGCGCCAACAGCAAAGTTGCCTGGCGACGCATGCCTTTAGAATAGGTCCCGATACGCTTTTTGGGATCAAGCTGAAAGAGTTCGACCAGCTCATCAAAACGCGCACAGGAAAAGTCGGCGAAAGCGCTGGCATACAATTCACTCATGCGCTTCAGGTTTGCCTGCGCCAGGAAGTAAAGCTCATCAGAAATAAATGCCAGGTCTGCCTTGCGCCCAGGGTTCTCGAAGATGGGCTCGCCATCGACCGTAAGCGTCCCGCCATCCGGCTGATAAACGCCGGCAATCAAGCGCAGGAGCGTTGACTTGCCTGCCCCATTCGAGCCGACCAGGCCATAGATAGCGCCGCTGGGAATCTGGCAGGAGAGCCGGTCGAGCGCCACCACATCATTGAAGCGTTTAGTGAGGTCGATTGCTTCGATCATCGCTGTTCGCCCCCTCTCTGGGATGTATTGGACTTGTTCGTTTGAGAGGCGTCCTTCCAGACCTCCTCAACGAGATTCTGTACCGCCTCAATATCTACGTGCGCTAAAGCAAGATCGCGCAAAGCCGACGCCAGTGTGTCAAGCTGCACCTGTCCCTCCGCTTTAATGCGCTCGATCGCGTCAGGCGCGACAAAGCTGCCCACCCCCGTCACCGAGTAGGTGATACCACTTGTGTCGAGAGCGGCGTAGGCTTTCTGGATCGTGTTGGGATTGATAGAGAGATCGAGCGCTAGTGAGCGTACCGAAGGAAGTTTCTCGTCAGCGGCCAGCGCTCCAGAGGCGATGAGCTGCGAGATACCATCGATGACCTGCTGATAGGAAGGTTTTCCTGAATGTCGATCGATATTAAGCGTAACTCTCGCCTCCTCACTAACTGTACTAATTCACATAGTACACTTAGAAAAGAAGCGAGTCAAGAGCGATCTCAGCTTTATGTTTACTGCTCGTCCGGCAGCGTGATATGGCGATAGGTTAGCGTCCACCCCGCGTGAGTGAGATCGTCACTCGCTTGATAGAGGCTAACCTCATGGGCCTGCCCCGGCGTGCCCGTGCCGATGATCCAACCATCGCCACGATACATCGTGACATGCGTTACACCCACGTCTGACTTAAAGCGATAAAATATCAGGTCGCCGGGCTGTAGTTGGTCGGCGGAGGTAAGAGGTTTCTCCCCTTGCGCTTGGTTATACGAGCCATCAGGGATCGCCACACCAATACCTGTATACGCCAACGTGGTAAAGCCGCTGCAGTCAAGCGCTTTGACCGTCTTACCGCCATATTCGTAAGGTACCCCCAGATAGGAGTAGGCAGTAACGATCAAGCGATCACGATCGGTCTTTGGATCGCTTGGAGCTGGTGGTGGGGCTGGCTTATTGTTGGAAACCGCACGCTGAAGACCAGTAAGCACTGAAGAGAGCCCTGACTGACCATTCAGCCTGACAACCACGAACACGATCACCGCAGCCGCCAGGAAGATCACCCCAACAAGCAGAGTGACGTGAAAGCGTCTTGAAGTATGTGAACGATCTCGCGTCATCCGCAGTTTTGCCCTCTTCCCGGTCTACTTCTGTACCGTTCAGATATCTACCGGTGGTGTACCACCAAGCCCTACGATGATGTTGCGGACACGTGTCTTAAGCACATCTTTGAGCGCAAAGCCGAAAACGCCTTTCAGTCCTTGCTCCCCTATGTAAACACCCGGGAGAAGCGCGAACTTGATCCAGGCCTCAATATGAACAGTCCCTGGGCTAAAAAGGACCTTGACGAACTGCGGAGCCGTGACCCAGCCGGAACCTTTCTTCAGCACTTGTTCACCATCGCGCGACGTAAATTCAAAGCCCTCCTTCTGGGCAAAGTCGTTTAAAAACGCATTGACTTGCTCGGGCGTATAGGGAGTCTGAAAATCATACGAGAAACGTGCCATGTTGGCCTCCTGATCTTGTCCTTTCGCTCGCTTGCGTGTCAACCAGCGAAAATTTCCTCTTTCGTGAAAAGCATACCACGATAGCTATAACTCGCTTGCCCAACTGAGCGATCCAATCTGGATACTACGAGAAGGCGTCATCTTGGAAAGCCGAGCTATCGCCTCCGGGACAGTCAGGGGTTCGGATGAACCGGGAAGCGTAACAGCAATCTCATTGACACCGCTAGACGTTGACAGCTCGGAAAGCATATCTATCACATCTTGAACAGTGATAGAGGTCTGATCCATCATCTTGTCCTCTATCGCTTGATAACTATCAGGACATGAGGTTCCTGAGACAGAAATTGTCACTCCCTGGACTTCGCCGCCAGAGATTGTCGAATGTTCCCCCCAGCTTAGATACTCAGGTTCAGGCGCCGATGAAGCGAGAGCAGAGAGAAGCGGCCCAGTGACCCAGCTCATTACGGCAATGGCAAGAATGATCACAGCAATTGATCGGACCGTTCGGGGCGCAGAACCCCACAAGCCTGAGCCGTGGTCGTTTACTGACGACTGGTCCGGCGAATCGACTGGCGGCGATGATGATACAGACATATCCTTGCTGTTCTCTAACGAGTCCTCAGGTAAAGAAAGAACTTTTCGGGTGCGCTCCCTATCGCATCGAGCAACGGTGACTTGCACTTGTGTTTCGTGATCGACCACCTTGGCTGTAACCAAGTAGGAAATACCAGCTGTTTTCAGTTGTGATTCGACAGGCGCCAACTCGCTTTTGCACCGTGTGGAAAAAACCACCACGTGCTCACTTGCCTGAGTGCGCTCTTCTTCATTGTCTCTGCTCACTGCAGTAGTCTGACCGGGACGATCAAGCGGCTTCAATATCTCATAGGCGTCATCTGCGTCCCGGGGAGCAACCAGCAGCTCTATCGGCCCCGTTATCCTGCTATGCCCACCAAAGCGCGCATACCCAAATAAATCAGCTATCCACTCGTTCTTCGTATAGAACGGGATATCAGCAGACATCAACATCGACTTCGCGAGCGCCAGATCGTCGTCACGCGAGGTTTTCAGCACCACAACAGGCGCATGAACATCTGATGAGTCCTTGCGCCTCATTAGCTGAGCCTGCCCGGCAGGGACATACGAGTTGTTAGGTTCAGAGTCGGCTCCAAATACGACGACGTGCTATCAGAGTGATCATCGCTGCAATAACACAGAGTCCAGCTGGCATGGCCAGACCAAAGGTAGTGTTATCTCCCGAAGCAGGCAGCGAAGAAGAATTCGTTATCACCGGGTTTGCCGGAGAAGCCGTTGTCTTCGCCTGATTCTTGCCCGGCGTTTCAGAGCCACCGCCCTGGCCAGTAGTTCCCCCGTTTTTAACGGGAGCAGATTTCACCCCATCGATATGCTCGATCGGCGCCTTTCCATCCAGGTACAGTGTCGGTGAAGGGCCATATCCCGTGCCTGCGCTGACCGGAGTCAAAAGATTAGCCTTTGTGCCAGCGCCGTAGGCCAGCACCGCATGAGCAGCAACAAGCTGCGCCTTGGTCATGGTATAAGAGGTCGCATTTGCACCATTGGCAGCCGTGAAAGTCACCACATCGGTATCCGCTACGCCAGAAAGGAGCGAAGCGAGCGATACACCCTCAACATAGTCGGTCTTGCTCCCGCCCGCTGCGCTGTAGGTGAAGTTACCAGTTACTGCGGCCTTCTTCAGCAGGTCAAGCGCCGTATAGGCCTTACCATTGACCGTCAAAACTACTGAGGTATCAGGGGCGCCCACCGTGATTGTCGTTGGGCCACCTGAAGAATTGAACAGGTAGGGGGCATTGACATCGGAGTCGTTGAGCTGACCCACCAGTAACATGGGCAGCTGCGAAGAGGCGACCTTTGTTACAGGGGCTGCAGTCCCCAAGGTAACATAAGAAGAACTCCAGGCAATAAGCGGAGAACCGTGAGGTATGCCTTCTGGGGTGTCATAGGTAATGCCATAAACAAAACGCTCTGTTGATAGCGCATCACTACCTGGATTATATGGATAAGTTTTTGAAGCGCCGTCACCGGCCGTAAACGTTGTTGAATTACCAGTAGAGAGCGTAGCGTGTGTGGCTCTGAAAATAGCCACTAAAAGAACTCCTGAAGAGGTATAAATGCGGCAATTTCCCGAACTGTCAAGCACTGAATGCTTGTAAACCCAGGAAGAATTATATCCAGAAGGTGCTAGCACATCAGCATCCGCAACAGCCTTCATCTGGGCAACGGTATAGCGCGCAGGAGCAGCCACCTTTGTTCCGGTCATAATGATCGACGGGGCAGGCGCAGCCGTTAAGGTGCTCGCATAGGCCGAAGTAGGCGCCGCGATCGTGAAGAAACATAAGCAGACCGTCAAAACCCAAGCAAAGGTATTCTTTATCCTCATGGTGTCGTTGCCTTCCTTTAAATGTACGCGCAACAAAGCTCATCCTCGATAGTACCCTAACATTATACTCTCGACAAAGTACAACTCGTCTTACAATAGAAGAGAGGTTGGGCAGAAGAAGGTGAGCCTATGAAATTGAAAGCTGCCTACATTGTTCCACATCCGCCGCTTGCGGTGCCTGCGGTCGGACGCGGTCAGGAGCGCGTGATCAGTGCGACTCTTACGGCCTACCGGGAAGTCGCGCGGCGCATCGTAGCGCACGCGCCCGAGGTCCTGGTATGTATCAGCCCCCACAGCGCCTACTACGCGGATTGGATCTATATCGCAACGGGCGATGGCGCCACGGGAGACTTCCGAGACTTCGGCGTACCCGGATTGCGTTTCGCGCTGACCTACGACCGCGACCTGGGCAACAGCATCGCCGCACATGCGCATGAGTCGGGCATCCCCGCTGGCCCGGTCGAGGACTCTCCCCGACCGCTTGACCATGGGCTCATGGTGCCCTTGTACTTCATCGAAGAAGCCCGGGCAGAGCAGGATGATCGATGGCGCTATGAGGCGGTATCGATTGGTGGTTCGGCTTTGCCCCGCGAGGTCCTCCGGGAGTTTGGGCGCTGCGTTTTCCGTGCGATAGCAGCCCAGGATAAAAGCGTAGTGCTCGTGGTCAGCGGAGACCTTTCGCATCGCCTCCTTGAGAGCGGGCCTTACGGCTTTAATCCAGCTGGCCCACGTTTTGATGAGCAGTTCGCCTCGATCATCAAATCGGGTGACCTCCAGGCGCTTACCACTATTGATCCGGGGCTGGCCGAGGACGCTGCTGAATGCGGATTGTCCGGGTTCATCATGCTTGCCGGCGCCTTGGACGAAGCTTTTCAACACGCCGGTCAAAGCTTCTCTTCTGAGCTCTTATCCTGCGAGGGGCCCTTCGGCGTCGGCTATGGCGTGGCGGCCTTTGAAGCAGGCAGCCCAGATAAGGAGGCCGACCATGACCAGCACTGACCCGCTTGTTGCTCTCGCGCGTAACACGATCGACTTATATGTCCGGTCCCATACGGTTCCGGCCCAATCTGAACTACCCGAAGAGCTACCCCCGCAGGCAGGTTGCTTCGTATCGATCCACACTCTGTCCAGCGGAGAGCTTCGCGGCTGTATCGGTACGATCGCACCCACCGCGTCAAGCCTGGCTGCGGAAGTGATCCGAAACGCTGTTGCCGCCGCAACAGAGGATCCGCGCTTCCCCGCGATCGGTGTGGCAGAACTTGACGACCTTGAGGTCAGCGTCGATGTGCTCTTTGCGCCTGAGCCCGCCACGCAAAACGAACTTGACCCGAAAACCTACGGCGTTATCGTCACACAGGACTGGCGCCGCGGACTCCTCTTACCTGACCTCGAAGGAGTCGAGAGCAGCACCGAGCAACTGCGGATCGCCTGCCTGAAAGCGGGGATCGATCCTACTTCACGCTACGAGATCGAACGTTTCAGAGTAGTGCGCCATGTCTGATTCTGCCACAGAAGTAACACGAACTGCTCCGGGCGCCCTCCGCTGCCCTGTCTGCCCCCATGCCTGTCTCTTGCGCGAGGGCGCCGCAACCGGGATCTGCGGCGCGCGCGGCCTGCGTGACGGCGAGATAGTGAGCCTTAACTATGGGCAGGCAACGGCGCTTGCTCTCGACCCGATCGAGAAGAAGCCGCTTGCCCGCTTCCACCCAGGAACCACCATCTTGTCCTATGG
>WRFR01000003.1 GCA_009778715.1 Coriobacteriia bacterium | reverse complement strand
TTTTTACCCGCGCTACAGTAAGGAATACCACAAGGGCTTGGGCGACATGTATGTTGCTGATGAGCGATTCAAGGCAAACTACGAGAAGCTTGGCGCCGGCTGCACGGAATTCTTGCGTGACGCCATCACTATCTATTGCAGCTGAGAGCTGACAAAAGGGGGTCAGGCACCGTTTTGTCATTGTCAGAGTTGCTTGTGGTTGAAGAGCAGGACTGAGGCGACGATCAGGGCGGCGGTCAGCGCCAGGCAGATTGCCAGCGCGGGGATGAAATCGCTGGGAGCTTTCGCTTTGGTGAGAAGCTCCAGCGTGCCGGCGGACAGGGTAACGGGGTTGTATTTGGCTGACTGGGGGATCAAGCCGGCCAGGTTCATCACGACGATGACACCGCCGGTAGTCAGCAGGCTGCCGTAGAGCGACTTAAAGCAAACGCCGCCAAGGATCAGAAGCGCGATCAGCAGGAGGCCGAAGACCCAGGGGGCCACAAAAGCCAGGGCGGCGTGAGGCAGCGCCTTGCCAGGCCAGTAATAGGCCGTGTAGCAGTAGGTCACTCCCAGGCAGACCAGGTAGCTCACGGCCCAGATGGCTGCCGCAACGGTGAACTTGGCCAGGATGACCGTCGAGCGTCGCATCCCCTTGGTCAGGACATTGATGAGCGTGCCGCGATTGAGTTCAGTTGCGATAATGCCGCAGAAGACGATGACCACGACGAGCATCCCCATCTGGCCGACGTTCTTGAAAAACTGGGTCCACGCGTCCAGTGCCGTGGGCGTGGGCATGTGGATGATGACACCACCACCCATGTCAGCGCCGTCGAGCAGTTTGGGGAGCAGTTTCGCGGTTGCCGGGCTCAGGATGCCAAACAACACGAAGACCGCAAGCATGATAACCAGGCGATAGGTCCGCCAGCTCTCCACAAGCTCCTTTTTGCAGAAGGCGAGGTAGGCTTTCATGCGACCGCCTCCAGGAACAAGTCCTCGATGTTGGGCTCCAGGAGTTCGAAGCGCACGGGCAGGATGTCCTCGGCGCTGAGTAGTTGCAGGGAAGCTCGCTGGGCTGCGGCCAGATCCCTCACGTGCAAGGTGAGCTCGGTGTTGGCTCGCTCACTTTTCCGCAGTATCCTTTCAGGTACGCCCGCGCAAAAGCGCTCAAGGTCAGCCTCGCTCGCGAACTCGATCTGCAGGCCATCGGCCTGGTGACGTGTCTTCAGCTCGGCAAGCGTACCCTCCAGCGCGATCGTGCCGCCTGCCAGCACCGCGATCCGGTCGCAGATGCGCTCGACGTCGGAGAGGACGTGGGTGGAGAACACGACCGTGGTCTTGCCGGAGATCTGGCGCAAAAGCCCCAGGGTCTCCTTGCGACCGAGCGGATCGAGCGCTGAGGTCGGCTCGTCACAGATTAGCAGGCGCGGCTCGTTGATGAGTGCCTGGGCGACGCCGAGGCGCTGCTTCATGCCGCGTGAGAACCCGCCAATTTTCTTTTTGACGCCATGCAGGCCCACCAGCTCGATCAACTCTGAGCTGCGGTGCTTGATGGTCGCCTCATCCAGCCCGGCGATCTGCCCGCACAGGCGCAGGTATTCCTTCGGGCGCAGGTAGTTGTAAAACTCCGGGACGTCAGGTAGGTAGCCCACATGCCGATTGGTGGCTGTCATACCAAAACGCATGTGCTCGCCGCAGATCGAGACCTCTCCGCCGTCTGCGCGTAGCAGCCCGAGGGCGATCTTCATCGTGGTGGTTTTGCCCGCACCGTTGGCCCCGATGAAGCCGAAGACTGAGCTCTCCGATACGCTCAGCGAGACATCGCGCAACACCGAAGTGTTACCGAAGCTCTTCGCCAGGTGCTGGATGCTGAGGACATCCATCAGAGAGCATCCCCGCTCCCATTGGTGCCCGCGCACTGATCCCCGCTCTCGTCCTCGTCGTCCTTCTCCTCATCGCTGCGTCCCAGTATGAAGTAGAGCACCGGGCCGATGATGTTGAAGAGGATCGAAACGATCACCCAGATCCAACGATTTCCTATCTTGTAGGTCTTGTGAGTGAAGATGTGGATCAATGCGGCGATCATCAGGCCAAGCTCAATGAGGGCGAGCGGCACGATAAACGGCAGATAGGGCTTGAGGGTTGCCCAGGACCCAACAGAAAAGCCTAAAGTTCGCATGACAGGTTTCCTCTTAACAGGTCGAATCGATCCGCGTTCATGACCTTGTTCCATGCCGCGACAAAATCGCTCAGGAATTTGCCTTTCGCGTCATCGCTTGCGTACACTTCCGCAAGGGCCCTCAGCTGGGAGTTCGAGCCGAAGATCAGATCTACTCTGGTTGCCGTCCATTTCTGAGCGCCGGTTTTTCTGTCACAGCCGTTAAACAGGTTCGGGTCGTCAGTGGGTTTCCACTCAGTATCCATGTCCAGGAGGTTGACAAAGAAATCATTGGTCAGCGTCTCCGGGCAGTCAGTAAATACGCCCTGAGCAAAATGGCCATAATTGTTGCCCAGGACCCTCAGGCCTCCAAGCAGCACGGTCATTTCCGGAGCCGTCAGGCCCAGCAGCTGCGCCTTATCGACCAGCAGCTCTTCAGGCAAGGTGGAAAACGTTCGGCTCAAATAATTCCTGAAGCCATCGGCGAGCGGCCTCAGCACATTCATCGACTGAGCGTCTGTCTGTTCCTGAGAAGCGTCCATTCTTCCCGGCGCAAACGGGACAGCAACGGAAGCGCCAGCCTTTTTTGCCGCCATCTCAATACCGACGGCGCCACCCAGAACGATCAGATCCGCCAGCGACACGGATTTTCCGCTCCCCGCAAACTCGCGCTGGATTTGCTCATAGCTTTGAAGGATCGGCTTTAACTGTTCTGGCTGATTCACTTCCCAGGATACTTGTGGCTCCAGCCGGATGCGAGCGCCGTTCGCGCCGCCCCTGCGATCTGAGCTTCTGAAGGTAGAGGCGCTCGCCCATGCGGTACTCACTAATTGGGATACGCTCAAGCCAGAGGCGGCTATGCTGCTCTTGAGCTTCTCGATATCCTGGCCGTCAATGACGGGCCCTTCACTTGTTGGAATAGGATCTTGCCAGAGGAACTCCTCCTTGGGCACGTCCGCCCCGAAATACAGGGTGGCAGGTCCCATATCGCGGTGAGTAAGTTTGAACCATGCCTTTGCGAAGGCGTCGGCAAATTTGTCGGGGTTTGCAAGATAATCCTTTGAGATCTTTTCATAGGCCGGGTCAAATTTCAGGGACAAATCGGCAGTTGTCATCATGGGGCGAAGCTTCTTGCCCGGGTCATGAGCGTCTACGACCATATCCTCGTCGTCAACATCTGTTGCCAGCCAGATATAGGCCCCCGCCGGACTTTTTGTCAGCTCCCACTCGTATTTAAGCAGTACTTTTAAGTAACCCATGTCCCATGTGGTAGGTTTCGGCTTCCAGGCCCCCTCGATCCCGCTCCCGATCGTGTCGTCGGCGTTTCCAGAGCCAAAGGCGTTCTTCCAGCCCAGCCCCTGTTGTTCAATGGGAGCGGCCTCTGGTTCAGGCCCGACATAGCTTGGCGCCGCGGCGCCATGCGCCTTTCCAAAGGTGTGGCCGCCTGCGATCAGCGCAACGGTCTCCTCGTCATTCATGGCCATGCGGCCAAAGGTCATCCGGACGTCTTTTGCTGATTCAGCGGGGATCGGCTGGCCATCTGGGCCTTCCGGATTCACGTAGATCAAACCCATTTGCACCGCGGCAAGAGGGCTGTCAAGATTTCTGTCCGCAGAATACCGCTCCTCATCGCCCAGCCATTCCTTCTCGGAGCCCCAATAGGTGTCTTTCTGCGGCTCCCATACATCCTCACGGCCGCCGGCAAATCCGATCAGCTTTAAGCCCATGGACTCAATGGCGCAATTGCCCGCTAAGACCATCAGGTCTGCCCAGGAGAGTTTCCGGCCATACTTTTGCTTGATCGGCCAGAGCAATCGCCGGGCTTTATCCAGGTTCACGTTATCCGGCCAGCTGTTAAGCGGCGCGAACCGCTGCGCGCCATCCCGTGCGCCGCCGCGGCCATCCATTGTGCGGTAGGTACCGGCACTATGCCACGCCATCCGAATAAAGAACGGCCCGTAGTGACCATAGTCTGCTGGCCACCAGTCTTGTGAGTGTTGCATCAGAGCGAAGAGGTCGGCCTTTACCGCTTCGAGATCAAGGGTCGCAAATTCCTCAGGGTAGTTGAAATCGCTTGCCATTGGATCGCTCAAACTGGAGTTCTGGCACAGGACGCTCAGGTCGAGCTGATCTGGCCACCAATCTTTGTTGCTGGTTCCTCTCGTAAAATCTGGTCTGTTGGTGTTGGTTGTGTTGTCTATTCCTGAACCGCTGGAATTCTCGCCCATGTTATAACCTCCTCATTCGTATTCATGCTAAAGAGCCGGAAGAAGCGATAAAAGTGTGCATGCAGGTTCCCTCTCATAAGGACCACAGTGCAATTATAGCGCAGATTTTGTTATAGCCAGCGTAGAACAATTTGTGCCAAAGCAAAAAGTGCTAATCAGAGAAACCGCACCTTGTCCACCAGCTGCAGGAAGAAATCTTCAGACCAGGCGTCAAGCTCTAAGCTATCACGCAGGAAGGGACGGACCTCCTCTTTTGTCGCCTCGATATCCGTTGTTGCAATTTTCTCCCGCAAGGCTTGCAAGAAGCTTTCGGGGGTGAAAGGACCAGTAAACGACTCCGGAGACTGCTCTTGGGCACGGATGTTAAAGTGCTCAAGGTTCAGCGCAACATTGCGACGTACGTACCAGATGAAGTCGTACCAGTCTCTTCCTTTAACGCGGTTCTTCCACGTACGATAGAAAAGGGCGCTCATCTTTCCCGCATAGAGGTCAGGGAGCGTGTAGCAGTCAACCATGAACGTATAGGGTTCCAACAGCGGTAGGGGCTCGATGGAAAAGCCGCCGGGCGGGTTGGTGTCAACCTCGATCTTAATCGTCACCTTTTCTGCCAGGTTCGCTTCCAGGCTATAAAGAGCAGTATCGCTTTTCAAAAAGGCAGATTCGACTGCTGTCTGTTGGGTCTTTATCTTCTTGCTGATCTCTGCAACGCAGCCAAATGAGTCGAGTTCAGCAAGGATCGCATCAAAGTACTCAGTAAGGTCGAATGCCGGGTCGGGCGCGAGCAGGGAGAACTCCAAATCCTCCGAGAAACGCTGCAGGCCATGAAAAAGCCTCAGGCACGTGCCTCCGTAAAACGCCGCCTTACTAAAGAAGTCGCCGCGGTACAGACCCGCCAGAACGATTTGCTGGAGAACCTCATGGATTACGCGCTTGTCGGCGCTTTGTCCTTGCTTGGTTTGATCATCGATCATCTGCTGGACGATCGGGCTCAGCTCAGCCATGCTATGGCCTCCTTAAGATAGAGTAGAGTCTGTTGCTTGGGTCCTGCTGCCGCCGCGCTGATGATGCTCAGATCCAGGGTGGCCAGGCGGTCGGTATCAAGGCGCATGAACTCCAGGTATTCCAACATCGCTTTCCGGGAGCGGACCTGCAACCCCCTAGTCTTTACAAAGTGGTCGCAGAGCGCTTTCTCTGGTGAGGCGATCAAGTAGCTGTATCCGGCGGTTGTATGGGCTGTTTGCAGCCCAATGCTGAAGTAGCCGCTTGGCACACGGTGATAGTGAAAGGATCCGAGCGGCGTTGAAAACTGCCTGGATCTTTTTGTTGTAATAGATTCCACCGAATAGATCGCCTCGGGGATCATTCCGTATTCTTGGAGTGCGCTTTCCAGGGATACGTAAGAAGGTCCGTAGAGATGATTCGCGATGAGGCTGGGCTCGGGCTGAATGCCGCTGATGAGCTCGGATACCTGGTACGAGCCCCTTTTGATGCGGATGAGCGACCCCTGGTTACAAAGTTGCGCGACTTTGCTTACCGGTGATGAATAGTCGCTATAGAGCGCACGCAGGGATGAGAACTCCACTGGTACGCCGCCGAGCTTACGTAAGCGTTCTATGTCTTCAGTAACGAGAGCCGTGTGTTAGTTTCTGCATAGTAAATCAAGTAATCATTTATTAACTATACAGATACTAACATAATGGGATGATTAATGACAAATTGGCAGGTACCGTGTGTTTGGATCAATGACAAAGTACCTGACCCTTTGTCAGATGCGTGATAAAAGGCCCCAGGGGTGGTTTTGTCACCAGGTAGAGCGCGACACGGCGCCGTAACTGAACAAGATATGTTAGACTAACTCTCGCACTGTGTTGGGGTATCGTCTAATGGCAGGACACTGGTTTTTGGTGCCAGGCGTCCAGGTTCGAATCCTGGTACCCCAGCCAAGTTGTTGTCTCGATGAAGAGACCTTCGGCGCCCTCATCCCCATGCTAGAATAAAAGCACAGAGTGACTATCGAAGGGAGATCCGTGTCTAATCTTGCGCTTATCATGGCGGCCGGGCAGGGAACCCGCATGAAATCGAACACACCAAAAGTGCTGCATCAGATCCTTGATGCTCCTTTGGTGCAGTATGTTATCTCTGCAGCTCAGGCGGCTGGTTGCGAGCGTACGCTCGTGATCACGGGCCACCAGCGTGAGGAGGTCGAGGCGGTCCTTCCTGATACGGTCGAGAAGATCTACCAGGCTGAGCGCATTGGCACCGCCAACACCGTGCTCACGGCAGAGCAGGCGTTGGAAGGCGCGCAGGGCAAGCTCGTGGTGCTCTCGGGCGATGTGCCGCTGTTGCGCCCGGAAACACTCCAGGCTCTCATGGAAGCTTGCACCGGCTCTGCGATGGCCGTGCTGACCGCGCATGTCGATGACCCCATGGGTTATGGGCGTGTTTTGCGCAACGAGTACGGTACCATCAGCGGCATCGTCGAGGAGAAGGACGCGACCGAAGAGCAGCGCCTGATCACCGAGATCAATACGGGCATCTATTGCTTTGAGCTGGAGGGGCTCTTTGATCGCCTGCGCAAGATCGGCAACGATAACGCGCAACATGAGTATTACCTGACCGACATCGTACAGGTCTGCCTGGATGAGGAGGCGTCGGTCGGCAGTATCACTGTCAGCGATGCGAGCGAGACGCTGGGGGTAAACTCGCGTGTGCAGCTGGCCGCTGCCACCCGGGTCATGCAACGGCGTATCAACGAGGCCTGGATGATGTCCGGGGTAACGATGGTCGCTCCCGAGCTGTGTTGGGTGGCGCCGGACGTGACCCTTGAGCCGGACACCACGTTGCTGCCCATGACGTTTCTCTCCGGTGCGACCAAGATCGCCTCTGGCTGTGTCATCGGGCCGGACACGCGGATCATCAACTCGAGTATCGGTGCTGGTAGCCTGGTCGATTCCTCGATCGTGCTCTACTCAGAAGTGGGGCAGCGCGCTGATATCGGACCGCGCGCGTATCTGCGCCCAGGTTGCGTGCTTGAAAATGACGTGAAGATCGGCACGAGCGTTGAGTTAAAAGGTACTCACGTGGGCTCGGGCACGAAGATCCCGCATCTGAGCTATATTGGCGACGCGAAGGTCGGCGCTGACGTCAATATCGGCGCCGGATCGATTACCTGTAACTACGACGGCCAGAAGAAGAGCCGCACCGTCATCGGTGATAGTGCGTTCATTGGCTCCAGCACGATGATCGTTGCACCGGTCACGATCGGCGCCCACGCGACGACCGGCGCGGCCAGTGCTATCACGAAAGATGTTCCTGACGGCGCGCTCGCCGTAGAACGAGGAGACCAGACCATCATCGAAGGGTGGGCGCAGCGGCGTCATCCTGGCGACAATGCCGACGCCCCCGGAAAGGAAGCACACTGATGTCACGACGCATGCTGCTTTTTGCAGGAACCTCCAATCCCGAACTGGCGGAGCAGATCTCACAGTACCTGGACGTCCCCCTGGGCGACATCAAGATCCAGCGTTTCGCTAATGGGGAGATCTATGTGCGCTTTCTTGAGAGTGTCCGTGGCGCAGATATCTTCCTGATCCAGAGTACTTGTGCGCCGGTCAACGAAACGCTTATGGAGCTGCTCATCATGATCGACGCGGCCAAGCGTGCTTCTGCCGCACATATCTGTGTGGTCATTCCGCATTATGGCTATGCGCGCCAGGATAAGAAGAGCGCTGCGCGCGAGCCTATCACGGCGCGTCTGGTGGCCGATATGCTTGAAGTAGCAGGCGTCGACCGCATCATTACAATGGACCTTCACCAGGGTCAGATCCAGGGCTTCTTCAGCATCCCCGTCAATCATCTGACGGCGTTGGGCACGCTGGCGGAGTACTTCGGCTCGCTGGGATTGAGCGACATGTGCGTGGTCAGCCCAGATGTAGGCCGTGCAAAGGTTTGCAAGAAGCTTGCCGATATGCTCGATGCGCCGCTCGCGATCATGCACAAGGGACGCCCCGAGCATAATGTGGCTGAGATAACGAGCGTGGTGGGAAATGTCAAGGGCAAGAACTGCATCGTGACCGATGACATGATCGACACGGCCGGCTCGATTACCGAGGGCGCCAAAGCGCTGCTTGCGCAGGGCGCGAAAGCGGTCTGGGTCGGCGCGACACATGGCATCTTCTCACCGCCAGCCTTCGAGCGCATCGAGGCGACCCCGATCGAGGAGCTTGTTGTGACGAACACGATCCCGGTGCCAGCAGAATACCAAACAGGCAAGATCAAGGTGCTTTCGGTTGCGCCGATGTTCGGCATGGCAATCAAGAATGTGTATAACGATGCGTCAGTATCAGATTTGTTCGACCCCGATTTCCAGTTTTAGCATCGTCTCACTCCGTCTGGCGGTGTTGGGCTGCGGGCGATAATTCGGTCACGGGCGAAAGCCCGCTCGCTCATTATCACCTTGCCCGCCTTGCCAGACGAAGCGATCTGAAGCTAAAACAGGCTGATGGCGAAAGGTACTATGTCCTTATTTGGGAAAAAGAAAGAGCAGCAGCCGGTTGAGTGGCTGATCGTGGGGTTGGGTAATCCTGGCGCTGAGTATGAGCAGACGCGGCATAACCAGGGCTTTCGGGTTGCTGATATTCTGGCGCAGCGACTGGGCGCGAACTACTGGAAGACTGAGCATAAGGCATTGACCACACGGGTCAAGCCGCAGGCGGCAACAGGCGACGCTGCTCTCATGTTGGCAAAACCACAGACGTTTATGAACAACAGCGGGCGCGCGGTAGGCGTTCTGGTGCAGGCTACGGGAGTCGATCCGACTCAGCGCCTTATTGTCATCCACGACGAGCTTGACATACCAGAAGGCGAGATCCGTATCAAGCGCGGCGGCGGGCATGCGGGGCACAATGGCCTGCGCTCGATCATCGAGGTGCTGGGCACAAAGGACTTTATCCGCGTGAGGGTGGGCATCGGACGTCCACCAGGACGGATGGACAGCGCCGACTATGTGCTGGCAGCGCTATGCCCCGCTCAACAGGAAGAGGCGCAGGTGACAGCAGCGCACGCGGCCGACGCGACGCTGGTGGTCGTGAGCGATGGGCTGTTGGCTGCGCAGAATCTTTATCATCAAGCTCACGAAGACTCAATGGTTGAGTGACTTGGGCCTAAAGGAGGCGAGCCGGATGAACCTACGCAAGCTCTTATCATGGTGGACCTTTGTGATCCCCGCTATCGCGGTGGTGGCGCTTGCTCTCAGCTGGGGTCGTCATGTTTCTTCGCTTTGGCTCATTCTGCTGGCGCTCATATTGATCGGCGCGGTCTTGGCGGCCGTACATCACGCCGAGACGATCGCGCATCACGTGGGCGAACCCTTTGGGTCGCTGCTCCTGGCGGTCGCGGTCACGGTCATCGAGGTCAGCCTGATCCTGATGTTGATGATGGGTGGCAAGGGAAACACGCAGACTCTGGCGCGCGACTCGATCTTCGCGGTAGTCATGATGACGATGAACGGCATCGTGGGCCTGTGTCTGTTGGCGGCAGCATTTCGCAATCACCTGGCACATTTTAATGCGGAGGGCGCAGGATCTGCGCTCAGCGCGGTGATCCTGCTAGCAGGGCTGACTCTGATAGTGCCGCACTTCACCCAGAGCGAACCCGGCATGGCGTTCACGCCCACGCAGCTGATATTTATCGGGGTCATGTCGCTGATCATTTACGGGCTTTTTGTTTTTACGCAAACGATCCGCCATCGTGACGTATTCCTTCCGCCTGATATCCCCGGCATACACCCGGATTGCTCATGTCAGCAGCCGGAGATGTCCTCTTCGTATGCCGAATCTGGCTCCGCTCAGGGCGTAGGGCGCGACGCCCTCGGCGCGCCTCTTGCTCCAACGTCTGTTGATCTTGCAAGCGCCGTCGATGACAATGAAGATGACGACGAAGAGGATCCCTCATCCGGGAAAGTGTCCCTGCGCGTGCTCCTCGCCAGCGCAGGTCTTTTACTGGTAGCTCTTGTTGATGTGGTAGGCCTGGCAAAAGTGGAAAGCCCTGGCATTGAATCAGTGGTCGTGCGCTTTGGTCTTCCTCCGGCGTTGGTCGGCGTCCTTATTGCGCTGATCATTCTTTTACCAGAGACGATCTCTGCGCTTAAGGCGGCCAATCGCGGCCACATGCAGACCTCGCTGAATCTTGCGTATGGCTCAGCCATGGCCTCGATCGGGTTGACCATTCCGGTGCTGGCGGTCGCTTCGCTCTGGATGCCTGGCAGTTTGCATCTGGGCCTGGAGGACGTTCATATCGTGCTTTTCGCGATATCAGCTGTGGTCTCGATACTTACGATCGTACGCGGGCGCGCCAACGTTCTGCAAGGCGGTCTGCACCTGACGTTGTTTGTGGCGTTCCTGCTCTTGACGATCCTGCCATAAGGGCTGGCTTGTGCGAGAATAACGTTTATGGCACGTAAGTCCACACACCATCGGATTCTTCAGCGCAGCCTTATCCTGGCGGCGATCTTTGTTGTTGCATTGATTCTGGCGATCAGCTCTCTGACCTTGGCCCGATCTCTGCCGCAAGGCAATCTTACCGCTCAGGTCACCGACGCTTCGCAGCTTCTGATGAAGGCTCAGCCTTACGACAGCCCGCTCTCGCGCGGCTTGGGCCTGCCGTTCACCAACTATCCCTGGTCGCGGGATAACGGGACCGATTCGACGATGCTCTCGGTCATGCTGCCGCAACGGGGAGCGACGGCACTGCATTGTGCACTGGACAATCAGTGGGCGCAGCTTGTCGAGCCCTACGAGCCGCAATCATTCCCTCAGCAGGCGATCCCCTCGCTGGCTGCGCGTCTGGCGGGCTCTCCCCAGGTCCAGTCGGAGAGCTATGCCCGCTACTGGCATGGCTACCAGGTGATCACGCAGCCGCTCCTGCGCATGATGAGCTATGCGCAGACTCGCATCCTCAACACGGTGCTTCTCACGCTCTGCCTTATTGTGACGCTGGCGGTCATCGCGCGCTTTGTCTCGCGCAAGGTGGCGGTGGCGTTTTTAGTGGTCCTGATGCTTGCGGGCGCCTACATCGTGCCGCTTAGTTGGCAGTTTGTTGCGGTTTCCTATATAGCGCTGGCTGGCATGGTTGCGGCGGTCTTGCTGCGACGCAAGCGAGAGCGGCTGCGATTCGACCTTGAGCTGTTCTTCATCCTTGGGATCGCCACGGTGTTCTTCGACTTCCTCACGATCCCGCTCATCACGTTGGGGCTCCCGCTCCTGATGGTTCTCGTGATGATGTGGCAGGAGAGCGTGCAGAGCGCAGAGAGTGCGCAGCGACTGGACTTCGGACGCGACTCCCGCAAAGAGATACTGCGGGCAAGCTGCGCCTGGGTGAGCGGCTACGGCCTATTCTGGGTCGCGAAGTGGGTCGTATCGTCTCTGCTGCTGAAACAAAACGTGGTCAAGGACGCTATTCAGCAGATATTCCTCCGCGGTGGAGCGCAGAGTGGCTCGGCAAGCAGCTCCGTGAGCGCGCACGGGGGCTTGCTCTCTGCGGTGGGCCTGCGATTTGAAGCTCCGTTCAAGAACCTCGCAGCGCTGATCCCAGGCCCTGCAACTACAACGGGGCTTGTAGTGCGCGCAGCGATTGCGGTCGCGTTGATCGTGCTTGCTTTTGCCTGCTGGGTTGCGCTCAGGGCCAGGCGGAGGAGCAAGGGAGCTATGCTTCAGCCTGCCCGTCGGGCTTCAAGTTTTCTGATCGTCGCGGCGTTTCCGCTGGTGTGGTATTTCGTCCTGGCCAACCACAGCATTCAGAATTACTACTTCACGTATCGCCTGTTGATGGTCAGCCTGTTTGCTGTCGCGCTGTTCTTTATCGCCACCCTGACGCCCCAGGAGTAAAACGCAAGAAATATTCCCTTGTGCCAGGTGACAAAAGGGGGTCAGGCACCCTTTTGTCACCTTTCAACTTTGTTTATGGTTTCAGTGTGAGCGTGTCGCCCGATACTGCGCCCATCTGGGTGATGTGGTGGCGGCCGTTGAGCCAGTCGTCGACCTGGTTGTTGTAGAACTTGCTGCGCGGATGTCCGGACTCGCCCGGGGCACAGAGTTGCTGGGTCGAGGACAGGTCGCTGAGGTCTGCAATAAAGCGCCAGGTTGAGGCCAGATCGGTGCTACCCGTGTCGTCCCAGCCAGCCGCCCGTATAGTGGTGCGGCTGCCGTTGTCGGGGTCAGGGCTGCGCGGATTGAACAGGGGCTTCAGGATCGCTTTCGAGGAGAGCGGATTGGTGAAAGCGACCTGATGCCAGGCGCCCCAGGTCCACTTCGACAGGTCGTCGCCCTGCTCCTTTTTGATCGTAGTCAGTGTCTCTTTCAGAGAGCGATCAAGCAGCGACTGAAGCCCGCCTGAGTTCTCGATCCAGGCCCCCGGTTTGCCTGCCACCGCAGTGCGCAGCAGCTGGTCGGTCACGAAGTCCTCGTCCTCAAAAAGCGCCAGCACGTCGGGGCTGAGCTTGTCATTGAAGAGGTCTTTTTGAGCCTGCTCATACCAGCGGTTAAATATCAATGGCGCGCCGCTGTCCTTGCTCGCCTTGAAATCCCACGAGTTCAGGATGCTCAGCGCCTGCTTTTCATCGTTCGTAAGATCAGCGCCCTTGAGCGCTTTCACGAACTCAGGGGAGAACTCCTTGGCGTGCAGGTCAAGGTAGTCAGCCTGGATGGCTTCCATGTCGGCCACGCTCAGCTTGTCCTTGGCGGAAAGCAGCTGGGTGATGCGCTCGGAGCGGTAAGGCTGTGACCAGTTCCAGGAGACGTGATAGGGGTAATTGTCAGGCGTGACCTTGTTGTTGGCGGTCGCGACAAATCCTTTGGGTGGATTGACGGTCTGCGGCAGGTCATCCCAGGGGATGTAGCCTTTCCACTCGTAGCTGCTGTCCCAGCCAGGGACCGGCAGGAAGCCGTCGCCTTTGCGGATGGGGATCAGTCCGTTGGCGCGATACGCGATCGTGCCATCCTTGCAGGCGAACACGAAGTTCTGCGCGGGCGCCTGGAACTTGCGCAGGGCCTGCTCGAACTGGCTCCAGTTCTTTGCGGCGTTAAAGTCAAAGACCGCTTCAAGCTCGGTCGTCGGCGCAAGCGCCGTCCAGCGCAGTGAATAGACGGTGTTGTCAGCGCTCGTGGCGGCCTGTGTTGGATCGGTAGTTGTGTTGGCGTTGGTCCCGTTGCTTGTGCTGCTCGTGCTGGTTGTGTCCGTCGAGGCAAGCTGGGAGATCACGGGCCCGTGGCGCGTCTCGTCGACCTGGAAGTCGATCGTTGCGGCGCCCTTCACTTTGATGGGCTCAGAAATCGTCTTTGCTTTGTACCACTGTCCCTCGTAGAGATATTCATGCGGATCTTTCGGATTCTGCTTCTCAATATAAAGGTCCTGGACGTCAGGGCCGGTGTTCGTGACGCCCCAGGCGCAGTCCTCGTTCTGGCCGAGGATAATGCCAGGCACGCCGCCAAAGATCGTGCCGCTCACATGCATGCCAGGGGCCTGGAGCTCCATCTGGTACCAGACTGAGGGGGTAGCGACCTCCAGGTGGGGATCGTCGCAGAGCAGCGGTAGGCCGGTCGTCGTTTTCGTGCCAGAAACGACCCAGTCATTCGAGCCATTAAAGGGGTTGGGGGAGAACTGGGCGGCGCTTGCCAGTTGCTGCGCGATGTTTGCGGTAGGCTTCGCGGTGATCGTCATGTCCTCGCTGGCAAGGATCGTCGGGGCGCCCGATCCGGGCCACTGCTGGACCAGCTCTTCGGCCTGCGCTTTGGGGAAGTGATCAAAGATATACTGGCGAAACGCCTGCGCGTTCCAATGTCCGCCCAGGTCATAGGCCATGTACTTGCCAATGGTCAGCGTGTCGATGGGAGTCCAGGGCTCGGGCGTGTAGCCCAGGAGCTTGAACTCGGGGGAGAAGCCGGAGGTTTTAGCCTGGGCAATATAGGCGTTTACGCCGTCGCTAAAAGCCTGAAGCTTGTCGACGGTATCCTGCGGATAGCCCGGGAGCGAAGCTTCAGCGGCGCGTTGCAGCCCATAGGTGCGAAAGGTCTTATCGCTGTCTACAGCCATGCTTCCAAAGACCTCGGAGAGTTTGCCCTCCGACTGGCGCCGGCTCAGGTCCATCTGAAACATCCGCTCCTGCGCCTCGACATAGCCCTGCGCCATATACAGATCATGGAGGTTAGCCGCCGTGATATGCGGCGTGCCATCCTTATCGCGCACAACGGTGACCTTGCTTTGCAGGCCTTTGACCGCAAGCGTTCCTTTGGTCACGGGTTTGCCCGAGTTGGTGTAAATGTTCAGAAAGAGAGCGCCGGCAACGATGATGACCACCAGTACGCCAAGGGTGATCCAGGGCCAGCGCCGATGCTTTTTGCGTTTGACAGTGGGGGATGGCTGCGACTTTTTTGTGGCCTGCTCTGACTCTTGAGGCTCTTGGGAAGTTGAGTCCACGGTGTGCTCTGCGCTCATGATGCTCCTTCGTCGATTCAATAGAATAAAAGTTAGTATACGAGGAGATAGTTAGATAGTCAAACTAATAATTAAGCGAAGACGCGAACGGCTACTGCGTCGATTTTCGATTTTCGTGAGCGGATATCAACGCAAAGAACGAGTATGCCCTGGAGCTTCATGAGGCCATTGGAGGCATGTCTTCCTTGTTTCAATTTTGCTACCACAAGCGGTCTTGTGTTCAGCTGAATAGAGCAGAATTCAGGCTCATGTATCTGTTGGTGACAGAATTACCCCTGGGGTGATTTTGCCACGCGGGCGAATGGGGCATAATGGATTATCCCCGATAAAAGGATCCAGGAGTGCTATGTATCAAGTTCTGAGCAAAAGACAGCTGTCGGACGCGGTGTTCGAGCTGACGGTCGAGGCGCCGCGCATCGCGCGTAAGTGCGCGGCCGGGCAGTTCCTCATTATCCGTGCCGACGAGCACGGCGAGCGCGTTCCTTTCACGTTCAGCGACTGGTCAGCTGAGGAGGGTTGGGTGCGCTTCATCTTTGCTCGCGTGGGCAAGACGACGCATCTGCTCTCGCGCCTGGCCACCCATGACACGATCGCCGATGTGTCTGGCCCGCTGGGGCGCCCGACCAAGATCCTCGGTAAAGGCAAGCACATGGCCATCGTCGGCGGCGGCGTCGGCACGGCTGTGGCCTATCCGGTGGCGCGCGCGGCTTGCGCGGCAGGCGCCCGTGTCTCGGTCATCACCGGCGCGCGCTCAGCCGACCTGCTCATCCTACAAGATGAGCTGCGGGCTTTGCCATTGGGGCGCCTGCAAATTACGACTGACGATGGCTCAGCGGGGACGCAGGGCCTGGTGACCGGCCCGCTCGCAGAGCTCTGTATGAACGACGATGTCGACGAAGTATTTATCGTGGGGCCCGCCGTCATGATGAAGTTTGCCGCGCAGACCGCGCTGGAGGCGGGCGTCAAGACGATGGTCAGCCTCAACCCGCTCATGGTCGACGGCACGGGCATGTGCGGCGCCTGCCGCGTGACGATCAACGGGCGCACGCAGTTCGGCTGCGTTGACGGGCCCGACTTCGACGCCGCGGGCGTTGACTGGGAGGAGCTCATGACGCGCCAGAGCACCTACAACGAGCAGGAGCGCCTGTCCGACGCGAAGTACGCGCACGAGGTGCTGCATGAGGTCGAGGCCCGGCTGGCCAAGCTGGAGGCAGAGCGGGAAGGGAGTTGCTCATGCAAGGCGGAGTAAACGAGAGCGTCAATCCGAGCACAGATCCCGAGGCCGCTGCCGAATCTGCTGCCAGCCCTGCGGCCGCCGCTGCGCAAGTTACGGCTGCCCCCGCGGCTGAGCGCCGTCGCCCCTCACGCGAACCGCGCCACGCTATGCCCGAGCAGAACCCTGCTCGGCGTTCGCGCAACTTCAGCGAGGTCAACTTGGGCTACACGCCCGAGCTGGCGCATGCCGAGGCTGAGCGCTGCCTGCAGTGCAAGAACCCGACCTGCGAAGGCGGCTGCCCCGTTGGCGTCCATATCAAGGAGTTCATTGGGGCGTTGATCGCTGACGATATGCCCGCTTCGATCGATTGGCTCAAGAAGCGCAACGCGCTACCGGCGGTCTGCGGACGCGTATGTCCGCAGGAAAGCCAGTGCGAAGCGCAATGCATTCTTGCCAAGCGCGGCGAGGCGGTCGCGATCGGTCGGTTGGAGCGCTATGTGGCGGACTGGGATTGTTCCCGCCCGGTAGAGGAGCGCTGCTTCACGGCGCCCGCGCCGAGCACGGGCCGTAAAGTCGCCGTTATCGGCTCAGGCCCGGCAGGGCTTGCCTGTGCGGGCGAGCTTGCCGCGCGTGGCCACAGCGTCGAGGTGTTCGAGTCCCTGCATACCGGCGGCGGCGTCCTGGCATACGGCATCCCGGAGTTCCGCCTGCCCAAGGCGATCCTGGCCGATGAGATCGGTGCGCTTGAGCGCCTGGGGGTGGCCTTTCACTACAACGAGCCGGTCGGCAAAATCACGAATGCCCGTGAGCTCCTCGATGAGGATGGTTTTGACGCCGTCTTTATCGGGATCGGCGCAGGTCTGCCGCTATTTTTGGAGATCCCGGGAGAGAACCTCAACGGCGTGTACAGTAGCAACGAGTTTCTGACCCGCGTCAACTTCATGCACGCCTCGGACTTTCCGACCTATGACACGCCGGTCTGGTGGGGCCACTCGGTCGTTGTGGTCGGAGGCGGCAACGTGGCCATGGACGCCGCGCGTACCGCGATCCGCATGCGGGCAGGACAGGTCACGATCGTGTACCGGCGCACGGAGGCAGAGATGCCCGCGCGTATCGAAGAGATCCATCACGCCAAAGAGGAGGGCGTTCAGATCCATGAACTCTGCGGCCCGCTGGCTATTGAGGGTAATACCGGCTGGGTAACCGGCCTGCACGTACAGCACATGGAGCTGGGCGAGCCTGACGCGAGTGGCAGGCGCCGTCCGGTGCCGATCGAAGGCAGCGAGGAGACTATCCCTTGTGACACGGTGATCATTGCGGTCGGGACCAAGGCGCACAAGCAGCTGGTAGAGATCACGGACGCCAAGCTGACCGAGCGCGGTTACTTGGCCACTGACGAGGACGGGCGCACCAGCGATCCACGGATCTTTGCGGGTGGCGACATCGTGACAGGAGCTGCAACCGTTATCCTTGCGATGGGGGCGGGCAAAAAAGCCGCCGCCGCAATAGACGAGTTCCTGAAGAACTAGTCAATGTAATAGTTGTGCTGCTCGCGGTACTTCTGGCGCTCTGCATAGCTGGGCGCACGCAGGTCGTTGACCTGCACATGGGCGTGGTTCCCCGCTTCGCCGGTATATTCACCCAGTTGGTTTTTCAAGAACGGCGTGAGGTCGCGTACCTGAGCGATGGGAGTGAGGCCGCCGGTCACCTCGTCGCCGACCTTGACCTTCACGTTTTCCTCGTGGATCATGACCACCTCATAGCGCGCTAAGGCCGTTGCCTCGAAGCTCATATGCACCTCGTAGTCTTTGCAGCCGTTCTCATAGTTGTACTCGCGCACCGCGGTGATCGTGCCGGTGATCGGCGCATAGGTCACCGAGCCTGCGGGCGCTCCTTCATCGATGGAGGTACGCCCGGGGATGCTCCCGGTATCGGTGCGCCACATCTGGATGTAGTTACCGATGAGCGCGACGTTGTCGCCGGTCGGCTGCTTGCTCTTGTTGCGTCCGGTCGTGTGTGTGGCCCTGACGGTCGTAGCGTCGGCGGGCGTCAGCGTAGTATCGAGCACCATGGCATAGGGATTGCTTGCGGGGTGGAATCCAACTTCGGTCAGGTCACGCATACGCACGGAAAGGTGAAGCGGGATCCCTTTAAAGCTTGCGACCACCGGCGTTGGCAAGCCGGTCGTTTCTGTGCTGGCGCCCGCCGTAGTGGTGGCGACCACAGAACTTGCTGGCTGCTTTGAAGTGAGAACCTTTGAGAGCGCATCCGCCCGGCCATTGGAGTAACGCATCCACAAGAGCCCGCTGGCAAAGATCGCAGCCAGGCAAATCACCACGATGGCCCCAATGGCTTGCCGCTGGTGTTTTACCCGTTTGCGCCGCCGCTCACTGCGCGACTTAAGGTTTAAGGTCATGTCATCGCAGAGGGTGCGTTCCCGGGTGCGTCCGGCCGGATCGGCAAGCTGGCCTGCTGCGAGATCCGCTTCGCCTTGCTCGACCAGGGGCAACCCGCCGGTGCCTTCGGGGAAGCGGACATCGCGCGAATTGATGGTTGCTGGTTGTTCGTTGTCGCGCCGTTTAGCCGGACTATGAAGCGCTGAAAAGCTGGACTTGCGCGCGCGGCGCTGCGCCGAGGCGTTTTTTGGTCGGTAGTTAGTATGTTTCTGCTGTTCAGGCATAACGTAAATACTGTTTCATATTTCGAAAGAAGCGCCGAAAGTAGGTGGCGTCTAACTTTCTACAAGTTTACAGTATAGCGTATCCGGCGTTCTTTCTTTTTTACCTGCGGCTAAGATGAGACAGGTTCGCCCTTGGTCCGCTTTGTAGACACCCTGTTTACCACGTGCTTGAGCAGGATTCCCAAAGGCACGCATATGACCATCAGGGGAATAAGCACTATGAGGGTGATCGGAGTGAGCGGTTTTAGGCTCAATATCCCGGAAAACAGTGTAACAGCCCCATAGAACCCGGCAGCTGCTATCGCGCACAAGACTACGCGGAACACATTGAGGGGACGGCAGGATAGGACAAGAGCTGTCAGGCTGATAGTGCCGATCGCATAATAGAGAGTCGTGGTCACGTCAAATCCCGGCGTTTTAATAAAGTATGAGAGTCCGGTGAGACATAAAAAGCAGAACAGGATCAACAAAGCGTAGGTCGAGGCGCGGCTCAGTACGCTCGGCAGGAAAGCGCCTTGGGGTTTCTTCTTGCTTGGCTCAAACGAGAGGAAGAAGCCAGGGAAAGCCTCTATGACCGCATCGATCAGCGTGATCTGCAAGGGGATGAAGGGAAACGCGGTTAGCGTCAAGAGGGCGAAGAGAGCCAGGAGGACTGAGTAGATCGTTTTGATGAAAAACACCCCGGCGATGCGCGTGATGTTATTTACCACGCGCCTGCCCTCGATGAGCACATCAGGCAAGAGGGCGAAGTCTGATTGAACAAGCACAATCTGCGAAACCTGCTTGGCGGCGTCACTGCCGGAGGCCATCGCGATGCTGCAATCGGCTTCCCTTAAGGCTAAGACGTCGTTAACGCCATCGCCGGTCATGGCTACCGTATGCCCTTGTGCCTGGAATGCCTTAACGAGCTGGCGTTTCTGGTCGGGGGTGACCCTGCCGAAGATGCTGTAGTGGGCAGCAGCCTCACGGAGCTCTTCATCGGTCTTCAGGTTCGACAGGTCAATAAAGGAATCCGAGCTCTCGAATCCGACCTGATCAGCGATGTGGGAAACGGTCAGGGCGTTGTCTCCTGAGATGATCTTGATATCCACGCCTTCATGCTTGAAGAATGAGAGCGTTTCTTTTGCGCTGTGTCTGATCGGGTCATCCAGGCAGATCGCCGCAAAGGGCATGGCGTTTGAAGGGGCTTCATCGGTCAGTGGCCCATCCTGGTGAGCGAAACATACAACGCGGGTCCCCGCCTGGCGCGCTTGCTCTACTGCGTTGGAGAGCGTGAACCCCGTAAAGATCTCGGGCGCGCCCAGCACTATCGTGCCAAGGCCCTCAAAGGTAGCTCCGCTCCATTTGCGTTGGGACGAAAACGGTACTGTGTTGACGGGCTGATAAGAGCTCTCGGCGCCGAAGTGTTCTTTCAAGGCCATGAAGGTCGCATTGTTATCATTGAGCGCATTGATGAATGCGCCGATGGCCACCTCAGGGGGAACCGGCAGTGCCTGCTTGCCTGAGAGGTTGACCTCTGATACGCACATCTGCCCCTGGGTCAGCGTTCCTGTTTTATCCAGGCAAAGCATATCTACGTGGGCAAGCGTTTCAATGCTGTGCATCTCCTGCACGAGGACCTTCTTCTTCGATAGCTTGATCACTCCTGCCGCAAGGGAGATGCTGATGATCAGGACCAATCCCTTGGGCAGCATACCTAAAAGGGCTGCCGAGGTCGATACTACGGAATGATAGACCGAGTCCGAGCGCAGGACAAAGGCTTCGACAAAAAGCAGGATCCCGATCGGGATGATGAAGAACCCGGTGAATCTTGTGACCTTTCGCATGGAAGTCAGGAGTTCGGAGTTCACTCTCCGGTGCTTTTTTGCCCCTTGGGCCAGCTTTGCCACGAAATTATCGGCGCCCACGTGCTCAACTTTCGCGTGGCAGTTTCCGCTGACAACGAAGCTCCCGGAAAGAAGGGCGTCGCCTGGGCGCTTGAGCAGGGGATCAGCCTCGCCAGTCAGAAGGGACTCATTGACCTCGATCTCTCCTTGCACGACCGTTGAATCGGCACAGACCTGGTTTCCCATACTCAAAATGATACGGTCATCCAAAACAAGGTCTTCTACCAGCAGCTCGCAGGGACGGCTGTCTCGTATCGCAGTCACCTTCAGTGCGGAGAGCAGGGAGAGGTGCTCAACGAGTTTTTTGGCGCGGATCTCCTGTACGATCCCGATCAAGGCATTGAGCACGATGATCGCGAAAAACAGCATATTCGTCCAGGCGTGGACCAGGGCCAGCAGAACAGCGATGATCAGGTTGAAAGCATTGAAAAGCGTGAACACGTTATCGGAGATGATCTGCCCCGTGTGTTTGGTGTTCTTTTCCTGGGCAGTGTTGACCAATCCCTGCTGTTGGCGCGCGTGGACCTCCTCGGCCGTCAGCCCCTCGGCAGACGCGAGCGGAGTGAGGATAGTATCCTGGATATCGGGCATGTACCTGCTCCTTTTCCGGTGATTTCTCTGCAAAACAGGATACCATCGCAAGAAGGCTTGTCATGAAAATGGCGTTTACTATCTGCGGAAACTTTTGGTGGATCAGCGCTGTCCGGGCTTTGCGCAGGAGTATACTGAAGCGATGATTACTGCCGAGCAAAAAGAGAAAGAGCGCTGCCTGCGTGCGTATCTGTGTGCAGCAGAACGGGTCGTGGTCGCTTTTTCCGGTGGGGTCGATTCAACCTATCTCCTGAAGGTTGCCCATGACGAACTGAGCACGAATGCGCTGGCCGTGACCTCAGTCTCCTGCCTGGTACCGGCCAACGAGCACGACGACGCGCGGAAGTTCTGTGACCAGGAAGGTATCGAGCTAGTCGTGCGCGAGACGGCGCCGCTCGAAGTGCCGGGGTTTGCCGGGAACTCTCCTGAGCGCTGCTATCTGTGCAAGACGTCGTTACTGGTGGAGTTCAAGGAGCTTGCTCGCGCGCGCGGGATCTCGCTTGTGCTGGATGGGAGCAACATCGATGACTTGGGCGACTTCCGTCCGGGCTTGCGCGCGGTGCATGAACAAGGGGTGGAAAGCCCTTTGATCGAGTGCGGTTTCACCAAGGTCGATATTCGAGCCTGCGCGCGTGAGTTGGGACTGAAAGCCTGGGATAAACCCTCGGCAGCGTGCCTGGCGTCGCGGATCGCGTCGGGGGAGGAGATCACGCCGGAGCGGCTGGCGCGCATCGACGCAGCCGAACAGTACTTGCATGGGCTGGGGATACGCCAGGTACGGGTACGTCTGTTGCGGGGAGGCTTGCCGGGCGATGAACTGGCACGGATCGAGGCTGACGAGGAAGGCCGAACATTGCTGCTGTCCTCGCCCGGATCGCTTGCCCTGGCCATTGCATATCTTCTGAAACTGGGCTTTGCCGCGGTAGAACCCGAAGTCGCGCTCTATCACAGCGGCAGCATGAATCCTGCGTCAGCGCTCTAGCAGATCGTCCAGCTCGGCGACGAAGTCAGCCAGGGTGCCGGCGCCACTCCAATGGTTGTTGTGGCTGCTACGGGATTGATCACCCACGTAGAATGTGGTCATGCCCACCTGGGAAGCGCTCATGTCGTTGAGGTCTTCATTGCCGACCATCAGGCACTCGTGAGGCCGCGCGCTAAACCGGGAGGCGATCTCCTGGTAGTAGTTGAGTTCAGGCTTTGTGGTGAACGCGTTCTCCGAGCTGCTGGCAAGAGGGATCCCAAGGTCGCTAAGTCCTGCCCAGGCCAGGCGTGCCTTGATCGCTGCGGCGCTGAATATCGGTTGGGAAGCGACCGCGACGGTCAGGCCGCGGTCCAGGCAACTCTGCACGGCGCTTCGGCCGTGCGGGGCAGGTCGTTCGTTGCTCTGAAGCGTGGGGAAGATATTTTCGAAGAACTGGGCGAAGGCTGCCTGAAAACGCGCGGGGTCGAATCGCTCTCCCAGCCCGACACGGTAATAGTCGTCAAACGCCTGCTGGTTAGTGCGCCCGGGATGGGGGTCAAACATGGCGCCGACCGCCCCGTTGATCAGTTGTTCGCCTTGGGATTCATCCAGATCGAGCTCAGTGCCCAGAAAACGGGCGAACTCAGCGAAGTAAGAAATGGCTCGCTCGACGCTGACATATTCGATCAGGGTTCCGTCAAGGTCGAAGAACACTGTATGTATCACAGGCAGGTAATCCTTTCATTTTCGAGGACACGGGGTAGCGTCTGAGTTCGTTTTCAGTGGGCGTAAGTCTTTACTTAACGCATACGCCCGCCAGCGCCTGCTCAGGCGCCGGCGAGTGTTCTCGGCTCCGCCCTTGATCACTATAGCAAAAGGCCCAGACAACGCCTAAGAACTCCAGAGCATCTCCGTGAAGTCGGTGCCTGTTGCCCAACAGACTTGGGAAAGACGTTTTGAGGGGTATATACTAAAAAACGAATACGAGAAAGGAACACGACGCGGTGAACCGAACCGAGGCATCAAAGGATCTGTCAGAACAGGAACGCTTCCGGGGGCTGAATAAGGGCCCCCAGGAAAAGCGTCGTCATAGAAAATGGCCTTGGGTGCTGTCGCTTTCCCTTCTTTTTATTGTTGTCGTAGGGGGGTTTGCAGTGGCCGCTCTCTATCGTGCAGATCCTGCCAATTATGTCTATCATTCTGAGGGCTATGGCTTTCACTTAACGAGAGGGAAAGATTCCAAGATCGAGGCCACGCTCATCTCGAATGATACAACAGCGCCTGTGGTGGCGCAGGTACAGGCGGTCTATCGGACCGGGAGTTTCTGGGCGGATGCGAAATCCTGGATCAAGAATGATTCCCATGCCTATCCGGTCACGCGGGTGAGCGGACTCAGTTCAAAGGGCAGTCCGATCGACCTGAGCGAATTGGCGACCGACACCGCGGTTGCGCTGGATGGCCAGGCGATCCGCTATCAGACGTCGGGCTATAGCCTGGTGGCGACCCAAACTGCTGGCGTGCTACAGGTTCAGGCGGCCTCGGTCGAGAACGCGAATGTCTTGCCTGTGCAGCTTTTCAAGGACTTCTCGGGCCATCCGCTCAAAGTTGAACTTTCTGTGGGTTTTGAGGCGAAACTCCTTGATGAGGTCATTGGGATCGCTGCTACGGGCGTACAACGCTCCTCTGACTATGACGTGCTGGTGCAGCGCATCTCTCAATTGGTCAAGCCTTATGCAGCGGTCATGGATAAGGCAACGACTGGAAGTATCCAGTCTGAGAAGGCGCAGCTTCGGGGCAAGCAGGACGATCTTCGGGATCGTGAGGGCGTGCTCCTGAATGTCCCGGTGATCTCGCAGCGGCCAGTGTTCATAGCTGGGTGCGAAGCGGCGTCAACAGCAATGCTTATCACCTACGCAGGCCACCCGATGTCAACGGCTGACGTCATCGCCGTCATGCCTTACTCTGGCAACCCCGCCAAAGGCTATGTGGGCAATCCTCGCACCTGGGATGGCTACACGATCTATCCTTCGGCCATGAAGAGCGTGGTGCAAAAATATCTGGGGACTGGCATCGACCTGACGGATTGTGGCATGGATACGATCCATGAGTACCTGCGCGCGGGCAAGCCGGTAGTGTGCTGGCTAGGTCCCGGGGCGTTGCCGGGCATCTCGCCGCATTGCGTTTGTGTGACCGGCTACAAGGATGACACGATCTTTTACAATGACCCATACCTCAACACCAAGAACAGAGCGGTGAGCGAGGACACCTTTGCAGGCTGGATGGCGGAGTTCGGCAATCGCGCCATGAGCTACTGACAGGAGGAGAGCATGAGAACATCTAACGCCATGAAAGTGTTCGCCTTGTTAGCTGTGCTGTTACTGAGCGTTGGCATGCTTGCGGGCTGTGGGCAGAAGGGGAGCGCGACGAGCGGCTCGGGTGGCAGTACAGGCGCTACATCGAGCGCGTCAAGCGCCCAGTACCATAAGGTCACAGCCGAGCAGGCCAAGGCACTGATGGATGATGGCAAACCCTACACTTTGGTCGATGTGCGCACCGCTGCCGAGTTCAGCGCGGGGCACATTGCGGGAGCCAAGCTTATCCCGGACACCGAGATCAAGGCGCGCGCTGCCACTGACCTGCCTGATAAGGGCGCGCGTATCCTCGTGTATTGCCGCAGTGGAGTGAGAAGCTCCGGCGCCGCCCACGCCTTGGTCGATATGGGCTATACCAATGTCTATGATATGGGCGGCATCATCAACTGGCCCTACGGCACCGTCACGAACTGAGAGCCACGGGCGCACTGGCTTCACGGCATCGTCACGTAGGGGGCCGCTCATGACATACACCTGAATGTTGCTCTCTCAGGCTCAAGTTACAGAATAGGCCCAGGCCGCAGAACCTCCCCACGTTGAGTTGTGGAGGATTTATTAAGGTACCGAAATAGATTGACACGCGAGCGACCTCCCGGTATCATAATGTTTAGGTACCGAATTATTATTTGTTTATACACGAAAGGAAATTACTTATGGATACTGAGAAAGAACACGCGGAGCAAGAATCCGCGACACAAGAATCCGCCAAGCAGACACCTGCAGAGCAGGAGTCGCTCCATCACCAGCTACGCACTTGCAGCATGCTGATGATGCGCCTGGCCCATGCCACACAGCGCCAGCACCTGAAAGAAGCGATGGGAGACGACTTCCCGGGCGCTCGTGACGCCTGGACCGACTTCCGGCATCATGCTCGCGCGCAGGGCGGCCGCTTCCGGGATGGCTTTGCTGATGGTTATGCCTTTGGCGGGCAGCAGGTTGAGGATCGACACAACTTACGCGACCTCAGGGACCAGCGCGGTCCCCATGGTGGCCCACGAGGAGTCGCTCACGCGCAGGCGCGCCTGCTGCAACTCCTTGACGAGCGTGACGGGCGCTCGCTCTCTGAGATCGTCGAGGAATTGGACATTCGCCCTTCTTCTGCCAGCGAGCTGGTCTCCAAGCTGGAGCAACAGGGCTACGTGAAGCGCGAGACGAATGCCGATGACAAGCGGGTCACCAATATCTTCATCACTGACGAGGGCAAGGCGCATTATGCGACCTATGCAGCCGCACGGGCGAAGCGCGACGCGGATTTCTTTGACGGCCTGAGCGATGAGGAGCAGAAGCAGCTCTCCGAGCTGTTGGCGAAGCTGAGTGCTTCATTGAAGGAAAAGCTTAGCAAGGATTAATACTACTGAGCGCCCGAACAGGAGAGGCTCATAATAAGCGGCAGGCCAGGAGTAACGTTACTTCTGGCCTGCTTGCGTTTTTGAAGAACTCACCTGTTTGCGCTGCTCCTGGGATTGCTTAAGGACGGGAACAATATGTTTAGCAAATCAAAGAGAGGATAGACAACACAAAAAATTCTTGCTAAACTTTTAGACTATTAAATGTTAATTAGGTATTATAAATGACTATTATTTAAATGGGGCATAATGTGAAAAAATGGGGAGGAATAAAGCTTGTCATCCTCGAGCCCGAACGGCGCCCGGTCGTCGGTCTGCGTCTGAACTGATGAGGGATGTAGGGGAGAAACCAGACGTGTTAAAAAGGTCGGGACACTATACTCAACGCTGGAAGCGCGCTTTGCATCTTGCCCTTGTGGTGGCGTTAATCTGTGGAGTGCTGGGGAGTACGGGGCCGCAAAGCGCTCTGGCCTCCGAACCGGTCGGCGATGTCATCTACAACTATCCGTATACGCCAGCACCGACCACAACGTCGGAAAGCCCCCGTGATATTGATTGGAGCACCATCGTCGATCATAATGACCCGACGGTGATGCGCCCGGGTTCGGTAGATGCCTCCGGCCTTGGCGGAGTGCCGCTTCAGGCCTTCGAGCAAGCCTATACGCCTTATTTGTCCGGCTATTATAACGGGGTCGCCACCCCGGATCATCTGGTCATGACTGACACGGCGGTCTCATTCTATGGTTACGGGATTGCTCCCTATATGGACTATTCCTTCACGAGCGGGAACAGCAGTACGCAGCAGGGCTTGTCCTTTGTGATGAACCCGGCCAAGATGTTCTTCCATACGCTTTCAGAAACAGGATACCTGTTTAATGGCCAGATGGAAAAAGGAGCAGACGATAACACCTACTACACAGGTTATGCTCTCATCCTTGCCTGTGCAAACGAGTCGGGCATGCAGGAGAAAAACCCTGACGCTCCTAATACAGCAAGTTTATGCTTATACTATATCAACCATGAACGATGGGACACGGAGAACTTTTCTCCCGGCAATACCACAACGACCCGCACCCTGGTCGCCACGATCAAAACAGGTATTAAGGATGAAAGCACTGCCTCCTATCGCGTCAGCGTCGAAATCGACCCAACGACACGCGCATTCAAGGTCTTTGTTGACAACGCCTGCTGGGCTACGGTCAGCGCAACCCAGGTGCAAGGCCCTTCGGCGGCGACAGGCTTTGGTTTCTATACAGGCTATTATGCGCATAACTGCTCGATGCTAACGGTCATCCGCTATGAGGACATCTCGGTCATCACAGGCACAGACGCCACGCCTCCAGCACCTGCCAACTGTCAGGTAAAGTTCGTTGTTGACGGATCCCCTGAAACCGAACTGCGTGTCCCGGAAACTGAAGTAGGCTTTGTCAACCAGGGTTATCGCATCGTTCAACCTCAAAAGATCAAGATGGGCGACGAAACCTATTACCTGATGCGCAATAGTTTGGGCGGGTCGACACGTAATGATATCAGATTGGCTTATGACAAGGACCCCAGTAAAAATGTCACCATTCTTTACTACGCGTTGCCTTCAGACCTGAGTACGAAAGCTCCAGAAAAGGACGCCCGGGTCAACGGGGGAGACTGGAACAACGGGAGTGAAGATGAGCCTGTGCCGGTAGTCTCAGGCGACACGATCGAATACGCTATCACGGCGTATGCGCCGCCAACGGCCGTGCCGATGATGCGACAAGGAAACACCGGCAGTGACGCGGACAGTACGTGGTGGGGCCAGAGCGCTGGGTCGCCGACGATCCAGAAAGATCAGGTCGCCACTGTCACCTTCGTCGACCTGCCGAACTACCTGATGCCAAGCATTGCAGTAACCCAGTTTCTCGACACCTATCCTACCTGGGACGGCAAGGAGGTGTTGAAAGCCTGGGACGCGACAGAGACAGGCGCCGTAAACCCGGACAGCGGTGTTCAGCGCGTCGTCGTCTGGGCAACGCAAAGCGCTATTCCTGGCCGCTATGACCTGTTTGTCGGTGGCCAGGGCGGTGTTTGGATGAGCGCCTCCACCTCAGGCTCCTACCTGTTCTATTACTTCAGGAACGCGACTTCCATCGACCTTGCAAACTTCCACACTGATCGCGCGCAGAGTATGAGTTACTTGTTCTCATACTTCGGCTACAACTCGACGACACCTCCAGAGTTGGATCTGAGTTCTTTCGATACTGCAAAAGTCACGAACATGAGCAATATGTTTGCTTACTTCGGCTACAACTCGACGGCGCCTCCGGTCCTGGATCTGAGCCACTTCGACACCGCAAAGGTTACGAACATGAGCGCCATGTTCTACTACTGCGACTATAATTCGCTGACGGCGCCGGTCCTGGATCTGAGCCACTTTGATACGTCAAACGTTACGGATATGAGCAGCATGTTCTCGAACTTCGCGAACAAGTCCATGACTGCGCCGGTCCTGGATATGACCCACTTCAACACCGCGAAGGTCACGAGCATGAGCGGCATGTTTTCCTATTTCTGCGCCAGCTCGACGGCGCCCCCTGAGCTTGACCTGACGCACTTCGATACCTCGAACGTTACGAACATGAGCGGCATGTTCAACTATTGTGCAAGCGCCACACTGATGACGGTAGGTTTGGATCTGACCCACTTCAACACCGCGAAGGTCACGAACATGAGCAACATGTTCAACAGTTTCGGCCTCAAATCACAGACGCCGCCAGAGCTCGACCTGACTCACTTCGACACGGGCAACGTTACCAACATGGGCTACATGTTTTCCAATCTCGGCTACAGTTCAGCGACGCCACCGAGCCTGATCCTTACGAACTTCGACACCTCAAAGGTCCAAAACATGACCTATATGTTTTCCAGCTATGCTTATGGCGCGACGACCCCGCCAGAGCTTGACCTGACCCACTTCGATACCTCTCAGGTCACGGACATGAGCAACATGTTCACCACTTACAGCAGCAATTCATTGACGCCACCGGTCCTGGATCTGACGCGCTTCGATACCGCCCAGGTCACAAACATGAGCAGCATGTTTAACAGTTATTCCTATCGGTCGTTGGCGCCGCCGGTTCTGGATCTGAGTCACTTCAACACCGCGAGTGTTACGAATATGAGCAGCATGTTCTCGTACTTCGTCTACAGTTCAACAACGGCGCCGGCCCTGGATTTGAGTCATTTTGATACCGCGAAAGTTACGAGCATGAGCAACATGTTCAATCGTTTTTCTTACAACTCAACAACAGCGCCGTACCTGGATCTGAGTCACTTCAACACCTCCCAGGTTACGAATATGAATAGTATGTTTGCCTATTTCGCTCATGCCGCGCTGACGCTTCCAGATCTGGATCTGAGCCGCTTCGATACCTCGAAGGTCACGGATATGAGCAACATGTTCGATAATTATTCCTACACCGCGCCGTCCTTTACGCTGGATCTGGAGTGGTTCAAAATAGGGGCTGCTTCTGGTGGGACGACGGTAGCGTCGATGTTCGCGAACTGTCCTCGTCTTACTGTGCTCCATCTTGAAAGCGGCGTATTCAGTAGCGCGACGATCTTAAATCCTGCAAACATGTTTGCGAGCGCCACTGCTGGTCTGGATGTTCGCGTCGCAACTGTCAGCGATCAGGCCTGGATGCTGGCGCTTTCCCCGACGCCTTCGTCGGTGACCGTTGTGGGAACTCCTTCTGGTACGCAACCTGCGCCGGTGCCTGTGGTAGCGCCTGTCCTGATCGCGCCGCTTCCTCCAGGGACGCCTGTACTCAAAGACCCGCTTCCGGTGGTGCTGGATCCTCCGATCCCGCTGGAAGGGTCAACGGGGTCTCGTTACACCACGATCACCGATACGATTCCCGATGGTCTGACGATCATCCCGACTTCGATCACCGGGACTGAAAGTTCGACCGTTGCTACTGAGACGATCACCTGGCAGGTAAATGAACAGACTATTATCTGGAAAATCCCCGAATCGATGCTTCCGGCTGAGGTGTCCGTCAAGGTGACCGTTGATAAGATCAGCACTGATTTGCCCGCAGGTACGCTCTTTAAAAACGTTGCCTACGTTGGCGACGAGGTCACTAATCCCACCTTCCATGAGTTCAGTAGAGACTGGAGAGCTATCGAGCGCTACGTGATCTACGATGGTGATACGAACAGCATCAAACTTGATAATGACCTGGATACAATGGTCGCTGAGGGGGAGAGTTATCTCATTCAGCAACCCCGAACAACGCTCAATGGTTACAGCTACTATGGGTATCAGAGGATTGGCGTTGACCCGGGCGTCGTCACAGGCGCAGCACCTCCGTCTACGGCGGTCTTCCCACCACACAGCGATGACTTCGATACGACTCACACAGAGACGGTCGTCCTCTACTACGTCAAAACGACGCCGACCGTAACTGTCCATTTTGTTAATGAGTCCGGACAGGAGATTAAGGCTCCCGTGGTAGCAGCCGTCAACTTACATCAGGATTACTATTTGCTCAACAGTTACTTTGCGTCCTTCAGTGATGGGAGCAACTCCTGGACCTATTATAATTACGCCAAAAACATCGATTTGACTGTCGCTGATCAGGGGATGCCTGCCCCTGCGCTTTCCCCGGGCGTAGCTCTCGTCTATCCCAATCCGAGTGCGCCGACCTTCACAGCGGCTCAGATGACCGCAGACAAGGAAGTCACGCTCTACTTCACCACGCAAAAAGCCGTGACTGTCCACTTTGTCGAGGAGGGAAACCCTTCGCATATCCTGCATCCGGATGAAACCTACTTTGTCATGCCCACATTTGATGCGGACAGCGCCTTGAGAACTGACGATAGCGAACTTCTCACCTCTACCCTTATTGATCCGGTTACCGGGAAACCCTATACCTATGTCTCAAAGTATTCGAAGGATTGCGGTACTACCATTACTGCAGGCTCTCCGGGCGTGGTCGACACCCCGGCAGATATTACCTTGTACTTCGGGACCGCTTATACGGTCACCGAGAAGTTCCAAACCAACTGTGCCAACGCTGAGGATACTCCGGTCACGCTTGCGGCTGATAACGTCTTTAGCGACATTGCGGGAGGAGACTCCTTCTATGTTAACAACCTGGAAGGTTCCAAGCCTCCGGCAAAGATCGGTAAGTACAGCTATATTGGCTATCGGGTGGGCAATTCTTCCAACCCCCTGATTCTGGGATATCCCGATCCGGACACGCCCCTGATCGACAGCGTCAACAGGGATGAGACCATCATCTATATTTACGATCTGCCGGGTACTGACTTCAACTTCACCAAGCAAAACCGCGACGGGACAGCTCTGGAAGGCGTCGTTTTCCGGCTGACCCCGCAGGATGAGGAGGGGAACTGGGACAGCACAGAAGCTACCACGGTAGCCAGCAACGCGGATGGCCTGGTCTCTTTCAAGACGCTGCCCGACAACACCTATCTGCTCGAAGAGACCAGGACCTTGCCGGGCTATGCTCTGCCTGCTGGGCAGTGGGTGGTCACGATTGCGGCAGCAGCAGATCCCGCGGTGGCCATTACCACCATCGGCTCACCTATGGCATTCTCGCATGACGATAAAGGCGATCTCATTCTTATCAACTACCAAACACAGAAGCTTCCTTTCTCCGGAGGGTTGGGAGTGATCGCCACTACTGCGGGAGGAGTCGCGTTGGTCGTCCTGGCCTTTTGGCTGTTCATTGAGCAGAAGAGAACGAGAGTCCCCAGCGCTTGTCGTGAACATCCCAGCTTGCGCATAACCTGATCTGATACACACTGTTTGAAATAGGAATTACGAGTGTTTACAGAGGAAAGTTACACATGAACAGAAACACTCTTTTTCTCCGTCAGGAAAGCCCTGTCACAACGCTGTCATGGAGTCATTCTTCTCGTCTCTAAAAAGGAAGAGCTGTATCGAGTGAACTACCATTCTGTCGAAGAATTCAAGAAGCGTCTTGACGCATATGTTAGCTTCTATAACAACGAACGTCCACATACGACATTGAACTATAAGACGCCGCAGGCCTTTGAACAGCAGTTCTATGAGCGAAACTGATCCTTGAAACTGGACGCCCCTGTTCAAAAGCGACGCTTTCCGCGGTTTGCTCCTCAAAATTTCTGTTTTATATTTTGCTCTAACTGCCTGAAGTGGCGAGGTGACGATTGAAAAGAGGCCCTGAGCTGGTGTTTTGAGAAAATAAAAAAAGTCGGTGTTTTGGACATTCCAATAAAAATGTTCAGAACACCGACCGTCGTTCATATGGTCGCGGGGGCCGGATTTGAACCGACGACCTTCGGGTTATGAGCCCGCGTTTAAGCGTGTCGTTTGATTTTTAATTGTGTCGGAAAATGTCGTAAAAGTGTAGGTCATAGGCTTGTTAGTGCCGCATGGTGTTTATTGACGTCAGAACGGTTGCCCACTTATTGCCCACCTAAAGCTTGAGTTTGCCCACCTGGAATGGTATGCTGTAATGCCCCTGAAGTACATAAGATATGCCAGTAAACACAATCGATCACACGACAGGAGCGGCAGTCTTGGTAGCCAAGAATGACAAGAGCTCAGCAAGCAAAACTACTCAGCCGAAAAAGACAAGCGCTATACGCGCCAGCCACGGCGAGGGCGAGATTGTCGAAGTCCAGCGTGGTCAGGTCTATCGCATCCGACCTCGCATGGGCAAGGATGCTCGGACGGGGCGTTACCTCAAGGCACCGATGCGCACGGTGTATGGCAACAAGGCGGAAGCTCGTCGCCAGATGACGCTCTACAAGGAAGAGCTGGAGAACGCGACCATGCACTATGGGCGCAAGCTTACCGTAGGTGGCTACGCGAGGCAGTTCCAGGATCAGCGCCGCGACCTTGCCTCTCTCTCCCCCCTGACCATCGAGCGCGATGAGATCGAGACGCGCAAGATCGAAGAGCTGTTCGGTGAGGTGGGCATCGACAAGCTCACCACCGGGATGCTCAACGAGACTTACGCCAAACTGCGCGCTGACAGTAACGTATCTCGCAGTCAGCTCCACAAGATACACGCCAAGCTCCGGCAGGTCCTCAAACAGGCGGTGCTCGAAGAAATCATCGTCCGCAATCCCTGTGACCTCATCCAGCTCTCCCGACCAAAGTCCAGGGAACGCCGCAGCCTGCAGATCGAAGACGCCATGAAACTCGCCGATGCACTGCGCAAGGAAGAGCAGTCTGGCAGAGTGGTGGCCATGTGGCTGGGACTGGCAACGGGTATCCGGCGCGGGGAAGCGCTGGGGCTTACCTGGAAGCATGTTGATCTGGACAACAAGCGCATCTACATCGCCCAGCAGCTTGCCAACGACATGACTTTCCGTGAGCCCAAGAGCGAGAACTCTCACCGCTGGATCGGTATCGATGACGAAACAGTCGAGTTCCTCAGCCGCTGGAAGCAAAAGCAGCGCGAAGAGCTGGAGGCGATGGGCCTGGAGCAAACACCAGCAACCCCGCTCGCCACCAACGAGCTGGGAGCTATCAGCGATCCCAACAACTTCTCCCGCTGGCGCCGCGACTTCTTCGCCGACATCGGTCTTGGCTACTTCGAGCATGAGGAGATCTACACCGACCCCAGTGGCACACGCCACGTCAAACGCAGCGGCTACCACGGCTACAACTTTCACGAGCTGCGCCATACCCAAGCCACTCTTCTCATCGGTAACGGCGCCGACATCAAGACCGTCCAGCACCGCCTCGGCCACTCTACCGCCAGCCTGACGATGGACATTTATGCCCACGCCATAGCCGCTAACGACCGCGACGCCGCTGACACTATCGGTGGTGTGATATTTAGAAAGGATGACGGCAAGTAGCCAGATACAGATGTGTGCAGTGTCAAAAGTATGCCATAAACGGTATAGTTTTGACAGGTATGCCTTCATCGCGGAGTTGACAAAAGTATGCCATAAATGGCATACTTTTGACATGACGTACTATGATCGCATATATGAACAAGCTGTTGACAACAACGGTCTTATTACTGCTACTGAGGCGCGTGCTCTGGGTGTGCCTAATGCCGACTTAGTGAAGATAGCCAGACGCGGAAAACTAATTCGTGCCGGACACGGGGTATATCGACTTACACATTATGTGCCAACGGAGCTTGATAGATACGCCGAGGCGGCAGCCTTAGTCGGAAGCGATGCCTATATCTACGGGGAATCGGTTCTGGCGATGTTTGACCTTGCCTTAGTGAATCCCAGAAAAGTAAAGATTGCAACTCCGGCAAGGCTCAGAAAGAAGTTGCCATCTTATATCGCAGTGGTGCCAGCAAAAGCTGGTACTGAAGTGACTCGTTACTCTGGCGTTCCATCGCAAAGCGTTGCGGATGCTTTCAGAACTAGCCAAACGACGGTGATGACCGAGCGGCTACTTCCAGCTATTGAAGATGCGCGAATACAAGGCCTAGTGTCTGAGAAGGAAGCAAAGGAACTAACAAAGGAGATCAAAGGTGCCAGAAAAAACACCACCAAATAGCAGACGCAATCTTGATGAAGCCATTGCACGATTGTTCGGCAGAGGCGAACCATTTTCGCGCGCGAGAAAGACAATCGCGAATACCGTAGTCGGACAGCTTCTGCCCAAGGGGGCCATTAAGGGAGGTACTTCGCTTAAATTCCGATATGGAGACAGCGCAACGCGGTTCACTCGTGATCTTGATGCAGTAAGAGCGGAAGATCTGGAGGTGTTTATCCAGGAACTTGACACAGCTTTGGCAGAAGGCTGGAATGGGTTTACTGGCAGAGTTGTTCGCTTGCAGCCGCCAAAGCCAATGAACGTTCCTGCTGAGTACATCATGCAGCCCTTTGATATTAAGATGGCCTATAACGGCACGCCTTGGTTAACGGTGCAGCTTGAAGTTGGTCATGATGAGGTTGGCGATACAGACGATCCCGAGTATTCGATCTCGCCAGAAATCGTTGCTATCTTTGAGCAGCTTGGTTTTCCCGCGCCTGAACCGGTGGCGCTCATGCCAATTCATCACCAGATAGCCCAGAAGCTCCATGGGTTGAGTGATGAAGGTAGCGAGCGTGCTCATGATCTGGTTGACCTGCAGCTGATAGCCAAAAGAGAAACTATTGATTATAGGCTGGTGAAAGACACCTGCCAGCGACTCTTCGACTTGCGGAGGAAGCAAACGTGGCCTCCTGTTGTTGTAAAGAGTGAAGGGTGGGAGTCCCTTTACAATGAGCAAGCTGATGGATTGGAAGTACTTAGCACTGTAGACGAAGCTGTGATGTGGGTTAATGAGTTTATCGCTACGATTGATAAGGCGGAATAGGTCATGGCATTCAGTGAACTCGAATTGGCACAAATCAAGAAAACGGTTGGAGGATATTGTGAGTCGATTTCTCCGCCGGAGCTTTCCGATCAGTTGACTTTTACTTATGAGGTTGATGGCCATGCGGTCACCATATGGGAGAACCGTCCTCCCTGGAAAGGTGTGGGCGACTGGACTCACCTTGGTGTTGCGCGGTTCAGGTACACTCGATCTCGCGACGAATGGGAGCTTTACTGGATGCGAGCAGATTTGAAGTGGCATAGTTACGATCTTGCTGAGACAACACCGTGTCTAGAAGACTTGGTGCAGGTTGTGAAAGAAGACCAGTTCTGCTGCTTTTTCGGTTAGTTGGGATGTCAAAAGGTTAACACTTATGTCAACCTTTTGACACGAGCGAAAGCACCTGTTCGGGGTTTCCGAATAGCTCAGGGTGGCTGCTTAGGGCAATATGTGAGGTCCTGGCATGAGGTGACGGTGTAAATGTCGGTGAAGATGTCGGTGTAAATCTTACGATTTCTCCAGTGCCGCATCGATCAGCTCTTCGGTGGCTACGAAATTCCAACCGGCGTTCTGCACCTCCTCCAGGGTTGGCTTCCTGCCCAGCTCCTCTGCCAGCTGGCGGATTTTGCGGCGGCGGTATTGGCGGGTGGACTTGGCGTTGGCTTGGCAGGTGACTGAGCAGTAGCGCTTAACGTCGCGGCGCTCTGAGAGGGCCTCGAAGACCTTGCCGCACTGGGCGCAGACGCCCAGCTTGCCGAGAGCGGCATCGGCGGCGAAGTCCATCCAGAGGCGTTCAAGTAGATTGTTGTAGACCACGCCAAAGAAGCCGTCGAGCAGGTCGTGGTGGACGCGGTGAGTGTGCAGCAACACGAGTCCGCGCAGGAGGTGGCCGGCAAGGACGCGGGCGAGGTTCTCGGTCTCTGGTTTGCTCGCCAGGTAGCTGAACGTGGTGTAGGCATAGGGGACGGTGCGCCCGGTCAGCTTATCAGGGATTGCGGAGACGCCCAGGGTTGAGTGATTCCACTTGCCAGGGCCACGGGGGTCGAAGCGAGTCAGAAACGTCAGGCCAGGCCAAGCCGCCTCGCTTGCGGGCAGGAACAGCCGCCCCTGTTCTTCTTCGGACAGTTCAAGCATGTCCCAGTATGGACGATCAAGATCGCTGGGATAGAAGCTGGCGCACTCCCAGTAGAAGTCCTTATCGCCGGATCCGGAGTGTAAGATGAAGTGAATCGCGTCGTCGAGGTCGCTGGCTTTGGCGCGTCCGGCGAGGTAAGCCTGGATACGGACGGCTAGGCTCAGCGTTTTGGCAGCATCATACCAGCAGCTCTCTGGCTCCAGGATTTTCTCCGGGGTGATATGTCCGACCCCCTCGTCGAAGACGCCGAAGAGAGGGCCGTAAGCTTCGGCGAACTCACAGAGGCGATTCTCATCGCAGGTAGTTTCATCCGGCTGAGGAAGCTGGAAAGCAATGCGCTTATCAAAGACGGTGTAGCTCTCTTCCAGCAGGGGCAGCGAAGGCGGCCACGCGATGTTGGCGAAGTCGATGTAGAGCTGCGTGCGGTCGGCGACAGGCCCCCGGCGATCCTGCTCCTTAGCATACCTGAATGCCAGAAGATCGGTCTCGAAGTTGCCATCCTCAAGTTCTTCACCCTCGAAGTCATAGTTCACTTCAAAGGCGCCGCGCACTCGCCCTGTCCTCGGATCAAACATATAACGCATTAAAACCTCCTGAAACCGCCGTGAAAAGAATTACATAATATACTGTAAATAATGCCTGTACCAGTATATCTGAACATGAGAACCTGATACCAGTCAATCGCAGAAACAACGAGAAGACAGGAGACACGAGTGACCATAACCACCCAACAGACCGCTCCCGAAAGCCAGACGGCGCAGCGCCCCAGCGACGCGCCATGCGCGTGGATCACGATAGCCGAGCTTCAGGAGCACTTCGGCATCGGGCGCACCACCGCCTATAAGTGGGCGGGGCAGTTGCCGCCGGATGTGTGCATGCGCATCGGCTCCAAGAAGCTGCTCATCAACGAGCGCAAGCTGGTCAGCTACCTGAAGCAGAAAGGCCGCATGAATGTATTGCGCTAACAAGAGAGCGGGACGCGCCGGAGGCGGGCGCTGCCCCTTTTCGGACGGTGGAATCCCCAGCAGCGCAGACTCCGGGAAATGTTCTGGCAAGCAATGGATTCGGCTATCCTTACCCGCTTGCCAGGCCGCTGCCGCGCCTGGTTCCACCCCAACATACGTTGGGGACCGCACCCACATTGTCATTACGAGGAGCGAAGCGACGTGGCAATCCACTAGCCTGGTCATCCTACCCAGCCCGTCATTCCGGCCTCCGAGCCGGAATCTAGGAAGGAGGCATACTCATGAGAGCGCGTGAATCCCAGATCAGCATCCGCCTCAATCCCCGGGAGCTGCGTCATCTCGACACGATGGCGCGGCGCTCGCAGTTGACGCGCTCCGCCTATGTCGGAAGGTGACAGGACCGCTACCCAAGCTCGTCAGCTACATCACCAATCCCGACAAGACCGCCGGTGGCATTCTCGTCACCGGCGTTAACTGCCTACCGGAAACCGCCGTGATGGAGATGGAGGCAGTTAAGGCGCAGTACGGAAAGCCCGGCGGCATCACCGCTTACCATGCCTACCAATCGTTTGCCGAAGGCGAGGTAAACGCCGAGGCTGCCCACGAGATCGGCGTCAAACTCGCCGAGCGCGTGCTAGGTCGCAGATTCCAGGTGCTGGTCTCAACGCACACTGATCACGAGAATCACATTCACAACCACTTCATGTGGAACTCGGTATCGCATACCGACGGCTATCGCTACAACCACAACAAGGCAGCCTACCGCGCATTCCGCGAAGCCAGCGACCGGCTCTGCCACGAGTACCAGCTCAGTGTCATCAAGAAGCCTGCCCAGGAAAAGACCAAGACCTACGCCGACTGGAAAGATTCCCGCGACGGCAAGCCAACCGCCAAGGAACTCGTTCGCCTCGACATCAACTACGCCGTCAACTGTTCCCGCAGCCAAAAGGATTTCGTCCGCCACCTGCAACAGATGGGCTACGAGATTAAACCAGGAAAAGAACTCAGCATTAAGGCCGCCGGCCGCGAGCGCTTCATGCGCCCCGCCCGCCACTTCGGCGAACAGTACTCAACAGCAAACATTCTGCGCCAGCTTTCAGCCAACTCCCGCCAAGGCGCTCCTGGAGACCCACGCCAAACGCTATCGCCCGAGACCCTGCGCCAGATCAACCAGAAAGTGAGCGAATATCCCCACCAAGGCCTGATCCGCCAGCACTACCACTATGCCCTGCTAATAACCGCTTACTCAGCGATCCCCATGAAGCTGCTCGCTCCCGAACTACGTGCTGAGATCGCGACGATAGAAACGATCCTGCGCCAACTCGAATTGCTCGCAGAAAACCTACTCGACACCCTCACGAAGCTCCTGGAATTCAAATTCAAACAGCAACAGAAGATCCCGCCGATCATCAAAGAGCGTAATCATCTCTACAAAGTAGCTGCCAAAACCAGTGACCCCGAGAAACAAGCCGAAGCCAAGCAGTGCCTCAAAGACATTGGCTACGAGCTGAAAGAACTCCGCCTCAAAGTCCGCGATTGCGAAGCTATTGCAGAACGCGAGTTTGACTTGGATGAACGTATCGAGGGTTTCACGTCGCAGTCGAAAGAGCGTATGCAGAATAGAGACCGGGGGCGATAATGGGTCGAGTATGGTCGATGATGGTCGGTGCGTTCGCATAAGGATTACTTCTTGGAAAAGAAGTAGTGAAAACTGGGGATAACCCTCATAACTGCAGGTGGAACGTGGATATGCTCCGATGGCTGGTGACTGTAATGGCCTTGCTAATGGCACAGGCTTGCTAGAATGTAACACATAGAGATATTGATGTTTTGGCAATCACGCAAACAGATGGAGGAATAAGATGGAACGCAACATAGACTTGATGAGGAATATTTTGCTTTATATGGAGCAATGTGAAAAGCCAAGCTTTCAAGACTCTGATTTCAAATCTTTGGAGACAGATCATGATGCGCTCATCTACAATTTGGAACAACTCATTGGGGAGGGCTACATTGAGGGTAAGTCTCTCGGTGGCCATCAGGGCGGGAGGACCATTAGAATAAGTAGTATCAAACTTACTCCCAGCGGCCATAGTTTTCTTGATGCGTTAAGAGATGATACTGCTTGGCATAGAGTGAAAGAAAAATTCTCCGGCGCATTGGCGACGGTTCTTCTTGCGACATTAGAAGCTGCAGTGAGTGGCGCAGTACGGGGGCTCACCTCTAAACACTAGCTTAGACGATAATGATTTCAGGCAAGTTTGATGCGTGGTAGGAGATTGCGATTTATGGAAACAACAGCAACAGCAGGGTTAGTTTCGGGAGTTGCAACCAGTGGAGTTTTTTGGGCTGCAATTGTGGCTGCAGTTTCTTCTGGCATTATCGCTGCTCTTGGGTTCTGGATAGGGCGGAATCGATTGTTGTCTGAAGTTAAAATCTATCTCGATATGGGCTCAGAATTATCGCCAGAAACTCGAAAGAAACTAAAAAGTAGAATTGATAGGAAGGTGCTTGAATTTTCAAATAGTAATCCAAATTCTTCAATTACAGCCCTTCTATCCGGGATTCTAATCTTTGTATTTCTTGCGTATGCATTTGCGGTGTTGGGGGTGCGCACAAACACTGAGAAGGATATTCTCTGGCTTGTTATTCTTTGTCTTGTACTAGCTGGAATACTGACTATTTTGATGATCATCTTCATGGTAAAAGATCTTTGGCAAGAGATTAAGCGGATGCATGCTGAACGTAAAGCAGTAAAGCTAAATGCTAATAGCAAAGATGATGCAAACGAAAACGTTTAATACGCTTTTCCTAGTTCGCGATAAATGCTGGCCGCATTCTCAGAATTATTCTGTAGAATCGCCTCTCGGGCAGCTGCGTCTTTCAGATCAAGGAAGAAGTCTTTCCCATCCACCGTATCGACTGATTCCAGACGCTTGAAAGCGGCTCCGTATTGCTCTGCGTAGGCTGCAAAGCCTTTCAGCTTGCCAAGGGCATCGCCGAGATAACTGCCATGTGGATCGATGATCGATGGCTTAATACTTCCACCCGCCATGCGTGAGAAGAAGATGAAGTCTGGCTGCATCGCTCGCCACTTGCTCCCATCTTTCCACGGAATTTGGAGGGCAGACTTTGATGATCCAGAAGGGTTGCGGTACCAAGCTACAGTGTCGTCACGTGCCAGCTCCTTTTCAACAACACGGGATTCGATGTCATTGAGGCTAACAGGAACGAGCTTCGTATCCTCAAGTGATAACACATGTTTCGATACCAACGGCAACGGTTCACTGTTCTCACCAACTACTTGGCAAGAGTTGACTAGCTCGGTCTGCGGAACAACAATGAGAGTCTCTTGCGGATCAATGGCTTGCGCACGTACCTCATCAAACGCAGCACGGCCAGCATCATCAAGGCCATATATCTTATCTCGATAGGTGGCGAACAGGTTGACTGCATAATCGTTACACGAATCGTTAATCTCATCGAGGATCTCGGGAACAAGCGCAACTGCGGCAACTTCGGCTTTTGCATCCAGTTCATCTGGAACGTCTTGATGGTCAACTACATACTTAAGATATTCAATGGTTGCCTCACGGCACAGCGCGCGCCCGGCTGCCGCGAATCCTTCCTCAATAATCGCTCTGTCGGCAGCCACGCTGCTGGAGGACACTTTGGCATCGCCCGTCAGGCGAGACACCGTTGTAACTGAGGTACGAGCAGCGTAAACTTCCTGGAGAGCCCTATCGTACTTGTCGCCAGCCAAAACTCTTTGAGAGTTGATAAGTCGTATCAGAAACGCCTTTGCTTCTGCATCAGCATTTGTGTCGATGTCATATACTGCCAACTTGCCCGTCAGGTTCAATAAGCGGTCAACTTGGTTTCCGATAGGGCGAGGCACCAGCATGGTCGGTAGCGTTTCAAACGCAGCACGTACCTCTTCGCCCAAATCATCATCCCAAACAAGGGTGACCGGCGAAGTAAGCACCTTGCGGTCAGGCATCTGCGAGATCGAATCATCAAAGGTGAGGTCTCCGGTCAGGTATTGAGCAACCTCCTGCGTGGTGGCCTTGTTGAAGCGTGGCAAGAAGCAAGATACGGAGTTGAGAATGTCGTTGCCGTCGATACGCCGCGCCAGTGGAGTGCGCACCATACGCCCTATCAACTGAGCAATGTAGGTCTTATCCTGTCCGGGGCGCAGCGAGAACAACACTTCTGCACGGGGGCAATCCCAACCGGTCGAGACTGCTTCTTTGGCAAACAGCACCGTGATGGAGACATCGTCCTGCACGTTTTGCGGCGAGACATGGCGGATCAAATACTTAGTGCCGCCGATGATTATGTCGCCACGATCCCCCAGCACGTGTCCAAAGGAGATATGTGGATCGAGACCAGGCATCGCTGCTGTCAGTTGCTCGCAAAGTAAGAACAGTTCATCATCGCTAACCAGGTTTGGCACCTGCAACACCATCAGTGGATTTACGGCTTCTGGCAGGTTTTGCTCCAGAGTGTATTGCTCCCAGTGGTGCTTTGATTCCAGCAGAGCGGCACAGGCTTCCTTAAGAAGTACCGCGTCAAAAGAACCACGCTCATCAGGGATCAGCAAGGTGATGGTATCCTTCAGAAGCCCCGAAGCCTGTACGTCTTTCGGGTCAACGGTTACGGCGCTCAGTAGCTCACGGTTTCGCGACTGCATTGCATCCGAGAATCGATCAATGGTAGCAGACATTCCCAGCACAATCGGCATAGGGCTTCTGCCATCAGCGCCGTCAATCAACTGGGCATAGATGCTTTGGCGAGCGGAGTCATCGCTGGCAGACGTCCCTGACCTAAGCCCTCGGTGCGCCTCATCGAGGATCATGTAAAGCGTTCTGCTGCTGTCCTCGATGGTATTCTGAATCGTCTCCCAAAGCGTGAAAGCGCGATCATCCTTGTGCTTAACCAAATTTGAGGAGATTGCCAGCTTCTGCCGATTGAGGAAATAGACCTTCTGCGGATCAAAGGTTTCCTGGTCGAAACCGTCATTGATGATTTCCAGGCGGGGTAAGTCGATCAGCTCAGAAGACTGATAGAAACGCCAGCGCGTTTGCTCGTTGAGCGAGGGATCATCAGTGACCCAGAGCACCACGGCGCTTGGATCAGCATCGAAGTTGTAGCGGTCAGAACCAAAGAACAGGCTTTCGATTACCGCCGACGCCATGACTGTCTTGCCAGACCCAGTGGTTGCGGAAAGCGTCAGGCTTACCGACGCGTCTGATTGCGAGTAGAGAAGCTTTGCCCTTTGCAGCTTTTGCATGAGCGTGCGGACCGCTTCTTCCTGAAAGTCTTTAAGCGTGAAACGCATATGATCTAGGCCTCTCCCTGGTTGATCTTGAAGGAACGGATATAGGACTCGTAAAGTCTGATCGACTTGATGCCCTCTGGAAGCTTCTGAGCGATGTCCTGAAAGCGGGAGTCCTGGTTAGTGACGATGTAAGCTATCTTTACGCCGGCGCTATTACTCAATGCTGAAAGAAATGCGTTGGCGGCATGGTAGTCAAAGAGAATGCCATAGTTCTTAGCAATATCGAAGTCTGCCTTGCGTTCAGAAATGCAGCGGCCTTGCGAACCAGCACGCATCCAAAGTAATGGAGCGATCTCAGCAAATGCGCGATCAAGCTCAACGCTGAGTTCATCCTGATAGGTTAGGTTATAGAAGATCGCGTTCTCCTCGAAGCCTTCCACCATTGAGAACTCGTCAGTAAACAAATAGTCACCTTTGATATCATTGCCTTCTGGTGTTTTGCCAGTAATGGCAGCAGTGATACGCGGCTTGGTAATATAGTCGCAGATGCCAAGTGCTTTCCATTCATCATCACTTGGTCGAAGCATCTGTTTGAGAAATATCTCTTGCTCCCCTGCTGAAACTTCATTATTCGTGATGCAGATGCACCTGCGTTGTCCCCCGTCATGATGGTTAAGCCGCATGACTGCGTGCGCAGTCGTTCCTGAACCTGAGAAGAAATCAACAATGAGCGCGCTAGGTTTCTTCCCGATAAAATACCGTAATGCGTCCTCGACCGCATAGAGCGATTTTGGAAACGGAAAACGGCGGCCGGGAATCAACGCGCCCAATAGGCTGGTTCCATATTGCCCGGCATCATGACTGGACACACTCCAAGCTGTTGTTGGCCTAATTATTTTCCCCTCATCAGACACAACAATTTTGGATCCATCTTCACGAGAGCCGATAACTGAGAGCTCACCACTCTCAACTTTCTCGACCGTCTCCTCAGAAAGATATTTGAAGATGTAGGGTTGGTAATCATGTCCAGGAGACACACGCACGAAGCCGTAATCATATAGTCTTTGTAATGACGGGGCTGTTAAACCCCAGTTCATTTCTATCCCATCTTCTCTGACAGGGAAGACTGGCACTGCACCCTCTACTCTTGGCACACTACTCCGATCAACACCCGGCGCAAGAGCTTCCCCGATATGTACTATCCTATTTGTTAAAGGCGAGACATAGATTGGATAAAACTGGCGCACGCCACCCTTTTTTGTGCCTCGTCGTGAAGAAAGGTCAGTTCTTCTCAGGTACCACCAGCGCTTCTCCTTCGGGTCTCCGCCCTCAGCAAAGTACTGTACGGTTTCAGCACCAAGTACAACCATAAAAATGTATTCATCAGAACGCGAAAACAAGCCGGCTCTTTTTGCACCGCTCGGGTTGATTACAGAACTTATCATTTGGATTTGCGCGTTTGTAAAAATTTGTTCAAGTAAAAGCCCAAGCCTCAGATACTCCGTTTCGTCAATCGTTACTATCAAGACTGAATTCTCCGGATTTAGCAGGCGTTTTGCTAACCTAAGCCGTCGCTCAATAAATGCAAGCCATTTTGAATGGCGATACGCATCCTCGCTGTCAACAAAGTCGTTATTGTACTTCCAATCTTTGGCCCCTTTGTTATAGGGTGGGTCAATATAGATGCAGTCAACCTTGCCTTCGTAAGCATAGAGAAGCGTTTCGAGGGCATGAAAGTTCTCGCCATTGATGATCACCTGGTAAGGTTTATTCCCACCACGCTCAACCCGCCCGGTCTCCTGCAGGCCGGGGTAGATTGGCTCTGAAAATGCAGCGACAGTTACCAGATCATTAACGGAAATCTGAGGGGGGGGGGCTCTTCCTGGTCAAAATTTGCGCCGACGGGCGCAAGCGTGGCAAACGTACCCTCAGCTTTTTCTAAAATCGACTTGACGAGCCAGATCCGCTTGTTTTCAACTTTCTCTTTTTCACCTCGTGCTGGGAGGATATTCACCTTGTCACCGCGACGGATCGGACGATCATAAAGTCTTACAGTTTCGGGCATGTGCCGCTCAAAGTTCAAACCAAAGACACGCCGGTTCGCATAGACCGCGAACTCCTTGCGCAACTCCTCTGCAAGCGCAGGATCTTTCTGCGCTACTCTCCCGATCAAATCCGTGAGCTTTGACATCCACTCTCCTTCAGCGATTGTGACTAATTCATTATAACTGTGAAGTGGGAGAGATTAGCGTTTGTGTTATTGACCCAGCTATGCTGGGGCGAACCATCTGGGCGCATCTGCAAAGTCGATGACAGCTTGTTATCTTGGCGAAAGTATATAATGGACGGTAATAGAATCAGATGCAATTCTGGAGGAAAGCTATGTCTAAAAACATATTTGTAAGCCATTCATGGAATTATTCAGATGACTATGACAGGTTGATGAAGCTTCTTGAGAATAGGAGCAACTTTTCATACACAGATTATTCGGTCACGAAGAGTAACCCGCGGGATAGCTTTAGTGATGTTGAAAGCGCTATTAAATATTGCAGCATGTTTGTCTTTATTGCGGGAGTATATGCATCATATAGTGATTCAATCAAAAAGGAAATTGGATGGGCCAAGAAATATGATAAACCTATTCTTGCAATAAGACCCTATGGTGCAGAACGGATTTCAGTTGCTGCCCAAGACGCTGACAAGACAGTCAATTGGAGTACTGAGTCTATAGTTGCTGCGATTAGGGAGCTTTGGTGATATTAAGTTCAGTAACCGAAAGGAACTCTCATGGCGCAACCCCGTGCTTTTATTAGTTTTGAAATGGAGGATCGCTGGGCGCGTGATTTCTTATCTCAACAAGCGAAGGATTCAAGAAATGATATTGAGTTTTACGACTATTCGGTGAAGGATCCTTTCGATGCGCAATGGAAGACAAAGTGCTCTGAAAAAATTTCGCGCACAAAGGGCACCATCGTTCTTATTGGTGCGACAACATGGAAATCGGATGCAGTATTATGGGAGATTGCTGAAACAACCAGGCAGGGTCATTACCTTTTTGGGATTCAGATCAATAGTGATGAAACGCATATTATCCCAAATGGTCTATCTTCTTCAGATGTTGTCCGGTGGGATTTCGCGTTAATAACTCAAAAGCTTTTTGGATGGACGTAGATGATGGTGAAACGAAAAACCATTACTACCTTAACCAAGAAAACAGAAGAAGATTTCCTGGATACATTATTCCCAATGGGCACCCCTTCTCCGGAAGAAGATGAACAGCGCATTACTGATTTGTATAAAATGATGGTGGAAAGTTCAGAGAATCTAGTCGCTCGAAGACAAACCGTCAATACATTTTTTCTAACTGTGAATGGTGCTTTACTAACTGCTATTGGTTTACTTGTTAAAGGTTCGGGTGATACTTCTCTTACTGCGTTCGGTGTGGCGTTTCTCACTATTACCGGCGGAATTTTTTCCTTTGCGTGGCGAAGCTTAATCATTTCTTTTGGTCAGCTCAATAAGGGGAAGTTTAAAGTCATAAATACGCTTGAAAGCCATCTTAAGGCTTCGATTTATGCTGCCGAGTGGAAGGCTTTAGAGTCCGGCGAAAACCCCAAAACCTATCGCTCTTTCACATCAAGAGAGATATGGGTGCCTAATGTACTTATTGCTTTGTTTGTTGTTGCAACAGTGATTGCGCTTCTTATTGGCCTGAAGCTAATAAGTCCCTTCGGGACTGTTGTTAGCAAATAACCGTGCTTCTTCCTTCAAAGTTTGCCCACTTATTGCCCACCTGGGCATTTTTGCCCAAAATAAAAACAGGCCAGAAGCTTTCAATTTATCCTCTGACCTGCGGCTTTGTGGTCGCGGGGGCCGGATTTGAACCGACGACCTTCGGGTTATGAGCCCGACGAGCTACCAGACTGCTCCACCCCGCACTTTTGCGGATATCCAGTGTAGCATAGTCGTGTGGTGTGTGTTTATGAGTGCTTTACGCTACAATAAAAGCTTCACTTTTGATGATCTCTCTTGAGGGTGCGTCACTGCAGTTGATCATCATCTTTTGAGCATAACAAGGAGCTGCCTATGCCCGGTCAAACTATTGCAGAAAAGATTTTCTCCCGCCACGGGGGCCATGACGTCTATGCTGACGACATTGTCATCGCAGACGTCGACTTCGTCATGGGACAGGATGGGACCTCGCCGCTCGCCATTAAGGCGCTTGCAGCCATGGGCTTCGAGAACAAGGTTTTCGACCCCACTAAGGTCGCGCTGGTCATCGACCACTCCAGTCCCAGCCCGCTTGAGGGGGTCAGCGCGCTGCACAAGCAGATGCGCGACTTTGCCGCCGCCAGCGGCGCGCGCCTCTACGACGTCGGTTGCGGTGTTTGCCACCAGCTTCTGCCCGAGCAGGGTCATGTGGTTCCGGGTGACCTGGTGGTCGGCTGTGACAGCCATACCTGCACGTATGGCGCGCTCAATGTGTTTTCGACGGGCGTGGGCTCGACGGATGGCGCGGCGGCTATGGCTACTGGCAAGCTCTGGTTCAAGGTGCCGCGTACGATCAAAGTGATCTTTACCGGCACGCTTCCAAAAGGCGTATTTGCCAAGGATCTCATCTTGTATCTGACGGGCCAACTTGGCGCTGATGGGGCAACTTATGAGGCATTGGAGTTCTCCGGCCCGGTCATCGACACGCTCTCAGTCGAGGCGCGCATGACCATCAGCAACATGGCAATCGAGCTGGGCGCGAAGGCGGGACTCATGGTTGCTGATGACAAGACTCTGGAGTGGGTCGCGGCGCACGGCACACGCGAGTCACACCCCGTCGCCCCCGACCCGGACGCGATCTACGAGCGCACCGTCGAGATCGACGTCAGCGACCTGGCGCCTCAGATCGCCTGTCCGCACACGGTCGACAATGTGGTCCCGCTCTCCGACCTGCCCCCGACGCCCATCGCTGAGGGCGTGCTGGGCACCTGCACCAACGGGCGCCTGGAGGACTTCGCGATCGCCGCGCACATCATCAAGGGCCACAAGCTGGCCCCGGGCGTGCGCCTGGTGGTGGCTCCGGCCAGCAAGGATATCTTCCTGGACGCGATCGCCGCGGGCTTTATTCAGACTTTCATCGAGGCGGGCGCCTGTATTGTCACGCCGGGTTGCGGGCCCTGTGTTGGCACGCATAACGGCGTGCCCAGCGATGGCGAAAATGTTATCAGCACAGCAAACCGCAACTTCAAGGGGCGCATGGGCAACAGCAATGCGTTCATTTACCTGGGCAGTCCCGCCACGGTAGCCGCCAGCGTGCTGGCAGGCCACATCAACGACCCGCGTCCGTACTTCGAATAAGAAAGCAGTCACCATCATGAGTACTCCGATACTTATCGCGCCAGCCTTTAAGTATGGCAATGACATCAACACCGACTACATCATCGCCGGAAAGTACAAGTTCCAGTCCACTGACATGAAGGCCATGGCGGTCCATGCGATGGAGGAGCTTGACCCTGACTACTATGACAAGCTTCAGCAGGCGGGCGGCGGCTTTTTGGTGGCGGGCACAAACTTTGGCTGTGGCAGTTCGCGCGAGCAAGCGCCGCTGGTTCTGCTCAACGCGGGCACTAAAGCCGTACTTGCCAAGAGTTTCGCGCGCATTTTCTTCCGCAATGCCATCAATACCGGGCTGCCGGTCGTGATTTGCGATACCGATCAGATCGATGCCGGTGACGAATTGAGACTCGACCTGGCGACGGGAGTCGTTCATAATAATATAAAGGGCGATTCTCTCACGTTCGCTCCCTTGCCGCCGGTCATGACCCAACTTCTGGAAGACGGCGGTTTGGCAGCCCATATCCGGAAGCATGGTACGTTTGCGTTCGAGAAAGAACAGAAATGAAGTACAGTTTTACGATAGAGACTGACAAAGACGAAGTCATCGACGGCGCGATACGCCGGATGAAGACGCGCCGCGAACTGGCCGATGCCTTGGGGGCGCCCACGCGGGCGTTGCGGGAGTATGCCTCAGACATCCTGCAGGAAGTCGCGCATCGTGACGCCGACCTGCTGGTCGACTTGAGCTCAGAGATCATTGACGCGCTGGATCGCCCTGAGTCGTTCACGCGCTATAACATTTTGGTGGTATTGGACTGTTTCGTGCCGCATCATGGCCCCGTGGTGGCCAAGGCGCTCTATCAGCTTGACGACTGCCTCTATGACGAGGAATCCAAGATCGTGCGCCAGGAAGCCTTTGAGGTTCTGTGCCACTTTGGCGCTACGACGGAGACGAGATCGAAAACGGTATGGGAGTATCTGAGCGGCGCGCTGCGGTGTTACCATGGCGATCCTGAGTACATGACGATGCTGAACTATTTGTGCGACATGCTGAACAACGGTAAAGTGGCCGACAGCGTGAAAGAGGGCGTGGTGCGCCTGTTCATTTTCGACGCTGAGCAAGGCAAGGGGATGTTGCAGAAGCGCGCGCAGCAGATCGTGGCGCTGGCTCCTGAAATGCTGGAGAAGGTCAAGGCTGAGCAGGTCGAGGCTGCGAAGCGTGCTGCGGCTGCCGCTCGTGCGGCAGAAGAGGATGCCAAAGCTGCTGATGATGACTACGAGGAGCTTGACTGAAACCCTCATCGTCGCCCTCTAACGCTCTATAATAGAGAAACGATACCCGTTCTATTTCATTAAGGAGGGCGTTGCGTGCAGCAACTGCGTGTGCTGGTCTACCCCTGTGGGTCAGAGATCGGCCTGGAGATATTTCGCTCGCTCAAAGATATTCCCTTTGTGACGTTGGTCGGAGCTTCGTCAGCGGCGGGGCCGGGCGAGTTCTGCTACGCGCACTACGTGGGTGACGCGCCCTGGATGGATGATGAGAACTTCGGGCGCGACATGGCGCGGATCTGCTTTACCCAGGAGATCGACCTGGTCATGCCGGCCAATGATGAGGCGGCGTTGCGCCTGCTGGAAAACACCGACGAGCTGCCTGCGACCGTGGTGTGCTCGTCGCTGGAGGTCGCGCGTATCTGCCGCAACAAGCGCCTGACGTATGAGACGCTGGCAAGCAGCCCGCAAGGCTGCGATTTCCTGCCACGAATCTATGCGGATGCCGACGAGGTGGCTGATGCTGATTTTCCCGTGATCATCAAACCGGCGGTGGGGCAGGGCACCGAGGGCTTTCACGTGGTGCATGACCGCGCCACGCTCGAGCGCAAGCTGGAGGCGGCGGCGCGTGCGGCTTGCCCCCAGGTCATCTGCCAGTACCTGCCCGGCGACGAAGTCACCGTCGATTGCTTCTCTGACGAGCGCGGCCTGCGCTACGCTGAATCGCGCCAGCGGGTGCGCATCAAGAACGGCATCGCGGTGCGCAGTATTTCTCTGCCAGATGATACTGAGGCGCGCGAGATCGCCCAGGCTATTCAGGATCGGCTGGGGCCGTTGGGCCTGCACGGGGTCTGGTTCTTCCAGCTGCGCCGTGACGAGGCGGGGGCTTATCGCTTGCTTGAGGTGGCGACCCGCACCGCGGGCACCATGTGTGTTGATCGCGCCGCCGGGGCGAACTTGCCCCTGATGGCGATCTGGGATGCGCTGGGGCATACGACCGAGCCTGCGCGTCAGTTCGACCAGGTCGAGGTCAGCAGGGCGCTGGCAAACAGCTACCGGCTGCCCTATGAGTTTGACGAGCTTTATATCGACTTCGATGATACGATCGTCGATCATCGCATTCCCGGCGTCAACCTGGAGGCAGTCAGCCTGCTGTATCAGTGCGCGAACAAGAAGATCCCGGTCACGCTGGTGACCCGCTATCCGGGTACAGAAGACGACCTGCGCGGTGTGCTGGGGGTTTGCCGTCTTGATCCGGCGTTGTTTGTGGCGTTGATACAGGTGCCGGCAGGGCAGTCCAAGGCCAACTACATTACGCCGGGCGCACACGCTCTCTATGTTGACGACTCCTTTGGGGAGCGCGCAGAGGTCGCCTCGGAACACGGCATTGCCGCCCTGGGGGTTGACGCCATCGAAGCGCTATTGGATAGGCGCCAGTAATGACACAACGCGACGGACAAAACAAGCGTCAGCAGGCTCCTGGCATCAATAGCGCAGGAGAACCCGATGCGCGCATGGCGCGGCGCCAGCGCCAAGCGGCCCATAAGGCGCGCGTGCGCAAACGCCGCATTCTGGTCGGGTCAGCACTGCTGGTAGTTTTGCTGGCCGCAGGAGGAGCGGCTTTGATTCTAAGCAGCGCTCATCACACCCCGGCGCCTTCAGCTTCCAGGCAACAAACTGCTGCGCGAGAGCCAATAAAGCAGGAATCGGCTCCTGCGACCTATACCATCACACTTGATGTGAGCGGGAATGCTGAAGCACAGGTCACTCCCACAAAGATCACGAATCCCGTGGGTGCGGCGCCGGCCAGGCTTCCCTATGCCGTCCTGAACGATAAGCGCTTTGTCGGGTGGTATACGGGTCCCTCAAACGATACGACGGCGACCTGTATCGATAATAGTATGCTCGATCGGATCTCGACTTCTGCCAACACCACGCTCTATGCACGCTTTGAGCCTGCTCCAAAGGGCGTTGATCGCAGCGTCGCGGGTCTTCCGGTGCTCATGTATCATGAATTCTATGACGCGTCTGCAGGGCAGACAGCGGGGACAGATATCCCGCAGAACCATATGGAGATCGGGCGGTTTTCAGAAGAGCTTGCATACCTCAAGGCGCAGCATTACTACTTTCCCCATTGGAACGAGGTTCTGGCATTCGTTCAGGGCAAGATACGGCTTCCAGCGAAGAGTATCGTGTTAACAAGTGATGACGGGATGCCGAGTTTCTATAGCTTAGCGCTGCCGGCGGTCAAACAGCATCAGGTATATATGACGGGCTTTATCATCGGGACCAACGTCGCCAAGTACCAGATCAATCTTGCGTCTTATGACCGTGCCTCTGTGGACTTCGAGTCGCACACCTATAACCTGCATTACCGTGATCCGCAGGGTAATGGGGAGATAACGATTGCAACCGATGCTCAAATTATTGCTGATGTCGTACGAGAGGCTCAGGTACTGGGGCCGACCAAGGTCATTTGCTATCCTTACGGACGTCCGGGCCGCGATTATACGCAGCGCGACGAGCAAGTGCTTGCGAGCCAAGGTTATGAGCTTGCTCTCACGACCGGAGTGGGAAAGGTCTATCCCGGCCTCAATCCAATGGCCTTACCGCGAGTGCGGATCAACGCGTCCGATGATCTGGCTACGTTCGCGCAAAAGATAAAATAGGAGAGGGAGGCGAATGTGGCGCAACAAACACCGATACTCTGTGCGCGGACTATAGGCGTTATCCGCGGAGGCAGACAAGGAAGAAGAAAGTTCCGATGAGTGACATGAACAGGTTGGCGCTCGATGGCGGCACACCGGCGATCACGCGTGACCTTCCAGGCTGGCCGCAGATCCCTGAAGAGGGGGTAGAGGCTGTCGCTGCTGTTCTGCGCAGTGGCAGGATCAACTACTGGACCGGCACAGAAGCACGCCAGTTTGAGGCTGAGTTCGCGCAGGCACAGGAGATGGAGCATGCCCTGGCCGTCGCCAATGGTACGTTCGCCCTGGAGCTTGCGCTCCGAAGCTTCGGTATCGGCGCAGGCGACGAGGTCATCGTTCCTTCACGTACCTTCATCGCGACGGCCGGAGCGGTCGTAGCGACAGGGGCGACGCCGATCATCGCAGATATCGATCCGAGGACCAGCGCGCTTACGCCGCTCTCAGTGGCAAAGTGCCTGACGCCACGGACCCGCGCGGTCATTGTGGTGCATGTAGGTGGCTATCCGGCTCCGGTCGCAGCGATCCGCGAGCTGACCGACCAGCTCGGCCTGGTCGTCCTCGAGGACTGCGCGCAGGCACAGGGAGCGCGCTACAAAGGGCGCCCCGTCGGGACTGCTGCGCACGCGAGCTGCTTCTCGTTTTGCCAGGACAAGGTACTGCCGTTGGGCGAAGGCGGCATAATCTGCTATACCGCAGGCGAGCATCAGGAAGAAGCCTACCGCCGTGCGTGGGCGTATCGTGACCATGGCCATGCGATGGCTCGCTCAGAGAGCGCTCAGGTGCAAGAGCGGAGTTCGCAGTTCAAGTATCTGAGTGATAGCTTCGGCATGAATGCGCGCCTGACCGAGGCGCAGGGGGCGTTGGGGCGTGTGCTGCTGCGTTACGTCCCGGCATGGCATGAGCAGCGGACGCACAATGCGGAACTGTTGGTGCGCGAGCTGGCGGATTTCGCTCCCGCACTCAAGCCCGCTGTACTTTCCCCGGCTGAGCGCGAGCTTGGCAGCGAGCATGCGTACTATCGCCTGTACTTCCTACTAGATCCCACAAGCCTGGCGCCTGGCTGGGATCGTGACCGAGTGATCGATGCGATCGTGGCGGAAGGGGCGCCGGTCCAGTTTGGCGCCTGTGCGCTGATCGGGCGTGAGCTTGCGTTTGCAACATTGGGCGTAGCCCAGGATGCTGATCTTCCCGGCGCGCACTGTGCTGATGAGCGGTCACTGGCGTTCTTTGTGCACCCGACACTGGATGAGGCCGATATGGCAGATATAGCCGCTGCTGCACGTAAAGTGCTGAGCAAAGCGATAGGGCAAGGCGTATGAACAGAACGATAGGGGAGAACGAATAATGGGGCGACTTCTGGATTGGTTCCGGCGCCTGCGGGCGACACGCCTGACCTGGCAACTGGTATTGGTGGTACTTGATGTCGCCGGTATTTTACTCGCGACTATCATTACCTACCTGGCGCGTTTCGAGCTGCGTATTCCTCATGCTTACGGGCGCTACTTGCTGGTGGCGTTTGCCGCTTCGGTGGTGGTGTATGTCGTAGCTGTCGCGCTTTTTGGACTGTATCGAGTGGTACTGCGCTATGTAGGGGTCGACACCATGCTGCGCTGCGCTGGCGCCGTGCTGTGCAGCGCGGCGGTACTGACCCTGGCCGATGTTGCGGCCGGGCTGCTTAATAGCGGGCAGCGCATTGTGCCATTAGGGGTCGTCCTGATTCAAGCGGTCTTCGTATTTATCGCACTGGCGGGCATCCGCCTGTCGGTACGAGCTGCTCATTATGTGCGGGCTGCCGGGCGTCATGAGGGTATGCGCACCCTGATCGTCGGCGCGGGGAGTGCGGGTTCACTGTTATTGCGTGATGTCCAGGCGCGTACGGGGCTGGCGTTCCAGGTCGTCGGTTTTCTTGACGATAACGAGCGCATTAAGGGAAATCGCCTGGGCGGTGTTCCGGTGGTCGGGGACCTTGATGAGCTTGAAGAGGTTGTTGCGACCTACGATATCCAGCAACTTTTTGTCGCGTTGCCCTCAGCGCCTGATGGGACTGTTCGTGCCCTGTTGAACCGGGCGGCGGCCCTTGGGCTGGCCACGCGTATCATGCCCAAACTTGTGATAGAAACCGGGGAGGTACGCGCTGCTGATCTGCGCAAGGTGGACGTAGAGGATCTGCTGGGCCGTGAACTGACACCCATCGACAGCGAGCAAGTCGCGGCCACGATAGCGGGCAAATGCGTGGCGGTGACTGGGGCGGCGGGAAGCATCGGCTCAGAGCTTTGCCGCCAGATCATGAAACTGCATCCCGCGCGCCTGGTGTTGGCAGAGATCGATGAAAGCCGTTTGTACGAACTCTTTTTCGAGCTTGAGGCGATGGAGGAGGGCGTTGCGCAGATGTGCCTGGTCGACATCCGTGACCGCCGCAAGCTGCTGCGCGTGTTCGCGGAAACCAGGCCGAGTGTGATTTTGCACGCGGCCGCTTACAAGCAGGTGCCGCTCATGGAACTCGAACCGATCGAGGCGGTGCGGAGTAATGTTATTGGCACGGCGAACGTGATGGAAGCGGCGACAAAGGTCGGTGCAGAGCGTTTCGTGTTGATCTCGACCGACAAGGCAGTCGCCCCGATCAACGTCATGGGCAAAACGAAGCAATTGGCAGAGCGCCTTATGCTTGCTTTTACGCAAAGCGCTGCAGCCGATCAGGATCAGAATCAGGATCAGAATCAGGATATCCAGGATGCGGCCGATACTGACACGACCGATCTTTCCACGCTGGAAAAGAGCCAGGCCGAAGATGCAGGGTCCCATTCCGCGTCGACCACGATGACCTGTGTGGTGGTACGTTTCGGCAATGTGCTGGGTTCACGGGGCTCGGTCGTGCCGATCTTCGAAGACCAGCTGCGCCGGGGAGGCCCGATCACCGTGACCGACCCGGAGGTTACGCGCTTTTTCATGACGATTCCCGAGGCTGCGCGCCTGGTCTTGCAGGCGCAGGCCATTGGCACGGCAGGTGACGTCTTCGTGCTTGAGATGGGCGAATCCCATCGTATTCTCGACCTTGCGCACAAGATGATCGCGCTGTCCGGTGTGCCAGCAGAGATCGAGATCGTTGGTCTGCGCTCCGGGGAAAAACTCCACGAGAGTCTGACTTCTGAAGGCGAAGAACTTGAGCCGACCAGTGCTGAGCGCATCCTGCGGGTCACACATTTGTCTGAAGCCCCGCTGGACGCGCGCACCTATGAACGCCTGGTCAGCGCCCTTGAGGCAGGGACACTGACCAGGGATGACATCATGCTTTTGTAGTTTCTTCGGGTCTATTTGCCGCCTGGCGTCGTTCCCGCAGGAGTTCCAAAATTTAGGCTACTCGCTTCTTACGGAACAGGGCTCCTGCCAGGATCACACCAGACAGGCCAAGCAGGGCTGCCAGCGCGATGAGCGGATGTGTTGCCTCACCGGTCGACGGCACAGAAGATAACTTCGGCTTTGAAACGGCGGGTGTCGGCGTTGGCGTCGGTGTCGGCGCCGCCAGTGGCGCCAGAACCCTGACCGTTTGTCCTTCGTTATTGATATCAGCATGGACAGCGATCTCAGTTTTCTTGTACTTGACCGTCTCAAAGGCCACTACGTCATGGCCGCCCAGTGCGCGGCCGTCAAAACTGAAGTCAAGGGTGACCGTGCCAGAGGTCGCATCAGCGATAAATGTTTTGCTGGCGCTGACTTCTTTGCCACCAGAGATCACCGGCATGCCCGTGTGCTTGTCCATCAGGACTCCGTGGATCTCATAGGTTCTTTCCGCAATGAGTTCGCTATATAACACTGTGTCGGTGATGCCCGCGAGCTTATCAGCAGAGACGACCTTTGCATCACTGTCCTGCTTGGTCGCGGTTGTGCGGATCAGGGGTGAGGCGATCCGTATGGTCTGGGAGCCATTGCTGAGTTCGGCATGGGTCGCGACAGTCTTTCCCCCAAGGGACAATGACTCGAAGATCACGATACGGGTGTCATCGAAAGCAGAAGCATCAAACTTGAACGTGACTTTGACGGTACCTTCGGGCGCCGCAGGGCTAAAGGTCGCCTGCGCTGTGACTGGGCGCCCGCTGACGGTCAAAGTTGACTCGGTCGATTGGTTGATCAGGGCGCCTGTGATGCGGTACTCCCGCCCGACTTCAAGATTTTTGTAACTGACGGTATCTATCACCGTGGCATCTTTCCCCGCGATCATGTTCTGGGTCTTGCTGTCAGCGTCGATCGCCTGGGTGCCGATCTCAGGGATCGCCGGAGCGATGTTGGTCAGGGTCCCCAGATCCACTTCGTAGGTGTCGCGGCTGATCGTTACATCGAATGGCGCGATCAGCTGGTAGCCTTCGTTTGCAGCGCAAGGCAGCTCTTCGATATGGTAGGTGTCATAAGGAAGAGCGCCAAGCGCATCGTTAACCGGGGCGGTGTTGCCATCATGATCGATGCCGAACCACACGCCATCTTCGTCGGTTTTACCTGCGTTGGTACTGCGGCTATGGGGGTTCCAGGAGTTGCTGGTTGAAGCGTGACCGTTGGCGTCGGTCACGATCGTGTGGCTTTCACCGGTAGTGGCAGACGTTATCGAAAACGGTACCTGCGCCATGCGCTTATAGCTGACGGCAGCCGCCTTGAGAAGCTGGAGGTCGCCGCGTTTTACCTGTTCGGGAGCAGCCGGGGCATTGTAGGTGTTTACTGATTCGACCGTTGCGTCAGAAGTGATCTGGCGGATGAAGAGAGGGCGTTTACCCAGGAGATAGCCATCTGGCGCTTTGATCTCCTGGATGCTTATGGTGCCCAGGGGCAGGGTCACAGCTCCGGTCGAAGAGGTGTAGGGCACATCTCCGCCCACGATGGAATCCTTGCTCAGGGTCGCAGCCCCATCTTTTCCCGTCTCGACGATCCAGGTTCGCAGGGGGGCAGCCGGAAGGTTCGCTGCCGTATAGTAGCCGTCGTAGTATTTGACCTCAAACTGCGCTCCCGCAAGTGAGGCGCTGCCCAGGGGCAGGTTCCTGGTCGTTTCGGCATCGACTTTGCCAATGAAAATCTTGGCGGGGTTATTCTGCGGCTTATCTTTGACAATACCACCGCTCGCGCTGTTCACCCGCACCGTTTCACCCGGTTTAACGGTGGTCGCATAGGCTGTCGTGTCAAGCGCATACCCAGGAGCAGGTGTTGTTTCGCGCACCCAGTAGGATCCAGGACGCAGGCCGGTGGTAGTTTTGGCGTAGCCGTTCGCGTCAGTGGTCAGGGCGGCAACTTTCTGGGTGGTTGCTGAGTCTGAGTACACCGAATAGACAGCGCCGCCTAGCTTGTAGCACGCATTGTTGTTCGAGAGCGCAGGGTTGGCTGACTGTTTTTGAAGATCGAGATGGCCATCATCTTCCCAGGTGATGGTGATCAGGTTTACGCCTGCCGTCGCCTGGTCGTGAGGTTCAAAGCTGCGCACCCAAAAAAGGAACTGCCCGGTGTAGACGCCCTGGCTCTCGGTCATGTTGACAAGATAGAGCGCGCCGTAGCGTCCGACGCCTTCCGCCGTGGTCTCGTTATCATGTTGTACACAGTGGAGGACGTCAGGTAACACAAAATTGATTCCCCGCGGATTATAGGAGCTGGTGTTCTCGATCCGATAATGGAAATCGCTGAGCCCCCATTCAAACGGGGCGGTAGGTGTTGGGTCAAAGGAGTTCATCAGGTCAATCGGGAGATCCCAGGCAGGCGCGGGCCGATACCCAATGTCGTCGACAACGTTTATTTGGATCGTATTGATATTCAAAATCCAGTATGATCCGGTGCTTTTGAACAGGTCACCGTTCGTATAGGGGTTCCCTTGATTGCGGTTGGTTCCGTCGCTACCCGGCGGAATGAGCGCAGCGGCGGTTCGGGGAGTAAGGGGTGAGAGCAACATCACCACCATCATGATGATCAGGAACCATGCGGTAAAGTGCCGCCGGCGGAGTGGGACTAGAGACGCGTTCATATGCCTTTTCCTTTCATTCGGGGGCCGTGTTTTGCTGTCACCATAGCAGGCGTCCCTTACCCGTTCCTTACCAATCGGGTTGAAAAATGCATAAAACAGGACTTATGGAGAAATCTTCACAATTTTGACGCGTTCAGGCGGTGTCTGGGCAAAGAAATCAGAGTAGGGTGTGCCTGCTCAAACAGTCCTCGCCACCTTGCTAATGCGGGAAAAGGCGGCTGCGGAACTCGCATTCACGCCCTCTCTGATTTCTTAATCGAGTAAGCGTAGTTTAGCTTCGCCAGAACTTGCGGATACTCCGGGCGCGCGCAAGCCCGGAACAGTAGGTGTTGAGCAGATTGGGATAGTCAAGGCGCGCCAATGCGCGTGCTGTCAGAAGTGAGTTGGGCAGATCCCGGGAGTGCAGGTCGTTGATAAGTTTTACGACGGTCTTTGAGCGCAGAAAATCCCGGAAGATATACGGATCGTTCTTAGGGACCGGGCTTGTCAGCGCGGTCAGGGCCACGATCGCGCAGTAACGCAGACGCAACTGGCGTTCGCTGGCAGCGATCGGGTTGCTGCTCTCCAGAGTCTCCAGGGAGGCTGAAAACGGCGGCAGTGCGGCGACCAATCCGCCCCGATCTTCGGACAGCGCGCTCGCAGCCTGGTGCTGGTAGACATAGAGCGGTTGGTCTGAGAGGGCCACGCGCGAATCACAGGCGTAGAGGCAGACGACGAATAATACGTCTTCGAGATGGCGAAGCTCCTCGTTGAAGCTCAGTTTGCGGCGCACGAGAAAATCGCGCTTATACAGGGCTGAGTGAGCGGGCATGAGCGGCGCCTCAAGGTCAGCGAACAGGCGATGGTAGAGTTGGCTTCCCGGGACGCTGTGGGCACGGTCGGTTACGCTGCGGACTTGCTGGCTTATCGGAGTCCCATCTTCAGCGATTTCAACGAAGAGCTGGGAGCTGCGGGCAACGTCGGTATGCTCGCGTTTCATGAGCGCGATGAGCTGTTCAAGAAAGACGGGGTCAAGCTTATCGTCAGCGTCCAGGAAGCAGACGTACGGGCCAAGGGCAGTTCCCAGGCCGATGTTACGTGAAGCAGCGGGTCCCCGGTTGGGTTCACGCATAAGGACTACCCGGTCATCTTCGCGCGCGATCTCTTCAACGATGGCGACGCTCCCATCGGTCGAGCCGTCGTCGACTACCAGTATCTCCACCGAAGAGACTGTCTGTGCCCGGATCGAATCCAGGCATCCTCGAATGGCTTGTTCCTTGTTGTAAAGAGGTACAACGATGGAACAGAGCGGGGTGAAACCGACGATACTCATCATGGTTACTATCTTATATCCAAGTCGCTTGTTCAGCTATACTGACTTTTGTAAAGAAAGGGAGTGGCCATGTCACGAGCAGAGAAAGTCGCGCTCATCACGGGGATCACCGGTCAGGACGGCGCATATCTTGCGGAGTTTCTGCTTGATAAAGGCTACGTGGTCCACGGCATCAAGCGCCGCAGTTCCAGTTTCAACACGGCACGTATCGACCATCTCTATCAGGATCCGCATGATCCTGAAGCTCGATTCTTTCTTCATTATGGCGATCTGACCGATGCGAGCAACCTGATACGCCTGATACAGGAGATCAAGCCGGACGAGCTCTACAACCTGGGTGCGCAGTCTCACGTACAGGTGAGTTTCGAGACGCCTGAATATACGGCGCAGGTCGATGCGCTTGGCACTCTGAGGCTGCTCGAGGCGATCCGGATCTGCGGGCTCCAGAAGAGTTGCCGCTTCTATCAAGCCTCGACGAGCGAGCTCTTCGGGGATGCGGCCGAATGCCCCCAGTCAGAGCTCACGCCCTTGCGGCCCCGCAGCCCCTATGCTGTGGCCAAGCTCTATGCTTACTGGATCACGATCAACTATCGTGAGGCCTACGGTATCTATGCCTGTAACGGCATTCTTTTCAATCACGAGTCCCCTCTGCGTGGAGAGACTTTCGCGACGCGCAAGATCACGCGTGCGGCTGCCCGCATCAAGTCCGGCCTGCAGGACAAGCTATTCCTTGGCAACCTGGACGCCCGACGCGACTGGGGTTTTGCGGGCGAGTACGTCGAACTCATGTGGCTGATGTTACAGCAGGACATACCGGATGACTACGTGGTAGCGACCGGACGCTCAGAAACGGTACGCGAGTTCTGCCGGGAAGCCTTTGCGGCGGCTGGCATCGAGCTGTGCTTCGAGGGTAGCGGACTGGGCGAGGTCGGCATCGAAGCGGGGACCGGACGCGTACTGGTCGCCGTCGACGAGCGTTACTTCCGCCCGACCGAGGTCGAAGCGCTCTGCGGCGATGCTGCCAAAGCACGCGAGAAGCTCGGCTGGGAGCCACAGGTCACGTTGGCTGAGCTCTGCCAGATGATGGTCGACGCTGATCTGGCCGAAGCTGTGGGAGAGCAGTGACTTCGGGGCAAGGCGTAGGGTGCGATGCCCCAGGCGCGCTCCGATCCGGGTTGCCCACGACGGTGGTCTATGATCACCAGGCTTTCGTTATGCAGAAGTGGGGAGGGATATCCCGTTACTTCGCAGAGCTCGTGAAGAACCTGGCGAGTTATCCAAAAGTGCAGCCTCTGGTGGTGGCGCCTTGGGCGAATAATGAATATCTTGGGCACATGCTGGGTGCCAGGACGAGATCGCTCACGGTGCATTACCGTAAGCGGGGCGTGGGGAAATTGATGCAGATAGAGAGCCTGTTCGACCAACGGGCAGTGCGTAAAACGTTTGCACAGCATCCTGGCGCTGTCTATCATCCGACCTACTATGACCCTTTTTTGCTTGAGGAGGGGTTCGATAACCCGGTCGTGGTCACGATCCACGACATGATCTATGAGTTGTTCGGCGGAAAACTTCCCGGTGCGGCGGTCATGCAGCAGAAAGAACAGATGATCAGGCGGGCGGATCATATTGTCGCCGTATCTGAGTCCACGCGCGCCGATCTCATACGCTTCTATCCGCAGGCCGAAGGTAAATGCTCGGTGATCCATCATGGGGTATCGTTCTCGTCGAGTTCTCCGGAAGGCTTTGCGCGGACCGCTTCCAGCGAGTCGGCGCTTATCGAGGGCGATTATCTCCTATTCGTAGGCAGCCGCCTTGCTTACAAGAACTTCGAGAGCTTTACCCAGGCATTTGTTGAGCTTGCTGCCGAATACCCCTCGCTGAAGCTTGTCTGTGTTGGAGGCGGAGGATTCTCCAGAGATGAGAAGAGCTTTCTGGAGGGCAGCGGCCTTGCCGGGCGGGTCGTTTTTTGCGAGGCGCCCGACTCTCAACTTGAGAACCTGTATCGTTTTGCGCAGGCGTTCGTGTTTCCCTCGCTCTACGAGGGCTTTGGGTTACCAATACTTGAGGCCATGAGTTGTGGCGCGCCCTGTGTGCTCAATGACATCCCAGTGTTTCACGAGGTCGCGTCAGAGGCCGCCTGTTACTGTGACGCGCGTGATCCCCATGATATGGCCCGCGCGATAGGCGATCTGCTGGAAGACCCCGGGTTGCGGGAGAGGCTGCGGCTGGCCGGATATGAGCGGGCCAGGGAATTCTCATGGGCTCGCTGCGCAGAAGCGCACGCGGCGCTCTATCAGGAACTGGGCAGGGATCATGCCGACTGAGCCGACCCTTGTTGAAACAGCTGAAGCGGCGGAGCCAGCTGAGGCAGCGGAGCCACAGGCCGGCGGCAAGCGGCGCGTCATTCTTAACACGATCTACATGGGCGGCGCCCAGGTGGTATCACTTTTGGTGTCGTTTATCGCATTCCCCCTGTTCCTCAAGCATTACGGCACCTCGATCTACGGCCTGTTTCTGCTGGTCAGCGCCGTAGTCTCTACTCTGGCCGTGTTTGACTTCGGCGTCACCTCGATCATCACAAAAGAGACGGCGCACCATCTTGCCCTGGGTGACCAAGGCGCGCTCTCGCGTACGACGGTCGCCGCATTCGAGTTCTACGCGCTGCTTTCGGTCGTGGGTGCGGCGGTGCTGGTTTGGATCGGGGCGAACACGCATACCCTGTTCCGGGTGACCCAGGTGCAGGCAGAGTTGCTCCGCCTGATGTTCTTTGTCCAGGCTGGCGTCCAGCTGCTCACCTTCGTGACCGCCCCGGCACGTCAGGTCCTCGCGGGCTTCCAGCGTTACGGGACGCTTGCTCTTTGCAATGTTCTCAGCGTCATCGGGTCGACGCTGGCGATCGTGGTCGTCCTTGTGAGCGGCCGGGGACCGCTTGTCCTGGTGACCCTGAGCGGCCTGGCGTCGGTGGTCGTCGCGCTCGCGTTTCTCCTGGCGCTGTTCAGAGCCGTGCCCTGGCGCTCGCTTTCTTTCAAAAGCATTCCCCGGCCTGAGGTCCGCAAGCTCCTGAGACTGGGATTTCCGCTCTTCCTGATACAGATAACGAGCTTTTTGGTGATGCAGCAATCCGACAAGCTTGTTTTGGGGGTGTTCCTTTCTGCGGCGGCGCTCTCGCTGTATGAGATGCCTTCCAAGCTTTTCTCTCTTGCTTCCCAGGCGCTCAACACTTCGGTAGGAACGATCCTGCCTTATATCAGCGGCCTGACAGCGCGCGGCCAGCACAAACGTGTTCAGAACACCTTCGTCTATGGCTCTCGCTACCTCAGCCTGTTGCTGTGCCCCGCTCTCGCGTTGCTCTTCATTGGTGCGCCGACCTTCATCACTCTTTGGGTCGGCTCTCAGTATGCGGCTGTTGGGACCGTGGCGCGCCTGTTGCTCGCGATACCGATGTTCTGGCCCGTTATGAGCATCGGCGATTCGGTGCTGGTCAGTATGGATAAGATGAGTAAGTGGACGCCCTATGCAATGGCTTCTGGCCTGATTGGCCTGGGCCTGTCCTTGCTTCTCGTGAGGCCCTGGGGCCTGGTCGGTGTGGCGTTGGCGAGTTTTGTGGCGGCCCTCTGTGAGTTCGCTTCCTTTATCTGGGTGGTCCTGCGCATTGCCCGTATCGATGTCAGGTCATGGCTCTTTTCGGCTGTGGCTCCGGGGCTTTGCGCCATAGCGCTCAGTTGCGGCCTGTTTTTGCTGGTAAGCTGGGCGCTGAAGATATCGTCATTGTGGGTCTTGATTGCTCTCTGCGTGGGGATATTGGTGATTGTTTGGCTTATCATAGGGGTGGTGTTCACCGACCAGGCGGAGCGGAAGATGATCTTGCACTGGGTGAGCAGGCCTAAGGAGAATTAGATGCCTCATACGCCAATACAGATCGTTAGAGCCTTACGCGCTGCGGCGCGCCAGAGGTTCGTGCGCTTCGGGAGTTTCAGGAAGGTGGCGCCCTTCAATGCAAACTTCGGTTTCGATGCTGGCCTGCCGGTCGATCGCTACTACCTGGAGGCGTTTTTGTCCTCACGAGCGCAGTTCATCACGGGTCGTGTACTGGAGGTCGGCGGCCGGGACTACACCGAGAGTTTTGGCACGAAGGTCACTGAAAGCGTCATCTTCTCACACGAAGCTGCACCGGGTGAGGCGCAGATCATCGGGGATCTGAGCGACTGTCCCCAAGTGCCTGATAACAGTTTCGACTGTATTATCCTGACACAGACTCTGCACTGCCTCCCTGATATGCCTGCGGCGCTGTGTGAGATCTATCGGATCCTGGCGCCGGGAGGCGTGCTGCTCTGTACGGTCCCGGGCATCTCCCAGATCAGTCGCTGGGACATGGAGCGGTGGGGGGATCGTTGGCGGCTGACTTCGCTTGGTCTGAAAGAACTACTGGAGGCGCCCTTTGGCTCTGAAGGCGTTGAGATCCAGGCGTACGGCAACGCCCTGGCCGCTCTCAGCTTCATCGAGGGGATCCCGACCCATAAGCTGAAAGCGCGCGAGCTGGACGTCCGGATCGATGACTTTGAGGTGTTGGTATGTGGCGTCGCCACAAAGCCGCGCGCTGCTGGTGAAGCCACTACCGGAACCGGATTTGCAGATGGGGCAGAGGGCTAAGGTTGGCCTCTGAGGTGATCATGAGTTCACGAGCAGAAACCCCTGCGCTTGTTTCGGTGATCGTGCCGTTTCATAATGACGGCGCTACCCTGGAGCGTTGCCTGGACTCGCTTTTGCACCAGACCTGGCGCTCTCTTGAGATCATCGTAGTCGACGACGGCTCGGATGGCCCATCAAAGCAGCTGGTGGCCGACCTGTTGGCGAGCTACAAAGACGAAAGGCTCAGGCTTCACGTTCATCCTTACAATCAGGGTCTTGCGTGTACGCGCAATACCGGCCTGAGCCAGGCGACAGGAGAGTGGGTCGCTTTCGTGGATGCTGACGACTGGGTCGAGCCCGGTTTCATCAAAGCTTTGGTCACGGCTGCCCGTCAGGACGACGCTGACATCGCGTGTTGTCGTTTCGCGGTCTCGCAGCTGGACCTCGAGGGTAAGCAAAGCGGCCAATCTGTTTCTGATGAGGGGGGACGTGAGCTGTACGGGCAGTCGCTCGGGGATCATCCGGCGCTTCTGAATGCAGCGACGCTCAGCATGAACAATAAGCTGTTCTTGCGTAAGCTATTTGATGAGCAGGATATCTGTTTTCCCGTGGGCCGCGATTTCGAGGATCTGGCGACCTGTCCCCGGCTCATGCTGCGGGCGCGGCGTATCGTGTTGGCCGATGTCGCGCTGTATCACTATATACAGAGGCCCGTCCACTCCTTGATGTCGCGCTATGACAGCAGCTATCTTCAGGTCATTGCTTCCCTGCGCGAGGTCTCTGCCGATTGGCAGCAGCAGGGGGCATCACCAGAACTCATGCGCGCCTTGTCGAGTCTCTCCTGCCGTATTCTGTTGATCGACCGACTTTATCCGTTTTTCCGCTTCGCGGATGGGCCGGTGACGCGCGCCTATCTTGACGCGGCGTTCTGCTATCTGGATGAGCGGGCCAAGGGTTGGCGGCCTGAAGTTCGCCAGGGCGCCGTCCTGCCTTCAGAAGGATTGAAGGCCCGGCTCCTGGGCCTGATCATGACCCATGAGCATCTCTTGCGCCTTTACGCGACATTCTTACGCCTGAAGTACCGTACCGAGCGCAGTGCGCTGGCGGCAGGAGGGCGCTCGTGAACATTACTCAGCTCTCATACAGGGATGTGGCCGGAGGTTCGGAGCAAGTTGCCCTTGATCTGCATCGGGCGTATCGTGATCTAGGCCACGACGCTACGCTTTTCGTGGGGACCCAGCGTGACGCCACCAACAATGAGTGTTCCCCGCTTCCCAATGAGCATTATCAGAGCAGGTGGGCGCAAGGGTTCTTACGAAAGGCGCCGGATATCGCAGCTGCCCAGAACACCTCTGGGGCCCTCTTCAGGCGGCGCGCCCTGCAGACGCTCGCAAACCCGCAGCGCGCCTTGCGCAAAGCGCTGGGCTATGATGACTACCACTTTCCTGCGACCCGCCACATCTCGGAGCTTACTTCGGTCGCTCCCGAGGTGTGCCACCTGCATAATCCTGCCACCTACTTTGATATGCGCGCCCTACCGGAACTGTCATGTCAGCTGCCTCTCGTGTTCACCGCGCACAATATCTGGACGGGGACTGGCCGCTGTACCTACCCTCTTGCCTGCACACGGTGGAGGACGGGCTGCGGGAGTTGTCCCCATCAGGACTATCCGCCGACCGCTCCCTTTGACCGGACGCGTAAAAGCTGGCTCACGAAAGCCGCGCTCTATAACCGCAGCCTGTTGTATCTTACCAGTCCCGCCGCCTGGGCTTTGCGTGAACTTGAGCAGTCCATTATGGCCGCAGGGGTCGTGGAAGCGCGGGTAATTCCCAATGGCGTTGATCAGTCGATCTTTTACCCTGCAGCACGCGAGGAAGAGCGCCGCGAGTTGCGCGCCCGCCTTGGCTTGCAGCCGGACGACTTCGCCTTAGCCTACACGGCTATCAGTACGGGAAACCCTTATAAGGATCCAGGGACGCTTGGCCAGGCACTCGACCTGCTTGCTCCCGCCGGGAGAAGGATCGTGCTGATGCAGATGGGCGCTGCGGGAGATACCGTCGCTGACGAGGGCATGATCACAAAGAAGACCTTTGCGTTTACGAGTGATCGTCGTGAGCTTGCTGCCACGTTGCAAGCCTGTGACCTCTATGTGCACAGCGCTCGCGCGGAAGTCGCGCCGCTGGCGATCCTTGAGGCTGAGTCCTGCGGCCTGCCGGTGGTGGCCAGCGACGTCGGAGGAGTCCGGGAGTGTGTCCCTGATGGTCCAGGCGCCTTGCTGGTACCCGCTTGTGATGCGCCAGCCCTGGCCCATGCGATCGAGTGTTATCTCTCTGAACCTGTACGCACGCGGGCGCTTGGTGCAGAGATGGCCGACTGGGCAGCGGGACGCCTCAGCCACTTGCTCATGGCTGAGCGCTATCTTGCTTTCTACGAGGATGCCCAGCGATCCTTTGCGCGCCAACAGCTCCAGGGGAATGGTCGGCCAAAGGGAGGTTCGCGATGTTGATCCCAAGGTTCGCCATCCGGCAGTATCGCTACTTTATCAATCGACGTTTTGGGAGTACGGTGGTGCTGCTCTATCATCGCATCATCGATGACGGACAGTCCGACCCTGAGCATCTGGGCGTCAGCTCTGAGCTGTTCGAGTCCCACCTGGCGATGATCGCAGAGAACTTCGCGACGCCGTCACTGCTCGAGGTCTGCGGAGCTCTCAGGACGGGCGTCCCTCTGCCGCGCTCCAGCGTCTGCATCACGTTCGATGACGGGTATCGGGACAACTTCGAGAAGGCGTTGCCCCTGCTTGAGCAGTATCATATCCCGGCTACATTCTTTGTTGCGACCTTGCCCTTTGAAAAGAAACTCTTCTTCTGGGACGAAGGCGTCTATTCTGAAGCGGAGGCAGCGAATCTCTATGTCGATGAGGACTTATTAGGCCGAGCCGCCCGCAACCACCTGGTCACTATCGGGGCGCATACCCACGCTCACCAGCGCCTTTCGGAGCTGTCGCCCGCTGAGGCGCGTGCTGACATCCAGCATAATGTCGACCTGTTGACCCAGGTGTGCGGGTACCGGCCTGATTTGTTCTCGTATCCTTTCGGCGGCCCTGACAGCTATACGCCTGAGATCGTCAATGTGATCCGTTCATTCGGTTTCGCGGGGGCATTCACGACAACGTTTGGAACGGTGCACGGGCGGCGCGACCCGGCGCTACTTATGCGGTATTGCTCTACGGCGCAACCTGCCGATGAACTTGCCGCGGTGCTCCGGGGCTACTTCGGAGATTCTCGATAATCTGACGCCGAAGGCGCTGTTGAGGCCGCGCGTGTTCAGGGGCCAGAGAGAGCCGTCTGTTTCGAGGTGGCCAGAAGGCCTCAAACGGTCACTATCGCATCCAAAGCGTGAGCCATTGCGCATCGTAATAGTTGGGACGCGCGGCTACGTAAATAGCGCGGTAACGGGCATAGGTGACCCCCTGATAGACCAGTTGCTCTTTGCTTGGTTCCTGAGTGCCTTGAGAAACGATCAGGTCGGGGGCTTTTACGTGCCACGTCGGCGTGAAGCGCCGGGAGGCAGGCGTGATCATTGTCCCAGCTTGGGATACGACGGTCCCGGGAGAAAAGAGCTGCAGGAGGGGCCACGTTGGGCCATCAGTGTCAATGCGGTCCCCGATGAAGAGCACATTGTGAGGGCTGTGAGCAGTAAGGTAGGTCCGCATGGCCTGTATTGCGGGACCAAGCGTAGGGGTCGTTACCTTATAAGCAAGTTCTTCACGCGGCGTATCCCACCATCCTGCCGGATAAGGAGCCGGCAGCCCCAGCCAGCTATCAGGGAGCAGGGGGTTTGTGCGATTGTAGCAAAGAGCAAGACCGCCTAATGACAATGACCCGATGAGCAGCACCGCAAAAAGGATCCGCGCCATTGTTGCTTTTGCAGACCGGCGCATAAAGGCGGTCTCTGCCACGACGCCTACAAAGGGCGCGCCCGCCATCAGCGCAGGTGTGAGGGTACGGGCCAGATAGGGTTGCCAGGTGATCAGCGTGCCAGTCAAAAGAAAGCCCCCCAAAGCGCAAACACCATACGGGCGCGCATGGGGCGGGGATTTGCGCATGATGATCACCGTGATGAGCGCTGTAAGGATCAACCAAAGCGTGAAAGGGGAAGCTTGCTGGTCATGATGGATATTTGCAGAGGTAGAGAGGGCAAAATGGTGTCCGGGAGCCTCTGTGTCGAGGGTGCTGGTCAAGGGGGTCCCAAGCGCCCCGCCAATGATTCGGGCAGGTTGTTCAAAAGCCTGATTCAGTCGTGCGATCGGTGTGCTGAACTCCATGAAGAAAGCGCGCCACATATTTGCCCAGACAGCGCCTGGAGACTTGTCGGGAATGCTCGTCCAGTATGACTGGCGCGAGAGAAGAACGTCGCCATTGAAATCCGCAGCATTGCGTATCAACCAAGGGGACGCTACAACGACGGCAAGCAAAATAACCATTAAACAATTAAGAAGCGCAGTTTTCAGGCTGCGTGTTTTGCAAAGAATGATCGCCAGCCAGATGAAAAAGGGAAGGAATAAGGGGGCAATAGTGACTTTTGCAACCAATGAAACGCCAAGCGAGATCCCAAGCAAAAGTATAAGCACGGTTTGGCCCGAGGTAGTTTTTGCGGCGATCAGACAGAGACAGAAGTAGATGGCCGCAAGTGCAGTAAGGGCAAAGAGAAGGTCATACTGGGTCGTTGACGCCTGCAGGATCGCTCCCGTGACCGTCAGGGCGGTGAGCAGGGCGATCGCCTGGCCCTTGGCTCCTGCCTGCATTTTACGGGCAATCAGTACACAGAGAAGAGCTGAAGGCACATAACAGGCCCACTGGATCAGGTTGACGGCCCAATACGATGAGCGGGAAAGGATGACCACCTGGGTGATCGTCCAGGAACAGAGGGGATACGTGATGAGTTGTTGGATCACCGAAGTCGGATAAGGGGCGACGGAACGTGCCTGGATGGCAAAGAAGACTCGCGGCAGGTGCATGGACAGGCTATCCCCATTACTGACGGGGTAAAGGGTCGCGCTGAGAAACGTGCCCAGTGCAAAGATCGTTACCACTGCGGCAAGAGCCCAGAACAAACCCCGATGACCCCGGATAATCCTCTTTAGTCGGCCGAACAGGTCTTTGCAGGATGCTCTGTTATGTTTCAGCTGAGCGAGGAGCGCTAGGCAGGGAACCAGCCAGCAGAACAGAACGGGCCAGAAAGAAAGGGCATGGACCCAGGAAAGGGCAACAGTCGATATGATCACCCAGAGAAAGACCATGATGATCGCAGTAGTAAAAGCATGGCCAAAACCGAAGCGTATACCGCCTATCATACGACCGCTCAAAAAGAGCATAAGGAGCAAAAAGCAAAGTGGAATAAGAATCGCCATAGAGATATTATAATGTTTCAGTTATCTTTGTTGGGTTTTATCGCGATATTGGGGAGTGGTAAGTGCAGGTAAGGAAGCAGATTCTGCTGCTATTGGGTGCCTTTGTTGGTTTTTTGCTATTGAGCTTTGCAGCGCTTTATCTTGTGCGTTTATTGCCAATGGCTAATGCTTCGACACATATTATTTCTGCTGAAAGACAATTACTCGGTGAGGATGGGTACCCTGACGCGTTCGGTCTGAATACTCGATCAGAGAACTGGCAGCGAGATAATGTGACTGATTCAATCATGCTCTCAGAATCCCTTCCGGATCCTTCTCTGAGTATCTTTCAATCTGTTTTGCAAAGTAGATACAGGGTTGCCCAACACGGCAAAGCTGTTGATTCTGCCGCACTGCCCACTGGGGTTACAATGGGGTCTTCCAGGAGCACCGAGTTGGTTTCCTATGAGCGCTACTGGCATGGATACCAAGTGTTGCTTAGGCCGCTTTTTGAGCTGTTTTCCTATAATGCGATCAGGATTCTTAATGGGTTGCTTCTGTTTGCCTTGACCCTTCTAACTATGTTTCTTATTATCAGAAAAGGTTATCCGAAAACAGTAGCAGTTCTTTTTGCCATGGCTCTCTTTGTGACAAGTTGCTTTATTGTGCCCTTTAGCCTTCAGTTCGTAGGGGTGTTTTATATCGCTCTCGCTGGAATGATCGTGCTCCTTCTTCTCGAAAATAAGAAACCAGGTGGTATAAAGATCAAGATGACTTTTTTGCTTTTGGGAATGTTCACCTCCTTTATCGATTTTCTTACTGTCCCCGTCATTACTCTTGTACTGCCGTTGCTCATGCTGGCAGTAACAAACCGCAAGAACTTTATTGGAGTTTCTTCCAGAAAAAAGTTCTATAAAGCGCTGATATTGAATATATTGATATGGATTGTGGGGTACGCTTTCTTTTGGATAGCAAAGTGGATTCTTGTAGCCTTATTCTCAAGCAATACCGGTGCGATTAGCGATGGGTTCACTCGCATACTGGGGAAGATGTTTGTTGGAAATGCATCGACAACCGTCTTGCATCATCTTGAGGCTATCGTGTGGAATATTGTTGTGCTTGTACCAGGAACTGCTGGTCAGTCCGTTGCCGTACGTTTGATTGCGATAGTGGTTTTTTTGCTGGCTGTAGGCGTTGTTTGGTATTTTTGCTTCAAAAAAGCACAGGGAACAAAAAGCAGTCTCGTACAAAATCTTCCCTTTTTGGTCATTGCCCTTATTCCAACGTTATGGCTTATTGTTTTTGCTGAGCAAACTTTCGGCGTTTACTTTTTTGCAAACCGTGCTCATCTTGGAACTATTTATGCCCTACTTCTTTTTGGTTATTACACAGTCGATTGGAACCGTTTACACAAGGGATTTCATCAGAAAAGATGTCTGAGCAAAGCCGACCAGGACTCTACAGTTGCTTCTGGCGCTACTCGAATTGATTGACCATGCTGGCTATTCTTATAGTATTTGCGCTCGTACTTTTTTGTGCCGCTTTTCGCCTGATCGTGAGTGAGTCGACACTAGGCGAGACCTTGATCGTTGGGGTAGGCATGACCGGGCTTGCGATCATTCTCATCGCGCAACTATGGTCAATTGGGCATTTGCTGAGTACGTGGACAGTTGCTCTCAGCTGGCTTGCGCTTGTCGTTGCGGCTGAGATGCTTTGCTTCAGGAAAGCGGGCGGAGTATCTGCTTTCATGTGCTACGTCCTCAAAAAAGTGAAGAACGTGAAGAATGATGTAGCAACCTTTTCCCGAACCTCACGAGTTCTTATTGCGGCGCTGGTCCTTTGCTTCATCACAACCTTGTTTCAGGCCGTTGTTTACCCGGTCATCAATTGGGATAGTCTGGCGCATATCATGCCGCGCGTGTTCTTCTGGATCCAGCAGGGTTCGGTCAGTCCCTTCGCGGCAAGCTACGGGCAGCAGCTTACAACGTATCCTTTTGCTGCCTATGCGATTACACAGATCAAGCTCTTGAGCTTCGGCTCCGATCTGTTCGTCAATACGGTTCAGTGGGGCGCTTACGTGTTCGCTTGCCTGCTGGTCGCAGGAATCACGCATTGCCTGGGTGGCCAACGTACTGCTTGTTTGCTCAGCGCGCTTGCTGCGGCAACGATACCTATGGCGCTGCTTCAAGCGGTGACCACCCAGTACGATCTGGTGGTCGCAGCATTCATGTTGGCGAGCGTCTACCTGATTTTGCGACTGGGTGATCAGGCGCTCTCCGGGCGTGCATGGCGCGGTCGCCTCTGCTTGCTGGCGCTGGTTGCTGGACTGGGGCTGTTGGCGAAGATCACCTGGCTCTTAGTAACCTGGCCGTTCATCATCGCGCTGGTCGTGGTCGTTATTCAGCAAAAACGTATGGGGCGCGAGGGCCTGACCTTGGTCACGCTTAGCATCATGGTGCTCCTCTTCCTTCTGCCTGTTGCTGGTTGGTTCGGGTCTAACGCGCTTGAGTATCACGGCGACTTTTTGCTGGTGAATGTTGAAGGCAACTCGCAGATACTGATTCCAGACCGGACTCCGAATGCTCTGGTGACAGAGTTGGTGCGCAACACTTTTATGGAAGCTGGTACCCCCGTGCCCGGTGTCAATGCGCGCTTATTGTCTGCGGCAAAAACTGTCGTTCGTACCATCGGCTTAGATTTGAACGCCCCAACAAACAAAGAAACCCGGTCGACTCCTTATTCACTCAATACCCAGATTACTAATCATGACATGGCGTCGGCGCCGCTCACCGCTGTGCTGATACTCTTCTCGTTGATCGTCCTGATAGCGTGTGCCCGCAGAACTAGGCCTGCGCGCCGTGCGCTTGTTTATCTGGGGCTTGCTGCCCTGGGGTTTTGTAGTATTGCTACGCTGATCACTTGGCAACCTTATATCACGCGCACGCTGGTCGGCCCGCTGATGGCTCTGACGCCAGCGTTTGGCTGCGCTGGCGAGGCGCTTGCGGCCCGGGCAACAAAACCTGCTCGACTGACGCAGGGCGCGCTTGGCGCAGTCTTTGCCACCAACTTGATGCTTGCGGTTCTGGTTGTCGCCTTTAATTCGACCAGCCCCCTGCTGCCTGCCAGCCTGATTGGCAGGGGCAGAAGTCAGGATGTCGGCTTTTGGAATGTATCACGCTCGCAGCTTACGCTCAAGACACTAGCGCCCTCTTTGGTCAGCACGGCAGATTTTCTTGCGCAGGACTCTTCCCTGAAAGCGGTGAAGCGGGTGGGTTTGGCAGGGGATGCGATCAAGACCCAACCTCTGTACCCTCTGTTGACGCCCCTTGCGAAAAAGGACGTGAGTGTTCTGCCCGAGGCAGCGGTGGACGGTTCTGCGCGTTTTGTTTCCAAGAAGGCTCTGCCTCCTGACCTTATCTTGGACTTTTCAGGCAAGAGGCCGTTGTCGCGATACGTGTGGCAGGATCATACCTACCAGATGATTCGCTCTGTCTTCATGCCTGAGACCCAGTCCTGGCTCACACTCTATCTGATCAGCCCATAAGCCGGAAGGCTTGCGTTATACTGGGCATACTATGATGGACGCTACTGACAAGATATACGTAGCAGGGCACACGGGGTTGGTCGGCTCGGCGCTCGTGCGCGCATTGCAGAAAGCGAGCTACGAGAACTTGTTGCTTGCTACGCATGCGGAGCTTGACTTGCGCGACCAGGCTGCGACGCGCGCGTTCTTTGAGGCGCAGCGCCCCGACTACGTATTCCTGGCGGCGGCCACGGTCGGGGGCATCGGAGCGAACAGTGCCGCACCCGCGACCTTCATTGCGGACAACCTCGCCATCGCGCTCAACGTCATAGACGCGGCGTACTGCAGCGGCGCCAAGAAGCTCCTCAATCTGGGCTCATCCTGCATCTACCCTAAGCTCGCTTTCCAGCCGATCAGCGAAGATGCACTCATGACTGGCCCGCTCGAGCCGACCAATGACGCGTATGCGCTGGCCAAGATAGCGGCGATCAAGCTCTGCCTGGCCTATAACCAGCAGTATGGCACGGAGTTTCTGTCATTGATGCCGACCAACCTCTACGGGTTGAATGACACCTATGACCGCGAGGGGGGCCATGTGTTACCCGCGCTCATTGCAAAGTTCGACGACGCCAAACGCGTGGGCGCCTCTGAAGTCACCCTTTGGGGCGACGGCAGTCCGCTGCGCGAGTTCCTGTGGGCAGACGACATAGCCGCCGCCGCGCTTTATCTGATGCAGCGCTATACCGCCGCAGAGATCGGCGGCTGGATCAATGTGGGCTCGGGGGAGGAAATTTCTATTGCGGCGCTGGCCGAACAAGTGCGCGCGGTGGTTTACGCGGATGCGCCGACTGAGGAGCGACCCCGGATCATATGGAATACCAGCAAGCCTAATGGTACGCCGCGCAAACTGCTGGACAGCTCACGTATCAATCGCCTTGGGTGGCAGGCGACGACGTTGCTGGCTGAAGGTATTGCCCTGGCCTACGGTGACTACCTCGCGCGGAGAACATCCTGATGCCCAAAGGAACTTCGTCGCCGATATCGGCGTCCAGGCATGATAGTCCTGGTAGCGCCCCCCTGTTCTCGATCGTGATGGCACTGCGCAATGCGGCTGATAAGTTGCCGGGCGCGCTTGATTCGCTCGCGGCGCAGACCTGCACGGACTTTGAACTTATTATCATTGACGGCGCAAGTACGGATGCGACACAGGCGATCGCGCGCAGGTGGCAGGAACGTGTTGCCCCAGGTCTGCTCGCTACCGGATGTTGCACGCTTATCAGCGAACCTGATCGTGGCATCTATGATGCGTTCAATAAGGGCTTAGCGCGCGCCCGGGGGCGCTATCTCGCATTTTTAGGAGCTGATGACCGCTATCAACCGACCGCCCTGTCTGCAGTCGCTGAGGCTATCGGAACAGACTTGGACGGGGAGCCGGATGCCATCGCCGGAGCCTATAACCTGATCGATATCGATGGCCATGCGGCCAAGAAGCTTGCCCGTCCGGAATTCACGCGTCAGCGCCTGCCACGCTCGATGCCGACTAATCACCAGGCGCTCTTCCTGCGCACCGAGCTGGTACGCCAGGCGGGCGGTTTCGACCTCAGCTATAAGATCGCTGGTGACTATGACTTGTTCCTACGCCTGCTACCCCTGCAACTTGACTGGCGGTTTATGCACGATACGCTGGTCGACTACCAACTGGGAGGGACAAGCTATGCGCTGCGCGCTACCGCGCGTGAATACCGTGATGCGAAGCTGGCGGCGGGGGAAAGCCCGATCGGTGCAGACCTGATCTATCTGCGGAATCTTGCAGCGGCACGTCTTGCTCGTATCCGGAAGCGTGGGGAGAGTATTAAGCTGTGAGTGAAAAAGATATTCTTGAAACGCTGCCCATCAATGCTGCGAGTGTGCTATTATAAGGTTGCTTTTTCTGTGAAAACGTTGTTGACCGCAACACCCTATCAAAGGAGCAGTTTTTATGCCTGATACGTCCGTGGTGGAGATTACTGATAAGGATATCTCTGCCAACTCAGGTAAGCCGCGTAAGCGTCCAAGCAAGCGCAGGCGTACTTCCATCTGGCACGATCCTGTCGCAACAGGCCTTGTGTTTGGGATCGCTCTCGTCATTATTGGCGCTCTTCTGGCAGCCATACTTGCTGTCATAAATGGCGCAGTCAATCTGGGGCCAGCACCTCCCGCGACGCTCAACCAGGCGTTGTTGCAAAACGCGAAAGCGAGCGTGACGACAGACAAGGATGCAACGGGCTACACCGAGCTGATTTTTACCCAAGTCGATGACGGTGATATCCCGGGCGCCCAGGTGACCCTTGCGCAGGCCAAGCGCCAGAATTTTGACTTGACTCAGAATGAGATGATCAACTATAGCCAGGCCTACATCTATCAGAACAGTGGGCGGACGGCTGACGCGATCAAGCTGTATCAGCAGGTCATGGCTACCCTGAAGAAGAATTATGAAGACGAGAAGGCCAAGGGTGGCGATACGAACTGGGCGGTCGCCTTCGGCCTGCCCGATAATTACTATAACAGCGCCTCTCTGCTCTCGGATATCTTCCAGAAAGAGAAGGACTGGAACAACGTGGTGAAGTACCTGACCATCTGGTTGGGTGGTAAGCCGACCGATGCGTCGGCCATGATAGACCGCGGCAATGCCTATCTTGGACTTGGACAGAAAGATAAGGCAAAACAAGACTTCCAGAACGCGTTGAGATTTACGTCACCAGGCGATGCGAATGCGGTTGCTGCAAACGCTGGACTCAAGAAAGCTGAGGGTAATTAAATGGCACAGGAACCGGATACCAAAATGGCTGACGCCCCTGCTACTTCCGCAGTTCAGGTATTGCCCGAGGGCGACGGGGAGCAAGGCACGCGTCGTACGCGGCGGCTACTCGCCATCATATTGGTCGTGTTGATCATCCTGTTGTTGGCGGCATGCGGCACGCTGTGGTCGCTGCTTCGTCCCGGCGCAGGCGCGCAGGGCGGTAACGTCAAAGGGATCGAATGGATTCGCTCGGTCTATGGCTTCGGGATCCAACCATCCCAGTTGATGCATCCGACCAGCGTTGCGGTCGCCCCTGATGGGCAGTCGTTCTGGGTCTCTGATGCGTCGAATTTCCGCCTGATCGAATACAACATGAACGGAAGTTTCCGCCGACTGGTCACCAAGAGCGCCGAGGGTAAGGGTTTCCAGTACCCGAGCCGTGTCACAGTGGCGCCTGATGGCTGGGTCTATGTTGCTCAACAGACTTACAATACGGTATTGGTCTTCGACCCGGGTTTTCATCTTAAGCAGACTCTTCAGGTCGAGCTACCGATGTCGGTCACTGCCAATTCGACGATGTTTGTTGTGGGCAGCCGCGGAGGTTTTGCCGCGTTCAAGCGCGACGGGACCTTGATTGGTCAGGTCGGCAGGTGGGGCAATGGCCCGGATGACTTCGATGTCGTATCTGGCGTAGTGCTCGACTCGAACAACAATGTTTATGTGGTCGACACCTATAACAACCGGTTGAGCAAGTATGACGCGAAGGGTGACAGGGTCTGGGTGGTCAATACCGGGCAGCCGGGCAACTCTGGCATCAGGGGTGGCGCCGAGATCCCCCAGAAGGATCTGGTAGCCAAGTTCCCGGCCAACATGCAGGTCCCGATGGGTGTGACCCTTGATGCGAACAACCGCATCCTCGTCATCGACATGTTCGATTACAGTGTGGCGGCGTTCTCACAATCCAATGGGAAGTTCCTGGGTAAGTGGGGGGAGTATGGCGTTCAGGATGGCTTTTTCTCGAATCCATCTGACATCAGCTATAACCGCCAACAGGACGTCTTTGTTGAGAGTGAGGCGGCCTTGGGCCGTGTGCAGATATTCCGCTTGCAGGGCTCGAGTAATTCCGGGCTGAGAAGCTTGCTCAGTCGCTACAGTGATATTCTCAATGCTTGCTGGATCCCTCTGTTGATAATCATTTTGCTTATCGCGGCCTATATCATCTCCCGTATTTTGATGCGTCGACGCAGGAATGCGGGCAAAGATGTTGTAGAATTGGAATCATAAGGATTTTCGAACCTGGTACAGGTTGACGGAGGAAGGAAAGGCATGAGCGAACCGACACGACCGCAAAAAGCTGTGGTGGCGGACAAGCCTCGGCGCAAACTGCTTGCGCTCAAGATCGTAACATTAGTAGTAGTGGTCATCGCTGTGGTGGCCATACTCCCTGCTGTTGTGGCAACGGTCTATACCCCTGGATGCACCAGTTGCCATGCCGCTGAAACAAAAGCACAAAACGAAGGACCTCACAACCGGGTGACCTGCGAGTCGTGTCATAAAGGGGCCACGACTGCACAGCGGTTTGCATTCCGGCAGACGGTCATGTACGGGATGGTCTTGAAGATTTTCCCGGTTTCGTCCGTACAGGCGAGCGTTTCGAACGAAAGTTGTTCGCAGTGCCATAAGGCCGATACGATCGGAACTGGCAGCAACGGGATGGTCACCGCAAAGGGCTTGCAGATTGCGCATGTTCCTTGCACGAAAGGCCAGCAGTGTACGGACTGCCACGGAGGTACCGGGCACCTGCTCAGTACTCAGATCCCGGTTTCGTACAGCATGGGCGCCTGCGTCGCCTGTCACAATGAGAATCAGACAGATTCCAGTAATTGCGCTAAGTGCCACGTAGGAGGCACGCAGAATGCTGCGCAGGCAGCTTCGAAGTTCACACTTTCGACTTTCTCTACCACGCACGGCGTTAACTGGCAGAAGATGCATGGCGCAGGCGATCTCAGTACTTGCACGAGCTGCCACCCCCAGTCCGACTGCGCCCGTTGTCACGGCGCGTTGGTGCCCCATGATATCTATATCGTGCAAACTCACGGAAAGGTTGCAGCGAACCCGGCAGCACGGCAGAAGTGTTACACCTGCCACACAGACCAGAAGTTCTGTGATAATTGCCATGGCCTGCCGATGCCCCACCCGGCCAACTTCCTTACTACGCACATCGCAGAGACGAAAAAAGTTGGCGAGGCGACCTGCTATAACTGCCATGCCAAATCCGATTGCGACAACTGCCATGCAGCGCATGTACATCCAGGAGGTGCGGGACTCTAATGTGGAAGGACCTCTTCTCGATCTCATGGTGGCGCCAGGCGATCAACAGCTTCACGATAGCAGACATTCATCAGCGCTGGTCCCAGATCGTAGCGGTATTTAATAATCCCCGGCTCAATCCTGTGATGTTTTTGATGGTCATCGCGGTCATCCTGGTGATCGTGTTGATCCTGGTGCTCACGGTGGTCATGATCATATCAGCGGTGACCTCCCGCCAGGAACGTTATGCCTTAGTCGATAAGAAAACAGGCAAAGAGACGGTCGAGATCTCTCCCCAGAGTGTGAAGGCCGAGGCAGTGAGCGCGTATCGAAAGTCTTGGAAGCGTTATTACACCGTACTGGTCATCATTGTCGGAGCGTTCCTTGTGTTGTTAAGTGTCGGAGCAGGGACCTCGACGTCGATGTTCTGCAAAGCCTGCCATGGCAATGATAAGAAAATTGCGGTCATGCAGTCCGGCAGCCATAAGAACATGAGCTGTGCGCAGTGCCACGAGAGCGGAGGCACGTTCGCGCGCTATACCGTCAACAGCTTCCAGCGTATCGGGCATCTGGTAACGGGCTTTTCTGCCAACAGCCATCCAACGGGCTATCAAACGGTACCTTCTTCTGCCTGCCTGAACTGCCACAAGAAGAACATCTCACAGCAAGTTCTGTCGACCAATCGCGGGAGCAATGTTATCGCGGTGTCGCATACCGAGCCCCTGAACGCGGGCATGCAGTGCAGCCGTTGCCACAACATGACCACGGCGCAAAGTCCCGCTACTTCGCGCGGCACGATGAACACTTGCCTGATCTGCCATAACGGCACTGACGCTTCTGATGCGTGCGCTACCTGCCACATGAATACTCCGCAGGTCACGATGACCTCTTCTGGGTCTTCGCCCGATAATGCAGACGCTCTGATCACCGCGGATCCAAAGACCCAGTGTTATACCTGCCACGCAGCTGACGCCTCGCGTTGCGACGCCTGTCATGGATTGCGCCTGCCGCATCCAAGCGACTTCACTCAGACCCATCCAGCTGCAGTTAGCCGCTATGGTTTGGCATTGTGCTTCCGCTGCCATAACACAAAAGATACGACAGGCGGAGAAGCTTCCGGTGGCGCCCAGCCTTGTACCGAGTGCCATACGCAGGATCCGACGACCGGAAAGTGGGATTTCCAGAATTAGCGCTCAGGCCTTAGCGTCAACGACTCAGTCAGATTCCGGGAGTCTGCTTCATACCATAACGACGACCGTGTTCTTGCTGGCTGCGTTTTTGGCGCCAGGAGCCTGGCTCATCGTCAAGATCCCCACAGTAGAGAAAGCCCAACTATGTTTTTTCTTGGCGACCTTGGTCTGTGCAGCTCTCGCTTGTGCAAAGCTGCTGCCGATGCGGCGGCCTGCTAAAGGGGCAGTTTTGGCGGCAGGACTGGTGACTGCGGCTTTCCTGCTTGCTCTGGTGACCAACGCCTTTCCCGTCCAGCAGTTCCTTTATGACCTGTATGGGGAGATGCCAGGTTATCTCTGGTTGTGTTATCCTGCCATTTTCTTACTGGCGGCAAGCCTTGGCCTGGGTCGCTGGGTGCGCACAGCCCTGCGTGTAGTTACTGTGGTGGGGCTCCTGTTATTGGCGGTTGCTTTCTATCAGCGTTTTTTCACTCCCTGGGTCAACGTGTTCGGTTCTTCTGCCTACAATGTGTCGGCGTTTATCCCGATCCCTGTGCTTGCCCTGTGGCTTGCAACGATGGACTTGAGAGGGATGCGAAGAGCAGGTCAGGTCACGGCTGCGAAACGGGCGCCGGTGATCCTTTGGTTCGTGGCGGCGTTGGCTGCCGCAGTCGCGATCATGGCGATCAGCTACGGAATGCTGGGAATCTTTTCAGTTGGAGCGTTAGTGTTGTTGATCGCGGCGGTGCGGCCCCAACTCTTCGGTCTGCCTGAGGGACGCTTCTGCAAGGGTGTGCAGATAGGTGGGCGCATTGCGCTCGGTCTGCTGGTCCTGGCGTTAGTTGCGGCGCTCCTGCCGCAGGTGAGCGGACTGGTCGTCAAGCGTTCTGATCTGCCGAGTCTGACTTCCGAGAATATCCGCTCTCGTATTGAGTTCTCTTATGCCTCCGAGGCCTTGACCGCTGCCCGGCCTCTGACGGGTTCTGGGCCGGCGGGTTTTCGATTCAACGTATATCGCTACCTTGGTTCCTGGATCTATGGGAATACTGCCACGATCGGGACGGAACCTCTCGCGTATAGCCCGCCCTCGCCTCATAGCCTTCCTTGGGAGATCATGACACGGCTGGGCCTGATCGGGCTGCTTGCGCTGCTTGCGGCCGGGTGGTTCTGGTTGCGGGACACGGCAGGGGGAGCTGGCCTGACGTTTGGCCACAAGAAAAAGGAAAACACTTCATCCTCAGGCGACAGACCTTCCGGGAGTATCGTTGACCTGCGTGCGGCTTGCATGATCGCGGCACTGGCCTGGCTGTTCTCGCTCTTTGTGACGCCGATGCATTTTGCCAGTGGCCTGTTAGGGGCGGCTTTGGCGGGCCTTGCCTGCGCGCGCCCGGAGGCGACAGGGATGGACGCGCTGGCCTTACCCTCGGCAGCCAAGGTCGTTGCGCGTGTAGCTGGCTGTATAGCGCTTGTGGTGCTGGCAGTCTTCTTCTCACGCCAGCAGTACGCGCTGGCGCGCGTGCCAGGAATCGTCATCGGCGGAGCTGACGCTCAGGGGCTTTCCCTGCTGGAGTCCGTTGACCAGGCCGCATCGGGCGATCCGATGGTCAAGTGCTACCTCCTTCAGATGCGCTTGCTCCTCTCGACGAACCAGCAAGAACTCAATCAGCAGATCCAGGCTGTGCAGACGGCTCCGGGATATATCACTGGCTTCACGCCTAACTTCACTCAATTTGCCCAGTACGCACTAAGTCAGATGCAATCACTTCAGACTTCTGACACAGCGAACTTTTCAGCAGTTACCACGCTGCTTCATCAAGCTGCCAGCACAGGCCCGGTGACGCCCGCATTACTGGGCGAGCAATTACATCTGGCGGTGGTCAGCGGATCTGCGCCCGCTATTCAGCGGGCAACAGCCGAGGTCAAGCGCCCGTTCTTCAACGGCAAAACCGCCGCGGAGCTTTATCCTCCGATCGCGGATTACCTCGCCAGTGTCCAGACGAATTCTGGCAAGCAGTAAGCTCGAACAAATATCTGTGAGTGTTCTGCGTGAGCGGTGGTAGCTCTCGCTATAATGGATATATTGTCAGTACATCTACTCGCACAAGGAAGTGACCGTCATGCAGTATCCTGAATATCGTCCGCGTCGTCTGCGCCTGAACCCTATCATTCGTGCGATGGTGCGGGAAAACACACTGAGTTCCAAGGATTTCATCTATCCGCTCTTCGTCAAGCCCGGCGTTGGTCTGCGCGACGAGGTCAGCAGTATGCCAGGGCAGTTCCAGATCTCACTTGATCAGTTGCCAGCTGAGATCGATGAACTCAAGGGACTTGGCATCGGCGCGGTAATCCTCTTCGGGCTGCCAGAGCACAAGGACGCTGTGGGCAGTGAGGGCTATGCTGAGCATGGCATCGTGCAGGAGGCCATTCGCGCGATCAAAAAGCATGATCCGGATTTCTACGTCATCACGGATGTGTGCTTGTGTGAATACACAGACCATGGGCACTGTGGCGTGCTTGACGAGAATAACTATGTCTTAAACGATGTCACGCTCGAGCTGCTCGCGCAGGAGGCCGTGAGCCACGCGGCAGCTGGCGCTGACATGGTCGCGCCTTCCGACATGATGGATGGGCGTGTGGCGGCGATCCGCTCGGCGCTTGACCACGAGGGTTACGAGAATGTGCCGATCATGGCCTACTCCGCCAAGTTCTGCAGCGCTTGGTATGGGCCCTTCCGCGAGGCCGCCGACTCTGCGCCACAGTTTGGAGACCGTAGCCAGTACCAGATGGATCCTGCCAATGGCGACGAGGCACTGCGTGAAACTGAGCTCGACATCGAGGAAAGCGCTGACATCGTCATGGTCAAGCCTGCGCTGGCGTTTCAGGATATCGTTTGGCGCGTGAAGGAGGCCTTTGCGATGCCGACCTGCGTCTACAACGTGAGCGGCGAGTACGCCATGGTCAAGGCGGCGGCTCAGCGTGGCTGGATTGATGAGAAGCGCATTGTGCTTGAACTTCTGACAGGATTTAAGCGCGCGGGTGCCGATATGATCATCACGTATCACGCGAAGGACGCCGCGCGTTGGATGAGGGAAGCCGCGCACGCCGGCGTTGCCGGGTATAAGAGATGACAAAGGGTCAGGTACTTTGTCATCCCGGGCTTGACCTGAGGATCTCAGCTACAGGGATTGCGGCTCGGAGGCCGCAATGACAGAGAAGTGAATAAGAAACGGAGCCAAGAATGTCAGAGTTCGATGCAGGGTTCGATCAGGTCGACGAGGTCGACGAGCAGGAGATAGCTGAGGCGATGGCGACCGGCGCCGGTGGTTGCGAGACCGTCGGGGTCGGTATTCCGTTGGCTGGAGGCAAGCCGGTAACAGCTGGCAGTCACCCGGGTGGACATCCCGGTGGACACCCAAGCGGCATGCCACCTGCGGGTCATCCAGGCGGTCACCCAGGCGAGCGGCAGCGTCACGGAGGCGCGCGTTCGATGGGCTTCATGCCGGGCGGCGGCCCGGCGGCTCAGGCTTACCAGGAGGCTCATCCCGGCGTCAAGGCCCCGCGCATCATCGCCTGGGAGATCACGCGTAGCTGCAATCTGGGATGCGTACACTGCCGCGCGGCGGCGGAGTTTGGCCATTATCCCGGCGAGCTCTCTCTCGATCAATGCAAGGCGGTCATCGACGACATCGCGACCATCAGCAATCCGATCATCATCCTGACGGGTGGCGAGCCGCTCATGCGTCCTGACATTTGGGAGATCATTGACTACGCCCACGTTAAGGGCTGTATGCCGGTGGTCGGTACGAACGCTACGCTTATTACTGACGAGATCGCGCATAAGCTGGCTGAGCATGGCATTCCGCGCATCTCGGTCTCGATCGACTTCGCGACCGCTGAAGAGCACGATGCGTTTCGCCGCCAGCCGGGGGCGTTCGACGCCTCGATCGAGGGCATCAAGCGTGCAAAGGCCACGGGTGTTGGCGTGCAGATCAACACGACTGTCACAAAGCTCAATGCGGAGCAACTCCCCGAGATCCATGACCTGGCCGAGCGCCTGGGTGTGGACGCCTTCCATATCTTCATGTTAGTGCCCACGGGGCGTGGCAGTGAGATCGAGGACCTTGAGCTGCCGCCCGAGGGCTATGAAAAGGCTTTGACCTGGGCCTATGAGCGCCAGAAGACCTCGCCGCTCCACTTCAAGCCGACTGACAGTCCGCATTACTATCGCATCATCCGCCAGCTTGCCAAGGCCGAGGGCAAAAAGGTCACGCGTGAGGAGTACGGCATGGACGCGATGACGCGCGGCTGTCTGGGCGGCATCACCTTTAGCTTCATCTCGCACATTGGTGACGTGCAGCCCTGCGGTTACTTTGACCAGCAGCTGGGTAATGTCAAGGAGCAGCCTTATTCGGAGATCTGGACAAACTCGAAGGTCTTCAATGATCTGCGTGATTACAGCAAGCTGGAGGGCAAGTGCGGCGCCTGCGAGTACAAGGGCGTGTGCGGTGGTTGCCGCGCCCGCGCGCTCGCGCTGACGGGCGATTACATGGAAGAGGAACCCTACTGCGCCTATGTGCCACCCAGTTGGACGCCCGAGATGGCGGCAGAGCATGCAAAGGTCATCGAGGAGAAGGCTGAGGCTCGGGCACGCGAAATAGAGGAACGAGGAACCCTTCTTGCCGGACAGTAAGGTGTATGCGGTCATACTGGCGGGCGGGAGCGGCACGCGCTTCTGGCCGCTCTCGCGTGAACTGTCTCCTAAGCAGATGCTTTCGGTCTTTGGGGAGACTTCGTTGATCTGTGGCACGATCGAACGCGCGCGTATGATAATCGGCACAGAGGCCCCCTCAATCGATATCGTAGTGGGGGTGACACTGCTTGATGAGATCCGTAATCACCTACTGGCGCAACCTCAGCTGGCAGATGTGGCGCTTAACTATCTTGTTGAGCCCGTACCACGCAACACCGCGCCGGCTTTGGCGCTTGCAGCAGCGACCATTGAAGCGCGCGATCCGGATGGCATCGTGATGATGCTGCCGAGCGACCAGCTTGTTGACAGTGGCAAGGCGTGGCGCGGCACCATGACGGTGGCGATCGAAGCTGCCACGACTACCGACCAACTGGTGACGATCGGTCTGGTGCCCACGCGGCCTGAGACCGGCTATGGCTATATCAAAGCAGTGGTTGGCGCCGTTGGTACTGCGTGCCCCGTTGAGGCTTTTGTCGAAAAACCCGACGCTGACACCGCGCAACGCTACGTTGCGGCGGGCAACTACTATTGGAACTCCGGTATGCTCGTGGCCAAGGCGCGCGTGATCCTCGCTGAGCTTGAGGCTGCGCAAGGGACCGGCGCCGAGGCGGCGGCGGGCAACGAACGGATCGTTGAAGTCGCGCGCCAGATCGCGGCGCTACCGGAGGCCGAGCGTCTGAGTTCCGCCAGCTATCAACTATTTGAGACACTACCCAAGGTGAGCTTCGACAATGCGGCGCTCGAACACAGCACGCACGTAGCGGTCGTACCGACAACGATGGACTGGTCAGATGTGGGCTCGCTCCTGTCATTGGAGGATCTGGCAGAACCTGACGTGTCAGGCAACCGGATCATCGGTGATGGGATAGCGGTCGAGAGCCAGGGCACGCTCATCTACAGCCCGGAGCGTCTCGTCGCAACCCTGGGCGTCAAAGACCTGCTGGTGGTCGACACGAGTGATGCGACCTTGGTGGCGCCCCGTGATCGGGCGCAGGATGTGCGTCTGGTCGTCAATGCGCTCTCAAAGCAGGATGCGCCCGAGTTGCGTGAGCCAAAGGTCAGCGCGCGGCCCTGGGGTACGTGGAAAATCGTTGAAGAGGGCGTGGGCTTCAAAGTCAAAGAGATCGTCGTGACGCCGGACTCACGCCTGTCACTGCAAAGCCATGAGCGGCGTAGCGAGCACTGGGTGGTCGTCGAAGGGACCGCGCTTGTCACGCAGGGCAATACGGAGATACAGGTCGAGACAGGCCAGTCGGTCTATAACCCCGTCGGCACGAAACATCGCCTGGAGAATCGCGGCGCCAGTGACCTTCATATCATCGAGATACAGGTAGGCGACTACCTGGGTGAGGACGACATCATCCGCTACTCCGACGATTTCGAGCGTACTTAAGTCTCCATGCAGCAGGCTAAACATGCTTACCTGATCATCGCGCACAGGCCGGTCGAAGAGCTTGCGCCGCTCTTCTCAGCTCTTGATGACGCGCGCAATGACCTTTTCTTGCATATCGATCCCCGCGCCGGATCTTTCGTCGAGCAGGACTTTGCTCCCTGCGTTAAACACTCAAAGCTTACCCTGGTCAAGCCTGAGAAAGTAGTCTGGGGAGACTATTCACTCGTGCGGGCGGAGATGCGCTTGTTCCAGGCTGCGGCTGAGGCGCAAGACGCTCCCTATGCTTACTATCATGTCCTGTCCGGCCAGGATCTCCCTCTCAAATCTGCCGACGAGATACATGCCTTCTTTTCTGCAAAACAGGGTAAGGAGTTCATCCACTTCACGACCCCTGAGGACAATCGGCAAAAAGAAGAGCGGGTACGCTGCTACTATCCTTTTCAACATCGCGCTGGCCGCACTATGAACATCTGGCGGAGGAGCCAGAACCTCTTACTTGCGCTTCAAAGGTACCGTGGCCTGGATCGTTTCAGGAAGGAGGATATCCAGCTTCAGTCTGGCGCCCAGTGGCTCAGCTTGACCGATGATTGCGTGCACTTTATCCTCGGGCAGCGCTCCTGGGTACATACGCATTGTCGTTGGGCGTTTGTTCCTGATGAGTTCTTCGTCCAGACGCTTGTCTACAATTCTCCTTTTCGTGAGCGGCTGTATCGCAACCAGCTTGATGATGACCATGCTGCGGCTGCGCGCCGCATCGATTGGGAGCGGGGCAACCCGTATACCTGGCGTATGAGTGACTATGAAGAGCTGGCGTCCTGCTCAGAGATGTTCGCGCGCAAGTTTGATCCAGCTGTTGACGCCGATATCATCACGGCGCTCGTCGAACACGTGCGTTCTTCGAACGTCCCAGGAATTATGCCTGATTCAGAAGCTCAAAGTGGTTCTTAGAGAACCGCAGCACCCCTTCATCTCGCAGACGACCAAGCTCAGTGGAAAGCGCGCTCCGATCGACCGCCAGGTATTCAGCCAGTTCCTGGCGATTAAAAGCTATATCAAAGCTCTGAGTCTGGCACAGCTGCGCTTGCTGTGATAAAAATGACAGAACTTTTTCCCGCGTGCTGTGGCGCGTGATATTCCCGATTTTCTCCATCATGGCGATGCTCTTACGCGAGAGCAGTTGAAGCATGTTCGATATCAACTGAGTGTGAAACTCGCAGGCAGAGCTGCACGTGGTGACCATCTTGCGATAGTCAAAGAGCAGCACCTCGGAGGGCTGAGTCGCCTTGACGCTGATCGGGATCCGCTCGATTGCGGCGCAGGAGAACGCAGCGCCGAACATTTCCCCAGGAGCCACGCGCTCAAGGATACGCCGATTGCCCCAGATATCATCCTGCAGGATGTCAAGTTGGCCAGAGAGGAGCAGTCCTATGTCGGTGATATGTTGCCCGGCAGAAAAGATATAGCTCCCCTTGCGACAGTTGCGGTGGCGCACATCAAGGCAGGAGAACAGTGTCTCAAGTTCCTCTGAGGTGATCCCGCGGAACAGGGGAGAGAGTTGGATCAGTAAGTGATAGTTCTCAGTTTTTGTCATATCCCTATTATGACGCATCTGTGCCCCATTTTGTTTGAAAAACAACAGACAATTTGATGGATGGCGTTTACGATAGAACTATCGTCCAAAAGAAAGGGAGTATGAAATGTCCGATATGTTCTGTTTTCAATGTGAGCAAACCGCCCACGGTACTGGCTGCGATACGTCGGGTGTCTGTGGCAAGAAACCTGCGACTGCACTTTTGCAGGATCAACTGACAGGCGCCCTGATCACCCTGGCCCAGGCGATCGAGTCCGGCAAGGCCCAACCGACCGCGGATACCCATCGACTGTTCCTGGAGGGGTTGTTTACCACTGTGACGAACGTGAACTTCGATGATGCCAGCATCACGAAGCTCATTGAGCGCGTGCATGATGTGTATACCAAGCTCTGCGGGCTTCCGGCGCCAGCAGATTTTGTCCTTCCCAACCTCTGGCTGGAAAACGAGGATATCAGGACCCTTAAAACGCTCATTCTCCTGGGATTGCGGGGAATTTCTGCTTATGCCTACCATGCGTTGGAGCTCGGCTACACAGACGATGAGGTCATGGCGTTTTTCGCGAAGGGCTTAGCTGCAGTGGGCAACAGCACTGCAACTCAGGACGAACTGCTTCCGCTCGCGCTTGAGACCGGCAAGGCCAACTACGCTACGATGGAGCTGCTCGATCGTGCCAATACGGAGACCTATGGCACGCCGGAGCCGACTGAGGTTTCGATGCAGATAGAGCCGGGGCCGTTTATCGTGATCTCCGGCCATGACTTGCATGACTTGAAGCTCCTGCTGGAGCAGACCGAGGGTACCGGCGTCAGTGTCTATACCCACGGCGAGATGCTCCCTGCTCATGCGTATCCCGAGTTGAAGAAGTATCCGCAGTTCAAAGGCCACTTCGGAACAGCCTGGCAGAACCAACAGAAAGAGTTCGTCGATTTGCCTGCGCCGGTACTTTTCACGACCAACTGCATCATGCCGGTGCGCGACAGCTATGCTGATCGCATCTTTACCACGGCGGTTGTGCAGTATCCGGGCATGACGCACATCGCTGCGGATAAGGACTTCTCTCCGGTCATCGCCAAAGCGCGCGAGTTGGGTGGCTACAAGGAGACGTATCAGGGTCACGGCATCAACGGGGGCACGAAGCTCCTCACGGGCTTTGGCCACGGCACGGTGCTCGGCGTGGCAGACACGGTCGTGGGCGCGGTCAAGAGCGGCGCGATCAAGCACTTTTTCCTGGTAGGTGGCTGCGACGGGGCCAAGCCGGGTCGCAACTATTACACTGAGTTCGTCAAGCAGACCCCGGCCGATACGGTCGTCCTGACGCTTGCCTGTGGCAAGTATCGCTTCAATGACCTGGATCTCGGCGAGATCGGCGGCCTGCCGCGCCTCATGGACATGGGGCAGTGCAATGACGCCTACTCGGCAATACGGGTGGCAGTCGCGCTCTCTGAAGCCTTTGAGTGCGGCGTTAACGACCTGCCGCTGACGCTCGTCATCTCCTGGTACGAGCAGAAGGCGGTCGCGATCCTGCTTACGCTGCTCTACCTGGGCATAAAGAACATTATCTTAGGCCCAAGCCTGCCCGCGTTTGTCTCGCCAAATATTCTGAATTTCCTGGTCGAGAACTTCGGGATCGCACCGATCTCGACGCCGGAGGAGGATTTGGCACGGGCGTTAGCGTAACTCTTACCCGCTCATAAGGCATACCGATCCCGGTATGCCTTATGCGGGCGGGGTAAACAGGAGACAGGAGAGGTCCTGCAATGGAAAGGAAGGGATCATGAAGAAAAAGCTACGCATCGTGGCATTGTGGGCGATCGCTTTGCTCGTAGCGGCTGGGATACTGACGCTCAGCGCCTGCGGCGGGAATAAGCCGAAGACTACCGCACAAACGGTTGCTTCGACCTCTCCGGAGACCTTCGTTGACGCGAAATCGCTCGCCGATGTCAAGCTGCCCGCGCAGTGGGCGTCGAAGTTCCCTGAGCAGGTCAGCACGTTCGAGTCCGATACGCAACCGCTACAACCGGTGCAAAGCTATCTCAAGATATTTCCCTTCCTGAACACGATCTATGCGGGGAGCGCATTCGCGAAGTCCTACGACACGCCGCGCCCCCATCTTGACGCCTTAACTGACGCCAAGGGGAGCGGTCGCATCAGTGCGAAGTCCAACTCGGTATGTTTTGCCTGCAAGTCATCCCAATATACCCTTATCGAGCAAAGCGGGCAGAATCTCGCTCAGGTTCCTTTCTCGACTGAGGAATCCAAGATCACACAGACCATCACTTGTTATGACTGCCACAAGAACTATCCGGGCTCGGGGTCACGAACCAAGCAGACCGCCAACGGGACGTATCTGGGAGCGATCCGGGAGGCGTTTACCACGGCGTTTGCCCAGGAGATCAAGGGCGGTCAGATGCAACCGGCCAACGCTGCCTGCGGACAGTGCCATAACGAGTACTACTTCGACCCGAAGACCGGCGCGGTGACGATGCCCAAAGAGCTGACGGATCCCTTTGATATCTTTGACTATTACAAGAAGATCGGATACTACGACCATATTAATCCTAATACTGGCGCCAAGATGCTCAAAGCCCAACACCCGGAATATGACATGGTGGCAAACGACAGCAGCATCCATGGGCGGGCAGGCCTGACCTGTGCCGATTGTCACATGGAGAAAATGGCAAGCGGAGCTACGAGCCACAAGATGACGGGCCCGCTTTATTCGGCGGAGATCCGCAAGGATGTGTGCTCGGGTTGCCATGGCGGGGGAGACGCGGCGATCGTGAGCCTGATCAAGACTTCCGAGGCGAAATATATTGCCAAGATCAACACCGATGGCAATGCGCTGGCCACCTTTACAGATCAGCTGGCCGCCGCCAACAAGAGCGGAAAATACACCGATACGCAGCTAGATCCGATCCGCGCCCAGGAATGTGAGGCGCAGTGGTTCCTTGACTTCATCATGAATGAGAATAGCAAAGGTCTCCATAATCCTTATGAGGCGACCAAGTGCCTTGATCACTCACTTGAAGTGACCAAAGAAGGGGAAGCAGCGCTGGCGAAGCTGGGGAAGTAAGGAGCGCGCCGGAGCTTTTCCGATAACGGGGAAGGGGGCTGCTCGCCGAGATTCGTCCGACCAGCGATCAAGCCCCGACACAACAAAAGCGCCTGTCCCAAAGGAGGGGCAGGCGCTTTTGTTGTGATGACATTACACGTTTGCCACGGATGCTCCATTGTGTGACGCTTTCCCTTTCGGAAGATGTTGCGCTTGTCGTGCGCGCTGTTGTCGTGGGCAAAAAAATGCTCGAATTTGCCTGGTACCCATGTGTTTAGCAATGGATTTAATCACTTGGTAGTACAATAGGGCAGATGATTGGAAGCAAGTGAGAGGCCTTCCCTTATGTATCAGTTAAAACAACAAAAAACTGCGCATTTCATATGCTTGCGCCAGATGTCTCACCAAAATAATGAAGTGAAAAGATCAAAAAATGAACTCGTTAAGGTCGGCGTTTCAGCAGGCTTGTGTCTTGTATTATTGGCTGCCTCTTTTATCATGTCATCTTGTGGTAGTAGCGGCGCCCAAAGTACTTCAGCAAATGCAGCCCGTCCCAAAAATGATATCAGAGTCATTGAAATAAAGACTGATATGAATTTAATTTCTGCTGCTGTACCTCAGGCTGGTTCCAAAGATGATATTGTCTCGATGACAACGCAAGAGATGATCGACTATTATGGCGTGAATTTTATTCCATCTGCTATTCCAAAGGGACTGTCCAGGACTAAGGATGAGTTCTGTATATATAAGGATAATGGTGGTCTCGGGAAGGTTTACTGGGACCAAAATAGCGTTCTCTGGACAGACACGGGGAATAATTCCACGAGCAACAAATCATTTGGCGTAACTGTTAACAAAGGAGTTAAACCCTTGTTATTTACGAATCCCCCCAGCGTACAAGTCAGCAAGCCTTTTTCAAAGATCAATGGGACAGATGTCACAATAGCTCATTATACTGATGGGAAAACCAGTGAGCTCTACGCATCATTTGCATATCGCAACACAGCATTTCTGGTCACGGCACAAAACATCTCACAAGACGATTTTGTGAAGGCTATATCGTCTCTTATCAAGTAAAGGCGCCGTGGTATTCTACGCGCGATGATACAATAGCTAACGGCAAGATTGCATCTGAAAAGGAGCCCCTATGCCCACATCATCTGAATTGTTTGCTGAAGCCCAGCGTTATATTCCCGGTGGGGTCGACTCGCCGGTGCGTGCCTACAAAAGCGTAGGGATGACACCTCGCTTTGTGGCAAAAGCAGAAGGCGCCCACATCACCGATGTTGAGGGCAAGACGTATCTCGATTTCGTCCAGTCCTGGGGGCCGATGATCTTGGGCCATGGCCATCCTGAAGTGCTGGAAGCGGTGCGCGCTCAACTGGAACTGGGTACGACCTATGGCGCGCCAACTGAACTTGAGACTGAGGCAGCCCAGTTGGTCTGCGCGGCGTTTCCTTCGGTCGAAATGGTACGCTTTGTCAGCTCGGGAACCGAAGCTGTCATGTCAGCCCTTCGTCTGGCGCGTGGCTATACCGGGCGCGAGAAGTTCATCAAGTTCGATGGCAACTATCATGGCCACAGCGATGCGCTGCTGGTTGCGGCGGGCTCCGGCCTGCTGACGCTCGGCATTCCTTCGACGCTCGGCGTGACTGAAGGCGCCGCGCGCGACACGATCGTGGTTCCTTACAACGACCTGGAGGCCGTCGAGGCGGCATTTACAGACAATCCTGATCAGATCGCAGCGCTTATCGTCGAGCCCGTGGCGGGCAATATGGGTTGCGTGCCACCAGAGCCTGGTTTTCTTGAGGGTTTGCGTGCGCTCTGTGACGAGCATGGCGCGTTGCTCATCTTTGACGAAGTTATCACGGGATTTCGGGTCGCCTACGGTGGCGCCCAGGAGCATTACGGTGTCACGGCTGACCTGACCACGCTTGGTAAGATCATTGGCGGCGGTTTTCCGGTCGGTGCGTTTGGTGGCAAGCGTGAGATCATGGAGCACCTGGCTCCCGTCGGGCCGGTCTATCAGGCAGGTACGCTCTCGGGCAATCCGGTCGCCATGGCGGCTGGCGTCGCAACGATGAAGGTCCTGGGTCGCTCTGGCACCTATGAGGAGCTTGAAGAAAAGGGCGAATTGCTCGCCAGCGGCCTGCAACAGGCAGCTGACATTGCGGGTATCCCCGCTTTTGGCACGCAGGTTGGTGCGCTCACCTGTCTGTTTTTTACTCGTGGTCCCGTTGTGGACTGGAAGACGGCAGCGCTGGCCGATACTGAACGTTACGCGAAGTACTTCTGTAAGATGCTTGATCGTGGATTCTGGCTGGCGCCCAGCCAGTTCGAATGCTGTTTTGCTTCTCTCGCGATGACACGCGCTGAGATCGCGGATGCCATCACGGCGGCCGAAGAGGTCATGAGCGAGATCGCGGTCGAGTCGTTTGCAGCTCCGGGTGGCAGTTGATAGGGCAACGAAGCTACCGGTGGTAGCCAGGTTTTATTCGCGAATACAAGTAAGTGAGGTCATCACGCATGAAAGCAATCATCCCCGCAGCCGGTCTGGGCACGCGGTTCCTGCCGGCCACGAAAGCCCAGCCGAAAGAGATGTTGCCGGTTCTCGACAAGCCTATCATGCAGTACGTGATCGAAGAAGCAGCTACTGCCGGAGTTGATCAGATACTCCTGGTTACCGGACGCGGAAAGCGCGCAATTGAAGACCATTTTGATCGTTCGATCGAGCTTGAGCAGAACCTCAGCGATAAGGGGAGCGCCTACCTGGAGTCGGTTCGCCGGGTATCAGGTCTGGCGCAGCTCTACTACGTGCGCCAGAAGTCCCCGCTGGGACTCGGGCATGCGGTGCACTGCGGAGCGGCTTTCGCTGATGACGAGCCATTCTTTGTGTTGTTGGGCGACATCGTGGTACCTCACTGCGATATCCTGCCAAAACTACAAGCGGCCTATGAGCAGACCGGGGCTTCGGTCATTGCGGTCGAGCGCGTATCTGATGAGCACCTCAGCCGCTATGGCATCATTGGCGTTGAACCGATGGCCGATATGGAGGCGAGCGTGGGCGCGCCCTGCTACCGCGTAAACGTCCTGGTCGAGAAACCATCGCCTGAGGAGGCTCCCAGCAACCTGGCTATCATGGGGCGCTATCTTCTGACCCCGCGCCTGATGGAGCTGTTAGGGCGTACTGATCCGGGGGAGGGCGGCGAGATCCAGTTGACCGATGCGTTGGTAGCACTTTTGGCTGATGAGCCACTTTATGCTGTGGAAGTTAAGCCAGAAAGCAGCTTTGATACGGGGAATGTATTATCATGGCTTGAGGCAAATATCACCCTGGCTTTGCGTGACGAGCGCTATGCTGAAGAGCTGCGGGAGCTTCTCGCTGTTCTGTTGGCTGCTGGCGGTGAGGAAACGGACCAGATCACAGGATGATCGAGACGATGGAGGAAGAACGTGACTGATGATCAAACAGGGAAAGTCCTGGAGCAGAAGCTGCAGGATGGGACCGCCGTCTATGGAGTGGTCGGACTTGGCTACGTAGGTCTGCCTCTGGCAAGCACCATGGCGCAGGCGGGACACAGAGTCATCGGCTTTGATATTTCTGAAGAGAAGGTTGCGGCGGCAGCAGCGGGGAAGAGCTACATCGCCGACGTCGACAGCGAGCTGTTCGCCCGTCAGGTCTCAGAGGGGCTTGTCCAGGCAACGACGGATTTCTCCCGAGCGGCTGAGTGCGACGCAATCGCCATTTGTGTGCCGACACCGCTTGATAAGATGCGGGACCCGGATGTAACGTTCATGGTCGAGGCGACCAAGTCGATCGCGCCTCACTTGAGCGGTGAGACGCTGGTCACGCTTGAGTCGACGACTTATCCAGGTACGACCGAGGAGATCGTTGCGCCGATTCTTACGAAGGCGGGCCATACGCTTGACAGCGACGTTTTTGTAGCGTTCTCGCCCGAGCGCGTCGACCCGGGTAATCCCGACCATCACACCAAAGACACCCCCAAAGTCGTCGGTGGCGTGACGTCGCGGAGTGGCAAGCTGGCGGTCAAGTTCTATACGAGCTTCCTTGACACGGTCGTGCCTGTCAGCACGGCGCGTGCGGCTGAGATGAGCAAACTGCTCGAGAATATCTACCGTTGTGTCAACATTGCGCTGGTCAACGAGCTTGTACAGCTCTGCGAGCGCATGGATATCAACATGTGGGAGGTCGTCGACTCGGCCAAGACTAAACCCTTCGGCTTTATGCCGTTTTACCCGGGTCCAGGCCTGGGCGGGCATTGCATTCCGATTGATCCCTACTACCTGAGCTGGAAAGCACGCGAGTTCGACTTCCATACCCAGTTCATCGAGTTGGCTGGCAAGGTCAATGAAAACATGTCCTACTACGTGACTGACCGTCTCATGGCCGCGCTGAACACACAACGCAAGTCACTGGCTGGCTCGCGCGTTCTCGTGCTGGGGGTAGCCTATAAAGCTGACATCGATGACATGCGGGAAAGCCCGGCAATCAGCGTCATCGATCACCTGCTGGAACATGAGGCTGACGTTGTCTATCACGATCCTTTTGTGCCGGTCTATCAGTTTGACGGGCATAAGATCGAGAACGTGGCGCTGACGGTCGCCGAGATCGAGCGGGCAGACGCGGTCGTGATCCTGACCGCACATACTGAGGTGGACTATGCGCTGGTCTCTGAGCACGCCAAGCTAGTCTTCGACACGCGCAATGCGATGAAAGATCTTACGGGAGACCACATCCTGCGGCTGTAATGATCGGGCCTATTCTGAAGGCTTAATGTCTTTTCTTCATAAAAATGAGACCTGCCACCAGCAGTATAACGATGAGAGCAGCAACGAGCAACAGGAGTCGATATCTTACGTAGAAGGGCTTCAAGTTACCCTGCGGAGTCAAGTTTTTGGGGGACACAGGCGGCTTATTAACAGTGATGGTATAGGTTTTTGTAGAGGAGCTGTCTTTAGAGACCACTTCAATCGATATCTGATTTGCTCCTGTTCTCAAGTGTGTGTCTCCTGATATCGTTACCTGTGCTCGGGGGTTTTCCGGGATTGCTTCGATCGTAAGATGATCCGTGTTCTGATCGACGTCTGTTGAATAGGAGGTGATTCCTGCCGAAAAAACAGGAGAAAGCTCCCATGTCCCGATCGAGAGTGACTTAAGGGTCGCGCTACCCGTACTGACAGTTCCCGCTTTATTTACGGTGATCGTATAGGTTTGGGTTGTATTTTCCGGTGAGGTCAGCACGATATAGATGGTGTTGATCCCAGGGTGCAGATCCTGATTTCCTTTGATCTCAACAGAAGTTGAAGGATCTTGGGGGATCGCATGAAGTGCAAGCTTTGTGGTTTGTTCATCGGCTGAAGCTGAGTAATACAAAGTCGTGGGCCTGAAGACAGGCTGAAGAGTCACACCCTCAGCACTGAGCTGGTCGAGATAGGGAGCTCCGGACGACAGGGCAAAAGATTCAGCAGGGAGAATCGTACAAAAACTGAGTATGAGAGCCAAAACGACTCGTGTTACGATTTGAGACCAGTTTTTCATATTCCTCCAAACATGTCTATTCGCCGACATATAATGTAATTTGCACGTGTTTTGACTTTAACTAATAGGGCGAATTGACTATGAAAAAATCATACCGCATTATTCTTGACTTGAAACCAAGGTGTAAACCTCTTGGGTTTGCATTGGCAGTACTTATTTTCTGTGTTTGTATGTTTGGTATTGCTGCATCAGCCCAGGCGGTCACGTATTCCGACCTGATCTGGCAGGCTGCTCTTACAAATAATACCAACCCATATTTTCTAGCTTCAAGAATCCGGCAAGAAGTTTGTATCGGATCGGGGAAAAGCAATTCTGTTACCGGGACTGTTTCGGGTTATACCGGCATTTACAACTTCTATAACATTGGGGCAACCGCCGGAGGAAGCGGGCCTGTTATCAATGGTCTCATTTGGGCAAAAAGCGGGACAACCTATGGGCGTCCATGGACGGATCCACAAAAGTCTATTGTCGGTGGCGCAAATTACCTTGCGGAATCCTACATCAGCGTTGGCCAGGATTCGAGGTATCTTCAGAAGTTCAATGTCGCCCCGTCAAACCCTTCCGCTTTGTACTCCCATCAGTATATGACGAATCTCGCAGCCCCTTTGAGCGAAGCGAATACGACCTATAATGCCTACAATGGTGTCGGCGCTCTCTCGCTGGGTATGGTCTTTTACGTTCCGGTATATAACGGAATGCCTGCTCTCGCGGGTACCCCTTATACGGTTTCCGCTGCAAGTTTGTCTATTCGTAATGCTGCTTCGACAAGTGGCGCTATCATCACTTCATTGAGTAGGGGCGCGAATGTCCAGGTGGTTACCTGGAACTATGCAACCAATGTCGGTGGATACAACTGGGCGAAGGTCACCCTGGGAAACGGGATAACGGGCTATGCCGCGCAAGGCGACTCGTCAGGCGCCTACTTGACAGCGATATCAGGTGGTACAGGGTCTGACGTTGCTGGTTTTCCTGCAAGTTATCAACCGTATCTGAAGGCCCTGAGAGCCAAGTACCCAAACTGGACTATTAAGCCATTGAATACCGGTCTTGATTGGAATACTGCGGTAAGTAATGAGCAAGGGGGAAAGAGTGCTGTCCCAGCCCCAGCAACAGGGTGGGTTGCGGCGGCTTCCTCTCCGATGATAGCTCAGCCTCCCACTTGGGTGGAGTCAGGGACCTGGTATCGGGCTTCGCAGGCGGCGGTCGCGTACTATATGGATCCCCGCAATGCTTTATCACCGTCCGGCATTTTTGAATTCGAGCAACTCTCCTACAACTCATCGATACAGACCGAGGCGGGCATCCAGAAGCTGCTGACCGGTACGTTTATGGCCGGGAATAATCCGGTCACCTATGTCAACACGAGCGGCGTGACGCAAACAATGGGAGTTCCCGCCTCAAATCCCACCAACATAAAGACTTCAGCTACCTCGGTCGCTCTGGGAAGTCCTCTCACGATCAGCTGGACAAAAGTCAGTGGCGCTACCAAGTACCGTGTGCGCATGTATAA
>WRFR01000002.1 GCA_009778715.1 Coriobacteriia bacterium | reverse complement strand
GCCCTTTGGCTATACTGGCTACAGCTTTGACGGAATAGCTGATACCTACTTTGCACAGGCGCGCCAGTATGATCCAACTTTGGGGCGCTTCGCCGGGGCAGATCCCCACTGGAATACCTGGAGTATGATCTATGGGGATAGCAACTTCATTCTGCCTGACCCCAGTGCCATCAAGCAGAGTTCCAACCTCTATGTTTACTGCCTGAGTGACCCGCTTCAGTATGTGGATGCGCTGGGGATGTGGGGTGATCCGGTGCATCATGATGATACGCTTAGCTGGGCGCTTGGATTAGAGAAATCCATACCGATAAATGTTGCGCGTGTAATTGCTAATGCTGATAAAGGGATTGATGCTACTTACAGTGGAACTAACGCGCTGCCTTCATGGGTGCCCATAGTAGGAGGACAGCCAGGGCTTCATTTTAATGCAGCTTCTAATCCGACAGCTAACATAGATACGCGGATTGCAGCGGCACATAATGATCTTGATTACGCAACAAACGTAAACACAATTCTCGTGCAGAATAAGAACAATGCGATTAAGGCGCTAGGCTCATCTCCAAGTGCACAAGATATACGTTCTATCAACGCAGAGTTTGAAAGACAGCAATATGATTACGTTTATGTTGTCGCGGGGCAAGGTCTTCATTCAATGCAAGATATGTTTGCTCATGGCAACAAAGGAATAGCTGGGGTTGACCAGGGGCACCTTAGCGGTTCAGGATTATTTCTTGAAGGGGTGCTTGGTGGCCCCTTTGCTTTGTTGTTTAATGACGAGGCTCTTGCGCGAGTAGGTGTTAATTCGCATATTTTTAACTCTAACAACCAATTTGACAATCCAGATTATGATTGGAGCGATTGTTCTCTCACCAAAGTACAACATAGTGGACATGATAAAGCCGGGAACTATTATAGTACTCGCTATCAAAGCACAAAACTAGCTTCGGAGGGTTACCTTGCAAGTACTTACTATGAATTTAATAAGCCATGAGTTTTTTTCAAAAAGGAGAAACCTATTTCTCTTTTTTCTAGCTGGAATTTTGTTGATCGCTATGCTTAATTGTGTGGGCTGCTCTTCTTGGGATGCACCTCATGTCGACAAGCCCTCGCCTGTAGATACTTCCATATTGAAACCTCTAGCAAATTGTCCAATGTATGATCTCGACGAGCTAAAAGCACGATTTGATATGATTAGGGATGCAAACAGGGGATTGCAATATATTAGTGATGGCGTATGGGATGGTGATGCTGGACAGGTGTGGCAATATGAGTTCGGCATAGCGGATGAACATTCTTCAAAAATAGCAAATGTCCATGTTGGCATCTATGATTCTTCAAAGCATGCCAAGAATGTTATTGAAGGAGAGTCTGATTATGGCCTTTATCAAGTGAACTCCAAGGTCGTAACGCTTTCAGATAACATTGATTTCACGTTACGACCAGTTTTTCGCTATCGTAATACCGAAAATCATATTACTTATGATTATCCAGCTAGCCTTATTACACAGGTCCGAATAGACAATATTGTTCTTGATTTTACCGAGCGGTCAGATGACCTCAAAACAATTGGTGGACTGACAAATCAAAGCCTTAAGCAGATATGTCAAGCATTGAAAGAATAACGGCAAGCCATACCTATAACGGGCTAGAATTGCGCACGGGACAGCAGAAAGAGCTCGTCAAAGTGACAAGCAAAAATCTCTACCAAACCCGGGGCGATTCAAATAGGGGACTTACTCAGATTTGCCAAGCGTTGGGAAAGCGGTGATAGTAGTCAGGTGTCCCACGAAACCTGAAGTAAGAGGTGGCGATAAAATAGTACTCTAATGTGTGTGGGGCTAAAGACTGGAAAGTGGTCAGTAACATGGATGTATTCTTAAATATCATCGTGATTATAATGCTAGTTGCTGTTATTATCTGGGCCTCTGTACGGATTTCTGTTATCAAAAACAAGCAACTTGAGCAAGAACGACATATCCAGTTTCTAAACGATCAATTTGAAAATCTATGGCGACAGCTCCATCTTATGGGAGCAGCGGGAGACCACCGTAGCGAGTTGCAAAGTTCTGCAAAGGAGGTCAATCAGCCCGAGACTCAAGCCGAAGCGCAACCTGTGCCCGCCGCGGCCCACTCACCTGAGCCGCAACATGGACCTGCATCAACGCAAGCTACAGAGGAGTTGGAGCTGATTTCGCAGCTGCAATCACAGCAAGATTCGGATTTACAATCTGTTCCTGCAAAGAGGACATTACCACCGGAGGAGCAGAAACATAAAATCAACGTCACAGAGAGTTGGGTTGGTCGCAATGTCTTAGGCATTGCGGCGTCAGTGCTGATTTTTATCGGCTTGATTTTTTTGGGCGCTTTGATCTATCGTCATCTTAGCAATGATGTTAAGATCGCCGGCATGTTTCTTATCAGCGCCATCCCGACGGGACTCGGGTTCTTTCTCAGCCGGAAGAAACCCAATCCTTTCACGGTGATTTTAACCGGCTGTGGTTTTGGTGCGTTTTACCTATCTATTCTGTTAACACACCTCTATTTTGGCAGACTGAGCCAGATGGTTGCACTCATCGTCTTGCTTGTCTGGACCGTGGTGACTTTATTGGCAGCAAAGAAGTTAGCCTCAGCTGCAATCAGCGTTGTCGCGCATATTGGTATGGCGATCGCTCTTTGTTTTGCTTTCTCGCAGCCACTTCTCGAAAAAAACTTATTTTCTTTGGTGGTTTACCAACTGGTTTCAATTGTGGTGCTTGTTGGAGGTAGCCTTTTGTGCTGCAAGAAGACCTATCGGTTCGGTCTGATTATTTCGTTTGGGTTGACCCTTGCTGCTAGCGGATTTATGTTGTATCGGATGTTACCAGAACTCCTGCTATCTCCGCAAACCCTGATAATCGTTGCGTTTATCGCGCAGTTCTTATGCGCATCATTTCTATCCTACTTGCTGACGACCTCTGAATGTAGGATCAAAGACGACAGCATACGTCTGTTGGTTCATGTCTTGAATAAAGTGATGTGGCTTGTGGCTTTACTTTTGAATATTTACTGGGTTACCCACCGTCTTGTCTATGGGAGCTACTTAAACTCTGGACTGGAGTCTTTACGCAGTGCCCCAATCCTTGCTGCCGTGCTCATCACCGTGGTGGTTCTGGTTATCCAGAGCGGGTTTTCGATCATTATGGGATTGAGGTCAAAGCTTGAGCGTCGCCTGGAAACAGTTTCTGTATTGATGGCAAGTGGCCTTGCTATGGCTCTGATGCTGATCCTGTATGGTTACCAGATCGCTTTTGGTGCTGCTCCCTGGCGGCAACTAACGTTTTTGATCGTGCTGGCGCTTCTGTTGCTTTTCGCGCGACGCGTCAGCGGCAACAAGTTGTATTTCATCGCTGCGTTCATCCTTTTCTGGGGTGATGTTATCAGTATGTTGGTGCGCGGATATAGCCAGCTGAACCAGTACGGTACAATCGCGTTTTCAGTTGGATATCTGTTAATCTATCTTCTGCTCATCTGTAGCCTGTGGCTATCCTGGAATAAGGAGCGTCGGGAGGCTTTTTTGATACGCACTCGCTTAAGCGCCTACCTGCTGGTCGAAACCGCCATAATAGCAATCCTACTTACTTCAAATCTGAATCACCGGGTTGCAATCCTGCTGATATGTTTGACCGTGCTGAATGCCATTCTCTCCGGGCTTCGTTTTGAAGGACGTGGTAGCGAAGCGAAACTGCTTTATGGGGTGCTACGTAGCAGCGAGTTTGCGTGTGTCTTCGCAGTTGCCTGCTTCATCGCATTCGCCAGCAAGAATGCTCCGCCCCTGCTTTCCATGATTCTGTTCATATCAGCGATCATACTTGCACTGATGCGACTTAAGGCCAATTTATTGGAGGGCAGCATCAATCTTCGGGAAGAAGGGCTCTACCTGCTGAAGTTGTTAGTACTTGTCGAAGGGGGCGTATGTGGCCTCGCAGCTGGCTCCCCGTTGCGTGTCGTCTGGATGCTGAATACTCTGGTTGCGCTCGGCATCGTATTTTATATTCTGCGTTATCAGCTCTATCGCTTTCACAAACGCCTAATCACTGGTTCTGATCTTGACTTAGGTCTACGCATTATCGAGAATGTGGTAGTTTTCATGGTGATGATCTTCCTGGCATTTTATCCACACTATTATTATGAGGTGCAACTTGGTGATCCAACTCCGCTGTTTTGGCTGCTTGTGGTACTGAGTTTTGGGCTTGCTTTTGTGCGTTTGCGGGAGCTAATCAAAGGTATGCTATTGCCAGTCGAAGAAGCGAGCCTTGGCCTAAAACTGACAGGATTGGTTCTGGCAACAGCCCATGGTATTGCCGGGCTTACTGGCGCAGGCTTTGAAGTCAGCTTGCTTAGTATGTTTACGGCTCTTGTATGCGTCTTGATGGGTTTCGGCTTCAAAGCAAAGACCCTGCGCTTGTACGGAGTAGTCCTGGTTTTGCTCTGTGTTCTAAAACTAGTGACCTTTGATGTAATCGGCCTTAACACGGGTTGGCGTGTTGCCGCATTTATCGGCGGAGGAATAATCTGCTTTGTGATAAGCGCGATCTACAGCTATTCGGTCAAGAAAATAGACAGAGTTATTTCAGAAAAGGGTTCAGAGAAAGATACGGACCGCTCTCGATGAGGAATTACAAATATAGCATGACAGGATCGGAGAGATCGATTTGCCAAGCGTTAGCGAAGCAGTAGGGAAGGGATGGGATCCATATGAAGCGGACACTGATTCTTGTTTGTGCGATTCTCTTGGTGCTTGCTGGTGCAAGCCTTACGGGATGCGGCAAACGTCCTGCTCAAAGCAAACCCAGCGCGGACAGTACAAGCACGCTTACGCCTGATAAAGCGATAAAAGCGATGCAGGACTTCGCGGCTGCCCAAGGTGTCAGCGATCCTGAACGCCAGATTGATGCCGACGTCAAAGCAAACGATGGGCTTGTTGCCGCGGGAAGCTACTCGAACAGGATCGCTTCCTACAATCTTAAATATACCGCATCAAATAATCACGTTAGCGGACTTCTTCTCGACGGGCAGTTTCAGATCAAAAGCGATATCCAGGACCTGAACACCTCGTTTGACTTTACCGAGTACCGCAATGAGGCCAAACAAACCTATGATACTTATGTCAATGGGAAGGCGGCGCAGGCTCCTGATCCTGCTAACGATGTCGGGCGGCTAGTGGCAAACGCTTACTTGTCGAGCAAAGTCGCCCTTATCGACTCGCAATACATTAAATCGGCCACACAAAAGGTTACCGGGGCAGGATCGCTCACTGAATACACGGTCACGTTTGATGGGCAGGGCTTTATAGCAAACAAGGATTTGTTCGAAACCGTGATCAAACAAGAGATTAGGGATGAGGCGGTCAAATACAACACAAAAGAGGTCACCTATACCTTCACCGTCGATAAAGAAGGGCTGCCTCAGTCAAATGACTTTCATGTTGTCATAGATGCGATCGACAAAACAAATGATACCGCGACTGTCGATACCGAGGTGTCGGTGACTTTTAACAGCTTTAAAGATGTGAGTATCACGGCGCCTGCGGGCTCATCGGATAGCACGGCGGGTGGTTCAAGCTCTTCATCGAGCGATTCCAGCACTTCGGGCAGCACCTCTTCGAGTGGCGGCGCCCTTGATGGTATCGCTCAGATCATCCAGGGCTCGCTTCAGGCGGGGATACAGGACGGGGATGCGGCCGGTGACTGTTCGCGCGTGGTGGTCAAAGCTGAAGACACTCATACCTTAGTGTGTACCTACACCCTAAAACCCGGGGCAAAGGCGCCTGCTCAAGAGGCGGCCAACAACGAAGCGCAGTGGTATGTGTTTTCTGCGTTTGGCAGCTTAGTTAAAAATCCTGTGGTTAAGTATGTGTACCTGAACTCTGATGGGTCCAAAGCTGCTGAGTATACTTTCACCCCAGCGAAGTAAGCATTCGTCAGATACGCCTGGTGATCCACTCGATGAGGGGCTTTGGCGTGAAGCCGAGCAAGCTCTTGCCCCAGCGTGAGGTCATCACCGGATAGATGCGCAAACGCCAACTGATCATGCGGCGCAGGTGCGCAGTATCGCGGCGGTGCTGCGCCTGTACCGCCTCAACGGTATCCGCGCTTGTCCCGGCGCCTCCAGCAGCGATTGCCCGCCCGGCGGACCTTCCGCTGTCGAGCGCCCAGCTGATGCCCTCTCCTGAGGTCGGCGACAAAAATCCGCCGGCTTCTCCAACCAACAGCACCTGGCCTTGTCCGGAAACGATGTCTTTCACGCTGCGGTGCTTGAGCGCCGACCACGCCTCGCGCTTGATCGATTCCCCGATGTTGAGGCGCTCGCGCAGCATCTCCAGTGCGTGATCCTGCTGTTCGTGGGCGCGCTTGGTCCCGGGGTAATAGATGAGTCCCACCAGGGCTCGTTCATTTTTGGGGATGACGTAGCCGATCGCCAGGTCGGGAATCTCCTCAGCCCAAAAGCAATCGAAGACCGCGTCGACCGGGCCGGTGCGCAGGCAATAGTCCTGCACGGTCAGGTAGCAGTCAAACGGCTTCAGGCCCAATGCTCTGCGCACGCGGGATCTCGATCCATCGGCGCCGACCAGCCAGTCGCAGGTCACCGCGCGCTCTTGCCCGCGGGCGTTGAGGCGGACACGCAGTCGCCCGTCGGGGGTCTCTTCATGGCCCTGATACTCGCAGGCGTCCCAGATATCGGCCTTGTCCGCTATCAGCGACAGCATCCACTCGTCAAAGGGCTTGCGATCGACGTTGAGAAATCCCAGCTTTGTGTCGTAGCTGCGCTTCTTGTCCCAGTCGTTGTAGCGGAAGAAGACTTCCTCAGGCTCCAGGAGGAGCTCTGGGGGCATCGTCGCACCCATCTCAGCGAAGATATCCTGCGAGAGGGGGTGGATCATGCCGCCGCAGCTCTTGTCCCGTGGCAGGGTGAAACGGTCGACCATCAGGACCGGCCCGGCGCTGGCAGCGTGATATGCTGCAAGGATGCCGGCAGGACCCGTACCGACCACCAGGGTGTGGACGTGCGTTTCTTCCGTGCTCGATGGGGATGTGGCGTTTGTCATGGCAACGATTATAGCGGATACGGCCAAAAGCAGCATAAAAGGGAAGAGCGGCTGGCAAGATGCGGCCGATCAGGTGCGGTCTGCCAGGCGGGGTCTGCCAAATGGGTAACTGCTGGGCCTTTGCCGCAGAGCGCTGTGCTAGACTGAGCTACAGAAGTATTGATTTGAAAGGGATGGCTTAATGACGGTTTGTTGGCGTACGCGCGAGTGTGATCCAGAGATACAGAAGGACTGCCAGCATGCGGTGACTGATTACGACATGTGCCCGTCAAAGTGCTTTTTTGCGGCCTGTGACCGGCCGACCCATGAGATCACGAGCGATCCTGAGCTGGTTTTTGATCCAGACATTGATCGGAGTCAGGCGCTCAAGCAGTCCTGCCTCTATTGTGAGTTCTTTCTTAAGAATGGCCCACGCAAGCCTCAGTCCGGTGAACCTGGCGTATAATTGAAGCTTCTTATGAAGGAGTTTAAGTTTAATGGCTGCATTTGAAATGGAATTTGAAGTTCAGTGTCCCAACGATGGCATGATCACCGTGGGGCTTCCCAATATTGAAGGCGTTAAGATCCAGAACAACGACCATGCGGAGCTCCTGGTTCGTTGTCCCAAGTGCGGAACCCTTATTACAGTCATCACGCAATTGCCGCCGGATATGCCCGCGGCGTTGCTGCACGTTATGGAAGCGATCTCTCATACGATGGATGGTCCCATGAATGAGAACCGCCTCGATATGCTGTTCTCCCAGATGGAGGGATGGGCTTCCGGTATGGGATTCGACCCCTCTTTCAGTTCTGGCTTCGATCCTGCGGGAGCCGACTTCTCTGCTCCCCATGAGCTGAGCGAGGACGAGGAATCCCATCTTGGGTACTTCCGCAATGAGCTTGATAAGCTGGATTCTGTTGACGACTTCCTGAAACGGACCGGCGAAGAGAACTGACCACCCCCGATCTCTAAGGAGACCCTTATGCCGATTGTATGGATCATAATAGCCATTGTCATCGTATTGATTCTCGTCATTCTGGTAGCGACTTACAATCGCTTTGTGATGCTGCGTGCGCGTATCGACAATGCCTGGGCGCAAGTCCAGGTGCAGCTCAAGCGCCGCTGGGATCTGATTCCGAACCTGGTCGAGACCGTCAAGGGCTATGCGACACATGAGTCAAAGACGCTTGAGGCCGTCGTTGCAGCGCGCAGTGCTGCGGTCAGTGCTACGACCCCGGCAGAGAGCGCCAAGGCTGAGTCCGGCCTGACAGGGGCGTTGCGCCAGCTTCTGGCTGTGGCGGAGGCCTATCCTGACCTGAAGGCCAACCAGAACTTCATGAGCTTGCAGGGCAGCTTGGGCGAGACCGAGGATAAGATCTCGTACGCACGCCAGTTTTTCAATGACACGGTCATGAACTACAACATCGCGATCGCACGCTTCCCAGGTGTGATCATCGCCAACCTGTTCAACTTTAAGCCCCGCGAGTCTTTCGAAGCGCCCGAGACCGAGCAGGATGCGCCGAAAGTATCTTTCGAAGGCGCGCCGAGTGTGGCGTCGGAGCCTGCTGCTGAGGAGCCTGCTGCGCCAGAAGCGCCGGAGGCGTAAATGGCGTCGCTGTTTGAGGCGATCACACACGGGCTGTCGCGCGTCAACCCCACGATTTTCACTCTTGGGCCGTTCACGGTGCGTTGGTACGGTATGGCCTACCTGCTCGGCTTTGTCATCGGCTACTTTATCATCCGCTTCCTGAACAAGCGCTGGAAATTGGGTATGAGCAGCGATGACCTGCTGACCTTGTTGCTCATCATGATCGTGGTCTGCATCGTCTGCTCGCGCCTGTTCTACTGCGTTTTCTACAATCCGGTCTACTACCTGTACAACCCGCTCGACGTTTTCAAAACCTGGGACGGCGGGATGTCATTTCATGGGGCGATCATCGGCGGGGTCCTTGCGTTGGCCATCGCGTCGCGCCAGCTCAAGCAGCCGTTTTTGCGGCTGGCCGACCTTTGTGTCGTGGCACTGCCAGTCGGAATATTTTTAGGCCGCATCGCCAACTTCATCAATGGCGAGCTCTGGGGACGGGTCACGAAGGTTCCCTGGGGCGTCGTGTTCTCCGCGGCGGGCCCCTTGCCGCGCCACCCCTCGGCGCTCTATGAAGCGGCGCTTGAGGGTCTGCTGCTTTTCATCATCATGCTGGTACTTGCTTTGCGCCGCCGCCTGTGGCCGCGCGGCTTTATGGCTGGTACGATGATGGCCATCTACGGTGTCTTTCGGATTTTCTGCGAGTTCTTTCGCGAGCCGGATGTGCAGCTCGGTTTCCTGATGGGGACCAAGTGGCTGACTATGGGAATGCTGCTCTCGTTGCCGATGATCATTGCGGGAGTGGTGTTCATCGTGTGGGCGCTTAAACGAGGCGACGGGCCGGTCGTCCCGTTCAAGTTGCCTGGGTTGGTCGAGCGCAGCAAACTCGTTGTGGCACAGAGCTCAGGGCTTGATGATGGGACGGAGCGGGGTGTCCCTGCTCCTCTTAAGCAGGGTAACAAGGCCGATACAGACGGCGAAGCTGCGGACCAGAAACGGTAAAGTAGTACTGACTTGGTTGTGCCCGCGGTCGTGTCCGCTTTTATTCTGGAGGAGCCCATTTTATGAAACGCCATCCTGTATTGACCCGTTCGATTTGTGTGCTGGTACTGCTTTGCTGTGTCGCTGGCTTGGCTGCCTGTAAGAAGAAAGCGGCTAAGCCGGCTGTGACAAATAAGCCAAAAGTAGCCCAGGTGGCCCCGCCGACCTGGCCTTTGACCGGCTTACCCGCACCCGATCATGCGGTCACAAAGCGCCGTCCGCTCTCTGTGAAGATCGAGAACCTGAAAGCGGCGCGCCCCCAGACAGGGGTCAACAGCGCTGATATCGTGTACGAGACTATGGTCGAGGGGGGTATCACACGCTTCAACTGCCTTTTTGATTCAAGCGTTCCGGTAACCGTTGGACCGGTGCGTTCGGCGCGCCTGTCTGATCTGTGGGTCGTGCCGCAGTACCGGGGGCTGTTCTTCTACTCAGGCTCGAATTCAGAGGTCAACAGTGGCCTGAAAACGCGAAATATGACCAAGCTCAACTATGACAAGGCGTCCTCGATCTATCATCGGATCAGTGGGCGCAGCGCTCCGCATAACCTGTATCTCACCCTTTCAAAAGCCTATGACAAGGCCAAAGCGCTGGGAGTCGAGACAACAAGTACGGCACAGCCGGGTCCGGCCTTTGGCGCTCTGCCTTCTGATGAAACGACGACGGCTGCGACCACGATCGCGATCCCGTTCTCGCCACTCACACATGCCGCCTGGACCTGGGACAGTGCCAGTGGGCGTTATCTGCGCACGACGGACGGACAGGTGCACGTTGACATGGCGACTGGCAAGCAGCTCTGGGCGACCAATGTCGTAGTCATGTGGGCGACCTATACGACCGCGACTAAGCTTGACCCCGCGGGCAATCCCACTTACGACATCACGCTGGGGGGAACGGGCAAAGCCGCGATCTTCCGCAACGGCGTGCGTATCGACGGCGCCTGGACGGCGACCAAGAATACCCCGCCGGTCTTTACCGACGCTGCCGGGAAGAAGATCCTGCTTGAGCCAGGGCGGACCTGGTTCGAGGTCCCGGAGACTAAAGTCATCGTTACCAGCAACTAGCGCGAGAGAGCGCGCCGCAGAGCGCGAGAGAACGCGGCGCCGTCGCGCCGCAGAGCGCGACATAAGTGGAGGAGGAGTCGAACGTGGCAGGTTTAAAGCGGGTCCTGGCGGTCCATGATGTCAGCTGTTTTGGGAAGTGTTCGCTGACGGTGGCCCTGCCGATCATCTCGGCGGCGGGCATTGAGACGACGGTGCTGCCGACGGCAGTGCTCTCGACCCATACGGGTGGCTTTGAGGGTTTCACCTATCGCGACCTGACTGAAGATGTGATGGGGATCGTCGAACACTGGCAGACGCTTGGCCTGCATTTCGATGCTATCTACTCCGGCTTTCTGGGAAGCTTCGAGCAGATTGACCTTTTGATCGAACTGATCTCGCGCCTGAAGAGCAGCGATACCCAGGTGATCGTGGATCCTGTGATGGCTGATCACGGCGAGCTCTACGGGCTGTTTCCTGCAGACTTCCCCCAGGGTATCGCGCGGCTGTGCGCGGTTGCTGACGTGATTATCCCGAATACGACTGAAGCAGCTTTGTTGCTGGGGCGTGACTGGACGCCGCCCCCTTACGACGAGGCCGTGGTGCGAGGACTCTGCCAGGACTTGTGCGAAGAGCTGGGCGCTGCAGCGACGGTACTAACGGGGGTGTCGTTTGATGAGGAGCATCTGGGCGCTGCAAGCTTTGAGGCAAGCAGCGGCCGGTTCGCGCTCGCGCAGGAGGCGTTGATTCCTGAGATGTATCACGGTACGGGCGATGTGTTCGGGTCGGTACTCGTGGCGGCGTTGGTGCGCGGGGCAACCCTTGCCCAGGCGGCTGAGGCAGCCGTGCGCTTCACGGTCGCAAGCATCGCGCGGAGCTATGAGGCAGGGACGGATAACCGCTATGGCGTTGATTTCGAGAACGGTCTGGCGGGGCTGGTCGCTCTGATCGAAGAAGTCAAAGCACGGTGATATACTCATAAGGGTGATTCATCACCTCTGAAATCTAGCGTTACGAAAGGCTACAACCTCTATGTCTGGACACTCAAAGTGGGCGACCACCAAGCATCGTAAAGGGGCTCAGGATGCGAAACGCTCAGCGCTCTTTGGCAAGCTGACCCGTATTATCTACGTCGCAGCAAAAGAGGGCGATCCGAACCCCGCGAATAACGCCGCGCTGAAAACCGCCATCGACAAGGCCAAATCATACAGCCTTCCTAAGGACAAGATCGATGCGGCCATAGCCAAGGCGAGCGGCATCGGCGCCGACGGGGCGGTTTTTGAAGAGGTCGTCTATGAGGGCTACGCCCCGGCGGGAGTCCCAATCTATGTGGAGGTGCTCACCGATAACCGTAACCGAACAGCCGCTGACGTAAGATCTGCCTTCACAAAACACGGGGGCAACTTAGGTACGACTGGCTCGGTTGCGTTCCAGTTCGAGCGCAGGGGCCAGATACTGGTCGAAAAGGCTCCCGAATTCGATGAGGACGAGTTTATGATGGCCGTCGCTGACGCGGGCGGAGAGGACTTTGAGGTCGATGACGACGAGCTCTTAGTCTGGACGAAGCCGGATGAGGTCGCGATAGTTCGCCAGGGCTTGCGTGACGCAGGTGTTGAGGTGACGGGTTCTGATCTCGTGATGGTCGCGACCAATCCTCAACAGGTCTCCACTTCTGATGCGAAGAAGGTCATGCGCCTGATCGATCGACTGGAAGAAAGTGATGACGTTCAGACGGTCTATCACACAATGGACCTGACCGACGAGCAACTTGACGAACTTGACGACGAGTAGGCGCGCCGCAGGGACACGTAGGTGATGAGGCTCCGATGATCATCCTGGGTATCGATCCGGGTCTTCTGCACACCGGCTGGGGCGTCATCGAAACGCAAGGCTCGCAGATGCGCGCGCGCGCGTATGGCTGCATCGACACGAAGTCCGGTGATGACCTTGGCATGCGCCTCCAGGCTATCAACCAAGGCATCGCAGAGGTTATCGATACCTATCATCCTGATGAGTGTGCTCTTGAGGACGTCTTTTTTGGCGTTGACGCCAAGGCGGCGTTCTCCGTGGGGGAGGCGCGTGCGGCTGCCATCCTGGCGGCGGCACATGCCGGCCTTGAGGTCGGGCAGTATCCTCCGCGCCAGGTCAAGCAAGTTGTTGTGGGCGTTGGGGGAGCCGAGAAATCGCAGGTGACTTACATGGTGCGCAGGCAATTGGGCCTTGACCATGATCCCAAGCCCGACCACTGCAGCGATGCGCTTGCGATCGGGCTTGCTCATGCGCTATTGACCCGTGGGAGCAGGCGCCAGCAACAGGCAGCCGCGACCGCGCAAGGAGAGGTGGCCTGATGATCGCGTTTTTGGCGGGAACTATTGCTGATAAGTCCACCGATGCGGTCACGATCGATGTTGGCGGGATCGGCTATCTCCTGAGTGTCTCGACCGGTACGCTGGCTAGCCTGGGTGCGGTCGGCGATGAGGCGCTGCTCTATACTCACCTGCACCTGCGCGAGAACGAGATCGCGCTATATGGCTTTGCTGAACCTGCCGAACGCACGGCGTTTTTGGCGTTGATCTCGGTATCGGGCATCGGGCCGAAGGTAGCGCTGGCAGTGCTTTCGGCGTTAAACCCGCAGATCCTGGCCAACGCGGTCACGACCGAAGACGTCGCCTTGCTCTCCAGTGTGTCGGGCATTGGCAAAAAGACGGCACAGCGCATGATCCTTGAGCTGAAGGGCAAGCTGGGCGCAACGCTCGGTGCTGGCGACTTGGCCAGCTCTGGTGGCGCAGCAGGCGCTAATGCCACGCCTACAGCGGCGTCCGCATTAGCCGAGGCGCAAGCGGCGCTCTTCTCCATGGGCTTTGCACCGGTCGAGGTCGCTGAGGCGCTGGTAGGCGCGGATGGCGAGGACGATACCTCCGCGCTGTTGAAGTTTGCTTTACATCGGCTGGGAGGAGGCGCCTAAATGAGCAGTACGCGTTGGGAAGCTGATAATCCTGCCGCAGGCGCCCAGGATCCGGCGGCAGGGCTTGCAGGCAACGCCGCTGTGCGCTTTGTCTCTGGTGCTGCCACGGCGGGAGAGGATGTCGCGGACGTCACGCTGCGTCCGACTACCCTGGAAGATTACCTGGGCCAGGCCCGGGTTAAAGAGAACCTGCGCGTGCTTATCACGGCTGCGCTGCAACGAGGCGAGCCGCTTGATCATGTGCTCCTCTCGGGCCCTCCCGGCCTGGGGAAAACGACACTGGCCACGGTCATTGCCCATGAGCTGGGCGCTGGCATCAAGCAGACCAGCGGGCCTGCCATCGAACGCGCGGGTGATCTGGCGGCGATACTTTCGAACCTGGAACCCGGCGACGTGCTCTTCATCGATGAGATTCATCGGCTGTCACGGGCGGTCGAAGAAGTGCTTTACTCCGCGATGGAGGACTTCACGCTTGATATCGTGATCGGCAAGGGGCCGGCGGCCCGCTCGCTCACGCTCGACATCGCGCACTTCACGCTCATCGGGGCGACGACGCGTACCGCGTTGCTCTCCAACCCGCTGCGCGACCGCTTTGGGGTGAATTTCCGGCTCGACTACTACAGCCCGGCGGAGCTCTCCGACATCATTATCCGCAGCGCTTCGATTTTGGGGGTCGGCATCGACGCCGACGGCGCGGCCGAGATCGGCTCGCGCAGCCGCGGGACGCCACGCCTGGCCAACCGGCTGCTCAAGCGTGTGCGCGACTATGCGCAAGTAAACGTCGATCCAAATGCGCCGATCACCGAGGAGCTGGCGCGCGAGGCGCTCAGCTTCTTCGAGGTCGATGAGCTGGGCCTTGACTGGATGGACCTCAAGATTCTGCGCACGCTGTGCGAGACTTTTGCGGGACGCCCGGTAGGGTTGACCACGCTGGCCTCAGCCACGGGCGAGGAGGCGGACAGCCTCGAAGATGTCTATGAGCCCTATCTGCTGCAGAACGGGCTGATCGTGCGTACCCCCAAGGGGCGCCAGGCAACTGCGCGCGCCTGGGATCACCTGGGCATGCCACAGCCAAAGACAGCGCCTCAGCAAGACTCGTTGTTCGAGGAATAGCTTTTACACGGTTGCTTTGGCGCCGAAGCTGCCGTGGAGGTTGCAGTGCGCGATCGCGATAATCTCAGAGCCAGGAGCGACATTGAGCACGGTCGAGAACTGCGGCTCGACGGCCTGCGGCATACCGCTGAAGAAGGCAAGGGGCGCTCCGTTGCAGGAAAGCTCGACACGGTCGAAGAAGTGTCCGGGCTCGTTGGGATGAGCCACGTAGTAGCCGAGCTTGATCGTGATATGGATTGCCCCCTCAAGCTCTTCGAGCTCGATATAAGGAGTGTGTTTCTTCGTGAAATCGTCAGCTGATACGATATCGGCTGTGAAAACTGGTGCGGGAACAGCAAGTGCTTCGGTCATGAGAACCCCTTTCTGACGCCGGACGCAGGGTGCGTCTTGCGTTACACTTGATTACGTTGATTTATCATAGCGCGCGCAACGTTTCTGCGTTGAAATCGCACAGAATCAGGCAGACGCGTTATCTGGTGACAGGAAAAGAGAGGCGAACAGTGAGTGAAGCGACCCTGAGCACGGACGCGACGGCCCGGATCATCGACGGGCGTGAAACAGCGGCCCTTGTTAAAGAAGAGGTGCGCTTGCGCATCGCCCAGCTTCGCGAGGAGACGGGAGCATCCCCGTGCCTGGCGATGGTGCTTGTCGGCGAGGATCCTGCCAGCCAATCCTACGTGCGGATGAAAGCGCGCGACTGCGAGCAGGTCGGGATCATCGCACGTGACCATCACCTGTCCGCAGATGTCAGTCAGGAGCACCTGGACGCGCTCATCGATGAGCTGAATGCGGATGCCCAGGTCAATGGCATCCTGGTGCAGATGCCGCTGCCAGTTGGCCTTGACGAAGAGGAAGTCGTGGAGCGTATCGATCCGGCCAAGGATGTCGATGGCTTTCATCCGGTCAGCCTCGGGCGGCTGCTGCGCGGCCTGCCGGGCATGCGTCCCTGTACGCCGGCCGGCGTTATGGCCCTGCTCGACCAGTACGGCATTGAGCTTGAGGGCAAGCATGCGGTGGTCGTGGGGCGCTCTAATATCGTCGGCAAGCCGCAGGCGATCTTGCTGCTCGAACGCAACGCGACGGTGACCATCTGCCACTCGCGTACCTGTGACTTGCCGGCCGTCTGCCGGACGGCCGATGTTCTGGTGGCCGCGGTCGGACACGCGCAGATGATCGACGCCAGCTATATCAAGCCGGGCGCGACAGTCATCGACGTGGGCATCAATCGCACTGAGGACGGCACGATGGTCGGCGACGTGGACTTCGAATCGGCACGGGCAGTCGCTGGCGCGATCACCCCGGTGCCCGGCGGCGTCGGCGTGATGACGCGCGCGCTATTGATGCGCAACACCGTCGAAGCGTTTGAAACCCAACAGTCTGTGGGAAAGGGCGCGTAGCAACTATGTCACTGCGTTTCGATTTCTCGCACCTGACTAATGCTGATCTGACGACCCTCAGCATTGCGCTTGCGATAATAGTCCTGCTCTTTTTGTTCTTGCTTTTCACTCAGCGTAAGCACTTAGCCAAGTTGTTGCAGGCGTCTCAGTATCGCGTTGACCTGGATCGCTATGAAAAACAAGCTGGGGAGGCACAGCAGCGTTCGGCAGAGGCACGAGAGAACTTTGAGCAGGCAAAACAGGCTATGGCCGATCTTGACCTTGATGCAGAAGATTCGAATGCGGAGCGGGCCGCTGACGAGGAGCACTGAGCTCCATGCTGTTCGAACACCTGGTCCTGCACGCCTGCTGCACACCGTGCACGATCAAATCCTATGAGCGCCTCGTATCTGGCCAGGCGGTCACCCGCGACGGCGAGCCGGTCGACGCTGCCCGTATCACGCTGCTTTATTACAACCCCAACATCGCTCCGATCGAAGAATACGAGCGGCGCCGTGACGCGTGGGTGGCGTACTGCGCCCAGCAGGGTATCGAGGCGGTCGAGCTCGAATACGAGCCTCAGCTCTGGGAAGAGGCCACAGCGCCAGATCAGCAGGTCCCGAAACGATGCCGACAGTGCTATGCGCTACGCCTGGGGCGGGCGGCGCGCTGGGCGGCGGAGCACGGCGCCGACGCCTTGACGACCACGCTTACGATCAGCCCTTATCAACTACCCGATATCATCGCAGAAGAAGGCCGCGCCGCGGTTAAACGCTGTCTGACGTTGTTCCCACAGGACTCGCGGGCCATAAGCCCGCCACGCCCTGTGGCGCCTAGTCAGACAGCGTTTATATCGCGGCGCAAATCCAAAGAATTGTGGTATCTCGATATTGACTTTTCGCCCGATTACCGCGCCAGCCAGAACGCGGCGCGCGCTGCCGGTATCTATGTGCAGAACTACTGCGGTTGCCTGCCCTCAAAGCGCGAGGCAGAAGAGCAGCGTACGCAACGTCGTGCGGCTCGCAAGGCTGCCCATGAGCAAGCAGAAGGCCCAAAAGAAAGTAGAGGCGCCTGATGCGCACGGATGATTTCGACTACGCGCTTCCTCAGGAGCTGATCGCCCAGACACCGGCCGAACCTCGTGACAGCTGCCGCCTGCTCGTGCTTGATCGTGCGGCGGGTGTGTGCACGCATCGCCACTTCACTGACATCCTGGACTACCTTGATCCGGGCGACCTGCTGGTCGTTAATGAGACCCGGGTCCTGCCAGCCCGTTTGCAAGGAATCCGCCCTGGTGGGGGAGCAGCGGAGCTGCTCTTGCTCAAACAGGAGGATCAGGCGGGCGTCTTGTGGGAGTGCCTGGCGCGCCCGGGTAAACGTATCCGCCTCGGTGACACGCTCAGCTTTGGCGAGGGGCGCCTGGTCGCAGAGATCGTCGAGCGGCGTGATGAGGGACGCCGGCTGGTACGCTTCAGCGTCAACGCGCTCGGCGATACGGTTTCTGCCGCGCTGCATGCGATCGGCGAGACGCCGCTGCCACCCTATATCACTCGCACAGTTGATGACCCTGAACTCTACCAGACGGTGTATGCCAATATGGATGATGAACACTCAGCGGCGGCCCCTACAGCGGGGCTGCACTTTACTCCCGAGCTACTTCAGGCAGCGCGCGGGCGTGGCGTCGGCCTGGCGAAGCTTCGCCTTGACGTCGGACTTGATACGTTTCGCCCGGTGACCGAGGACGACCCTGACGATCATGTCATCCACACGGAATACTACTTCGTGCCGCCCGAGGCCGCTGACGCGATCAAAGCGACCCATGCCCAGGGCAATCGTGTCATCGCAGTCGGCACGACCGTGGTCCGCGCTCTTGAATCTGCCGCCCGTAGCGTTGAACCAGGGGAGCAGCTTCCCAGCACGGGAGGCCCCACCTCGCTCTACATCCTTCCAGGATTTGAGTTTCGGGCAATCGATGCGCTCATCACGAACTTCCATGTGCCGCGTTCCACGCTTGTCATGCTTGTCTCGGCCTTCGCCAGCCGCGAGCAGATCCTTGCTGCCTATCAGGAAGCCGTAGCCCGGCGCTACCGTTTCTTCAGCTTTGGCGACGCCATGCTCATCCTGTGAGCGCCTTTCCAGGGATTGCTAGTGGCAAGCAGTCGATACTCTGGCCGGCAACATTTTTTACTTAGTCTTTGCCTAATGCGAGTTATAGTGTTATAATTACTCACAATTAGTAGGGGGGGCGCTGGGATGAAGCAGAGCGGCATAGTCGTTGCTCTGAATCGCCAGCGATATCCCCGAAAATGAATGCTGGGGGTACCTTACCTCTAGTCATACCTCACAAAGGGCAGCCCGCATCATCTTCCCCGTTGCGGGCTGCTCGTCTAAAGACACACTTACACTTTACTTGCGCTATACTGGTTCAAGTTATAAACGTACGACTCGGATGTTCTCCCGTGCCACCGTAGCGTGGCACGTTTTGTCTGGGTCGCCTTGACAACAGGATCGAAGGAGGTTGCCATGAGGCCTGTGAATATCACAGACACCACTTTGCGCGATGCACATCAATCTTTATGGGCAACACGGATGACCATTGGCGACATGCTGCCTATCCTGGGTAAGCTTGACACCGTGGGATTCTGGTCGTTGGAATGCTGGGGCGGCGCCACGTTTGACACCTGCTTGCGTTTTCTGGATGAGAACCCCTGGGAGCGCTTGCGTACGATCCGGAAACACTGTCCTAAGACGCGGCTGCAGATGCTCCTGCGTGGTCAGAACCTGCTCGGCTATCATCACTACTCCGATGACATCGTGCGGCGCTTTGTCTTTGCCTGCAAGCGTAACGGCATGGATGTCATCCGCAACTTTGACGCGCTCAACGATATCCGCAACCTCAAGACCTCGGCTGAAGCCATGCTGGAGTGCGGCGTGCACTTCCAGCCTGCCATCAGCTACACCGTCAGCCCGGTGCATACGATCGATTCCTATCTTGAATACGCCCAGGAGCTCAAGGACTTGGGCGCACAGAGCATTGCTGTCAAGGACATGGCCGGCATGCTCACACCTTTCAGGACCGAGAAGCTTGTCAAGGCGCTGGTCGATGAGATCGGCCTGCCTGTAACGGTGCACTGCCACTACATCGGCGGTATGGCGCCGATGAACTACGTCAAGGCCGTCGAGGCAGGGGCCACTACCTTTGACTCGGCCTGTGTGGCCCTGGCCTTTGGCAACAGCCAGCCAGCGACTGAGACCATGGTCTTTGCGCTCAAGGAAAGCCCCTATGACAGTGGCCTTGATACCGACCTGCTTTTTGAGATCGCTGAGTACTGGGAAGGCGTGCGTGAGGCCAATCACATCAAGCGAGGGACTACCTCGTTGCTTTCACTCGAGGTTTTTTCCCATCAGGTGCCGGGCGGCATGATGTCGAACCTGGTCAGCCAGCTTGAAGTGCAGAATGCGAGCGATCGCTTGCCGGACGTTCTCAAGGAGATCGCGGTAGTACGTGCAGAAGTGGGCTATCCGCCGCTCGTAACGCCTATGTCGCAGATCGTCGGTACGCAGGCCGTGCTTAATGTATTGACCGGCAAGCGCTGGGATATCGTGCCCCAGGAAATGCGCGATTACCTGTTAGGCTACTACGGTAAGGCGCCGGCTCCGCTCAATCCTGATGTACTGAAAAAAGTACTGGGTGACGAGAAGCCGCTTGATCCGGAGACGCCGCCCTCGACGCTGGCGTCGGGGAGTTACGAGCAGGCGGAGGCAGAGATTGGTGACCTGGCGCACAGCGAAGAAGACGTGCTGATGTATGCGCTCTTCCCCAATGAGGCGCGCGCCTATCTGGAAAAGCATCGCAGTGGTGTAGAAAAAGCAGTATTTATGATGGCCGATGAGGCCCGGGTGGTACGAGAGGATGAAGGCGATATGGATATCAAGCAGATCGGTGAGCTTATCAAGCAGATAGAGGAAAGTGACGTGGCCGAAGTCATCATAGAGGAAGGCGACAACAAGGTCACGTTGCGCAAGCAGGGCGCCATGGCTGCGGCCGCTCCGGTCGCCGCTGCTACCGCGCCGGCTGCTGCTCCCACAGAGGGGGCTCCCGCTGCCGCAGACGCACGGCCCGCTTCCTGGAAGTCTGTCACCTCGCCGATGGTGGGCACGTTCTACGCGGCCGCCTCGCCGGAATCCGGGAACTTTGTCGAACTTGACGGTGCGTTTGCCGCGGGTGACACGCTTTGCATCGTTGAGGCCATGAAGCTCATGAACGAGATCAAGGCAGAAGAAGCCGGGACTATTCGTGAGGTCTGTGTAGAGAGCGGCGCGCTGGTCGAATACGGGACGCCCCTCTTTTACTACGAAGCGTAGCAGGTACGCGTCATGGATACCCCTAAACTTTTCGATAAGATACTCATTGCCAACCGCGGCGAGGTTGCCTTGCGCATCCTGCGCAGCGCGCGTGAGCTTGGCATCGCGACCGTGGTCGTCTACAGCCAGGCTGATGCCGGTAGCCTGACGGTGCAACTGGCCGATGAGGCAGTCTGCATTGGCCCCGCGCCTTCGACGCAAAGCTATTTGGCGCAGGGTGCGATCATTGCTGCTGCGTTGGGCACTGGCGCCCAGGCGATCCATCCGGGTTACGGTTTTTTGGCAGAGAACGCCGAATTCGCTGACCTCTGTGCAAGCGAAGGAATCAAGTTCATCGGGCCTTCGGCGAGCGCCATCGCGACGATGGGCAACAAATCAGCCGCGCGCCTGGCGGCAGTGGAGGCCGGAGTGCCAGTCGTTCCAGGCAGTGAGGGCGCGCTTCAGAGCGCCGAGGACGCTGAGCGCTTCGCTGAGTCGGCGGGCTATCCCGTGTTGATCAAGGCAAGCGCGGGTGGTGGCGGCAAGGGCATGCGCGAGGTGCGCCGTCCCGAGGACATGGCCAGCCAATTTGCAGCCGCAAAGGCTGAAGCCGCAGCGGCGTTCGGCGATGATACGGTCTACCTGGAAAAACTTCTGGAGCACGCCAAGCATATTGAGTTTCAGATCATCTGCGACGCCTACGGCAACGGTGTCTCGCTTTTCGAGCGCGACTGCTCGACGCAACGCCGCCACCAGAAGCTCATCGAGGAGGCGCCCAGCGCGGTGCTCACTCCTGCCGAGCGAGACGAGATGGGCCAGGCTGGCCTGCGCCTGGCGGCAGCCGTCAACTACGAGGGCGCTGGCACTGTCGAGTTCCTCTATGCCGGCCCGGGCAAGTACTACTTCATGGAGATGAATACCCGGGTCCAGGTCGAGCACCCCGTGACCGAGGCGATCTGCGGGCTTGACATCGTGGCGGAGCAAATCAGGGTCGCAGCGGGATTTCCGCTCTCAGTAACTCAGGAAGAGTTGGGCCAGCCCAGTGGGCATGCCTTCGAGTTTCGCATCAACGCGGAGGATCCGCGCGCGGACTTCCGCCCAAGTCCCGGCACGATCACACGTTTTGTGGTGCCCGGTGGCTACGGTGTCCGCGTCGATACGGCGCTCACGCAAGGCGCCCAGATCCCGCCTTACTATGACAGCATGGTCGCCAAACTCATCGCCTTTGGGGCAACACGGGAGGAGGCGCTTTGCCGCGGGCGGCGTGCGCTTTCGGAATTTATTATCGAGGGTGTGGAAACCACGATACCCTTCCATAAGAAGATGTTGGAGCAGCAAGCTTTCATCGACGGAACAATGACGACTGATTACGTTGAACATGAAGCTGAGAAGTGGAGTTATGATGCCTGATAATCTGGTTTTTGAAGGTCTGACTATTGCCCCGAGTGTACTCGACACGATGGTACGCCTGGCAACGCTTCAGGTCAAAGGAGTCGCGGGTCTTGGCGTAGGAGTGCGTAAGACCGCCCTGGCGCGCGCAGTCGGGATCGAAGTGGCAGAGGACGGTGGTCTGCAGGTCGCCATCCATATCCAGGCCTACGTGGGCGAGCAGCTCCGTGAGTTAGGCCTGGCGATACAGGACAGCGTTGCTGACGCGCTCAAGAGCCAACTGGGGATCGAGGTTACGCGCGTCGATGTCTTCATCGACGGCCTGGCGTTTCCCGAATAACCGCTGAGTTCTTCAGGAGACACGTTGCTCATGTCTGTCAGCCCGGCCGCAGATAACCGCGGTGCGCTCAGCTATCGCCATGCCCGCACGCGATCGCGCGTCTTCGCGCTGCGCCTGCTTTATCAGCAGGAGATGACGGGCGCCAGCCTTGATACCATTCTTGCGGAGAACAGCTACCGCTTCAGCTTCGACCGCCTTCAGGAGTGCCTGTATGAGTGCGAGCAGCGTGACGGCTGCGAGCTCTACAACTTCTTCGCGCTCTTTGATACTGAACCCGACGCGTATGCGCTCACCCTGGTACGCGGCGTCAAGGAGCGCCAGCGCGAACTGGATCGCATGATACGCGAGGCCAGCGAGCACTGGGCGATGTTTCGTATGCCCGTGGTCGACCGCTGTCTGCTGCGCTTGTCTGCCTGGGAGGTCTGCTTTAACGATGATATCCCGGCGCAGGTTGCCATCAACGAGGCCGTCCAGATGGCAAAAGAATACGGCGGGGAAGACTCTTCGAAGTTTATCAACGGTTTGTTAGGGAAAATACTACGTTCGTGTGTCGGGCCCGTAGAGTCCGTAGAATAGAAGTAAGCGTTGATCGCCTGATCGCTCACGAAGGAGTCCTGATCGATGATGAAAAAAACAGATCCCGAATACGACGCAGAGTCAAACGATGTCGACACGTCCGAGCAGTCCGCTACCCAGGAGTTGGGGGACGGCGCTACCTCCGGGCAGGAAGCAGCTGCAGGGAGCACGGCTGAGGCAGCTCTCGATGGTGACCCGCAGAGCTATTCTGATGCGAAGGCTCGCCTTGATGAGATCGTCAAACAAGTACGTGCAAAAGATGTTTCGCTTGAGCACAGTCTTGATTTGCTGGAAGAGGGCGTCAAGTTGGCCAACCAGTGTACTGAGATGATCGACCAGACTCGCTGGGAAGAAGAGACGGAAGAAGACGAAGAGGCTGAGGCTGGGGAAGAAGCGGTGGCCGAGGCTGGCACAGAGGCAGGGGCCGGGGAAGAAACCGATGGTGAATGACCCCTGGTCGTTGCGGTACCTGTTATGGATGATAAGAAGCACATACTTGATACGATCGACAATCCCGGTGGCCTGAAGGATCTGAATGAAGCGCAGCTCAAGGAGCTCTGCGCAGAGATCCGCGAGCGGCTTATCGCGACCACGGCACATACGGGCGGACATCTGGCGCCGAACCTGGGCGTGGTCGAGTTGACGGTCGGGCTGTATCGCGCGCTCGATTGCCCTCCTGATATGGTAGTCTTCGACGTGGGCCATCAGGCCTATGTCCACAAACTCCTGACGGGGCGCCGCGACGCCTTTGATACCCTGCGTACCTACGGGGGCATATCGGGCTTTCCCAAGCGCAGCGAATCTCCCTACGACCTGTACGGCTCCGGCCATGCGAGCGACTCGCTCTCGATTGCGCTTGGCTATGCGCTCGCCCGTGACGCGCGTGGCGGCGATGAGACGGTTGTGGCCGTTATTGGCGACGGTTCGATGACTGGTGGGATGGCCTGGGAGGCGCTCAACCAGATCGGCCAGTGCCAAACCCGGCTCATTATAATATTAAACGACAACGAGATGAGTATCTCACGCAATGAGAGCGCGTTTGAGGCTTCGCTGGGTTGGGCACGCATGAACCCGCGCTATTGGGAGACGCGCGAGAAGATCCAGCGCAAGCTGAGCCGCCCCGGGGTAGGGCGGGGCTTGGTGCGCCTGGGGACGCGGGTCAAGGATTCTTTTAAGCACCTTGTGGTGCCTGGAGTGGTCTTCGAAGAGCTCGGCCTCGTGAGCGTGGGGCCTGTCGACGGACACGACATCGGCCTGGTCGAGGCGGCGGTCAAAGCTGCACGGGAGATGGATGGGCCGGTACTGATCCATACCGTCACCCGCAAGGGCAAGGGTTATGAGCCGGCACAGTCGGATCCGGCGCTCTTCCATGGGATCGGCGCTTTTGATCCCGATACGGGCGAGCTTTTGAAAAAGAACGTGAATGGCGCGCCAACCTATACTGAGGTCTTTGCCAAAGCGCTTATTGCTGAGGCTGCCGAAAACCCGGATATTGTCGCTATCACGGCCGCGATGCCTGCCGGCACCGGGCTTGACAAGTTCCAGAAAGCTTACCCGGACCGTTTCATCGACGTCGGCATCGCCGAGGGTCATGCTGTCGGCCTGGCGGCGGGCCTGGCCTTTGGAGGCCGCCTGCCAGTGGTCGCGGTGTATTCGACTTTCTTGCAGCGTGCCTATGATCAGCTGATCGGCGATGTGGCGCTTCAGGGCGCGCACGTGGTCTTTGCGCTGGATCGGGCGGGTTTTGTTGGTGACGATGGCCCGACCCATGCCGGACTATATGACCTGACTTATCTGAGGACGATCCCGACGATGCGAATACTTGCGCCGAGCAACGAGGCGGATCTGGTCTGCGCTCTGCATACGGCCTTGCGCCTGGACGGGCCGGTGGCGGTACGCTACCCGCGCGGAACCGGTACGGGAGCAGAGCTTCCTGCTCAACCCTGCAGTTGGGAGGTCGGGCAAGCCCTTTGTCGGCATCAAGGTGATCGCGGCGCGCCGGTCGCCATCCTGGCGGTCGGGCATATGCTCGAGCGCGCTGAGGCCTGCCGGGAACTTCTGGCAGGCCGGGGCATCGACGCGTCTTTGTGGGACATGCGTTGGGTCAAGCCGATCGATGAGGAGGCCGTGTGCTCTGAGGCCGCGGCGGGCAAACTGCTGGTGACCATCGAGGAGAATACGATCCGCGGTGGCTTTGGCGCCGCAGTTGCCGAGTGCCTGAGCGCCGCAAGCCTGACGGCTCCGCTCCTGCAGTTAGCCGTTCCCGATGAGTTCTCGGTCCAGGGCCCGATCGACACCTTGCTTGACGAAGCGGGCTTGTCTCCCGAGCGGATGGCGGAGCGTATCGCCGAGCGTCTGGCTTTGTTGCAGGGCGCGGATGACAAAACTACCCCTGGGGTGCTTTTGTCACGGGATGACACAGTGGGCGAGCCGCATGGCGCACAAGAGGCGCGCTGACGAACTCCTCGTAGCCGCTGGCTGCTACGTTGATGTCGCGGCCGCGGAGCGCGCACTGCGCGCTGGCGAAGTGCGCCTGAACGATGACCAGAAGACCCTTCTTGAAAAACCCGGGCAGATGATCGATGAGGACAGTACGTTTTTCTGTCGGCCACCGCGCCACTTCGTCAGCCGTGGCGGGGAAAAACTGGCCGGTGCGCTGGCTGACTTCTCGTATCCGGTCAAAGGGTTGCGCTGTATCGACGTGGGAGCTTCGACAGGAGGGTTCACCGACTGTTTGCTTCAGGCGGGCGCGGCAAGCGTCACCGCTCTTGACGTGGCCTATGGGATCATCGACTGGAAGTTGCGACGGGACTCGCGGGTAGAGGTGGTCGAACGCTGCAACATCCGGACGACGCCCGAAGACAAGCTGGCTGCATGGGGCGCTCCCTTCGATTTGTTGGTCGCTGACTTGAGCTTCATCTCGCTAGAGGCGGTGTTTCCGGCACTGCAGCGCTGCGTGGGCGACACCGGTGAGATGATCCTGCTGGTCAAACCACAGTTTGAAGCCGCGCGATCAGAAGTCGGCGCGGGGGGCATCATAACGGATGAGGCGGTGCAGCGCGCCGTCCTCACGCGCCTGGCAGCGACGGTGCGGCGTTTCGGGATGATGGTACGAGGCTGGAGCTACTCGCCGATCAAGGGAAGTAAAGGCAACATCGAGTTCTGGCTTTGGATCGGGGCTGATTCGAGCGCAACTCCGTGCGATAATGGTGACCAGGAAAGCGCTGTTGTCAGGCGCGCCCACGAGAGGCTGGACAGATGAAAACGATTCTCATACAGGTGAATGAGCATGTGCCCGAAGCGGTCGCTGCGAATGCCCGCCTTCAAGCGTGGTGTGAAGAGCAAGAGGTTGCTTGCAGCGAAGCTGACAAAAGGGGGTCAGGCGCCGTTTTGTCACCGCCGGACCTGATCGTTGCTCTGGGTGGGGATGGGACTCTTTTGAGGGCAGTCCATGCGGCCCACTCTTTCGAGGCTCCTTTCCTGTCGGTGAAGTTCGGGCGGCTGGGCTTTCTATCCGGCGCGCCTGCCGATCGTCTGATCGAAGCAGTCTCAGCTGCCTTGTCCGGTAAAGTTCCGCTGGAGTATCATACCCTGCTGGACGCACGGGTGTATTCCGGCGCAGAAGAGATCGCCCGGTGTCAGGCGGTCAACGAACTGGTGCTTCGGGGCGCCGCAACGCACATGCTGACCACTACCTTCGCCATCAACGGACATGTTTTCAATGAAGTCAGCGGGGATGGGCTCATCATCGCGACTGCTACCGGATCGACAGCTTATGCCCTTTCTGCAGGCGGGCCGGTGCTCGCTCCGAGTTTTGAAGGCGCCGAGATCGTGCCGCTTGCCCCGCATACGCTTGCTAACCGGGCGGTGGTGACTGACCGGGATGATACGGTGCGTATCGAGCTGCCCGATCCAACGCGTGCTGATGTGGCCCTGTTCTTCGACGGGACGCCCCTGGTGCTCGACGGGCGCCCGGTGTCGGCTGTTGAGGTACGCATTGCCCCGGAAAAGCTCTCGCTGGTGAAGTTTGACGCGCATAACGCCTACGCGGTGGTCGCGCGTGAGTTCTTCGGGATCGAGCATGATACGGAGCCTGACAAAACGGGGCCTGTCCCCATTCTGTCAGAACCCGTATCATCAGGCGAGAACCAGGAGCGCGCGGGTGCTTGAAGAACTTCACATCTGTGACCTTGCCTTGATCGAAGAGGTCTGGTTGCCTTTCGAGGCGGGTTTGACGGTGTTGACCGGAGAGACAGGAGCAGGAAAGACCGTGCTTCTTTCCGCGCTGCAACTGGTGATGGGCGGACGTGGTGATGCCACGATGCTGCGCCCCGGCGCCGAAAGCACCCGGGTTGAGGCACAGTTCTCGGGTGAGCTGATCGTTGCGCGCGCGCTTATGGCAGGCGGGCGCAACCGCTGCTTGCTCAATGGCGCCTTGAGCACGGTCGGCGCTCTGTCCGAAGCCGTTGGCCCCTTGGTCGACCTGCATGGCCAGCACGACCATCAGGAGTTGCTGCATCCGCAGAACCACCTGGGCTACCTGGACCGGAGCGCTGCGGCAGCGATCGCTCCCTTACGTGAGGCTTACCAGAGGGCGCTTTCGGATTGGCAGGACAGGCGTGATGCACTCACGGCCCTGCAGACACAGCTTGCCGCCAGTGCCGAGCAGCTCGAAGCCGGGCGTATCGCGCTGGCAGAGATCGAGCGCATTGATCCCCACCCGGGAGAAGATGATGAGATCAGGGCCAGCTTACCAGCGCTTGAGAATGCTGGCGAGCTTGCTGAACTCATAGAGACCGCCTATGGCGCTTTATATGACGAGGGAGCAGCGATCGATCTGACGGGCCGGGTGCATGAGGCGCTGGGTCAGGCGGCGCGCTTCGATCCGGCACTTGTTGCGCTTCAGGCACAGATCAGTGAGGCTCAGGTGCTCCTGAGCGATGTAGCCGATGGGCTCCGTGACAGCCTGGGGCATATCGAACATGATCCGGCTGCCCTGGAGGCCCGCCTGAGCCGCCTCGCGGAACTTGACGGCCTGGCCAAGCGCTTTGGCCCTACGCTCGAGCAGGTTTTTGCCCTGCGGGAACGCCTGGCGGCGACCGCTGCTATGGCAGGGAGCGGGGAGGAGGCGCTGGCTGCGGCCCGGGAGGCCGAGGCGACAGCGCGCGCTGAGCTTCAGACGACTGCGGCACGCCTGGCAGATGAGCGCCGCGATCGTGCGGTCGTGTTCCTCGAACAACTCAGCGCGGCAGCAGTTCCCCTGCAGCTGGGCAACGTGCGCTTCGACTTCTCCTTCGAGGATCTGCCGTTCGAGCACTGGACAAGCTCTGGCTCCCAGAAGCTCGAGATCCTGTATGCGCCGTCACCGGATTCTGCCCTGCGTCCACTTGCAAAGATCGCCTCGGGCGGGGAGCTGAGCCGTGTCATGCTCGCGCTGCAGACCATACTGGGTGCGGCGGATGAGGGCAAAACGCTGGTCTTCGATGAGATCGATACTGGCATCGGTGGCGCTGTTGGCACGGCCGTCGGACGGGCGCTCAAGGAGCTGTCCCGCCACCACCAGGTCATCGTGGTCACCCACCTGGCCCAGGTGGCAGCCTTCGGTGATGCGCACTATGTGGTTCGCAAACAGGATGGAGAAAGCGCACAGGTCGTGACGACGGTCAGTCCGGTCAGCGGCGCCTATCGCACCGCTGAGATCGCCCGGATGCTTGCGGGCGACGCCACCGACGCCGCGCTCGCTCACGCTGAGGAGGTACTTGCTTCTGCGGCTGAATAAAGGCCGGTTCGGGCAATGCCGCTATACTGGAACTTATGGAGATCACAGCGAAAATACAACGGGGACGCAAGACGAAGGACCTGGTCAAGCGTTTGCGTCCGGGCGAGATCGCGGTAATCGATCATCGCGACATGGATCACATGAGCGCTGAGAGCTTGCTTGAGTCCGGGGTGGTCGCAGTCGTCAACGCTTCTCCCTCGATCTCAGGACTGTACCCCAACGCTGGCCCGCTTGTGCTGGTGCGCGGCGGCGTCACTCTGCTCGACGAGTGTGGGCAGGTTGTTTTTGAGGATACGCATGACGGTGACACGGTTACGATCGACACCGATGCGGGCACCCTCACTCGCAAGGGCAAGGTCATCGCGACCGGCGTGCATCTGACCCAGCCGATGATCGAGGCGGCTCTCGATGAGGCAAGCGAGAACATCGGCGAGCGGCTTGACGAGTTCGCGCGCAACACCGTTGAGTATCTTGAGCGGGAGAAGGACATCCTGGCCAGTGAGACCTGGGTGCCAAAGACCAGGACCTTGCTGTATGGGCGCCACGTACTCGTTGTCGTACGCGGCTACCATTTCAAGGAGGATCTTCAGACGCTTAAGCCTTACATTCGTGAGATGAAGCCCGTGCTTATCGGCGTTGACGGGGGAGCTGACGCGCTGCGTGAGGCTGGTTTTAAGCCCGATATCATTATCGGGGACATGGATAGTGTCAACGACGATACCCTGCGAGGCGGGGCGGAGCTGATCGTCGCAGCCTATGAGGATGGGCGTTGCCCTGGCATGGAGCGCCTGAAAAGGCTCGGCCTTGCAGACGAGGCGACCACTTGGCCGCTTGCTGCCACAAGCGAGGACCTGGCCCTGATACTTGCGTGGGAGATGGGCGCCGACCTGATCGTTGCGGTCGGGACGCACGCGAACCTGATCGAGTATCTCGACAAAGGGCGCAAGGGCATGGCCTCATCGTTTCTGGTGCGATTAAAGGTCGGCTCGCGCCTCGTTGACGCCAAGGGTGTGAACCGCCTGTATCGCAGCTCGGTTTCAGCTGGGAAGGTGTTTCCGCTGGTGCTGGCTGCGGTAGCCGTGATCGGGGTACTCATTTTCATTTCGCCTTCCGCGCGCAATCTCTTCATGCTCTCCGTTACGAGGATCCGCTTGCTTCTGGGAATATACTGAGTAGTTTTGAGGTTTAGGATACAATAAGCGGGTATGTATAATCTGCGCTACCATATCGTGTCGATCGTCGCGGTCTTTCTGGCCTTGGCCCTGGGGCTGGTGTTAGGCGGCCTGATCGGGGACCGGGCGACCTCGTCGCTGCAGTCGAACCTGGCGGACAATATCAGCCAGAAGTTTAACCAGATCAGCGAAGAAAGCGCCCAGGTCAAATCCGCGAACGACCGCCTGACCTCGTTTGGGGCAGACAACCTGGCCTTACTCACAAAGGATCGCCTGACGGGCGATACGGTTCTTCTGGTTGGCGCGCAGGGCGACGCGAGCAAGCATACCTCCCAGCTTTTACAGCAGGCCGGGGCGTTGGTCGTAGTCGCAGATATCAACGCGAGCCGATACAAGGCGGGCGATACGAACCTCGAGAGCGCCAAGTTGGTCGATGAGCTGAAAACACGTTTCAAGCTGACCGACGACCTGGATGCGCTTGCCGTGGGATTTGCGGCCGAGTGGGCTCCGGCTGCCTCGGGTACGACTGGCGCTACGGCAAGTCCTGCCCCCGCGCCCGCCCGCCCGGTAACAGCAGCGCTGCAGCATGATGGCATCCTGAAGCTTTCTGGGGACATCACCACGACAGCCTCCCTGGATAGTGTGGTCGACGTCGCGCTTGGCGAGAATAATGCGGCCGATCCCTTTGGGCTGCAACTTGCACAGGCTTTCAATGCACAGAAAACCCCTACGATCACCGCTCAAATGGATGGTGCTACCTCTACTCTTGGTTCTGACGCTGCAGGAAAAGGGCTGGGTGCGACCGACCTGTTGGGGACCCCGATGGGGGATTGGACCGTCATCGCGGTCCTTGATGGCAGCGCCCCTGCCGCGACCTATGGGACCCTTGACGGCGCCGACCAGGTTTATCCTCCCGTGAAATAACCGCTTTTGTTGTCACGCCGCTTTTGCATCATGATTTTTGTGACAAAATCCCTGAAGAGAGGTAAGAGCAGCGGAGTTAGCTGAAAGCACGGAGTATAAAACTCCGGGACTGCTCAGTCTGCTTCCGAATCTTCCTCATTCCCTTTACGCTTTCTTCTCATTGAGCCTACGACCATAGACACCAGATAGATAGCAGCCGCAGCCACGACGAGAGTGGTAACAGTAACGACTGCAATAATTAGTACCTCTATCATTCCGGCCACGATTCTGCCTCCTTTTTACTCAGTTAGTTCGACGGGTTGCCGCATGTTCATTCGAAACTTATCCTTGGGCCTGCAAGATTTCCTGGGCTCGCGCCAGCAGTGACTCGCGGGTGTTGAGCGCCGGGTCTTCGATAACCTCATCCAGCAGCTTGGCCAGCAGCCGTCCCATACCAGGGCCGGGCTCGACGCCGAGGGTCATCAGGTCATGGCCATCGATCGCAAGTTGATGGGTCGAGTGGACAAGCTGCTCGCTTTCCTGCAACTCATGGTAGCGCCGCTCTATCTCGGCGACGCTGGCCAGGCGCGCCTCGCGGTACTGCTCGGCGACCGATCCAGCGTCAGCATACTTCAACTGCAACAGCACAGGAAAAAGCTCCTCGCTCACGCTGGCGACGGCGCGGCGGATGCTCGCGTCGGTACTGCCGACCTGCCGGTCATGCTGCAGGACCAGGGAGCAGACTTCATCGGTGAGCTGGCCTGAGAACTTCAGGCGGCCCATGATCTCGCGCGTGATCTCAGCACTGTAGGCGGGATGGCTGTAGAAGTGGTCGATGCCGTCTTCGCGATGAAAACGCGCACGGGGTTTGCCGACATCATGGAAGAGCGTGGCCAGGCGTACGCGCAGGTCGGCGGGGACCTGGAGGCAGGCGACGATGCTGTGTTCTCCTACGCTGTATTGGTGAAAAGGGGTGTTCTGAGGCGTATCGAGCATAGTCGTGAGCTCAGGGAGAAACTGGTCGATAACCTTGTGAGGCATTGCCATGAGGGTACGCGGATCGGCTAACAGCAGTTTTGAGAACTCGTCGCGAATGCGCTCGGCGCTGATGTGGCGCAAGAGCCCTGCCTGTCGCACCGTTGCGTCGCAGGCCGCAGGATCAAGCGCAAACCCAAGCTGTGCGGCAAAGCGCCAGGCGCGCAGGATCCGCAGGGGGTCTTCGGCAAACCGCGTATCAGGGTCGCCGACGCAGCGAATAAGACCCGCATGCAGGTCCTGTGTGCCATCGAACACGTCAAGCAAGCCTCGCTGCGGGTGGTAGGCCAGCGCGTTGATCGTAAAGTCACGGCGGGAGAGGTCATCTTCAATGCAATCAGCAAACCTGAGTTCGTCAGGGTGGCGGAAGTCGGTATAGAGGCCTTCGCAGCGAAACGTGGTGACCTCGATCGTCATGCCTTTACCGGTCACGACGACGGTCCCGAAGCGTACGCCCAGCCCACAGTTCGAGCCGGGAAAGACGGCGGCAATCTGTGCGGGGCGCGCGGCGGTCGCGATGTCATAATCGTGCGCAGGTTGCCCCAGCAGCAGGTCACGCACGGCGCCTCCGACGACCCAGGCGCTAAACCCAGCTGCCTCAAGCGTCTCAAGTACCCAGAGCACATTATCGGGAAGCGTGATATCCATACTTGCTAGTGTAACCCACTTTGTTCCCGGGATGCGGGGATCACGGAGGGGTAAGCGCGGCCTTTGCAGGCCTGCTCACCTCGACGTATCGTGAGATGTGCTAGAGTGAATACCTGAAAGAGACATGAGGGGAAAAGGAATGGACGCCCGACGCGGTTTCCTTTAATGCTTTAACAGCTAGGGACTTTATGTTACATGCGATCATAAGCTACTTCAGCCAGCAGTCAGGAGCGTTCTTTCTCGCGCTGATCGAGCATGTAGGAATCAGTGCTTTGTCCGTCTTTATCGCTGCTGGTATCGGCGTACCTGCGGGTATTCTGTGCGCTCGTGATCGTCGGGTGCGCGCGGTGGTGACGGGTGTATTTGCGACCCTGCGCGTCATCCCCAGTCTAGCGGTGTTGTTTCTCTGCGTGGTGCTGCTGAAAGTCACCGGTTTGTTCCCAGCGGTGTTAGCGTTGACGATCCTGGCCCTGCCGCCGATGCTCATCAACACAACGATTGCGTTCTCTACGCTGCCAGCGGCGATTGTCGAGGCGGGAGTTGCCATGGGGATGAGTCCGGCGCGCGTGTTCTGGCAAGTGAAGATCCCTTTGGCAATGCCGCTCATATTTACGGGTTTGCGCACGGCGATTGTCGAAGTTATCGCCAGCGCAACGCTGGCTGCCTATATCGGCGCTGGCGGCCTGGGTACGATCATCTTCACGGGCTTTCAATTGATGGATAACAGCTTGCTGGTGATCGGCGGCGTGTCGGTCGCCTGCTTATCACTGGCCACGGGCTGGTTGTTGGGTCTTCTGCAACGGCGAGTGCTGCGTTTTCAACACCCGCGCGCTGCTACGAACATAAGGAGGGATCGCATGAAGAATATCCGCCGCGCTCTGCTCGTAACGTTGGGCGTACTTACCCTCATAAGTACACTGGTCATTGCGGGCTGTGGCTCGAAAGGAGCGGGGACCACGACGTCTGCTTCTGCCCCGATCCGTGTGGGCAGCAAGAACTTCACAGAGAGCCTGATCCTAGGCAACCTGTATGCTGACGCGCTTGAGGACAACGACTTGAAGGTCGACCGGAAGCTGAACCTGGCTGATACCGTTGTCCATACCGCTCTTACTGGCAATCAGATCGACCTGTATCCGGAATACACCGGTACGGGGCTGCTCAGTATCCTCAAGCTGCCGCTGCAGACCGACCCGCAGAAGGTTTATGACACGGTCAAGGCAGACTATCAGCAGAAGTGGAACATCGTGTGGCTTGATTATGCGCCCGCCAATGACAGCCAGGGCCTGGCTATCACGAAGGCGGCGGCTGATAAGTACGGGATCACTGATATCAGCGATCTGCAAAAACACGCCACCGAGCTGCGCTTTGCCACGCAAGGCGAGTTCGACCAGCGCGCTGATGGCCTGCCTGCGCTAGCCAAAGCCTATGGGCCGTTCAAATGGAAAAGCGAGAAGATCTATGACACGTCGCTTCTGGCAACCGTGATGCTTAACGGCCAGGCTGACGTGGCGCCGCTTTACACCACAGCGGGTGACCTGGCTAATCCCAAGCTGGTCGCCCTGAAAGATGATAAGCAGGTCTGGCCACCCTACAATGTGGCCCCGGTCGTGCGAGGCGCCGTGCTGAAGGCGCATCCGACGATTGCAACGATCTTAAACTCCGTCGATAAGACACTGACCACCGAGAAACTTACGGCGCTTAATGCGAAGGTCGATGTCGATAAGCAGGAAGCGGACAAGGTTGCCAGTGATTACTATGCCAGCATCCGGGCTCAGGTGCGTGACGACTTGTCGGCAACGAGCGCAGAGTGACAAACAGTACCTGGTACCTTTTGTCATAAAGTAGGAATTGAAAGGGAAGTAATGACCATCGCACTTGAATTTCAGGATGTAAGCAAACGCTTCGAGGGAGCGACCGAGCCTGCTGTCGATCACGTGTCGCTGTCAGTCGAGACGGGCGAGCTCATCACGATCGTCGGGACCTCGGGCGGAGGCAAGACCACGTTGCTCAAGATGATAAATCGCCTCTATGAACCTGATAGCGGACAGATCCTGCTCGCCGGGCGTGATGTCATGCAGCAGGATCCGGTGCAACTGCGTCATGGGATAGGTTATGTGATCCAGCAGGTGGGGCTTTTTCCCCACATGACCGTTGCGCAGAATGTGGCGGTTACCCCTAAGCTCCTCAAGTGGGACCGCGCCCGCACCAGCGCGCGCGTGATCGAGCTGCTGGAATTGGTCGGGCTTGATCCCGCAGAGTTCTCCGCGCGCTATCCGTCACAGCTGTCCGGTGGGCAGCAACAGCGGGTAGGTCTGGCGCGCGCGCTGGCCTGTGATCCGGCGGTGATGTTGCTCGACGAGCCTTTTGGCGCAATCGACGCAATCACACGCACGGGGCTGCAAAATGAGTTACTCAGGATCCACGCGGCGCAGGGCGCGACCTACTTGTTTGTCACGCATGACATCCGCGAGGCCTTCAAGCTGGGTACGCGGGTGCTTATCATGTCGAGTGGCAGGGTGCAGCAGTTTGCCACGCCACAAGAGATCGTCACGGCGCCGGCCAACCAGTTTGTCTACGACCTGCTCATGACCGCCACTGTCGAGGAGGGGGAAGAGTCGCTGCTTGATGGCGCTATCGGAGCTCCGGTCTTAAGCGCCGTATCCTAGCTCATGCTACAGTACTGGACTGATTATCATGACAAGATCCTGACCTGTTTTGGTCAGCATCTGTTGATCACGGTGCTGGCGCTCGTGGCATCGGTCGTGTTGGCGACTCTGCTCACGCTGGTACTTTTGCCTCACCGCCGCGCCTCGCAGGTGGTGGTCAATTTGCTGGGGGCGTTTTACGCGATCCCCAGCTTGGCGCTCTTTGCGCTGATGATTCCTCTTCTAGGCATCGGCCCGATCCCAGCGCTGATCGTGCTGGTGCTCTACAACCAGTTCTTACTGGTACGCAACTTCATCGATGGTTTCAGTCAGGTCGATCCGGCGCTTACTGAAGCTGCAACGGGCTTGGGAATGACGCCGCTCCAGATACTCTGGCGCGTGAAGTTCCCGCTTGCGTTTCCGGTGCTGGCGTCCGGCCTGCGCCTGGCGATGATCTCGACGATCGGCATCGCGACGATCGCTGCTGTGGTGGGCGCGGGTGGCGTAGGGACGATACTTTTTGAAGGGCTCCAGTCCCAGGATCCCGTCAAGCTGATCTGGGGGACGCTGTTAGTCGGCGGATTGGCGATCGCGGTCAACGCTGCTTTAAATGCCGTCGAGCGTGCCTCGAAATCCCGCCTTCACTACGAAGAAGCGGAGTAAACCGGGGCGTTTGCCCATTGTATGCCGGGAAAAAGGGTGAGACCGAATAAGCAGGTCACTCGAAACGGAGCTTCAGCAAGGTGCGCGCTACGTTTATGAACTGTTTGCCACGATGCCAGAAGCCAGCCAAGTCGCGCCCGGTCGCGGCGTGGGTCATCGTGGTAGGTACTTCCAACAGACGCATTCCGTGTCGCAGGGCACGCACGGTCAGCGCCACCTCGACGCCATAGCCGTGCGCGAAAGGCCGTATCTGGTCCAGGCACTCACGGCGCACGCAGCGCTGCCCCGAGAGCGGGGCTTCAGCTTGCCAGCCCCCGCCCATTGAAGCGATACCCCAGCGCGCCAGCCCTTTGACCAGGCCGAAGCCCGCTTTGCCTGCAGGCCGGGGGAACTGCGCGATGGTCATGTCAGCAACGCCAGCCAGAACAGGAGCCAGCAGCGTGCCAGCTTCGCCAGCGCTGATGCCGAGGTCACCGTCAAGCAGCAGGATGATGTCGGCGTCCTCGGCGAACTTCGCGCCATATTCCAAGGCGGAACCTTTGCCGCCTGCGATGTTGATGAGCGGCTTGTCGTTTTCGATATCAGGATTGCTGCCACCGCTCAGCCGATTACGCAGGCGAAACACCTTGGCGCCAGCTTCCTCGGCCAGGCGGGCGGTGTCATCCTCGCTGTTATCATCAGTGACGATCGCCCGGGTGACACCGGGAACATGCAAGGTGGCACAGACGGTGGTTGAGATCCGCTCAGCTTCGTTGCGCGCAGGGATCAGGGCAACGATGACCGGAGTGTCTTCGGCAGACTCCGGTGTGGCGAGCAGGTCGCCGTCCTGGGACGGCAGGGGCTCCGCGCCCGCCACGCCCGTCACGCTTGTCACGCCTGGCCTCCGCCTCTGCCGATGCCGAACTTCCGGCCGAACTTCCGCCCGATCGAGCTCAGTACGCTCAGCTCCTGGACGCGCAGCAGCCAGATCAGGGCAAACGCGACCACCAGTCCGCAGAGGCCAGCGCCAGCGATCGTGATAAGCGCAGCGATCCGGCCGCCTCCCAACGCGTTTACCATCAGGCGCTGCAGGAAGAAGGTGACGGCGCCACCCACAATGCTGGCAAGAGCAGCCTTACAGAACACGACGACAAAGCTCTTGATGTCAAACGCTCCGACTTTCTTGCGCATCAGGAATAACAGGCTGGTAAACAACAGGATGTAGAAGATCCCGTCAGCGATGGGGATACCTACGTAGCCAAAGCCTTTCCACGCGCCGATCCCGGTCGTCAGTATAAGATAGCCGCCCGCCTGAAACACCGTTGCCGCAAGGTTGGCGATCGCGACCGTCTTGGTGTCCTTAAGCGCATAGAAGCTGAAGATGATAAATATCATCACCGCCCGAAATACGAGCGAGACCGACCAGTACTGGAGCACATGGGCGACTATAGGGACATCGTGGGCGGTGAACTTTCCCGCGAAGAGCGAGATGACCTGGGTGGAGAGCGCAAAAAGCGCCGCGGAGGTCGGCAGCATCAACAGGGCTGTTGAGCGCAGACCGCTTGTCATGGAGAGTTTAAAGTTGCGGATATCCTTGCGGGTGGCATAGGTCGACATCTCTGTATAGAGCGCCGTGGTCAGGGCGACTGATAAAATACCGTAGGGCAAATTGACCCAGGTGTTGGCAAAGTAGATGATAGCTGCGCCGGATGCCGAGATGCTGCTGGCGGCCGTGGTTTGGAAAGATGAGGCAACGAGGTTGGTCAGCGTGTAAATAACGGCCGGTATAGCCAGGATGATCATGCGGCGCACATCACGGTCATGCCAACCTAGCTCAAAGTGATAGCGGAACCCCGACTTGAGCAGCGAGGGGACCATGACGGCAAACATCGCAAATACACCAAGTGTGGTGCCCACGCCGAGCACGACCTTGATTGAGGTGGTGAGTACGTTGCCGTGCGCGGTGATCGCAAAACCGACCCAGAACATCACGGCGATAACGACGACATTGTTAAATATCGACCCGACGGCCGGCCAGAGGAACTTTCTCTGGGCATTGAGCACGCCCTGGACGATCGCGCCAAAGGCATAGAGGACGACCTGGAACGCAAAGAAGCGGAAGAAGAAGTTCGAGAGGTTGCGCAGCGCAACCGTATCTTTGGCCAGGCGGAAGGTCTGGGTCCAGATAAAGGGCTGCGGGAAAATCATACCGATAAGCGCAACGACCATGAGCGCCAGCATGGCAAGGTTCATCGCGTGGCTGGCGAAGCGCCATCCCTCCTCTTTGCCTCGTTTGGCACGGACTTCCAGAAAGACCGGAATAAACACGGCCGAAAGAATACCGCCGGCCATGAGCTCGTAGATCATGTTGGGGATGTTGTTGGCCAGGGTAAAGGCCGAGGCGGTCAGGCCTGCGCCGAGCGCCCAGGCGGTTGCCCAGACCCGGATGAAACCGGTGATGCGTGAGAATAAAGTTGCCACCGACATAATGGCGGTGGAGCGAGCGACCGAAGGCGCCTGCTCAATATCGCCGGCGCCCGCTTCACTGGCGACGAAGTCGTCGGGCAAAAGTTCCTCGGTGATAGAGGCGCCTGCTCCCTCGGTGAGAGAGGCGTTTGCCTCCGGTTCACCAGCAGAAGTTGTTCTGTCATCACTCAGTTCAGCAGCGTTATCGGGTTGGTGGGTAATAGAGACTCCTTTTCACAGTGACCGTTATCATAATAGCGCATGGCGCCGGGCGCCCTTATCTGACCGTTGGCTTTCGTTGTCGGCGTGTTACACATCCTGTCAGGGCCTTACGCTATGATAACTATGATGAAAAACAGTGGTTTTGGTCACTGAGGATCGCGAGGTGAGGCAGACAAGGATGAGCCTTCAGATGAAAGCACCAGGCAGGGCTTCGCGGCTCGCCACAAGCGTGCTCGCAGTTCTCCTGTCGGTCAGTGTTATTGTTGGCGCGGTACCTGCCAGCGCCCAGGCGGCTACGAAAGCCAGCTCTCTGACCACCGTCGCAGGTGCTTCATCTGCAGAGGTGGTACTGATCCTGGCGCCCTATGTCACCTGGGATGATATCAGCGCACAGAAAACGCCGACCCTTTGGCAGGCCGCACAAAACGGACTGATTGCCAACATCAACGCATGCAGCCTCGATACTGACTCATCGGTGCTGGCAGAACGCGCGTTGACCTTGGGTGCGGGGGCCCCTGTGGTTGCCGACCCCTCAGCACTGAGCGCTTTTGGTCGTAACGAGACCCTTGAAGGGGATCGTGTTGCCGATATCGTTCCGTCCTATCTCCAGGCGCCGCTCGGCGAGAACACTATTGCCTATCTTGGCCTGCCGCGCATTCTCAAGTCCAACGCTTCCAATAAATATGACGCGTCGCCAGGGCTGTTGGGGCAGACCATTCAGGATGCGGCAGGAGCTACGGCAGCTATCGGAAACTCAGATTTTCAGCCGGGGTCAGCACCCGGTGTAAGGGAGCGCCCGGCTGCGATACTTGCTATGAACGCGGATGGATATGTACGTTACGGGGACGTTTCTGAGGATCTTCTGGCCAGCGACGAAGGAGCGCCTTTTGGCGTGCGTAGCGACGCTGGCAAGCTTGCCCAGGCGATGGCTGCCACTGCCGGCGACATCAAGGCTTCAGGAGCAGCGAAAAGCTTTATCGTGATCGATCCGGGCGATCTGTACCGAGCGCAACAGGCGAGTGCTGACGTCTCGCCTGATGTCGCCGGCCGCCAATGGGCTGATGCGCTAAGCAGCCTGGATGGGTGTTACCAGCAGGCGCGCAGTACCTGGCCGGCGGCAACGATCATCGTAACCTCGCTGGCCACGCGCGACCGGGCGTTGGGCGGTGACAGCTTTGGGCCAGTGATCGTCTCTCCGCGCCCTTCAAGTCCGGCAACGGAAGGCGGGCTGCTCACCTCTGCCTCGACGCACCGTGCTGGCCTGGTGACCGATAATGACCTCAGTGTTTCCGTGCTCGAGATGCTGGGTCTCAAAGCGCCGATCAAGATGATCGGGTCTCCCCTAACAGCTGTTCAGGCTTCGACGGGCGCCGCCTCAACGCTTGCAAGCCGTATTGCACAACTGAAGCGGGTAAACGCGACGACGGTCTCAGTCGAAGCAGTACGCAATCCTGCTATCAGCTCGTTTGTGATCGCGACTGCCGCCATTATCATACTGGGGGCAGCTTTTGCCTTCTTTGCTGGCCGCATACGTTTCCCCCGGGTAGTATGGGCGTGCAAACACCTCATGTATGCCGTGATTTTGTTCGTCCTGGCGATACCGATCGCCAACTGGCTCATGTTCTTTGTTTATCGTTGGCCAGGGTCGCCAACGGCGGTGGTCGCGGAGTTTTTGGGCGTTGCGCTCGCTTTGTGGGTAATCCTGTGCCTGATCACCTGGAAAGGTAACAGGCGGTTGCCGTTGATCGTGCTTATCGCTCTTACGGCTTTCGTGATCATAGGTGATCAATTCATGGGCGCCTCGACAACGTTCACCAGCCTTCTCGGGTATTCGCCGATCGGGGCCTCACGTTACTATGGCATGGGTAATGAAGCTGCCGCCATCCTGGTCGGCGCGATCATGATGGGGTGCGGTCTCCTGGCCGATCAATATGCGGACAAGCACTGGATGGTGTATTTCAAACGCTACGGAATCGCGTTGCTCGGATTGCTGGCCGTGATCGTTGCGGCGGCGCCCCCGCTGGGCGCCAACGCGGGCGTCGCCATCTGGGCGACGATGGGCTTTATCGTACTCTGGACTTTGCTCAACGCAAAACGATTCACCTGGAAGAGCGTCCTGGTAATGATTGGAGCCGTTGTGGCTCTCATAGCTCTTTTCATTCTGGCTGACCTGTTTCTGCCGGGCGAGGGTACGCATCTGGGCCGCCTGGTGACCGACATGATGCAGGGCGGGCCCGCCGAGCTGTGGATCATCGTCATTCGCAAGATCGCGATGAACCTGCGGACGTTTACCTATATCTGGTCATATCTCCTGGTAGCGATCATCGTTTATCTTATCGTGGTCGCTGTGCGTCCTACCGGGGGCTTTGCAGAGACAATGAAGCACAACCCAGCTTTTCGCAAGGCGATGATCAGCGTTCTGGTGACCGGCATCATCGCGTTTTGCACTGAGGACAGTGGTATCGTTATGCCCGCCTTGATGGTAGTCTATCTGGGGACTTCGCTCGTATGGCTGATGCTTGGTTCCGTGAGAGAGCTCACCTGATCATGGGGCAACGGATCTATCAGATATTGTCTTCTCCTGGAATAGTGAATCTCTATCGCTCTCCCGGCTTTCCGATCTTGGGCAACCTGGTAATGTGCTGCATCATCTTCGTATGCTGCGGCCTGTTTCCGGCTGTGCTCTTGCATGTTCTTATGAAAGCTTTCAGGAAACGATCATTCGGACAGGTGAGGAACTATGCGGGCCGCACGGTGCCCTTGGGGCTGGGATTCATCTGGCCTTTGTGGGCGATCGGGCTGGTAAGCCTTTCGCTGGTTTTTCGCACGGTTTATCTGCTGTTTGACCGGATGGGGCACCGGTTAAACATGCTAAGCCCTTTTTTAACGGGGTATGCCCAGGCGCCCAGTGACGCGATAGGCTTAGGTATCGCTGTGGCGGCGGTATTTGCTTTTGGCCTGATCGATGATCTCGGCGTGGGCACGCCTTCGAAGGGGTTCAAAGGCCACTTGAAGGCGCTCTTGCAAGGTCATCTGACGACCGGATTGGTGAAGTTGATCGGCATTGGGGCAACCGCGCTGCTTTTTGCCTGGTATCTGTGGGGTGGTAAATTCTACGGGGCCATCTGGGCTCAAAGCGGCGGGAACAGGGTGATGCTCGTAGTTTTGCTGACGGGGTTTTCCCTGGCGCTGTGCGCGAACTTCGTCAATCTCTGTGACCTGCGACCCGGGAGGGCGAGCAAAGTCACCCTGCTTTTGCTGGTGGGCGGGTTTGTCTATCGTCTGGTTATCTCGTGGATCGCGTCGGGCCATGCCTTATCCGGGGGACTTCTTTTCCAGTCGTTCTTGTCGCAGGTCAGCTATTTTCTTATCTTCCTGCTTCCTGTACTTGCAACGATGCGCTATGACCTGCGCGAGCAAGGTATGCTCGGTGATGCGGGCGCCAATCCTGCGGGATTTATCGCCGGGGCCTACATCGTTACCACGCTCGGCCTTTCCGGCCTTATAGTTTTCCTCCTGATCATGCTGGCTCTCAATCTCATCAGCGAGAAAATCTCATTTTCTCGGGTGATTGAGAAAAATCCGTTACTCTTATGGCTCGACCAAATAGGTAGAATAAAAACAGGGAGAACTGACCGCGAAGAGGAGAACACCGACTGATGTTGAAAAAAGGAGTTGCGTAGATGTCTAAGCATATCTTTGTTACCGGAGGCGTTGTTTCCTCCCTCGGAAAAGGCATCACCGCAGCTTCACTGGGGCGCCTTCTTAAATCGCGCGGTTACAGCGTCACTATGCAGAAGCTGGACCCCTATCTCAACGTCGACCCGGGTACGATGAGCCCGTTTCAGCATGGTGAAGTTTTTGTTACCGAGGACGGGGCGGAGACCGATCTCGACTTGGGGCATTATGAACGCTTCGTCGATGAAGCGATGACCCAAAACAGCAATGTGACCTCGGGTTCGGTCTATGACACTTTGATCCAGCGCGAGCGTCACGGTGACTTCCTGGGCGGTACCGTCCAGGTCGTGCCGCATGTTACCAATGAGATCAAAAGCCGCATCCAGCGGCTCGCGGAAGAAACCGGCGCAGACTTCGTCATTACCGAGATCGGCGGGACAGTCGGCGATATCGAATCCCTGCCGTTCATTGAAGCCATTCGCCAGATGCGAAACGACGTGGGGCGCCACAATGTCTGCTATATCCATGTGACGCTCGTGCCGTTTCTTAACGCAAGCAAGGAGCTTAAGACCAAGCCGACCCAGCACAGTGTCCAGGAGCTCCGCAGTCACGGCATCCAGCCAGACGTCATCGTCTGCCGCGCCGACCACGAGCTTGACAAGTCTCTGCTTGACAAGATCGCCTTGTTCTGCGACGTTGATGAGGACGCGGTTTTTACCGCTTTAGATGCGCCGAGCATCTATGCTATTCCGGGTATCCTGGCAGACCAGGCCTTCGATGAGCGCGTGCTGAAGGTTTTTGATATGGAGCCCCGAAAACTCGATCTGAGCGAGTGGACTAACTATGTGGTCAAAGCGGCTTCCCTGACCGAGCATATCCGTATCGCCTTGGTGGGCAAGTATGTCCAGCTGCCTGACGCCTATCTTTCGGTGCATGAAGCGCTGACTCACGCGGGAGTCTTTCACGATCGCATTGTTGATGTCTACTGGGTCGATTCTGAGGACCTGACACCCGAGCAGGTGGCGGCCAAGCTTGAGGGTTTTGACGGCATTCTCGTACCGGGTGGCTTTGGCTACCGGGGCGTCGAGGGCAAAATCGCCGCGGCCAAATATGCCCGTGAGAACAAAGTCCCTTACTTGGGGATCTGCCTCGGGATGCAGATCGCCGTGGCGGAGTTCGCTCGCAACGTTGCAGGGATGCCTGGCGCCAACTCGACCGAGTTCGACCCTGAGACGGCTTACCCGGTAGTGGCGCTCATGAGCGAGCAGGAGGCGGTGACCGACATGGGCGCGACCATGCGCCTGGGCGCCTACCCGCATGCGGTCAAGGAGAACACGTTGGGCTTTGCGGCCTATGGCAGCACTCAGGCAAGCGAGCGGCACCGCCATCGTTATGAAGTGAACAACAAGTACCGCGCCCAGTTGGAGGAAGCAGGCCTGGTCATCTCGGGGACCTCCCCGGATGGAACACTCGTAGAGATGGTCGAGCTCTCTGATGAGGTCCATCCCTGGTTTGTAGGCAGTCAGGGCCACCCGGAGTTCAAGTCGCGCAGCACGCGCCCGGCGCCGCTCTTCCGTGATTTTATCGGAGCAGCCGTGGCCTATCATAACAAGCGCGCGGGGGAGTAGGCATGACAAAGTACCTGACCCTTTGTCATCATTCAGTTTAAGGGATTCACTATGCGTTTAATTTGGACTACCGTTACTGCTGTCACCGCGCAGCGTGAGGGTGTGCAGGAACTTGAAACGGGCGAGGGTCCCGCGCTGAGCTATCCCGCGCTGACAGGGGAGTGTGCGGTGGGTGAGCGCGTGCTGGTCAACACGACTGCGCGTGATCTGACGTTGGGGACTGGCGGGGTCGACTTCGTGGTAGCTCGGGGTCATGCGGATGATGGCGTGGCTTTCGAGGAAGCGGACACTCCCGCTGACGGCCACATCATGAAATTGCGTTATACGCCGCTGCAGCGCAACGTGCTGGCGGTCGAGTCTCAGGAGTCGCCCTATCATAAGGTCATGGGACAGGTCGATTCCCTTGAGGGTATCCCCGTGGTCTGCTGCGGCCTGCACAGCCAGGTCCCGCTGGTGGCCGCCGCGATCAAACAGGTCGACTCGAGCCTGCGCGTCGGTTACGTCATGACCGACCAGGCGGCGTTGCCGCTCGCCTTCTCAAAACTGGTGGCGCAGTGCCGTGACCTTGAACTGCTCGATGCGACCCTGACCTGTGGGCAAGCTTTTGGCGGGGAACTTGAGGCAATCAATCTCTATTCAGGGCTTCTGGCGTCGTGCCATGTGCAGGGCTGCGACGTCGTTATCGTGAGTAGTGGACCGGGACTGGCCGGTACGGGGACGCCCTTTGGGCACACGGGTATTGCCCAGGGCGAAGCGATCAACGCGGTAGGAGCATTGGGTGGCAACCCGATCGCTTGTCTGCGAATGTCGTTTGCTGATAAGCGCGAGCGCCACCAAGGCATCAGCCATCATTCGCTTGTGGCGCTGGAGCGCATAGCCGCAGTGCCAGCGACAGCGATGATCCCGTATCTTGAGGGTGAGCAGCAAGCGCGCGTCGAAGCACAGCTTGAAGCCTTCCGGTCACGTGTTGAACACTACTTCGCCCAGTTGGAACAGTCAGGTTTCTCTGAGGAGGCGTTGAGGGGGCTTCAGGTCACGACCATGGGGCGCGACCCGGCTGACGATCCCGTGTTTTTTGAAGCCGCATTCGCCGCAGGCGCTGCAGCTGGCGGCATGGCGCGCTTTGTCGAGCCGCCTTCCTGCGTGAAGTCAGCTCCCCGCATTGACTTGGATTTAGACGAATAGGCAATGCGCTGAACTCACGCTGAGGTCGTTCTCGCGGAAGTTCGCTCCTGTTTTCTCTGCTCTGAACCAGCTCTGTTGCGCTATACTTAGGACAGCTTTTATCACGTATCTGTACGCAAGAGAAAGGGTATATTGATGATTATCGGCGTACCAAAAGAGATCAAAAACAATGAGTCTCGCGTTGGCTTGACTCCGGCGGCTGCCGCTGACTATGTCGCTCATGGTCATAAGGTCATGATCGAGACCCACGCGGGCGAGGGTTCTTCCTTCCCGGATGAAGACTACACGAAAGTTGGCTGCGAAATACTGCCAACTGCTGCCGCCGTCTTCGAGGCGGCAGAGATGATCGTTAAGGTCAAAGAGCCACAACCGCCCGAGATCGCCATGCTGCGTCCGGGACAGATCCTTTACACTTACCTGCACCTTGCTCCGGATCTTCCTCAGACCGAGGGTCTCATCAAGAGCGGCGCCGTCTGCATCGCTTATGAGACCGTCGAGCTTCCTAATCGTTCGTTGCCGCTGCTGGCGCCGATGTCAGAAGTCGCCGGGCGTATGGCCTCCCAGGTAGGCGCCTACTATCTTGAGAAAATCAATGGTGGACGTGGCATCCTCATGGGCGGCGTTCCAGGTGTCCCGGGCGCTAACGTTCTCGTGCTGGGCGCCGGCGTGGTCGGCAGTAACGCGGCTTATGTCGCCAAGGGCATGGGCGCCAAGGTGACGATCGCCGATGTCAACGTTGATCGCCTGCGCTATCTGACCGACTGCTGGGGCGACGAGATCACCACGCTTTACTCCTCGCGCGGCAATCTGCTTGAAGTGCTGCCTGCCGCCGATCTGGTCATAGGATCTGTGCTGCTGCCGGGCGCAAAGACCCCGTGGCTGGTGCTCAAAGAGGACCTGAAGATCATGAAGAAGGGCTCAGTCGTCGTCGACGTTTCTGTTGACCAGGGTGGCTGCATCGAAACGACGCATGCCACCACCCACGCCGATCCTACTTTCTTTGTTGATGACGTGCTGCACTATGGCGTGGCTAACATGCCGGGAGCCGTGCCGAACACTTCGACACGCGCCCTTAACAACGCGACGCTGCGCTATGGCCTGGCGCTGGCCGACAAGGGCTGGAAGAAAGCCCTGGCCGGTGATCCGGCGCTGGCATTGGGCGCCAATGTCATCGAGGGCAAGGTCGTCTACGAAGAGGTCGCAAAGACTCATGGCCTGGAGTACACGCCCTTAGCAACATTTCTTGCGTAAACGCGCCTGAATAGTCAATTACTACAGACGACAGGGCCCGGGTTACTCCGGGCTCTGTTTTTGCGTTAGCATAAGTCCATGGAAATCTCAGACGCTCTCAAAGAATACCTGGCTCATCTGCGTGTCGAACGAGGATTGTCAGCCAATACACTGGCAGCATACGAGCATGACTTGAACGGGTATCGAGCTTTCCTTGGACAACGGGGTCCTACTACTCTGGATGATGTTACGCCCGAAGACGCCGAAGCACACATCGCTGCACTTCGTGCATCCGGGCTAGGCGCCTCTTCTTTGCAGCGCCATCTCTCAGCGCTAAAAGGGTTTCATAAATTCTGTCTGCGTGAGTCGCTGACTCAGAACTATCCTCTGCGGACATTGCCACGCCTGAAACAGGTGCGAAAGCTGCCGACAGTACTGAGCATTGATCAGGTAGCTCGCCTGCTTGAAGCATGCGATCCGCAGGGCGATCCGCTTGCCCTTCGCGACCGCGCTCTGCTGGAGCTGCTCTATGGTTCCGGCCTGCGTGAATCCGAGATCTGTGACCTGAAACAGGATGACCTGGATTTTGGGGATGGTGTCGTGCGGGTCATTGGTAAAGGCAACAAGGAGCGCCTTGTACCTCTCGGCTCTGTCGCGGCGCAGTGGGTACGGCGTTATCTGGACAAGGGGCGCACGCACCTTCGCCCCAAGGGCAGTGTGGCGCCGGTAAGTGACCGGGTCTTTCTTACCAGCAAGGGCAAGCCGCTGTATCGGCAGGTGGTCTTTGTTGTGGTGCGCGATGCTGGCGAGCGGATCGGCATCAAGGGGCTTCATCCCCATACCTTGCGCCATTCGTTCGCGACTCACTTATTGGAAGGGGGGGCTGACCTCCGGGTGGTCCAGGAACTCTTAGGCCACGCCGATCTTTCCACCACGCAGATCTATACTCACATTGACCAGGCACGGCTACGCGAAGCATACCTCCATGCACACCCCCGGGCGCGCCTGAATGCCCACTGATATTGTTGTCGCGCGGCTTGAGTAGCGTTGTACGCTACGCCCCGCGACGCCTCGTCAATGAACATTCATTTCGCGCCCGCGCGCCTGAATGCCCACTGATATTGTTGTCGCATCTGAGTCGCGCATGAAAAAGCCCGCTGGAATCAGCGGGCTTTTAAAACTCTGAACAGGGCGAGCTACTTCTTAAGTTTAGCTTTAAGCGCCTTCTTCGCTGCCTTTCTTTCCTGACGTGCTTTCAGGTTCGCTTCGTAGGCTTCGTCCGCGGGCGCCGCTTTTTCAGCTTCCTTAAGATTCCTTGCGGCATACCAACCGACGGCGACAGCAACAACCAGCATCAAGAACATGATGACGTATAAGAACGTGTTCAAGATAATCGGAATATTACTGCTAAAACCCCAGTGCACCATAGTGAACCTCCAAAACGATGTGTTGCGTTCCGTATCCATTGTAAGGGCAGTTCCCCCCGCACTGCAAGCTCCTGACGATAAAAGTTTTCACGTGTTCTGATTTGACCTCAAAAGGCCAACGTCTGAAGGCCCATCCAAGCGTGACATCCTCAGGTGATCTGAGCCCCTAAGTGGGGCATGATGCGTGGTAAGTGGGAGAAAATGGTAAATAAGTATTGTATTTGGTCATAAAGTGGGATATTATAGATGAAATCGCCCGGATAGCCAGGTGATTGATTACCGTCGGTAGAACCGGCGCAAAGAGGAGAGAAAGGCAATCAGCACCGCATCATGTTCTTCGGAACCTACGAACATACGATGGACAGCAAAGGGCGCGTATCCTTACCAGCGCGTTTTCGCAACAAGCTTGGCGAAGAAGAGATCATCCTTGTGCGTGGCTATGAGCATTGCCTGTGGTTGTTCAAGCTGGCCGACTACGAAACCTTCCTTGCGCAGTTCAACGACACGGTCTTTGATGAGCGTAAGCGCCGGATGCAGCGCTGGTTTACCAACGGCGCGTTTGATGTTGAGATCGATACGGCCGGACGTATCAGGGTCCCGGCGAGCATGCAAAGCTATGCTGGCCTGGGCAAGGCGATCACGTTCACGGGTAACCAGGACCGCATCGAATTATGGGATCCCTCGGAGCACCAGAGCTATCTGGACTCTATCGATATTGATGAGTTGACCAACGAACTGGTGGCCGACGGGATATTGTGACCTTGACAACTGGATATGCCCATACTCCGGTGATGACCGCAGAGGTCAGCGAGTATCTGGCGCCTGAGGCCGATCACATCGTGGTCGATGCGACTGTGGGGGGAGCAGGCCACGCGGTCTTGCTCTACCAGCGCCTGGGAGCGCGGGGTTTCTTTGTTGGGATTGACCAGGACACACGCGCTTTAGCCGCGGCTGAAGAGCGCCTGGCTGAATGTGCCGACCAGATGAGAGCGGCGGGCAAGGAGCCTGCGCCGTATCGCCTGATGAAGGGGAACTTCCGCGATCTGGATCGAATGCTTGCAGGAGTTCCACTCGGATACCTCGATCGCATTCTTTTTGACATCGGGGTCAGCTCTCCGCAGCTTGATGACGAGAGCCGCGGTTTCAGCTACCACCCAGGCGCACCGCTCGATATGAGAATGGATGCCAATAGCGAGACTCTGACAGCGGCAGACATCCTGGCGCAGTCAACGGAAGCCGAGCTGGCTCGCATCCTGCGCGCGGGGGGAGAAGAACGCTGGGCGCCGCGCATTGCTCGGTTTGTCGTGAACGCGCGGGCAGAGCGCCCGCTTACTACCAGTGACGATCTGGTCGAGGTGGTCAAGGCAGCCATACCAGCGCGCGAGCGACGGGTCGGGGGCCATCCGGCGCGCCGGACGTTTCAGGCGCTGCGTATCGCGGTAAACGATGAGCTGGGCGCCCTGCAGCAGGGGCTTGACAGCGCGGTGAGGTGGCTTGCGCCCAGCGGACGCATCGGGGTGATCACCTTCCATTCTCTGGAAGATCACCTGGTCAAGGCTGACTTTGCCGCCTGGGAAGACCGCTGCGTCTGCCCGCCAGACCTGCCGGTTTGCGCCTGTGGTCGACTCAGTATCCTGCGCCCGTTGACACGCGGTGCTGTGCGGGTCAGCGATCCAGAAGCCCGGGAAAACCCGCGCGCTCGCTCGGCGCGACTGCGCGTTGCAGAGCGCACCGAGAATGCGAAGGGCTCACAAAAAGAGGCTATCCAGTAAAAGAAGAAGGCAGACGATGACCGCCGTTATCGTTAGCTGATAACAACTGAAGAACAAGGAACCGGAGAAATGAAAGGAGGTGTTCTGATGGCTGCAACAGCTCACAAGTATGTCGAGGAAGAAGAATATGTCCCGTTGCGGTTGATCCCGGGCGGCAAACCAAAGCACGGCCGGGCTACCGGAGCGACCACTGCACGCACGACACGTGACGCGCGCCATCAGGATGCGCGTCCTTTCCGCCGGGTTTTTACCGCAGTGGTTGTTGTTTGTGTTGCACTCGTGGTGCTTGGCCTGGGGCCGGTGTTCCTGTCAGCTATGGCGACCCGTGACAGCCAACAGTCGGTACTCATCAAGCAAGCCCTGGATGCGGCGAACGCGAACTCCGAACAACTGGAGATGCGGCGTTCCGTGCTTACGTCGTCCTTGCGTGTGGCCAATATCGCCACGACCCAACTCGGCATGGTGCCCTCGACCGGCAGCCAGATGACCGTCGAGCTTACTACGGTTAGCCCGCGTGTTGCAGCGGCCACTCCGAAGACGGCGCCGCGTTCTGGCTCCACGTCCACAAAAGCGCCGAGCCTGAATACCCTTGTACGCTTGACTGCAGGACAGGCCAGCGCGCTCTTGGTGGGTGATGTCGGGCTTGCCGCTACACGTTGATTTTGCTAGGGTCAGGATATGAGTTCTCGCGCCCCGAAACGACCTGCTTCTTACCGAAAGCAGCCCTCTCAGCTTTTTATTAAGTTGTTTACGGGCTGCTTTCTGCTGTTGCTGGCGGTTGCGGCCGTCCGCCTGTTCTCAGTACAGATCCTTCAGGCCAGGACGCTCACACAGGAGGCAGAGAACCAACGGATAACCCAGACGGTCACTCCGGCTCAGCGGGGGACGATCTATGATCGTCAGGGTAACGTTCTGGCCAAGTCTGTGCTGGTCTATAACGTCAGCGCAGACCCCACACTCATCAGCTCCAAGCAGGTTGTCGCCCAACGCCTCATGCAGGCTTTCGGGGGCAAAGCAGCAACCTACGAGTCGCTCCTGTCCCGTAAAGGAAGGTACTGCCTGCTCACAAAAAAAGTCGCTCCTGACGCCGTGGCCGCGTTCGAGAAAAGCGCGGAACTGAGCGCTGATGACAGCGAGTCCACTAAAGAACTCAAGCGCGAGATGCAGACCCTTGCCTTCACGCAGGATTATAAGCGGGTGTATCCGTCGGCGACGGTCGCTTCGCAGATCGTGGGTTTCGTGAACGCTGATGGCAAAGGGGTCGCTGGCATGGAGATGCGCTACGACTCTGTTCTGCAGGGGACTCCCGGCGTCAGTTTCAGCGAGCGTGATCAGGCAGGCAACCCCATTCCCTCGGGGATCCAGAAGACGATCGCTCCCAAACCCGGCCACGATATCATCCTGACCGTCGACAGCCAGATCGCCTACTACGCGCAAAAGCAGCTCGACGCTGCAGTCAAGGCCCATAATGCCACGGCGGGGGCGGTCGTGGTCATGAACCCGAATAATGGCGAGATCTATGCGGCAAGCTCCTCTCCGACCTTTGATCCCAACGACTTGAAGGACACCACCAATGATGCTATCCGCAATCGTGCCCTGGTCGACCTCTATGAGCCGGGGTCAACGTTTAAGGTGCTCACGCTGGCGGGTGGCCTTCAGTCAAGGATACTCAAACCAAGTACGATATTCACCGTTCCCTACAGCCTTCAGATCGGGTCACATGTGGTCAAGGATGCTGACATCCACGGGACCGAAACGCTGAGTGTGACCCAGATTATCCGGGAGTCCAGTAATGTGGGGGCGACCAGGATGGCTGAGAAGATGGGGCTGGACACATTCTATAAGAACCTTGAGTCTTTCGGGCTTGACCAGGAACCTGGGGTGGATTTTCCCGGCTCGACCAAGGGCTACCTGGCGCCGGAGAAATCCTGGTCAAAGATCCTTCTTTCGAACGCGAGCTTTGGGCAGGGGATCTCGCTGACGCCAGTTTCCTTGTCGCGCTGTGTCAGCGTAGTGGCCAATGGCGGCTCGCTCGTCACACCCCATCTGCTGGCCGATGTGCCCGCCGATCCACAGGAGAAGCCTGACTGGGCCAGCCAGAGTAAGCAGATACTGGATCCGTCAGTCTGTCAGCAATCGACCGAGATCCTGAAAGGGGTCGTCACGAAGGATCGTCTGGCCGTACCCGGTTATGTGTCGGCAGGGAAGTCAGGCACTGCCCAGATCGCCGAGCAAGGCAAAGGTTACGCGACGGGGGAGTATGCGAGTTCTTTCATCGGATATCTGCCGGCTGATAAGCCGCAGCTTCTGTGCCTCGTGGTGATCTTCGAGCCCAAGGGCGGTAGCTATTATGGCGCAGCGGTCGCAGGGCCGACCTATGCTGACATCCTGGGTTATGCTGCGGCTCAGTTAAAGATTCCCCAGGCGTCCCAGGCCACTGGCCAGGGGCAGGCGCCCCAGGCAGCGACTGGAGGAACAACTGATCATGACTAGCTCACCTGATTTCACACTTGCGGGGCTCCTGGCCGGGATCGTTGATGAGGGATGCCTGAGCGCCCTGTCTGAAGATGAGCGCACCCTGCGTGTCATGTCCCTGGCGCACAATTCACGCCAGGTCTGTCCGGGCACGCTGTTTTTCTGTATCACAGGCGCCCAGAGCGACGGCCATGACTTTGCGGCAGACGCGGTGCGTTCTGGCGCAGCTGCGCTGGTCGTCGAGCGCCTCCTGCCCGAGATCACGGTCCCCCAGGTGTGTGTTACCGACAGTCGCCATGTGTTGGCGCTTGCTGCTGACGCGTTCTTCGGGCACCCGAGCCGTCGGCTGCGCGTCACCGGCATCACGGGTACCAACGGCAAAACGACGACCGCCTATGTCCTGGAAAGCATCCTGCGGCAATCCGGGAGGACGACCGGGTTGATCGGGACGGTCGAGACCCGGATCGCAAACACTCGTGAGCCGGCCGAACGCACGACCCCCGACGCACTTGCGCTGCAGCAGTTGCTCGCGCGGATGCTTGAGGCCGGCGTGAGCGATGTGGTGATGGAAGTGAGCAGCCATGCGCTCGACCTTGAGCGTGTAGGAGCGGTACGCTTTGCCTGCACGGCATTCACGAACTTAAGCCAGGACCACCTGGATTGGCACCATGACATGGAGCATTACTTTGCAGCGAAGAAGAAGCTTTTCACTGACTATGAAGCGGCTGCACGCGTGATAAATGTTGATGATGCCTGGGGAACTCGCCTGTTTGGGGAGCTGCGCCAGTGCGACTTACGGCCGTTTAGTGTGGGCGCTCTCGCTTCGCCACAACAGGAAACCGGCGTTACGGCCCCATCGCCTGAACCGCGACTTGATCTGGCGTATGACCCGGACCAGGTGATCTATCGTGCGACAGGGACCGAGTTCAGAGTGAGTGAGCCGGATGCAGGGGACGCTACTTCCTTGATGCAGGTCCCGCTTGTTGGCTCCTATAACGTCCATAACGTGTTGGTGGCAGTGGGCTGCGCGCTCTGTCTGGGGTACCGCCTTGATGAGATCGCGCCGTTGCTTGGTCGGGTCCCCCCGGTTCCCGGGCGCCTTGAGCAGGTCAAGTCCGGCCAGGATTTCACGGTACTGGTCGATTACGCGCATACTGACGACGCGTTGCGAACAGCCCTGGGTGCGTTGCGCGGCCTGACAAAAGGGCGCTTGATCACCGTCTTCGGCTGTGGTGGGGACCGTGATCACGGCAAGCGTCCCTTGATGGGACGTGCGGCGGGTGAAGGCTCCGATCATGTGGTGGTCACCAGCGATAACCCCCGTAGCGAGGATCCTGCAGCGATCATACGTGACATCGAAGTTGGCCTGGCGCCGACGCATACCCCCTACGAGGTCATCGTCGATCGCGCGTCTGCCATCAATCGGGCGATTGCTTTGGCGGCATCAGGCGACTGTGTTTTCATTGCGGGCAAAGGCCATGAGGACTACCAGATATTTGCTGATCACACGATCCATTTCGATGATCGTGAGGTTGCCCGCGCAGCACTGGCAGCTTCAGGCTTCCAGCTGAAGGACCTTTCCTGATGTGGCGTATGACGGCTACCGAGATAGCTCGCGCCACCCGGGGGCGCATTTTCGCCGGCAGCGCTGAGGCGGTAGCCGACTCATGCGTGATCGACTCACGTGAAGCGCGGGCGGGCTCGCTGTTCGCGGCATTTATCGGGGAGCATGTTAACGGCCATGATTTTTTGGGAACAGTCGCGGGAACAGGCGCGACGATCGCTTTGGTGAGCGAGCCAGTCGAGCATCCCCCGACAGGCCTTACGCTCATCCAGGTCGATGACATGCTTCGCGCGTTGCAGGACCTGGCGCGCTACCAGCGCTCAAAGCTTGATATCCCGGTCATTGGCATCACAGGATCGACCGGAAAAACTTCCACAAAAGAGATGATGAGAGCGGCCCTGGGCAGCAAGTTCCGCGTCGTTGCGACTGAATCCAACAACAATAACGAGCTGGGCGTGCCGCTGACGGTCCTTTCTGCTGACGTGTCGACCGAGCTGCTTATCGTCGAGATGGGCATGCGGGCGCGTGGCGAAATAACCCTGCTTGCGGGGATCGTTCGCCCCCAGATCGGCGTCATCACGACGATTGGGACGGCGCACCTTGCGCTCCTGGGGAGCCGCGAGAATATCGCCCGGGCGAAAGCGGAGCTTTTCGAGGCTTTGCCCCCTGAGGGGCTGGCAGTTTATCAGGCCGGGACGCCTTTTGGTTCTTTGCTGAGCTCGGCGACCGTCGCTCAACGTTGCACGGTTGGTGTCGATCCTGAGCAAGCCGATATCGTGGCCACCGATATCTATCTGGATGATCGGGCCTGCGCTCACGCACAGGTCACGTTGCCCGGGAAAGCGAACTGCACGCTTGATCTTTCGATCCCGGGGATCCACAACATCGGCAACGCGCTGCTTGTTCTTGCTGTCGGTACCTATCTCGGCCTGGATGCCGGAGCGCTCTGCAGTGCGCTCTCCAGGATCGTTCCGGTGGGCATGCGGCTCGAGGTCATCGAAATGCCCGGCCTTGGTGTCAATGTTCTTGCCGACGCCTATAATGCAAACCCCGATTCGATGGCGGCTGCGCTTCGCAGCCTGGCGGCTTTGCAGCCAGCGCGGCCCGAAGGCCGCCGAATCGCTGTACTCGGTGACATGCTGGAGCTTGGGGAGGAGTCTGCAGACGCCCATCGTGAGGTTCTTGCGCAGGCGAAAGAGCTCGGCCTTGGGTGTCTGTTCGTTTTCGGTTCAGAGTTTGGCGCAGTAGCTCCTCATGAGGTCGCCTATGATGATATGGGTAAACTGATACGGAGCCTGTGCTCTTTTGTACGTCCTGGTGATGTAATTTTGGTCAAGGGTTCCCGGGGCATGCGCATGGAGCGGGCTATCGAGGCCTTGCAGGCAAAAGAATTGAAGGGAGACCCCTCGTCGTGCTGACAAAGCTTGCGCAGTATCCGACCTTTCAGGTCTTTTTAGCGCTTGCGGCTGCGGTCGCACTGGTAGGGCTGATCACGCCACTGTTCATCCGCCTCCTGAACCATCGCCAGATCGGGCAGCAGGTACGTGCCGATGGGCCGGCGGGGCATCTGCAGAAACAGGGAACGCCGACAATGGGCGGTGTCGTGATCCTGCTGGTGGTCGCCCTGGTCTTTGCTGGACTGACCTACTTCGCAGCGCCGGATGCTACGAACTCCTCGATCGCCAAGTTGCTCAATTATACGCAGTCGGTACGCGCTGCGGTCCTGGTACTCGTGACGACGCTTGCCTGTGGATTGCTGGGCATGATCGATGACCTTGAGAAAGTCGCCTATGAACGTTCGCTGGGCCTGAAAGCCCGCGCGAAGATCATCGGGCAGGTGCTCATTGCGGCTGTAAGCGCGGTTGTGGCGATCAATTGGGTCCACGTCAGCCCCAGGCTCCAGCTCCCCGCTACGCGGGTATTCTTAGATCTGGGGCTTATCACAACGCGGCTCTCGGTTTTCGGGACTACTATACAGCTGCCCTGGCTCTACCTGGCGTTCGCGGTTTTCATGATCGTGGCGGTCTCCAACTCAGTGAACCTGACCGATGGCCTTGATGGCCTTGCCGCTGGTATTGTTATGATCATCATGCTGCTGTTCGCGGTCGTTGCCTATGCGCAGGACTCTTTACCGGTCTCGCTTCTGGCGGGGACGATCGCGGGCGCCTGCATCGGTTTTCTCTGGTATAACAGTCATCCGGCCGATATCTTTATGGGGGATACCGGATCGCTGGGCCTGGGCGGCGCAGTAGCGGCCCTGGCGATGGTCACAAAGACCGAACTGCTTCTGCCGCTCATCGGCGGCGTGTTTGTTGCCGAGGCACTCTCGGTTATCATCCAGGTACTTGTCTACAAACGCTTTAAGAAGCGCGTGTTCAAAATGGCGCCGATCCACCATCATTTCGAGATGCTCGGTTGGTCAGAGACGAAGGTCATGATACGTTTCTGGATTATTGCGGGATCGTTCGTGGCTCTTGGGTTCGTTATCTTCTTCTTCCAGCTCAAACGTCTGGGGTGAGAGATGAATGCTTCGTCACCCTCACGTTTGCTTGTCGTAGGGCTTGGTCGGAGTGGCCAGGCGGTCGTGCGCGCGGCGCTGGCCGACCGCTTTGCGAGTAAGTTCGACGCGCTGACCCATCTGACCGTCGTGGATGGGGCTGATACGGCTGACTTGCGCGAGCAGGCTGCCGATCTGCAGCAGTATGCGGCACAGGTGAGACCTGAGCTCGAGGTTCGCACCTATCTGGGGAAGTCGACCCTGCCAGAAGAGGCAGGCAGCTTTGATCTGGCAGTCATCAGCCCGGGCCTTGCTCCTCATGATCCTCTGACGGTCTCGGCGCAGCAGCGCTCCGATGAGCTTATCAGCGAGCTTGAGTTTGCCTGGCGCCTGGCGCCTGCGACACAGCAATGGATCGCGATCACCGGCAGCAATGGGAAGACGACTACAACCATGCTCTGTGATCACCTGCTGCGCGAAGCTGGACGCTGCAGCGCGAGCGTCGGCAACATAGGCGAACCCGTGACCGACCTGTTGCGAGAGGGTCCTGTGCCGGAAATCCTGGTTGTTGAAGCATCGTCGTTTCAGTTGGAGTACACGACGAGTTTCGCTCCCCAGGCTGCTGCCCTGCTCAATGTATCGCCGGATCACCTGAACTGGCATGGCTCGCTCGAGAACTACGCTGCCGCCAAGTGCAAGATATTTGCGCATCAGCACTCCGGTGACGTGGCGCTTACCTGGGATGCGGATCCCTTCGCAGCGCTGGCGCGCACGGCGATCAAAGAGACGGGCGCTACGTCTCAGGCGATTTCGTTGCAGGCTAGTCCTCCTCCCTCGGCTTACCGGGAGGGCGGCCAGCTCTGGCTTTATTTTGACCAGGATGCCGCTCCCCAGGCGATATGCTCCGCGGCAGATCTCCAGATACCGGGGGAGCACAATATTTGCAATGCGTTGTTTGCGGCGGCGCTGGTGGCGCACTTTGGGGTGTCTCCCGAGCAGATTGCTGCCGGGTTGAAGACTTTCCGCGCGCCGACTCATCGCCTTGAACTGGTCGCAACGATTGCGGGCGTACGCTACTTCGATGACTCGAAAGCGACCAATCCGGACTCGGTCCGGGCGGCTTTGACTGCTTTTGGTCCGGGCGAAGCACATCTTTTGCTGGGTGGCAGGGGCAAGGGGACCTCGTACGAGGACCTGGCTCGCATCGCCCTGGCGAAGGTACGGGGTGTTTATACCTTTGGTGAGGAAGGCTCGTTGCTTGCGGAATGCTTTCGTACGATCCAGGCTCAGCTTGGCACGCGTGTGCCGATACGATCCTGTGAAGCGATGGTCGACGCCCTGGAATGTGCGGCGCACAGAGCGCTGCCATCTGAGGCAGTCTTGCTCTCGCCTGCGTGCACGTCTTTTGATGAGTTCAGTTCCTACGAAGAGCGCGGCGAGGTTTTTGCCGCTCTCGTGCATGAGATCACGTCTGAAGACAAGGATCCTGCAAGCGGAGCTGCTGACGAGCCGGGGGGGCGCGTATAGATGGCGGCGCGCAAGCCACAGAATGCGGACGCCACGCAGAGGCCTGAGCCGAAGCCGAAGTCAAAACGCAAAGCGCCGTTTGTTGATTTTGCCGGGGGCCCAGCGCCCCGCTATCTTCTGCTGGTCGGGGTCACGATCCTGCTTGCTATCGGGCTCCTGATGGCGTTTTCGGCCTCAAGCGGGGAGGCTGCTATCCGTGAGGTCAGTCAGCAGGGCCAGGCGGTCGCAGATCGGGCTGGCCAGGCACGCTCATTCATGGCGCTTCTTGAAGGCCTGAAGTTCTCTGCGTTTGAGAGCGGCTATATGCAGCTTCTCTATATCGTGGTCGGCATCGTGATCGCTTTCGTCATCTCGCGCATCGACTACCATATGTTCATACGCTTTGCGGTCCCTGTTGGCTTCGTTATCATCGCTGGCCTGGTCGCGGTTTTCTTGTTCCCGGTGACAATGGGAGCGCACCGCTGGATACCTATTGGCCCATTTACGATCCAACCGTCTGAACTTGCCAAACCAGTCCTGCTGGTGATCGGAGCCAGTGCGTTTACGGCCCTGCGCTCAAGAACTGCGCCGAAAGGCCGGATGGCGATCAACGACTGGATAGCCCCGGCGCTTTTTATAGGCGTCGTGCTGCTGCTCATCCTGCTTGAACCCGATATGGGTACGACGCTGATCATCTGCGTCGGCCTGGCGGGCGCCTGGCTGCTCTGTGACCTGCCGTTGCGCTTTCCGGTCGGCCTGGGGATCCTCGGAGCGTTCGTGATGACGATCCGGCTCCTCCTTTCAGGGGGAAGCTACGGGTCGAACCGTATCTCCGGCTTCATCAAGACCTGGACTTCTGGTCAGACGGCCTACCAGACCCTGCAGGCGCAGTACGCGTTGGCAGGCGGCGGCCTGGCAGGAGTCGGCCCCGGCCTCAGTCGCCAGAAATATACCTGGCTTACCCAGGCTCAAAGTGATTTCATCTTAGCGATCGTCGGGGAAGAGCTGGGGTTTTTGGGGACGTTGACGATCGTGTTGTCATTTGTGCTCATCGCGGTGTGCGGGATGCGTATCGCTTCACGCGCGAAGGATCGCCTGGGGCGCTCCCTGGCAGGCGGCGCAGTCGTCTTGCTGATTTTTCAGGCGATACTCAATATCTTCGCAGTGACATCGTTGATCCCGGTGACGGGCAAGCCTTTGCCGTTTGTGACGGTGGGGGGAACGTCGCTCATTACCAGCCTGTCATTGGTCGGGATCATCCTGTCTGTTTCCCGCTTTGGGGGCGGGCGCCCCGCAAAAGCGATCGAACGCCCCGCTTCGCACCTCAGCCTCATCATTGGCGGCGTTGACGCGCCAAGGACAAACAGGAAGCCTTCCAGCAACAAAAACTCTGGCCCGGAAAAGGGCAGGAAACCTCCCAGCAAAAAAGGCCCTGGCCCGGATAAAGATAAGCGCAAGAAGCCACCGCGCAAAGTCGCTCCTCAAAAGAAGCGGAGAGCGTCTGCGCGTGGCTCTGATAAGAAAGAAGATGAGCATGAAGATAGTCTTGAGTGGCGGTGGGACAGCGGGACACATCTATCCGGCCCTGGCCCTCGCCGCTGAGCTGAAAGCGCGCGGCCACACTCTCAGTTACATTGGTACGCCTGACGGGCCTGAGGCGAGTCTGGCGCCCGCTGCCGGCCTCGATTTCATCGCAGCGCCTGCAAAGGGTTACGATCGCAGCCGCCCTTTGACACTTCTGACCTCCAGCTTCCTCATCCTGCGCAGCGCGCTTGCGCTCCGGCGGCATTTTAAGGAGTGGCGCCCGGATGTCGTGGTCGGCTTTGGTGGCTATGTCGCGATACCGGTGGGCCTGGCCGCCCGATTCCAGAGAAAACAGATCCCCATCGTGGTGCACGAGCAGAACTCGGTGCCCGGTATGACGAACCGATTCCTGGCACGCCGTGCCCGGGTCATAGCGATCACTTATCCTCAGTCGGCGCTGCTCTTCCGCGCGCAGCGTGCGAAACACGACCCGCCGGGTTCGCATCCAAATATTGTCGTGACGGGTGATCCGGTGCGTCCAGAGGTGCTCGCCGGTGATGGCAGGCGCGGGCGCAGGCGCCTGAAAATCAAGGTGAAGGAACTCGTTCTCCTGGTCTTTGGGGGCAGTCGTGGGGCACGTCATCTTAACGAGGCGACCATAAGGGTACTTCCTGAGTTGCTAGAGCGCTATCCACAACTTCATGTCATACATGCCTCTGGCCCCGGCGAGCATGAGCAGGTGCGCTCGGCGATCGAAGAGTTGACGAGCCATGGCGGGCCCGAGGCCAAGGCGATCAAAGCCCGGTATCACTTGTTCCCCTATCTTGATGATATAGCCGATATCTTGGCTGCTGCTGACCTGGCGGTGACACGAGCAGGCGCGACCTCGATCGCAGAGGTGACGGCGCTTGGCTTGCCAGTGCTGCTGGTGCCCTATCCCCATGCAACCGATGACCACCAGACCGGGAATGCGCGTGACCTGGTGGCGGCGGGAGGAGCGCTGGCCCTGCCGGATGCAGAACTCGATGATGCCGTTTTCATGGCTACCCTGGATGAACTCTTATCAGATGCGGAGCGCCGTGATACCATGGCAAAGGCAGCGCGTCGGTTCGGACGGCCGGATGCGGCGTTGCTTCTCGCTGATTGCGTCGAAGCTGCTGCGACGATCGAGCAAAAGGATACGAACTATGACCCAACAGGAACAGCCCGGAACAAGCGGCCTTGATCGCTCACTTTCCCATGTACACTTCATCGGTGTAGGGGGAGCGGGCATGTCGGCGCTGGCGCTGGTACTTCTGGCGCGTGGTCAGGTTGTGGTAACAGGCTCGGACCTGAAGGACTCACGTTATACCCGGGCGCTGCGCGAAGCAGGCATGAAGGTCATCACTGGCCATCAGCCTGAGAACATCACTGATCCCGATGTTGTAGTCATCTCGACGGCTATCACGGACAATAACCCCGAGTTACAGGAGGCGCGTCAGCGCAACATCCCCGTCTGGCCTCGAGCGCAGATGCTTGCCTGGCTGTGCCAGGGGCGGCGTACGGTCGCTGTGGCTGGGACGCATGGCAAGACCTCGACTTCCTCTATGATAGCGGTGTTGCTCACCGAGCTCGGTTACAGCCCGGGCTTTTGTATCGGTGGCCAGATCACGCAGTTTGAGACGAACGCGCGCGCGGGCGAGGGCATCGATTTCGTGGTCGAGGCCGATGAGAGCGATCGGAGCTTCCTCTACTTGTCCCCTCAGGTCGCTGTGCTGACCAATCTTGAATCAGACCATATGGATCACTACGTGGATCTCGATGACATCAAGACGACCTTCGCCGCGTTTCTGGATCGCCTTGATCTCGAGGGGACCGTTATTGTGCATGGCGAGAGCGCAAATGCGCTTGAGGTCGCTTTGGGCTGTGGTCGGCGTGTACTGCGCTATGGCACGGGCCCTGATGATGATTATCATATCCTGGATATTGAGCAGAAGGGCTTAGGTTCGGTGTTCCAGCTTCGCTATCCCGATGGGAGCCTGAGGACGTCTCAGGTCGAGCTGCCAGGCGCTCACATGGTCGCAAATGGTGCTGCGGCCCTGGCAGTCGCCGATCTCTTAGGGGCTGATCCCGATCACGCGGCACAGGCGCTGTCAACGTTTAAGGGGGTCCATCGCCGTTTCGATATGGTGGGCATCACCGCCGATGGCATCAGGGTGGTCGATGACTATGGTCATCACCCCACCGAGATCGCGGCGACCCTTACGGGCGCGTCGCACCTGTGGCCTGGCCGGGTCGTTGTGGTGTTCCAGCCGCATCGTTATTCTCGCACCCAGGCTTTTGCCGAGGATTTCGGGGAGGCATTCGCGGCGGCAGACAAGGTGATCCTTACTGATATCTATAGCGCCGGGGAGACGCCGATACCGGGCGTGACCGGCCGGACCATCCTGGAAACGCTTCTGACTCATCACCCTCATATCGATGTCGCTTACCTGCCGCACAGGTCGGAACTGATACCTTATCTCGAAGAGAGCCTGCGAGCAGGTGACCTGCTTATCACGATGGGCGCCGGTGATGTGACCCTGCTAGGGCCGTTATTCCTGGAGCATCATGACCGGGAGCTTGGGGCGCGCTCTGCGTATGGCGCCGAGGCCGAGGCTCCGGTGGCGGGAGAGCCCGGCACAGCAAGCGCCTTGACGCCCACAGTACAGCCATAGGGAAACCTATGCGAAACGAGCGATTGTATGACGAACTAGCCTGTGTCCTGAAACAGGATCTTGATGGCAACTGCAAGCGCAACGAGGCTCTGAGTAAACATACGAGTTACCGCATCGGTGGGCCTGCGGCGCTGTGGGTCGAAGCGAACTCGCTGGCAGACGTGCGCCGGGTCCATGAGATGGCGGCTTGCCAGGGTCTCGACCTGTGCGTCCTGGGTCGCGGCACGAATATCCTCGCGTCCGATGAGGGCTATGACGGGATTTGCCTGGTGCTCGGCCCTCACTTCCGCGAAAGCGCTGTTTGCCGTGAGGAGCAAAGCCTGAGAGCAGGTGCGGGTGCCCTGCTTGCTCGCTTAGTCCAGGAAGCGCAATCCGCTGGATTATCCGGCCTCGAGTTCGCTACGGGCATTCCTGGTACGCTGGGTGGAGCATTGGCGGGAAACGTCGGCACCCGTAGCGAATGGATCGGCTCGCTGGTTCGTGAGGTCACCGTATTCGCTCAGCCGGATGGCCTGCAGCTTTTGCATGGCAGTGATATCTCCTGGCAGTATCGGGGTAGCAGCCTGCGCAATGCGGCCGTGATCCTGGAGGCGCGCCTTGCTCTGAGTCCGGGAGATCCGCGACTGATCGCCCAGCGGGTGGAGGGAGCTTTGGCTCGGCGAAAAGCGTCCCAGCCCTTATTCGTACCGAATGCCGGTTCGGTGTTCAAGAACCCCGAAGGGACGTCGGCAGGAGAACTCATCGAGAACGTGGGGATGAAGGGTGTGCGCTGTGGTGGCGCCCAGGTCTCTGAGCTTCATGCAAACTTCATCGTCAACTCAGGCGCGGCTTCTGCGCTTGATGTTACTCGGCTTATTAAAGAGATTCGTGATAAAGTACAGAATAGCTATGACATCGAACTCAAACCAGAAATCCGGTTCCTCGGATCGTTTAACGAACGCTGATGTTCGCACACAAGCTGCGTCTTCGCGCCAGCGTACGCACGTGTCGCGTCGGGATGGTACACCGCCGTCGCCCAACAGGTCAGGCGTGCATCCGGGGCGCCGGTCTCGCAAGCGCCTGGAGGTGACGAGCAGACTTGATCGGGGGACCACCCAACTGGAACATGAGGTTGGCCTTGCATCAGATCCAGCTCCTGGCAAGAAGAGACCAGCGGCAGGCAAACGGCAGAAAAAGACAAAGCAGGATCCACCTCGGCAGAAGGGTGCGCGTACAACCGGTGAGGCAAGGCGCCAGCGCTCCGCCAGGATGAGTGAAGCGCAACAGCTGGCAGAGAGAAAACGACAGCAGCGTGAGGTGCGCAAGAAGAAAAGCAGCGTACGCCGTGTGCTACTGATTATAGGAGTGGTCGCCCTTATCGCCGCATTGATCTATGGAGTGAACTTTGCGGCGCACTCGTCACTTTTTGCGGTCACTGATATCCAGGTCACAGGCAACCATCTGATGACTAAAAACGAGGTAAAGACCCTAGCTGCGATTCCTTCTGGCAGCACGACCTTGCTGCTTTCTGTGCGCAAGACTGAGAAGAAGCTGGAAGAGAACGCCTGGATCAGCAGCGCCCGTGTGAAACGGCATCTCCTGCATCAGGTCACGATCGATATTGTGGAAAGAAAACCTGCCGCCTATGTCGATAATGGCACGGGCAAAAAACAGGGATGGCTAATCTCGCAAGATGGCGTGTGGCTGGGTACCTACAACGCCGGGAACACGACGATCTCCGCCCTGGTTACAGGGGGCGAGGCACGGGCGCTTTCTTCTGAGGAGAGTTCCTCAGTCGTAACCATAAAAGACGTTGAAGATCCTCAGTTCGTGATGGGGGCGCCGAGCAAGAACGAGATGATAAAGAACACGCTCGCGATCCTGAATGGGGTCTCTCCCGATCTTCGGGCACAGATCGGAAGTGTTTCTGCTCCGAGTGTAACGGAAACCAGGCTCTACTTGAAGAACAAGGTCGAAGTTGATATCGGCGCGGCAGATCCTATTTCCGATAAGGACAAGATCATACGGGATATCCTGGAACAGCAGAAGGGCAAAGTAAACCTCATCAATGTTCTCGCGGTTGATAAAGCGACATGGCGAGGCCTTGATACTGCCAAGTAAGCCCCGCGGACACCAAAATGTTTTTTAGTGGATACACCTTCTGAACTGGGGTTATTCAAAACCCTCAAGTAATTCTTAAGGTAATTTTCCATTTGCCCTTGAGTTGTGGAAAAGTCTGTGAGAATATACTCCGTTATACCTTTAGGGTTACTCTTAAGTTTAACTTGAAGGTTTCACGAAGACAGGAAGGCAGGTTCCGGTATGCTGGATCCAGGCGCAAACTATCTTGCGGTGATAAAAGTTATCGGTGTTGGCGGTGGGGGTACCAACGCGATCAATCGAATGATCGAGGCGGGTGTCAAGGGTGTTGAGTTCATTGCTATCAACACTGACGCTCAGGCTCTCTTGATGTCTGATGCGGACTACAAGGTTCATATCGGCGTCAATCTGACCAAGGGCTTAGGGGCGGGCGCCAATCCTGACGTCGGCGCTGAGGCCGCTGAAGAGAACCGCGAAGAGATCCGTGAGGCGCTGCAGGGTGCTGACATGGTATTCGTGACGGCAGGTGAGGGCGGCGGTACCGGTACGGGCGCGGCGCCTGTTATCGCAAGCATCGCCAAAGACGAAGCTGGCGCGCTGACCGTTGGCGTGGTAACACGACCGTTCGCCTTTGAGGGACGCAAGCGCGCGCAGCAAGCAGAAGAGGGGATCAAGCGCCTTAAAGAGGCAGTTGATACGCTCATCATCATTCCTAATGATCGTTTGTTACAGGTCGCCGAGAAGAAGACCTCGATCCTTGATGCCTTCCGTTATGCCGATGACATCCTGCGCCAGGGAACCCAGGGCATCACCGACCTCATCACTGTTCCCGGTTTGATCAACCTTGACTTCGCAGATATCCGTACCGTCATGCAGGATGCGGGTACCTCATTGATGGGTATCGGTGTTGCTAATGGTGATACGCGCGCGACCGACGCAGCGACAGCGGCAATCTCAAGTCCGCTTCTGGAGTCTTCTATACAGGGCGCCGATGGCGTAATCCTCTCGATCGCTGGTGGCAGTGACCTGGGCTTGCTTGAAGCTAACGAGGCAGCGGAGATCGTCGCGAACGCCGCGAGCCCCGACGCCAACATCATCTTCGGCGCGGTCATCGACGATGCGCTGGGCGACTCGATCCGCGTGACCGTGATCGCGACGGGATTCAATGGCGCCCGTAAGACACGCCAAGGCTCGCTTTCTTTGAGCGGCGATGATGAAGGGACGCTGGGTGGACTCCCGACGTTCACGCCGATGGAAGATGATGACATTGATATACCTGCGTTTTTGAAGAAGCGCAGCTACTGACGCACCTATACATCGCCTGGCTCTGTTCCTGCAAAACTCTCGGGCACACTTGGATCCGCATTGTTTTGCCAAGCAGGCCAGGCGATATTTTTTCGTATAAAAAAATACTACTTTACAGGTAACAAAATTCTTGTATAATATTTAAATCAGCTTTGACGGAGGTCAGTAAGACGCCGTAAGTCGCTCAGAGAGTTCCCGGTCGGTGTGAGGGGCGCGATAGGCGATCTGAAATTTCCCTCCTGAGCTGCTTGGAGAAAAGCGCATAAACCTTAACGGGGTGCTGAGTAAAACAAGCCGGGTCCGCCCGTGATAGCGGGGAGTGATTGAAGGATTACTCGGTGAGGCTGCTCTCGGTGACGGGACAGCGAACAGAGGTGGTAACACGAGCACAACTCGTCCTCTGGCGTAAGCGCCGGAGGACGTTTTTTGTAGGCGTCTCCGGTCCACTCACCAAGGGCAGGTTTGGACCTGCCAGAAACAGGAGGCGCACGATGGAGTACAGGAACAAAGCAAAAAGAAAGAGCAGCGGATACGTTGGTGCATGGGCGCGACGTTTAGGGCTGCTCATGCTTGCGGTGTTGATGACAGGAGCGCTGGCTGCCTGCGGGTCATCAGGCAACAACAACGCCAGCACGCAAAATGCGGGCAAGAAAGTCTATCAGATAGGCGTCATACAATATGTCGAACACCCGGCGCTTGACGCCGCCTATACGGGCTTCAAGGAAGAGTTGGCTGCCAAAGGCTATAAGGATGGCGGCAACATCAAGCTCGACTTCAAGAATGGCCAGGGTGATACGAACAACCTCAGCACGATCTCAAATCAGTTCGTAGCTGAAAAGAAAGACCTGATCCTGGCAATCGCGACCCCAGCTGCGCAAGCAGTAGCTAACCAGACAAGCACGATCCCTATCATAGGAACCGCTATCACAGACTACGAGGCAGCCAAGTTGGTCGTCTCCAATGACAAGCCGGGGCGCAACGTTACAGGAACCTCAGACCTGGTCTCAATCGCCGACCAGATCAAGTTGGGCAAGGAGCTCGTGCCAACCGCAAAAACGGTCGGATTGCTCTACAGTTCAAGTGAAGCCAACTCGGTGGTCCAGGCTAAGCTGGCTAAGCAGGCAATCGCCGACCAGGGCATGCAAGTCAAGGAAGTTACCGTTGCCACCGTTAATGACGTGCAGCAAGCCACGCAGTCGCTGGTGGGTAAGTGCGACTACATCTACATTCCAACGGATAACACCCTGGCTTCTGCTATGAAGACGGTGGCGGGCATCACGACGCCAGCCAAGTTGGTGACGATCACTGGTTCGGATACGATGGTCGATGACGGTGGTTTCGCAACAATGGGCATCGATTACACCGATCTGGGCAGGCAGACTGCCGACATGGCGATCCAGATTCTTTCTGGAGCAAAGACGCCAGCTGACCTGCCGATCGAGTGGACCGAGAAGACTTCGGTCACGATCAATGCCGACCTGGTCAAAGCCTTTGGCATCACGGTTCCCGCGAAATATGTAGATGCGGTGAAAGCGCCCGCCACTACGAAATAAGATCAGACCGGTAAGCAGGAGAAATCGGTAGCGGGTTTCGCTGCCGATTTCTCTCTGCTATGGTTAAGAGGCTGGATTTCATATGGTATTACCAAAGGCAGAATTCGATCTGCAGAAAGGAAGGCCCGAGATAGATAGTAAAGATTACACGATCGTTGCCGACAGCTGTTGTGATATGACCCCTGAACTCAGGGCGCGGTTGAACGTGGTATCGATCCCTTTGACGATCCTGTTGGGCGAGGAGATGTTCTCTGATGATGACACGCTCGATTTCCCAGCATTTATGGAAAAGATGAAGAACTACACCGGCAAGACCACCACGGCGGCGCCCTCGCCACAGCTTTACCAAAAAGCCTACGAAGCGGCGGGGTCCTCTTTTGCGGTGACCCTCTCGTCGCAGTTGTCCGGCTCCTATGAGAGCGCGGAGCTGGGAAAAAAGCTTGCGGAAAAGGAGAGTAGCGCGAAGGTGCACGTCTTTGACTCAAAAAGCGCCACCGCCGGAGAGGTGCTGGTCGCACTTGAGGTCAAAGAGATGGTCGACGCTGGGCATCCCTGGGACAAAATCGTCTCTTCTATTGAGGACTTCATCCACTCGATGAAGACTTATTTCGTGCTGGAGAGCCTTGAGAATTTGGTGAAGAACGGGCGCATGAATAAAATAGTGGGCGAGATAGTGACGCTACTGAGTATCAAGCCGGTTCTGGGATCGGACGGAGAGGGCAATATTGCGCTGTTTGGATCGACGCGCAAGAGGCAAATTGCTGAAAAGCTTGCCAGCCTGGTGCAGAAAAGTGGCCGTGATACCAAAGGAAAGAACATGGTGATCACGCATTGCAACAACCCCTCATTGGCGGAAAAGCTGAAAGAGGTGATTGAGGCGCGCTACGCATTCAAAGAGATCCTGATCGTCGCGACCCGGGGGATCAGCTCAGTCTATGCCAATGAGGGTGGCATCGTCATGGCGTTTTGAGCGTGACAGAAGGTACTACTACCTTTTGTCACCATGGTGGTAGCAACGCAGGGTACTCATGCCTATGGCAAGTTACCCGAGGAGCAGGAGAACAAATACCATTAAGACACTTGAGACGCCAAACACCGATGCGATGATCGGAAATGCTATGTTTACTTTTCCCCGATGCGAAAAGATGAAGCAGGTGATGATCGATGCGCAGGAAATCAGTGGCATAGCTATCGCGGCAACCCAAGAAAAATAAGGGGCAATCCCGATCAATGCAAGTACAAAAAGCAGAGCGTTGATCAGAGCCTGAAACCAGATCATGACTCCAAGAGCGATCGGTAGCGCAAGCTTATTGGTCGAATCATTCACTTTTGAACTCCATCTCTTCAAGGGGCGCCTTTCGTAAAGCTATCGTAGCATGAGAGGGCAAGCGACAGGTTCCAGGAGGAACACCTAACTGAATGGACGGCGCCAGGGACACCCGTTACAACTGCGCTACGCTCTTGTGGTTGCGGTGGGCGACACTATAAAATCGAACGAGCGACTCATTGGTGGCAAAAGCGTCCCAGGGATACTTATGTCACGGTGTAGTGATGGGGCGTTCGTTCATGAAAGGCGTTATCCATGTGCGGATTTGTCGGGTATCTTGACCCGCAGCAACCAAGTTATGATCATCAGGCGACCATCAAAGCTATGGCCGATACGATCGCGCATCGGGGGCCGGACGATGAGTCGTACTTCATCGATGAGGCGGGCGGTTACGCGGCTGGCTTCCGACGGCTTTCGATCATCGACCTTGAGGGTGGTCGCCAGCCGATGACCAACGAGGACGGCATGCTGGTGTCAGTTCTTAACGGGGAGATCTACAATTACCAGGCCTTACGCGAGGAGCTCAAAGCGGCGGGGCACACCTTCAAAACGCATGCGGACTCAGAGGTGGTCCTGCATGGCTACGAGCAGTGGGGCACAGATCTCTTCGATCACCTGCGGGGCATGTTCGCGTTTGCGATTTACAACACCCGGACGCGCGAGATATTTGTCGCGCGTGACTTTTTTGGCATCAAGCCGCTCTACTGGGCATGGGGCAGAGGGAGCGATGCGGAAAGTCCGGTCGATCCTGGCGCTCCAGTCTTCCTTTTTGCTTCGGAGATCAAGGCGATCTTGCAGCACCCCGCCTTTGAGGCGCGTCTCAATGAGCGCGCGCTGGAAAGTTACCTGAGCTTTCAGTATTCGCCGGGTCCGGAGACTTTCTTCCAGAACTGCTACAAGCTGACGCCGGGACACTGGATGCGCTGGATGCCGGGCATGGCGCAGCCTGAGATGGGGCGCTACTGGAAGCCCGTTTTTACCGAGGACGATCAGCCTACGCTTGATAACTGGGTAGATGGCGTTGAGGCCACCATGGATGATTCGATCGCGGCGCATAAGATCGCTGACGTCGAGGTGGGCTCATTTCTTTCCAGCGGAGTCGACAGTAGCTATGTGGCCTGTCGTGCCGACGTGGATAAAACCTTTACGGTCGGTTTTGATAATGGCGAGAAGTACAACGAATGCGATTACGCGCGTGAGCTGAGCGAGCTGATCGATGTGAAGAACTTTGCGAAGATCATCACGCCGGAGGAGTTCTGGGGTTATTTCCCACGCGTGCAGTGGCATATGGACGAGCCGCTGGCTGACGCCTCGGCCGTGGCGCTCTATTTTGTGGCGCGCGAAGCCGCTAAGCAGTTGAAGGTCGTGCTCTCCGGCGAGGGGGCCGATGAGATCTTCGGTGGCTACAACATCTATAACGAGCCCCTTGACGCGACGGCCTACGACAAGATCCCCTTCTTCCTGCGTCGTGTGGCCAGCGTGATAGCCAGCAAGCTCCCCGCGCATCGCGGGCTGAACTTTATCGTGCGTCGCGGTAAGCGCCTGGAGGATTGGTTTATTGGCAACGCGAACATTTTCAGCGTTGACGAGCGCCGTAAGCTGCTCAAGCACCCGGCAGGCGCGCCGACGCCGGCAGAGGTAGTCGCGCTCTGGTACGCGGAGGTGGCGGACAAGGACGCTGTCACCAAGATGCAGTACGTGGACCTGAACGCTTGGATGGTCGGCGACATCCTGCTCAAGTCCGACAAGATGAGCATGGCGAACTCCCTTGAGTTGCGCCCGCCTTTCCTGGATAAGGAAGTCATGCGGCTGGCGGGCAAGATCCCGGCACATATGCGCGTGCATGATCACGTGACCAAGCAGCCCCTGCGCCTGGCGGCCCGCCGCGCGATGCCGGAGAAGTGGGCGAACAAGAAGAAGCTTGGCTTTCCCGTGCCGATCCGCGTCTGGCTGACGGAAGAGCGCTGGGTCGCGCGCATTCGCGAAGCCTTTAACTCGCCAGCTGCACAGTGCTATTTCAATACCGCGCGCCTGAACAAACTGCTCGACGATCACCTGGCGGGCAAGGCGGACAACTCCCGCAAGATCTGGACCGTCTACACGTTCCTTGTCTGGTACGACGTCTACTTTGGCGCCAACGAAGGCGCCAAACCCGCCGTAACCTTGTGAACCTCTACTCCTCATACTGTGAGCTGTGCCCGCACAGGTGCGGAGCAAATCGCGCGAGCGGGCAGCGGGGTAGCTGCGGGGCAGACGATCAGCTTCGGGTGGCGCGCGCGGCGCTGCATTTCTGGGAGGAACCGCCGGTTTCTGGTTGGCGGGGCTCGGGGACAGTCTTTTTCAGCCACTGTCCGCTGCGCTGTGTCTACTGCCAAAACTATGAGATCTCAAGCAAAGGAGCCGGAACGGCGATCACGGTCGAGCGGCTCGCGGAGATTTTTCTGGAGTTGCAGGAGCAGGGGGCGCACAACATTAACCTCGTGACTGCCACCCAGTATGTTCCCGAGGTTGCGGCGGCGCTGCGCCAACTGCGCCCCGGCGCGCTCCACATTCCGGTGATCTATAACACGAGTGGCTATGAGCTGCCCTATACGCTTCACCTGCTTGACGGGTTGGTGGATGGTTATCTCTTCGACCTGCGCTACGGCTCGTCGGCTCTGGCAAAGCGTTACAGCCGCGCGGAGGACTACCCTCAGGTGGTCGCGAAGGCGCTGGCTGCGGCGTTTGAGCAGGTTGGGCCGTATATAGTGCGAACACCCGGTCTGGAGTTCGACGGGCCTGATGCTGCCGACCATCCCGATACGCCACTCCTGGCCTCGGGTATCATCATCCGCCAGCTGCTGCTCCCGGTTCCCGGCGGACTTGACGACGCGCTCACCATTCTGCGCAGCACCTACGCGCGCTACGGCAACGACGTTTGCTACAGCCTCATGAATCAGTACACTCCCATGCCGCAGGTCGCGGCCGCCTATCCAGAGCTCAATCAGCCGGTCACAGAAGCCGACTACAGCGCGCTGGTCGACGCCGCGCTTGACCTGGGCGTGGAGCACAGTTTCATGCAGGAGGGTGACACGGTCACTGAAAGTTTTATTCCTCCCTTCGACGGCACCGGAGTGTAGGCTCCTGTTGACCTGTAACCAAAACAGGGGGACAATAGAGGCATGTTTATTCATTTGTGTGTTGGCTATGAACATAAACAATGGACATAATATACAGATAGGGAGAAATCACCATGTCGCCTCAGATACATTTATTCTCCGAGATCGATCCGCTCAGGCTGGCCTTGGTCAAGCGCCCCGGCGCTGAGATCGACAGCCTAACTCCTGACTATCTTGAGCAACTTCTTTTCGATGACATTCCGTTCCTCCCGCGCGCGCAGGAGGAGCATGACTTCTATGTGAAGCTCCTGCAGGACAACGGTGTCGAGATCCTGTATCTCGATGATCTGGTAGCCGAGGCCTTGGGAACCAGCCCCGAGGTGCGCGAAAGCTTTGTGAGCGATGTGCTCGATGAGAGTGGTACGACCGTCGGTGGTTACGAGAACCTGGTCCGTGAGTATCTGCTGAGTCTGGATGATCACGCCTTGGTCGAGACGGTCATGACTGGCATCCGCAAGAAGGACCTCGAGTCGCATGAGGCCAAGGGTCTGCAAGATATGATGGACCGCCGCTACCCTTACTATCTCGATCCGCTGCCGAATCTCTATTTCACTCGTGATCCGGCGACAGCTATCGGCAACGGCGTCACGATCAACCGCATGTTCAGTGAAGTGCGCCAGCGTGAGCCGCTCTTCTTCAAGTATGTGATCGAGCATCATCCGCGCTTTGTAGCGGAAAATATCCCTATCTGGCGCGATCGCAACGAGTCTTACTACAACGAAGGCGGTGACGTGGCGATCCTGTCTGACGAGGTGCTTGCGATCGGTGTATCCCAGCGCACTACGGCTTCGGCCATCGAGAGCTTGGCGAAGAGCCTCTTCTACAAACAAGAGGGCTTCCGTCGCATCATCGCGTTCGAGATACCTGAGTCACGCGCATTCATGCATCTGGACACGGTATTTGTGATGATCGACGTCAACCAATTTGCGATCCATCCTGCCATTCTTGATCATGCGGGAGAGATGAATCTCTATCTGGTCGAAAAGGATGAGAAAGCGCCGCGTGGCCTGCGTTTTACTGCGACCAGCGATCTGCATGGCACACTGAAGCGTGAGCTGCGCGAGGAGAGCGTTGATTTCATCCCGACCGGCGGTGGCGATCTTGCCGCTGCGGCACGTGAGCAGTGGAGCGATGCGGCTAATTTGCTGGCGCTCTCGCCGGGCGTTGTGATCAGTCTTGACCGTAATGTTGAGAGCAACGAGGAGCTGCGCCGCCACGGTATCCGCGTCCTGGAGATGCCGGGCTCTGAGATCACCCGTGGTAGGGGAGGCCCCCGCTGCATGCTCATGCCTTTGAATAGATCTTAGACTTTGGTCATAAGTGATAAGAGAGCTGGCCATAGCGGTCAGCTCTCTTTATGTGATAGAGTAGCTTATTTCAACTCTAAAGATCCTTGAAGGAGGACACTGATGGCTTCATCGCATCTCGCCCCGAACTATGCCCCTTTGCCCGTTGTACTGGCACAGGGTAAGGGCTCCTGGGTCACCGACGTTAAGGGGAAGACGTATTTCGATGCGTTAGCAGGCTATTCTGCGCTGAACTTCGGCCATCTGAACCCTGAGCTCATCGCCACCGCGAAGCAGCAGCTTGATACGCTGACACTGACCTCGCGCGCCTTCGATAATAACTTGCTCGATCCATTCTCCGACGCGCTCTGCGAACTCGCGGGGACGGAGATGATGCTCCCGATGAACAGTGGCGCCGAGGCAGTCGAGACCGCCCTGAAGGCGATGCGGCGCTGGGGTCATCTTGTTCGCGGGGTTGAGCCAGAGGAAGGCATCATCATCGTAGCAGATGGCAATTTCCACGGCCGCACCCTGGCGATCATCTCGTTTTCGACTGATCCAGTCGCCCACGACGGCTACGGCCCGTTCGCGCCAGGGTTTCGGATCGTCCCGTATGGGGACCTGGCGGCGTTTGAGGCCGCGCTGACGCCTGAGGTCGTCGGCGTGCTAATCGAGCCCATCCAGGGCGAAGCCGGTGTCATCATCCCGCCTGACGACTACCTGCCGGGCGTACAAAAGCTCTGCAACGAGCACAACGTATTGCTGACTCTTGACGAGATCCAGTCTGGCCTGGGGCGCACCGGCAAGACCTTTGCGCGCGAGTTGACCGGAACTGAGCCCGATCTCATGTGCCTGGGCAAGGCGCTCGGTGGCGGTATCATGCCGGTATCTGCCGTGACGGGACGCGCTGACGTCCTCGACTTGTTCACGGCCGGCACGCACGGCTCGACCTTCGGGGGCAATCCGCTCGCCTGCGCCATTGGGCTTAAGGTGTGCGAGATCCTGGAGAGCGGTGTCTGGCAGAAGGCAGCTACGGAGCTTGGCGTGGGCTTTAGCGAGCGTCTGCAGGGCTTTGTTGATGAGGGCTTGTTGATTGCTCAGCGCAGCGTAGGCCTGTGGGCGGGTATCGATCTTGACCCCCGCTGTGGCTCGGGCCGCCAGCTCTGTGAAACGCTTATGGAGCGCGGCGTACTGGCCAAGGATACTCATGGCCTGACGGTCCGCCTGGCCCCGCCGCTGACGACGAGCACTGAGGACCTGGACTGGATGCTTGACCGGCTGGAAGAGTCCTTGCGCCAGTTCGTTTGCTAGAATGGTACTATCAAAGAAAGAACAAGCACTACCTGCATGAGACAAGGAGAGTCCATCATGTCAGTCGATAAAGAAAAAGTAGAAGCGGTCATCGAGCAGATCCGTCCCCGCCTGCAGATGGACGGGGGAGACATTGCTCTGAAAGAGGTGACCGATGACGGCGAGGTCCAGGTTGAACTTCAGGGCGCCTGCGCTGGTTGCCCGATGTCGCAGTACACCCTGGCCATGCAAGTCGAGAGCGTGCTGAAAGACCAGGTACCGGGCGTCACCAAGATCGTTCCCGTCTAGATGTCGCTAAACGCTGTCTGACGGCGTTGGCGGCTTTGTTGACCGTCGGGCGACCATCTCTGCTATACTTTACTACGCTGCTGTCATAAGAAGCTTATGATAGTTGTGTGTAAGTAATGGCCCCGACGTAAGATGCCTGTCTGCAAACAACCGTACCGTCGTGTCGTCCGCGGCGCTGCACTCACAACTGGTAGGATGACGACGAAAGGGGCCCCAAACAAGAAGGGGTCCGTATGACCGACCAAGAATTTGGTATCACTTTTGAGGAGACCGAGCTCTCCCCGGAAGAGATGGAGCAATTCATCGATACCACCCTGACCAGTTTTGAAGAAGGCGACCTGTTGACTGGCGAGGTCGTCAAAATTGAGCATGATGAAGTTCTGCTCGACATCGGCTACAAATCAGAAGGTGTTATTCCCGCCCGGGAGCTTTCCATTCGCAAAGACGCCGATCCGGCCGAGCTTGTTTCGCTCGGTGATAAGATCGAGGCGCTCGTCCTCATGAAAGAGGACAAGGAGGGGCGCCTGGTACTTTCTAAGAAACGTGCCGAATATGAATATGCCTGGAAGCGCATCGAGGATCTCTTCAACAGTGGCGAGACTGTCGAGGGCGAGGTCATCGAGATCGTCAAAGGCGGCCTGATCGTCGACATCGGCCTGCGCGGATTTTTGCCGGCCTCCCTGGTCGACTTGCGCCGCGTCAAGGATCTTCAGTCTTATCTGGGCGAGAAGATCGACGCGCGCATCATCGAGATGGATCGTAATCGCAACAATGTCGTGCTGTCACGCCGCGTGATCCTCGAAGAGGGTCGCAAACAGGACCGCAGTGATATCCTCAGCAAGCTGCAGGAGGGCATGATCCTGCCCGGTACCGTGTCCTCGATCGTTGACTTTGGTGCGTTTGTTGACCTGGGCGGTATTGATGGCCTGGTACACATCAGCGAGCTGTCCTGGAGCCATGTGACTCATCCCTCCGAGGTCGTCAAGGTCGGCGACGCGGTTGAGGTCAAGATCCTTGAGGTCAACGTGAAGCGTGAGCGCATCAGCCTCGGGTTGAAGCAGACACAGGCCGATCCGTGGAAAGAGCTTATCGCAGCCTTCCCGGTTGGTGCGATTGTTGAAGGCAAGGTCACCAAACTGGTGAGCTTTGGAATTTTCGTTGATCTGGGCCAGGGCGTTGAGGGCCTGGTGCACATCAGTGAGATGGCGCGTGGACATGTTGAGACGCCGGACCAGGTAGTCGCGGTTGGCGACGCCATCGACGTCAAAGTAATGGAGATCGACGAGCAACGCCGCCGCATCTCACTGTCGATGCGCGCAGCTGCTGATGAGCTGGGCTATGATATCGAGATCCGCCCGAAGCCTGGTGTTGAAGAGGCGCCTGCTGAGGAGGCCGCTCCAGCAGCAGAAGAGCCTGTTGCTGAAGCTACGGAAGAAGAGCCAGCTGTTGAAGCTGTTGAAGAAGAGCCGGCTGCTGAAGAAACTCCGGCTGCTGATGAGTCCACCGCTGAAGTGGAGGAAACTCCGGTTGAGGAAGAAACTCCTGCTGAGGAGACTCTTGCAGAGGAAGCTTTAGCTGAGGAGCCGGAAGAGGCTGAAGAGGAGCCTGCCGCAGAAGCTCCCGTTGATGCGCCGATCGACGAGGAACCTGTTGGGGAATAACACTTTACAGGTATAGGGGCCCTTTGGGCCCCTATTTTTGGTGGCATTATGAAAGATAAGCGAAAAAGGCGCTCCGCGATAGCGGCTCTGATTTATCTGATGCTCGTAGTAGTGTTGCTTTATATCGGAATCATTCAGCCCCAGCGTTGGTGGGCGATTCCAATGTTTTTAATCTTAGTGCTGGTGTCAGGAGGCATTCTGGGGGTAGGGCTCCTGCTCTTCAATAGTGGCAAATCCACACGCAATTAAGCGCTCTGTTATGTTCGTGGAATTCATTCTAAAATAAGAAAGTTTCTGTTGCAATTAGTTTCCAATGGGTATAGTATTAGTTGGAAATAAATTACTGGAGCAAGTATTCTATTGCAAAAAGGGAGATGAGATTCATGGCAGAGACAAGTCTGCGATCCAAGCAGGCTAGCCAAGTCAGTAGTGCGGATATTTCTTCGCGTGAACTTGCTGCAAAGATGTTTGAGACCATGCCATCGCTCGGGCGCATGATGCGCCGTGAGCGACTCAATGGGACCGGAGATTTCCAGCAGGTCCACGCTCTCAAGCATCTGATGTCCGGCCCCTTGCCCCAAGCAAAACTTGCCGAGTCTTTGCGCATGAACCCCTCAGCGCTCTCTAAGTTGATCGATGTTCTTGAGCAAAAGGGCTATGTGACCCGAATGATCGATCCCGAGGATCGGCGCCGCATGGTCATTGCCCTGACCGATGAGGGGCGAATCTTTCAGCGCAAGATGTTGGCACAAGCGATGGAGCAGGCGAATCGCACACTGAAAACTCTGAGCCCGGAGGAGCGCACAACGCTCTCTGAGGCCCTCGATATAGTCACGAAGTTGATCGAAACCGATCACAGGGAAGGAAGGTAGTTTAATCGCATGGGTAAACTATTGAAGAAGTATTTCCTCAAACCCTACTGGCTTATGATCATAGCCATTGTGGTTTTTACGGGAGTCCAGGTGGGCGCACAGCTTACACTCCCAAATTTGATGTCTGACATTATCGATATCGGAATTCAACGGAGAGGTATTCCTGGCAGTTCAACCAGTCTTGCTACGCTGGCAAAGATTGCAGCTGCAAGTAACGCGACCCAGATGAATTACCTTCTGTCTGAGGGCGCCAAGATGCTCGGTGTTGCGGTACTGATCATCATCGGTGCTGTCTTTGCGGGTCTGTTCTGTTCAAAGGCGTCGGCTGCCTTGGCGCGCGACTTACGCGAGAAAATATTCGCGAAAGTCGAGAAATTCTCGCTCAAAGAGTTCGATAAATTTAGCACCGCCTCGCTCATCATCCGTTCGACCAATGATGTGCAGCAGGTGCAGCAGATGACCTTTATGCTCTTCCGTTTGGGTATGATGTCGCCATTCATGGTGGTCATTGCCCTGATTATGGCGATCCAGAAGGGCAAGCAATTATCCTTGATCATCTTGGCAATCATTCCGATACTTATTATCGCTATAGGACTTGCGATGGTCTTCGTAATGCCACTCTTCAGAAAAGTCCAGGAAAAGACCGACCGCCTTAACATGGTGGCGCGTGAAGGCCTCACCGGCGTGCGTGTCATTCGCGCGTTCAACCGCCAGGGTTTCCAGCAGGGCCGTTTCAAAGTTGCTAATGACGACCTAACCGATACCTTTATGACGGTCATGGGTCGGATCGTTATTCTGCTTCCGGTTATCCAGCTTGTCGTCATGATTGCACAAATTGCAGCGATATGGTTCGGAAGCCATATGATCGGGGCAGGTACGCTTCAAGTGGGTAACATGATGGCGTTCATCCAGTATGCTATGCAAGTCCTGATGTCGCTCGTGATGCTTGCCATGATACTTATCATGTATCCTCGTGCGGCAGTATCCGGCGAACGTATTATGGAAGTCCTTACCACGGATTCCTCTATTAATGACCCCGATGCGGCCATGATCGAGAAGTTTGAAGCGGAACTGGCATCTGCGCCAGTCTCGCTTGAGTTTAAGGATGTGAGCTTCAATTTTGGTGGCGGCGAAGAGAACGCAATCGACAACATCACGTTCAGGGCGCGAGCAGGGACTACGACGGCCATTATCGGCTCGACCGGTTCTGGTAAATCAACGATCCTGAATCTGGCTGATCGCCTGTATGATGTGACTGAAGGTTCGGTATTGGTTAATGATGTTGATGTTAAGGACCATACACAATATGACTTGCATGACCGTATTGGTTACATTCCACAAAAAGCCGTGCTCTTCAGCGGCACGATCGCGGAGAACATTCGCTTTGGTAAACCGGATGCGACCGATGAGGATGTCATGGATGCATTGAGTACGGCGCAGGCAGAGGACTTCATTGAGGAGCAAGAAGAGGGTATCGAAGCCTACGTGGCCCAAGGCGGCACAAACTTCTCTGGCGGTCAGAAACAGCGTCTCGCGATCGCTCGCGCACTGATCAAGAAACCGCAGATCTACTTGTTTGACGATAGCTTTTCCGCACTCGATCTACAGACTGACGCGAACCTGAGGGCAGCGCTTAAGCCGTTGTTGAAAAATTCGCTTGCGGTCATCGTTGCGCAACGCATCTCAACGATCATGGACGCTGATCAGATCATCGTGCTTGATGAAGGCAAGATGGTTGGTCTTGGCACTCACAAAGAACTGCTTTCGAGCAACAAAGTTTATCAAGAGATTGCAAAGTCTCAGCTGAGTGAGGAGGAACTTGCTAATGCCTAACGAAAATGAAAACCAAACTCAGCAAAAGAAACATGTTGGGGCTGTCCAAGCCCAGCGTCCGCGGCGTGGCCCCGGCGGCGGCGGTATGGTCGGATCAGGAGAAAAAGCAACCGACTTCATGGGCACCCTCAAACGTTTACTTGGGATGCTCAGAAAAGACATATTCACCCTGATCTTAATCGTGATTTTTGCTGCTGCGGCAGTCGCTTGTACGATTTCGGTACCGCGCGTTATGGAGAATGCGGTCAATAGTATCTACTCGTACGTGGTGCAATCCATGACCTACTCGATGACTCATCCAGAAGCCCAAAAGATCCAATCTGAGGTGAACTCAGGTTTCGCGTCTGCAGAAAAGACATTAAACGATAAGCTGGCACAGGCCACTGCAGGGCAGATAGCCCTTGCAGAAAAAGAAGCGCAGATCGCAAAACTGCCCGCAACACAACAGGCGGCAGCGCAAGCCCAGCTTGCTCCGCAAAAGGCTAGGGTCGAAGAGGGTTTGGCGGCAATAACTGCTGGCAAACAGCAGCTGGAAGCAGCACGTTCTCAGGTTGAAGAAAAGTTCAAAGCGCTTAAGACGGCCAAGAGCGACTCCGTGAGGCTCTCGACAGTGAAGTCATTGGGTGCAACGATGTCAAACATACCTTTGACAGGCTCTAATAACAGCAGTCAGTCGGCCCAGATAGCGAAGTTCAAGAGCATGACAGACAGTCAGATGATTGGTCTTGCTAAAGGTTTTGCCCCTAAACCGAAGATGAACTACAGCTATATTGGCAAGATTGGTCTCATCATGTTGGCCATCGTTCTGTTTTCTTCGGTGCTTTCTGCATTACAGCAGCGCATGACAGTGCGCGTTACTCAGGAGCTGGTACGGCGCCTGCGTCGACAGGTCTCAGAGAAGCTCGACCGCCTGCCGTTGAAGTTCTTTGATGGTCAGACCCACGGTGAGATCCTCTCGAAGCTGACGATCGATATCGATCTGATGAGTACGAACTTACAGAATGTCATGTCGCAGTCGATGACTTCAGTCCTTATGTTGGTCGGCATTATCATCATGATGTTTACCGTCAACTGGCTGCTTGCGCTGGTGTCTTGCATAGTGCTTCCCCTAGCGTTCATCGCGACGGCGATTATTGCTCCAAAAGCACAGCGTTACTTCGGGCGTCAGCAGAACCAACTAGGTGAACTGAACGGCCAGATCGAAGAGAACTACGGTGGCCACAACATCATCAAGGCCTTTAATCGCGAGAAGATCTCGATCAACACCTTCAAAGATACAAACGAAGTTGTCTATGACAGCGCTTGGAAAGCCCAGTTCCTTTCAAGTTTACTGTGGCCGGTGGTTATCTTCGCGGTTAACTTACAGTATGTTGTAATAGTTGTTCTTGCAGCCATCCTGACACGTTCAAAAGTCTTTTTCCTAGGCGCTAATATCGGTGGTATGACGGTTGGCGGGATATCTGCCTTCATCCTCTATTTGAATCAGTTTCAACAACCGATGACGCAGATTGCTCAGATCGCCAATGTCATCCAATCTTCAATGGCAGCGGCCGAGCGCGTCTTTATCCTGCTCGATGAGAAGGAGGAGGCGCCGGATCCGCTTGAGGCCCCTGAGGTCGAAAACCCACAGGGCGCCGTTCAGGTTGCCGACATCAACTTCGACTACGATCCTTCGGTGCCGCTCATCCGTGACTGGAATATGATGACCGAGCCGGGTAAGATGGTCGCCATCGTTGGCCCGACCGGCGCCGGCAAGACGACGATCGTCAACTTGCTCATGCGCTTCTACGAGGTCAACTCGGGCACGATCACGGTCGACGGGGTCGATACCTCCATCATGAGGCGCGCCGATGTGCGCAAGCTCTTCGGCATGGTGTTGCAGGATACCTGGCTCTACTCCGGGACCATCCGCGAGAACATCGCCTATGGCAAGGATGACGCGACTGAAGATGAGATCATCCAGGCGGCTGATACCGCGCTGGCAGATCACTTCATCCGTACGCTGCCGCACGGGTATGACACCGAGATCCAGGAGGACGCGAACAACCTCTCCGCTGGGCAGCGTCAGCTGCTGACGATCGCGCGCGCCTTCCTGGCAGACGCTCCGATACTTATCCTCGACGAGGCAACCAGCTCGGTCGATACGCGTACCGAGCAGCTGATCCAGGCTGCCATGGAGCGCCTGATGCATGGGCGTACGAGCTTTGTGATCGCGCACCGGCTCTCAACGATCCGCAACGCGGACCAGATCCTCGTGATGAACCACGGGCGCATCGTCGAGTCGGGCAACCATGACCAGTTGCTGGCGGCCAACGGCTTCTATGCGGATCTGTACAACTCGCAGTTTGCCGGCGATGAAGATGCTTAGGTGAAATGGTAACATTTCATGGTAGGCTAGAGTCAGATAGAACTGTGAGGAGAATATCTGGCTATGATCGACCGACCACGTAAAGCTAATCCGACGCCTGCCCCTGTGCAGGCGTCGGTTCGCGATACTGCCGCGTCAAGCGCAGTGCCACAGATGACATTGTTCATCTGTGGCCCCTTCGGGGCAGGAAAATCGACCGTGACACGCTTCGTGACCGATGAGCTTACGGGCCGCGGACACGAAGTCTGCACGATCATTCTTGATACTATTGGTCATGAGCTTCTGGATTCTGACGAGAAGCTCTGTGACATCCTGGTCAAATCTTTTGGAGAGCAGATTCTGGATAAGGCAGGCCATATTGATCGGCGCGCGCTTGCCACTGCTGGCTTTGCTGATGCCGCCTCGCGTACGGCGCTCAACGCCATCACGCATCCGGTGATACTTACGCGCGCGGTAGCGCAGCTGGCTGAATACGCCACGGCCGACTTCTGTGTCTTTGAAGCGCCCTTTCCGTTTTCTACGCTGGAACGTACGCCGGGCTATGGTTCTGAATACCTGCGGGCGGCCCATGAGCACGGTGCGGTCGTGACCGTCTCTGCTCCCCGTAAGCTGCGTATGCAGCGGGTGCGGGATAAGGGTTTTTCCATCAGCGACGCCCAGGCGCGCATGGCAGCACAGCCCGAAGAGGGCGCCTATTTGGCTGGCGCTGATTACTGCCTGGATAACGTTGACGACCTTGCGGCCCTGCATCAGTCGGTTTCCGACCTGGTCGATACGTTATGCCGCTGAAACGCCACCTGAGCGAGCGCCCCTTTAAGGTCGTCGCTCCCTATGAGCCGAGTGGCGATCAACCCAAAGCAATAGAGGAACTTGCGGCAGGCCTGCGCGAAGGCCTGCGCTACCAGACTTTGCTGGGTGTGACCGGTTCGGGCAAGACCTTCACGATGGCCAAACTTATTGAGGCCGTCCAGAAGCCAACGCTGGTCATGGCGCCCAACAAGACCCTGGCGGCCCAACTCGCCTCAGAGCTCAAGGACTTTTTGCCTGAGGCGGCGGTCAGCTACTTTGTCAGTTACTACGATTATTACCAGCCGGAGGCCTATGTGCCCTCCACCGATACCTTCATCGAAAAGGATGCGAGCATCAACGAGGAAGTCGAGCAGCTGCGCCATGCGGCGACGGCCAACCTGCTCTCGCGCCGCGACATCGTGATCGTGGCGTCGGTGAGCTGCATCTACGGCATCGGCTCGCCGGAGGACTACGCGGGCATGGCAGTTATGATCTCGACCGATGAACCCTACGACCGCGACCAGATGCTGCAGGACCTGATCGAGATCCAGTACGACCGCAACGACTTCAGCCTGGAGCGGGGGACCTTCCGCGTGCGTGGTGACATCGTCGATATCTTCCCGCCGTATGCGGATAACCCCTTGCGTGTCGAGTTCTATGGCGACGAGGTCGAGCGTATCACCGAGATCGACGTGGTGACGGGCGAGGCTTTGCGTGACCTGCATGAGGTGCCGATCTGGCCGGCTTCACACTATGTGACAGAGCGTGACAAGATGCAGAATGCGCTTATCACGATCCAGGATGAGCTGCGCGACCGTCTGCAGGAATTCCATCGTGAGAACAAGATACTTGAGGAGCAACGCCTGAAGATGCGGACAAGCTACGACCTCGAGATGCTTGAGACGATGGGTTTTTGCAGTGGCATCGAGAACTACTCGCGCCACCTCGATGGGCGTGAACCGGGCCAGCCGGCTAACACCCTGATCGATTACTTCCCGGAGGATTTCCTCTGTATCATCGACGAGTGTCACGTGACCGTGCCGCAGATCCGCGGTATGTATGAGGGCGATCGCTCACGCAAGATCACGCTGGTCGAGCATGGCTTTCGCCTGCCCTCGGCGCTGGATAACCGTCCGCTGCGCTATGACGAGTTTGAGGCGAAGATACCGCAGTTCGTTTTTGTGTCGGCCACGCCCGGCGACTACGAGCTGAAGGTCGCCCAGCAGGTCGTCGAGCAGATCATCCGCCCGACCGGCCTGGTCGATCCGGCTATTGAAGTGCGGCCTAGCCGCGGCCAGATCGATGACCTTCTGGCAGAGATCGAGGGGGAGACCGCACTGGGCAATCGGGTGCTGGTGACCACGCTCACGAAGAAGATGGCCGAGGATCTGACCGACTACCTCTTCGACCACGGCGTCAAGGTGCGTTACCTGCACAGCGATATTGGCACGTTCGAGCGCATCGAGATCCTGCGCGATCTGCGCCAGGGCGTCATCGACGTGGTGGTCGGTATTAACCTGTTGCGCGAGGGGCTCGACCTGCCGGAAGTCTCGCTGGTGGCGATACTCGACGCGGACAAAGAGGGCTTTCTGCGCAACTACCGCTCGCTCATACAGACGATTGGGCGCGCCGCGCGCAACGTGAGCGGGCGCGTGCTCATGTACGCGGATAACGTGACTGACTCAATGGCGATGGCGATCGACGAGACGCGCCGGCGCCGTGAACTCCAGATGGCCTACAACAAGGAACACGGCATCGAGCCGCAGACGATCCGCAAGGCCGTCAACGACATCATCAGCTTTGTGCGCGATGAGAGCGTTGAGCAGGAGAGTTCAGCCGCCGAAGCAGCGCGCGAGCTGGCAAAACTTGGTCGCGAGGAGTCGCTGCGCATCATCAGTTCCATGGAAGAAGAGATGGCGGCTTCCTCTGAGTCCCTCGACTTTGAGACGGCGGCACGCCTGCGCGATCAGATCGTCAAGCTTCGTGCTGAGCTTGAGAACAGTACGTCTGGCGACGTCCTCAAAGAGCTGAAGGCCACCGCGCGTAAAGGCAGCGCACACGGCACCGGTGGAGGGTTGGCGACCGCTCGTCGCCGCAAACGCAAGTACTAGCCGCGTGGTGACGTACTTATTTCCAGGTCACTTTGGTTTCGTGACTTAACAAGATGCCATCGGTTCGCGCTGAGAGCGTATCAAAGCTTTCGACGCCACGGTCATAGAGCTTGCGTGTGGTTTGCGGAGTTCCGGTCGTAGTTTGTGCATGGGTCTCAACGATGAGCGCAACAGCGCCACGGGTGGCCGTGAGGGTTCCAGGCATGGCGTCGGGCTGGTATTCTGTCCGTGACAAAACATGAGTGTTCGCGTCGATCTGCACTACGACAATCTTTTGTGGAGCGAACTGGGCGTTGACGTCGACTGTGACCTTCATCGAATACGTCGTAGATTTGCTATTCTCCTTGATCGTGTCAGTTTCTGATTTCGTCAGAGACCCAAGGTCGCCGACCTGATTATCAGCTTCAAAATTCATGCCGTCTCCGCCCATTAGGTAAACCTTGTCGCTTGAAGTTTGATAAACCGGGTTGGAATAGAAAATTCGGTCTTTACTAGTGGCACTCAGGTAGATCGTTCCTTTCAGGGTGAGACTTTGCTTTTGGTCGCCTCCGCTCACATCGAAGGAAACATTACTCACAGCTGCATCAACCACGCTTTCTGTGCAACTGTCGGCGCCTTTTCCGGTAGTGGGGGCAAAGAAGGCGAAACCAGGGACCCCTTTAAAGGAGAAATCTGGGGCGTCAGTGGTTTCGCTTGATAGATGAGATGTGCCTGAATCAGCCAGCTTTGTGGCATAAAGACGGCCTTCGTACTTGCTTGCAGTTTCCTCCGACGGGGTCTTTCCGCTCATAATGCTATCGATGTTGTCATTAACGTAGCCATTATCATCAAAGAGATCAAGGGGCTTGGTTGTGATGAACACTCCGATAAGCCGATCTCCCGTTCCTCCCGTTGCGTTTTGTGCGTTGGCGCTCTCACTCTTTTGAGCAAGACTGCATCCCGACAACAGGCAAAGCATTACTACGACACACAGGATAGACGCCACCCTATTTTTCTTCATCATTCTCCAGCTTTCCGTCGAATCTCAACAAGTCTCCCACATCACACTGCAGGTACCAACAGATCTTATTTATCGTTCCAAAACGCACGCCTTTGGCTTTGCCGCTACGCAAGATGGATAGGTTCGCTTCTGTGATTCCTACGCGAGTACAGAGCTCCTTCGAGGTCATACCACGCTCCTTCAGAACGTCATCTAAGGTGATCCGTATTGCCATGGCGCCCCCTAGATGAATCCTTCATTATCATCTTTGAGCTGCTTGTTTTCGGCGACCAGCCTGGTGAGCAGTAGAGCGACAAGAGCAAAGGTGATTGCGAACAGAGGGATTTGTACTGAATAGTTGGCGCTTAAGAGCGTTTTTGAGAATAGGAGTTGGAAGATATTGAAGCCGATGTTAGTGAGCACCATGATGATCAGCGAAGTGGCGCAGAGCCGTGATATCTGCTCTGCCGCAGACAGCGTTGCGGTGGAGTAGCGATCCGTGCGTAACTCATCCAACAGGCGCAACGCTGCTAAGGCTACCACTATACTCAGGAGGTAGGGCAGCGCGTTGAGCAGGAACTGGAGCACCAGGAAGACGTAGCTGATTCCCAGAAGGTGTTCATTACCGCTATTGCCTGTCCGTAAGGCCGTTATCGACTTTAGCAGGCCATTAAAGGCAGCGCCAAATATCAGATAGACGAAGACTATGACCAGCAGGCCGACCATGACGGCCAAATGCGAAAAGAGTTTTTCTGTGTTTCCGGTGGTGAACAACCGCAGCGCGCGCAGAACCAGATAGCCACACAGCACGGAGTACACGATGACTCCCAGCATCGCTCCTCCGATCGATTGTCCAACGCCAATGATCATGGCCGAGTTGAATAATCCGGGATTGATCATGATATAGAGGACGATAAACAAAAGAACACTCAATAAACCCAGTAATCCATCTTCTACCTGAAGTTTGCGCCTGGTGCGAAGCAAGAGCAGAGCTGCGATGGGGATCAGACAAAACGCGATATAGAGCACGAAGGCTGCCACATTGCCGGGGCCGCTGGATAAAGAGAGCGAGCGCAAGATGGCTCCGATTTGTTCAAAAGGAAAGGCTATGGCTACCGTAAAGACGTGAGCGAATTTCACCTGGATAAGGCAGATCCCCACGCAGATCAGTGCCTCAACTCCCAGCAGTACCAGAAACCATCTGCGCTTCATCAATGCCTCCAAATTATTGTTAATCGATAATCTGAAGTTCAGTGTAACACCATAATTATTGTTTGGCAATAATTATTTCAAATTATTTTGTTGTGCAAGTGTTCGGTAATGACAACGAGAGAATTGAAGAAAGCACTTATTTAAAGGGTGAAAGCACACCCATAAACATCTATAGTGACTGAGAACTCACTCGATATGATATACTTTATATAAATGTTCATTATCGTCAGGAGTCTCAATGGTTCGACCAGCTTCACATAAAGTACTCGCAGCTGCATCAGAGGTCGGCGAACAGCTCAAGACGTGGCGCAAGCTACTCGGGCTTACCGCAGAACAGCTTTCACAGCGGGCGGGGATAGCGCGATCGACCTTGCGTCGTATCGAGCAGGGTGACGCCGCGGTGAATTTCCAGGCGGTATTGCGCACCATGAATGCCCTCGGGATCCTTGATCGTATGAGCCAGGCGACTGACCCTTATGAGACTGACTTCGGCCGAGCGCGCGCCGATCAGACTTTGCCTGAACGGGTACGCTCATGAGTCGCATCGATGTTTCGTTAGAGACCGGTGGACGTACGCTTTTTGCCGGTAGCTTGTTCACACACTTTCGCGGCAGGCGCTTGAGTACCTCGTTTTCCTATGACCCCAATTACCTCGCCGATCGGGCTGCTTACGACCTTGAACCAGCGCTACCTCTTGACCAGGGGGCTCACGGCTTCCCAGATGGTTTGCCCTACAGTTTCAAAGACGCCTGCCCTGATCGTTGGGGTCGCGAGTTGATCAGGAAACGGCTCATGTCCTCCCGGGGTGCGGGCAACGGTCACCCAAGAGAGCTTACGGATATCGATTATCTGCTGGGCACCTCTGACTTTACGCGCCAGGGAGCGCTGCGGTTCAAACAGGAGGGGAGCGCAGATTTCGAAGCTGCGGACACCACCGTGCCTAAGCTCATCATGTTGCCGGAACTGTTGGCTGCATCCACTCAGGTGGCGCATGACGCGTTTGGTACAGCCAGCGATCTTGCTGCGGTCAAGATGCTGCTCGATGCTGGTACCGCATCTCTTGGGGGCGCCCGCCCTAAAGCATCGGTTCTTGATAAGGAAGCGCTGAGTATCGCTAAGTTTCCCCATCCGTCTGATGCATGGGATGTCATGCGCTGGGAGAAAATCGCGCTTGATCTTGCCCGGGCAGCAGGCGTTGCTGTGCCAGAAAGCCGACTGCTGACGATCGATGGGTCAAGCGTGCTGTTGCTGCGGCGCTTTGACCGAGATCTCCAGGCGCGTCGCATAGGATATATCAGTGCGCTGACGCTTTTAGAGCGTGACGATGGGCAATCGGGTGACTATGTTGAGATCGCTGATACTCTCGCGACGGTAAGCGAAGCTCCTGCAGAGGACTTGGCGCAGCTCTGGCGCCGTATCCTTGTCTCGATATATCTTCATAACACTGATGACCATCTGCGCAATCACGGTTTATTGCGCGGGAAGAGGGGCTGGCGCCTTTCCCCGGCTTTCGATATTAACCCCGAGCCGGTACTCACTCATACAAGAGCGACCAGTATTGACGGAGTTGTGGATGCCGCTGATGAGTGGTCAGCGCTATGGGGCGCTCGTGCCTGGTTTGGCTTATCTGATGAGGAGGCTCAAGATATCGCGCAGGAAGTGAGCGCTGCATTCATCTTTTGGAAAGATATTGCCCGGCGCAATGGAGCCACTCAGAAAGAGATTGAGCTCTTTGCTCCGATCTTAAGCCGCGCGTTGAGTTAAGAGTCAGGACGAAGTGAGCTTTAAGCTTAGTGCTCGCCGTCGTCGACGGGTAACTTGCGCTGCGCTTTCTTCTGGGCAAGTTGGCGTTTTTCTACCAGGCGCCGTTCGTCGGCCGTTTTGGGAACCTGGGTGCGCTTGCGGGGCTTTGCCTCAAAGTTGGCCTCCATCAAGCGTATGCGCAGACGACCCAGAGCAGCTCTCTTATTCAAAAGCTGACTACGCTCACGGCGGGACAGCGTGGTGATGCCGCTCTCTTTATGAGTGATTCGTACGGCGGAGTCGGTGGTGTTAACGCTTTGGCCACCGGGTCCGGTCGCTTTCATGACATCAACGCGACAGGCTTTCAGGAGCTCTGCATCGCTTTCAGGGATAGAGTATTTCATGCGCTCACCTCGCAATGATCTAATGAATAGTACGCCTTCATCTTAACAGCGCGTCGGGCGCCTGCATGATTTCATCATTGCCTGACGGAAGTTCTCGATAGATTCACCACAGTTGACGCGAAAACATGCGATGCAGTATTCCTATGGCTAATCTAAAATGCAACTGAGTTCTTTGCTGCTCTTAAATCTATACTCACACCTATTCAAAGATTTGGTTGTTGGATTTATGGAATGAGCAGCAGCCTGTTCTCGCAAAGCTATCCGCTGAAATTGAGGCGCTCAATCATCAGATCGACCAGATGGTCTATGAGCTTTACGGCTTGACCAATGACGAGATAAAGATCATCGAAGGCGAAGGATAAGGCGTGAGGCGTTTGAGAATCTTGTTATAATAGATATAAGCTATATGCTTGCTTGCCAAATGATCACGAATGGCATGGAGTTGATTTAAATGTTCAAAGTTGAGTATGACTACTACAAAGCAAACCGGGCTGAGTTGATTAAAAAGTATCCGAATAAATTCCTGGTAATCAAAGGTAAATCAATCGAGGGCGTGTTCGACACGGCACTTGAGGCGGTAAAATATGCCGATGATCGTTTTGGAGCAGGCAAAGCGATGATCCAGATGTGCGACCCTCGTACTGATGCCTATCCTGTGCGTATCGCTTCGGCGTTTCCAATTTTTGTATAAGCTATGTATCTTCCGACTTATCGACCGTTTACTATAGCCTCTGACGACCTGATCAAGCGGCTCATTACGAATGTTTCAGTTGGAGAGGCATTCGACCCTAATAATCCTCCAAAGAATAGACCGAAAATGAAAACGGTACAAGGCTTGTGGGATACGGGAGCAACATCATCTTGTGTGTCTAACGAAGTCGCAAACGATCTTGGTCTTATTGTGCGTGGTTCCGCTGAGGTTCAGCATGCGGGAGGTTCAAGTTTACTCAATACTTATATTGTGAATATCTTGCTCCCCAATAATGTTGGCTTCTCGGGTGTTCCAGTCATGGAGGCGGATATACACCGCCAAGGGTTCGATATGATCATTGGGATGGACATCATAACTCAAGGTGATTTTGCGCTTACTAATAAAGATGGTCATTCACGGTTTTCATTCCGGACACCATCGACTGAAACCATTGATTACGTTAAACAGCACGACCAGAGCATCGTAAGTAATCTTGGACGAAATGACCCATGCTTTTGCGGCAGCGGAAAGAAGTTTAAGGATTGTCATTTGTGGGAACTGGAAAAACGCATTAGCGGGCTCTAATTCTAAGGGTATATTTCGCTTAAACTTCCATTTTGCTATTCCGTTTTTTTCATAAATTTTTACCACAATCAGCGCAAAAACTTATGGTATGATGAATCAGACCTTTAATCTGGTCCAGTGAGGCCGGTAAGGAAACACACATGAAGCGCGCACCCGGCTTCGAGCCATACAAGCGCAACTTCCTGCAGATGCCCTTGCCGTGCGGTGAGGGTTTTTCTTTTAAGGAGGTTCTGCTCATGGCCGAGACGGTGAAAGCGACGATACTCAACGAGGCTGACGTGCAGCGTACGCTCGTGCGTATTGCCCATGAGATCGTCGAATCCAACGGCGGCGCCCACGGGTTGGCGCTGGTCGGGATCGTGACCCGTGGCGATGCGCTCGCGCATAAACTCGCCGAGATCATCCAATCCATCGAAAACGAAGAGGTGCCAGTCGGGACACTTGACATCTCGCTCTATCGCGATGATATCGGCTCCAAGCTTTCGCCGGTGCTCAAGCGTACGGAAGTCAACTTTCCTCTGGAGGAGAAGACCATCGTGTTGGTCGACGACGTGCTGTTCACGGGGCGCACGATCCGCGCGGCACTCGATGCGCTGATGGATCTGGGCAGGCCCCGCTGTATCCGCCTGGCGGTACTCGTGGACCGCGGCCATCGTGAACTGCCAATCCGCGCGGACTTCGTGGGCAAGAATGTGCCGTCAGCGTATCAGGAGAACGTGCGGGTACGCGTGACGCCGTTTGACGAGGTTAACAGCGTCGAGATACTGGAGGCCCCGGCTCCGGATCACTCGCCGGGTCTTGATCCTGCGGGAGGTGAGCGGCGATGATCAAAAGCAAGCACCTTATTGAGATCGGCGACGTGACTAACGATGAGATCTACGAGATCCTTGAGAATGCGAAGACCTTCAAGGAGATCAACGACCGTCCCATTAAGAAGCTGCCGACTTTGCGCGGCAAGACGGTCATCAACCTCTTTCTAGAGCCTTCAACACGCACGCGCAGCTCGTTTGAGCTGGCGGAAAAGCGCCTCTCGGCAGACAGCCTGAATTTCAGCGCATCGTCGTCGGCGACAGTCAAAGGCGAAAGCCTGCTTGACACGGCTGAGACCTTCGATGCGATGAAAGTCGATATGGTGGTGGCGCGCCACAAGTACGGGGGCTACTGTCGTATTCTGGCCGATCACATGGACGCCAGAATCGTCAATGGAGGTGACGGCATCCATCAGCATCCCACACAGACGTTGCTCGACCTGTTCACGATGCAGGAACGCATGGGGACCGTCGAAGGCAAGACGGTCGGCATCATTGGCGACATTGTTCACTCCCGCGTGGCGGGATCGCTCGCGCCCGCGCTGAAGCGGCTGGGTGCGCGCGTGATCTTTATCGCGCCCCCCAGTTACCTGCCGGCGGTCCCGGCGGCGCTGGGCGCAGAAGTCAGCCATTCGCTTGACGCGGTGCTGCCAGAGCTTGACGTGGTCTATCTGCTGCGCATCCAAGGCGAGCGCGCTAACGGGCTTTCGGTGCCCAGTCTGCGCGAGTATTCGATGCTCTATGGCATGGATTCGCGGCGCATGGCGAAGGTTCAAAAGGATGCGCTCATCATGCACCCGGGTCCGATGAATCGTGGGGTGGAGATCACGCCGGAGGTCATTGCGGATCCTCGTGCGGTCGTGCTTGACCAGGTTAATGCGGGCGTCGCGGTACGCATGTCAGTTATGTATATGATGCTGGGAGGTGAGGATGATGGCGCTGCTGCTTAAAGGCGGACGGGTCGTTGATCCGGCGATAGAGATGGATGCGGTCCTTGACGTGCTGATCGAGGATGGAGTGTTCAAGGAGGTAGCGCAGGCCATCGAAGCCCCCCAAGGCGCAAAGATCATCGACTGCACGAGCATGATAGTGACGCCCGGGCTTTTCGATCTGCACGTGCATTTGCGGGAACCCGGACAGGAGTACAAGGAGACGATCGCGAGCGGTACGGCGGCGGCGGCCCACGGCGGCTTTACTGCCGTGGCGGCCATGCCCAACACCAAGCCCGTCATTGACGATGGCGCGGCGGTGCGCTTTATTGCAGACCGTGCGAAAGAGACCGCGGCGGTCAAGGTCTATCCCTTGGGCGCGATCACGAAAGGCGAGAAAGGCGAGTCGCTCGCCGAGATGGCCGACATGAAAGCTGAAGGAGCGCTCGCGTTTTCTGACGATGGGCGCGGTGTGCAAAACCCGCTCATGATGCGTCGGGCTTTGGAATATGCCCAGGTGTTGGGTACGCCGCTGCTCCTACATGAGGAGGACGAAGCGCTGCTTGCTGGTGGCTGCATCAACGAGGGCCTGGCGTCGACCCGCCTGGGCCTGCCCGGCTCACCGGACCTGTGCGAATCGTTACCGATCATGCGCGATATCGAGATCGCGCGCTACGTGGGGGAGGCGCCCTTGCATTTCTGTCATGTGTCGACCAAGGAGTCGGTCGAAGCGATCCGGCGCGCAAAAGCTGCGGGCCTGCCTGTGAGTGCTGAGGCCACGCCACATCACCTGCTGCTGACCGAGGATGCGCTGGACGCCAGCTATAACACGAACCTGAAGATGAACCCACCGCTGCGCACTGAGGAAGATCGCCAGGCGGTGCTTGACGGGCTGCTTGACGGCACGATCGATTGCATCGCGAGTGATCATGCCCCGCACGCTCCGCAGGAAAAGCAGCTCGAGTTTGAGCTGGCGGCAAACGGAACCGTCGGCCTGGAGACCACGCTGTCGCTGATCGTGGATAAGCTGGTGCGTCCCGGCACGATGAGCTGGGCGCAATTCGTTCGCGCTTGTGCGCGCCGACCACGCGAGATTCTCGGCCTGCCGATCGTGAAATTCGAGCCCGGTGAGGCCGCTGATGTGACAGTCATCGATCCGGAGGCCGAGATCACCGTGACGACTGACTGGTTGGTCGGCAAGTCGAAGAACTCGGCGTTTCTGGGCGAGAAGCTGAAAGGCGCCGCGCGTGAGGTTATAGTTGATGGCGAGCTGGTGCTTGAAGCGGGCACGTTGGTCGGTCGCGGCAAGATGGCCGCAGAGCTGTGAGTATAATGACAAAAGATGACAAAGTACCTGACCCTTTGTCATCTGGAGAGAGAGGAAGCTCTATGCCAAAGGAAGGCATAATGACATATCCGGCGCTTGATCAGGCGCCCTGGCCTGACACCCGCCCGGCGCGGCTTGCGCTGGCCGATGGCCTGGTCTTTGAGGGATGGGCCTGCGGCGCCGAAGGTGAAGCGGCTGGCGAAGTATGCTTTAATACGGCGATGACGGGCTATCAGGAGATCCTGACCGACCCAAGCTACCGCGGGCAGATCGTCACGCTCACCGTGCCTCAGATCGGCAACTATGGCATCACGGCGACGGATAACGAATCACGCGGCTGCTTTTGCAGCGGGTTGGTGGTGCGCCAGATGTGCGCGGCGCCCTCGAACTTTGCCGCTGAGAGCTCAGTGCCGGACTGGCTGCGCGAGCAGGGAGTGGTAGCGATCAGCGGTGTCGACACGCGCCTGCTGGTCACTCACATTCGCGAGCAAGGCGCGACTATGGCCGTCATCAGCACGGACGCCAGCATTAACACCGCAGAGCTGGTGGCACGCGCCCAGGCAGCCGCACCCCTGACCGGTCGCGATTTGGTCTGCGAAGTCGCCTACGGCACACCCTATCAAGTCACAACTGATGCAAGCAAGCCGTATCGTGTTGTGGCGATCGACGCGGGCATCAAGTTCAACATCCTGCGCAACCTGTCGGCGCTTGGCTGCGAGGTTCGCGTCCTGCCGCCAACGGCAACGGCGGCCGATATTCGCGCCCTTGATCCTGACGGGCTCTTCCTCTCCAACGGCCCCGGTGACCCGGAACCCGTTGGCTATCTCTACCGAACCGTCGCAGAACTCATTGGAGAGCTGCCGATCTTCGGCATCTGCCTGGGGCATCAGATGCTCTCGCTGGCAGTCGGTGCGAAAACTTACAAGCTCAAGTACGGTCATCATGGGGGTAACCATCCCGTGAAGAACCTGCTGACCGGCGCCGTTGAGATCACGGCCCAGAACCACGGCTTCTGCGTGGACTTCGACAGCATTGGTGACAAAATGGGGTCAGGCACCGTTTTGTCATCTGATGACAAAACGGTGCCTGACCCCATTTTGTCAGCGCCGATCGTGACCAGCGCCAAGCACGGGCGTGTGCAGCTCACGCATCTCAATCTCAATGATATGACCGTCGAGGGCATCCGCCTGCTTGACAAACAGGCTTTCTCAGTCCAATATCACCCGGAAGCGGGCCCCGGCCCCAGCGACGCGCACTATCTCTTCAAGGATTTCCTCGCGCTCATGGCGGCGCGACGACCAGCATCCGGTCCATTTACTGACGCGGACACACCGGCCGCTCTCAAAGAAAGTGAGGTCGCGTATGCCGCGGCGTAACGACATCAAGAAAATTCTCGTGATCGGCTCGGGGCCGATCGTCATCGGCCAGGCCTGCGAGTTCGATTACTCAGGGTCGCAGGCTGTCAAGGTGCTTGAGGAGGACGGCTTCGAGGTTGTGCTCATCAATAGCAATCCTGCGACGATCATGACTGACCCGGGCCTGGCATCGCGCACCTACATCGAACCGATCACGGTCGAGTTTCTCGAAAAGATTATCGAGGCCGAGCGCCCCGACGCGCTCTTGCCAACCCTCGGCGGGCAGACGGGTCTGAACTGCGCCATCGACTGCGCTGAGGCCGGCGTGCTCGAGAAGTACGGCGTCGAGCTCATTGGCGCCGATCTGGGCGCGATCGAAAAAGGGGAGAACCGTAAGCTCTTCGCTGAGGCGATGGAGCGCATTGGACTTGAAATCGCGCGCCATGGCTACGCCTATAGCCTGGCCGACGCGCAGCAGCTGGTCATCGAGCTTGGCTATCCCGTGGTGGTTCGCCCCAGCTTTACCATGGGCGGCGCGGGCGGTGGCATCGCCTACAACGCCGAGGAACTGCGCGAGATCGTCACGGGCGGCATCGACCTTTCGCCGATCAGCGAAGTGCTGATCGAGGAGTCTGTCATCGGCTGGAAAGAGTTCGAGATGGAAGTCATGCGCGACCGTAACGACAACGCGGTCATCGTCTGCGGCATCGAGAATTTCGACCCGATGGGCGTCCACACGGGCGACAGCATCACGGTCGCGCCGATCCAGACGCTGACTGACCGCCAGTACCAGCGCATGCGCGACGCCTCGATCGCCATCCTGCGCGAGATCGGCGTCGAGACCGGCGGCAGCAACGTGCAGTTTGCCGTCAACCCCGCCGACGGGCGCATGATCGTCATCGAGATGAACCCGCGCGTATCGCGGTCATCGGCGCTGGCCAGTAAGGCGACGGGCTTTCCGATCGCCAAGATCGCGGCCAAGCTTGCCGTGGGCTACACGCTTGACGAGATCGATAACGATATCACGAAGAAGACCCCCGCCTGCTTCGAGCCGAGCATCGACTACGTGGTGGTCAAGGTCCCGCGTTGGGCTTTCGAGAAGTTCAAGGGCACCGACGAGACACTCACGACGCGCATGAAGAGCGTCGGCGAGGTCATGGCGATCGGGCGCACCTTTAACGAAGCGCTCGGCAAGGCACTGCGCTCGCTGGAAGACGGGCGAGCAGGCCTGGGCTGCGACGGCAAGGATATCTTCACTGATGAGAGCAACTTCACGGAGAAGCTGACGATCCCCAACCAGGAGCGTATCTACTACGTGGCCGAGGCGCTGCGCCGCGGCATGACAGCGGGGCGCGTCCACGAGCTGACGCGGATCGACCCCTGGTTTGTTGATCGCCTGGTCGAGATCGTCGCTTGCCAGCAGAGCCTGAGCGGGCGCGCGCTGGAGGACCTGAGCGCCGCCGAGCTCTTCGCCGCCAAGCGCCAGGGGCTTTCCGACGTTCAGATCGCGACGCTTACCGGCGCCACGGAGCATCAGGTCCGCGCACGGCGCAAAGACCTCGGCGTGACGCCGCACTTCCGCATGGTCGACACCTGCGCGGGCGAGTTCGCGGCAACGACCGCCTACTATTACAAGTGCTATGAGAGCGGAGACGAGCACGTCCCCGCGACCAAATCGCGCGCCGTCATCTTAGGAGCTGGTCCTAACCGCATCGGACAAGGCATCGAGTTTGACTACTGCTGTGTGCACGCTGCCTATGCGCTGCATGACGCCGATTTCGAGACCGTCATGGTCAACTGCAACCCTGAGACGGTCAGCACCGACTACGACACGAGCGACCGGCTCTACTTCGAGCCGCTCACCTACGAGGATGTCAGCGACATCCTGGAGGTTGAGGATCCGGCGGGTGTGCTCGTGACCTTTGGCGGGCAGACGCCGCTCAAGCTGGCTCGGCCGCTTGAAGATGACGGTTGGCCCATGCTCGGCACGCGCCCGGAGGCTATTGACCTGGCAGAGGATCGCCAGCGCTTCTCAGCGGTGCTCGACGAGCTGGAGGTGGCCTATCCACCGGCGGGATCGGCAACCAGCGTCGAGGAGGCGCGCGAGATCGCGCGCAGGCTTGGCTTTCCACTCATGGTGCGCCCGAGCTATGTGCTCGGGGGGCGCGGCATGGTCATCGCCTATGACGAGGCCTATCTCGAGTCGCACCTGGCCGAAGCCGCGCGCATCACGCCTGATCACCCGGTGCTGCTCGACCACTTCCTGGAGCAGGCCATCGAGGTCGACTGTGACGTGGTCTGCGACGGAACCGACACCTACATCGGCGGCATTATGGAACACATCGAGGAGGCCGGTATCCACAGCGGCGACTCGGCCTGTTGTATCCCGTACTTTACGCTCTCTGAGACTACGGTCGGCGAAATGCGCGAGATCGCGCGCCGCCTGGCGCTGCGCCTCGGCGTGGTGGGCCTCATGAACATCCAGTTTGCAGTCAAGGAATCGACGATCTACGTGCTGGAAGTCAACCCCCGCGCGAGCCGCACGATCCCCTTTGTGAGCAAGGCTACCGGCGTGCAGCTGGCCAAGATCGCCGCGCGTGTGATGGCGGGCGAGAAGCTGGCAGATCTGGGCCTGCCGCCTGATGACCGCCGCCTGGAGCGCTACTGCGTCAAAGAGGCCGTCATGCCGTTTAATCGCTTCCCAGGCGCCGACTCGGTACTGGGGCCGGAGATGAAGTCCACCGGAGAAGTGATGGGTGCGGCGCCTGACTTTCCGCGCGCCTACGCCAAGGGCCAACTTGCGATCAACTACGAGTTGCCGACCTCAGGTACGGTCTTTCTCTCGGTCTGCGACCGCGACAAACGTGCGGTCGTTGGCCTGGCGCTGTCCCTGCGCAACCTCGGCTTCGATATCGTAGCCACGCAGGGGACCGCCCAGGTGCTGGAAGCCGCGGGTATCCCCTCAGAAGTCGTCATGAAGAAGTATGAGGGGCGTCCTAATGTTATCGACCGCATCACCAACGGCGAGATCGCGCTTATCATCAATACGCCCTTTGGCCAGGAGACCCGCAGCGACGGTTACCACATCCGCGCGGCGGCCATCCGCCATCGGATCACCAATGTCACCGCGCTGTCTGCCGCGATGCCCCTGGTGCAGGCCATAGCCGCCCGCAAAGAGGGCAATTTCGACGTGTGCGCGCTGCAGGACTTTGAGGTTGCCCATGGCTAAGTTCCTGGAAGATGCGCGCATACTCAGCAACATGAACTTCGCGCCGGACCTCTGGTCGCTGCGTTTGCAGGCGCCCCGCATGGCTGCGGCTATCAAACCGGGGCAGTTCGTCAAGATCGATCTGGGCGAGAGCGGCCACATCCTGAGGCGTCCGCTCTCGGTCTATCAGGCTGACCTGAAGGCCGGTGAGATCGAGCTGCTGTATCAGGTCGTCGGTTCCGGCACTCGCCTGATGAGCGCGTGGCGTCCGGGTGAGACTCGATCGCTTCTGGGACCACTCGGTATGCCCTGGCCGGTGCCAGAGGGCACGCGTCGTGCGCTGTTGATCGGTGGCGGGATCGGCACCGCGCCGCTCGCGCTGCTGGACCAGCAACTGAAGGCCGACCCTGCGATCACAGTCACGATGGTCCAGGCGGCACAGACGGCTGAACGCCTGGTCGCGCGCGGGTTTTTTGAGCGCACGGTTGATACCTGGCTTTGCGCCACTGATGATGGGAGCGCGGGGGCCTGCGGGCTCATCACCGTGCCACTGGAGGAACTGCTCGCCACGCAACACTTCGATGTGGCCTATGTCTGCGGGCCAGAGGTCATGCAGGCGCCGGTCGCGCGGCTGTGCGCGCAGCACGGACTGCGTTGCTATGTGTCGCTGGAGCGGCGCATGGCCTGCGGCATTGGAGCGTGCGCCGGTTGTGTGGTCAAAACAACGAGCGGCCTGAAAGGGGTCTGTATGCTTGGCCCGATATTTGATGCGGAGGAGGTGTGCTGGGATGACAATGTCGCCTCACGAGTCCGCTGATGACAAAAGGGGGACAGGCACCGTTTTGTCAGATATGCGGGTCATGATCGGCTCGCTTACCCTTGCCAATCCGATTCTTACTGCCTCAGGCACCTTCGCGGCGGGTCGTGAATATTCTGACTTCGTCGACCTCACGCGCTTGGGCGCGACCACGACCAAGGGCGTCTCTGCGGTTCCCTGGGAAGGCAATCCCGGGCGGCGCCTGGATGAGACGGCCTCCGGCATGCTGAACTCGATCGGACTGCAGAATCCCGGTATGGAGCACTTCGTGCGCTATGACCTGGCCTGGCTGCGGGACAACGCTCCCGAACTGCCGGTCATCGTGAACGTAGTGGGGCACCGCGTGCCGGAATACACCGCTGTGATCGAGTATCTGGAACAAGCAGAGGGAATAGCGGCCTACGAGCTCAATGTCAGCTGCCCCAACGTCGATGCTGGTGGTATGGCGATCGGGGTCGACCCGGCTGCGGCCGCCAAGGTGACCAGCGCTTGCCGTGCGCTCACTAAGCGCCCGCTCATTGTGAAGCTCACGCCTAACGTCACTGATATCACGGAGGTTGCGCGTGCGGTCGAGGGGGCAGGCGCTGACGCGGTCAGCCTCATCAACACGATCCTGGGGCTGTCGATCGACGCACACAGCCGCAAGCTGATTTTCGAGCGCGCCGTAGCAGGGTTGTCCGGCCCGGCGATCAAGCCGGTGGCGCTTCGTATGGTCTATGAGGTGGCGCGTGCGACCGATATTCCGGTCATTGGCATGGGCGGAGCGGCGACGGGGACCGATGTCGTTGAGTTCATGCTGGCAGGGGCTACGGCTGTGGCGCTCGGCACCGCGAACTTCACCAATCCACAGGCAACCACCGACGCGCTTGATGAGTTGATCCGTTACTGCGAGCAACAGGGTGTGAGCGCCGTCACCGAACTGATCGGCGCCGTCAGACCGGCGAGCTGAAAGGACGACCACGATGACAGACCCCAAAGACCAACTGATCGTTGCGCTTGATGGTGCGCCCGGTGAGGTTGCTGCCTGGGCCGACGCGCTGCAGGGCGCCGTCACCTGGGTCAAGGTGGGCATGACTCTGCACTATGTGCTGGGCGCGAGCATCATCGATGACCTGCATGCGCGGGGCTTCAAGGTCTTTCTTGACCTGAAGCTTCACGACATCCCGCACCAGGTCGAGGGAGCGGCTGAGGCCCTTGCAAAAATGGGCGTCGAGATGATGACTGTGCACGCGGCAGGCGGCCTTGAGATGATGGCGGCGGCGGTGCGTGGCGCGAATCGCGGGGCAAATCAAGTCGGTAAGCCAATGCCGAGGATCCTGGCGGTCACGGTGTTGACGAGCATGGATGCGACAGGTCTTCACCAGGTTGGCGTGCCAGACGACCCGCAGACCCAGGTTGAGCGCCTGGCGCGTCTGGCACAACAGGCAGGGATTGGCGGCATCGTCTGCTCACCCTTGGAGGCCCCTCTGGTGCGTCCGATACTGGGACCTGGCACGACCATCGTGACGCCGGGCGTACGCCCCGCAGGTTCAGAGGTCGGCGATCAGAGCCGCATTGCGACTCCGGCCCGCGCGCTGGAGCTTGGCGCCACCCACCTGGTGGTTGGCCGCCCGATTACCCAGACACCAGATCCCGCCGCTGCTGCTCAAGAGATACTGCAGGAGATCAGCTCGAAAGGAGCTTTAGCATGACCAACGATGAGATACTGGCGGCCTTCAAGGACTGCGGAGCGCTGCAGCATGGTCACTTCCAACTGACGAGCGGACGACATTCAGACTCCTACATGCAGTGTGCGCGCGTGCTGGAGTCACCGTCGCTCACAATGCGCCTGGCGCGCGAACTGGTGGCCCGTTTGCCACAGGGCGTCCAGGCAGATGTGGTCGCCTCACCGGCGGTCGGCGGCATACTCATCGGCTTTGCAATGGCGGAGGTCCTTGACTTGCCGTTTATCTTCAGCGAGCGCAAAGAGGGCGCAATGATTTTCCGGCGCGGTTTTCATGTCGAGCCTAATGCGAGGGTCTTTGTGGTTGAGGATGTTGTGACGACAGGCGGGAGCGTCGGCGAGGTCATTTCACTCGTAGAGCAAGCGGGAGGTGTTGTTACCGGTGTGCTCTCGCTCGTAGACCGGGGCGGTGACAAGAAATTCGATAAGCCCTTCTATCCGCTGCTCGCGCTCGATATAGCCAGCTGGGCGCCCGAGGACTGCGCGCTCTGCCAGCAGGGACAGGCGCTCACTTCTCCGGGATCGCGTCGTCTGGCATGATGGGCTGGCCTGCGCCGATCTGCTCAAACCCGATGCTCGATTTGCTTGATTGACAAAAAAATAATTATGTTAATTGCTAGGATGTTAGAAACATTTGTGGTATAATAAAAATGCGCAGTAGTGGGGGAAAAAAGGGAGTTACTGCTCAAAGGGGAAGCCGTAGCCCACGCGTGGAGACACCGTGGGCTACGGCATTTTTTTTATTACCATGCAGTTCCCCTTCTGCTCCGTTCACACCTCTGGAGCCCTGCGATCCCCCTTCGCAGGGCTCCTCTCATGTCGCAGGTATGCCCAACTCAAAATGCGGTAGTATGAAAAAGGGCAAAGATCACCAAGGAGGGACTCTATGTCATTACCTTTGACTGATACTCAGGCCGAGGAGTTGCTCGACCGCTACAACGAGACCGATTCGCTGCGCAAACATGGGCGCGCGGTGCGTGGCATGATGCGACACTTCGCGGTGCTCTATAACGAGGACCCGGAGTACTGGGGTCAGGTCGGTCTGTTGCATGATATCGACTACGAGAAGTGGCCCGATGAGCACTGCCATAAAACGCCGGAGCTGCTGCGCGAGGCGGGTTACGATGATGCCTTCATCCATGCGGTCATTAGCCATGGGTGGCCGGTCTGCAGCGACCAGGAGCCAACGCTCACGATGGAGAAAGTGCTTTTCGCCTGTGACGAACTTACCGGGCTGGTCACAGCGGCGGTGCTGATGCGTCCGGACCACTCGGTGCTGACCATCGAGGTCAAGTCGGTCAAAAAGAAGTTCAAAAGTAAGAGCTTTGCGGCCGGCGTGGATCGCGACATCATCAACCAGGGCGCCGAGATGCTCGGTGTCGACCTGGACTACCTGATCGAGGGCACTATCACCGGGATGCGCGATGTAGCCGATGAGATCGGCCTGGTAGGGGAGCCGGCGCCTGCCGAAGGTGAGCCCGCTCCCGCGCCAGGGGCAGGGGAGTCCGCATGAGCCGCTCGGACGGGCGCCGCATCCGCACGCTCGACCCTATCACGCGCTTCATGGGCTATATCATGAAGCATCGCTGGGACTCCTGTAATCAGGTCACTTGGGAGCTTGACTATGAGAAGGTCGAAGCCTACATCAAGGCGCGCAAGGGACAGGGCGGCCCGCCGATCAGCTTGATGGCGGTCATCATCGCCGCCTACGTGCGTACGTGTTCACAATTCCCGTTCATCAACCGCTTCCTCGTGAATAAGCGTCTCTACGCTCACAATGACGTCACGGTGTCCTTTGTGGCGCTCAAAAGCGACTGGGACGGCGTGGGCGATCAGCCCGAGGCGCTCGTCAAGATCCACTTCACAGGGGCCGAGACACTTGACGAGGTGGCGGAGAAACTTAATGCGGCCATTACCCTGAACCGCGCTGATGACGCGAACTCGGTCGAAAAGATCGCCGACCGCATCCTGAAGCTGCCGGGTCTGCCGTCCTCGATTGTAGGGACGCTTGTGTGGTGCGAGAAGCACGGCATGCTCCCCAAGGCGCTTATCGAAGCGAGCCCGTTTCATTGCAGCATGTTCTTCACAAACCTGGCGTCGATCCGCGGCCCGATGCTCTACCACCATCTCTATGAGTTTGGCACATGCTCGACCTTTCTGGCGCTGGGGTTTTCGACCACACGGCCCAAGAGCTTTGCGCTGGGCGTGACGCTTGACGAGCGTATCACGAACGGCGCTGGATTCATCCGCGCAAGCCGCTACATGGAGCAGACCATCGCGCATCCTGAACGCCTGGAGACGCCTCCGGCTGAGGTTAAGCGCGACATCGACTAGCTCCTCGCAATGACAAGTTTGTCTGTGTTACACTAGATAAGTTGTAAAAGTACCCTCTCCTGTGGCGTGCGCTTTCACCGGCGGCGTACTCGGAACTGGGCGGATGAAAGAAAGACAGGTGAAGTTCTATGCCTTTGACCAAGGAAGTCAAAGCTCAGATTATCTCTGAGTACGGCGCCAACGACAAGGATTCCGGCTCGACGGAAGTCCAGATCGCTCTGCTCACACAACGCATTAAAGACCTCAACGTCCATCTTGACATGCACGGGCACGACCATCATACGCGTCGTGGCCTACTCAAGTTGGTCGGTCAGCGTAAGCGTCTGCTGAACTATCTCAAGGGACGTGACATCGAGGCGTATCGCGAGCTTATCGCCAAACTCGGCATCCGCGGTTAAGACGCCGCTAGGCGCCCGCTGACGGCGTTCCTGCGAAACTCGCGGCCTTTAAGGCCGCCACGTTTCGCAGCGCCTTGCCAGCGAACGCCGATCGGCGTCTTCATGAGAATCATTCTCATATAAAAGTCCACAGATAATTCGGTCTGAGGCCGGGCATGCGAGGAGCTGCTTGAGAAGTTTCATCCGGCATGGGGCCGGATGAGGAAGAAGAAGGAAGAATATGCCAAAAGTAGTAGAAACATTTGAACTCTTTGGAAAAGAGTATTCGCTTGAGACGGGCGAGCTGGCCCGCCAGGCCGGCGGTTCGTGCCTGGTGCGCCAGGGTGACACGGTCGTGTTGGTGACCGCTACCGCCAGCAAGGAGAAGAAGGACTATGACTTCTTTCCGCTGACGGTCGATTTCGAGGAACGTATGTATGCAGCCGGAAAGATTCCCGGCGGCTTTCTGAAGCGCGAGGGCCGCGCGTCTGAAAAGGGCATCTTGACCGCGCGCATGATCGACCGTCCGCTGCGCAGTGCGTTTGCCGACGGCTTCCGCAATGACGTGCAGGTAGTGGTCACCGTTCTGGGCGCCGACCAGAGCAATCAGCCCGACGTGATCTCGATCATGGGAGCTTCGGCAGCACTGCTGGTCGCGGGTATCCCGTTTGAGGGGCCGCTCGCCGGCGTGCGCATCGCACGGGGCGAGGACGGCCAGTTCATCGTCAACCCCACCTTCGAGGAAGAAGAGGCCAGCGACCTCGACCTGGTAGTCGGTGGCTCACGTGACGCGGTCTACATGATCGAAGCGGGCGCCGACGAGGTCAGCGAAGAGGACATGCTTGCCGCGATGATGTTTGCGCAGGAAGCCCTCGGTGAGTTCTGCGCGGCCCAGGAGCGCCTGGTCGCTGCCGTGGCGCCAACCCCGCTGGTCTTTGAGCTTGATGAAATGCCTGAATGGATCATGGAGCGCATCTCTGAGACAGGCGAGCAGAAGATGTATGCCGCCCTGCATAACGCGGACAAACTCTCCCGTATGGCCGATGTCGACGCCGTCAAGGCTGAGCTCACGGAGCTCTTCACGGAAGAAGAGCGCGCTGAGTGGGCACAGAAGATCAAAGAAGCCCTCAAGAAACTTGAGAAGAAGACCATGCGCGCCATGGTGCTCGATGAGGGCGAGCGTGCCGATGGCCGCAGCCTCGAAGAGATTCGCCCGATCACCTGTGTGGCCGGTTTCCTGCCGCGCAGTCATGGCGATGGCCTGTTTACGCGCGGTCAGACCCAGGTGCTCTCCATAGCGGCGCTCGGTATGCTGAGCGAGTGGCAGCGCCTTGATACGATCGACCCCTGCGAGGGCAAGTACTATATCCATCACTACAACTTCCCGCCGTTTGCGACTGGCGAGACCGGTTTCATGCGCGGCCCCAATCGCCGCGCGATCGGCCATGGGGCCCTGGCAGAGCGCGCGCTGCGTCCGATGCTGCCGACACGCGAGGACTTCCCCTACGCGATCCGCGTGGTCTCCGAGGTACTGGAGAGCAACGGCTCGTCCTCAATGGCCTCAGTCTGTGGTTCAACGCTTGCGCTTATGGACGCCGGCGTGCCCATCTCCTCTCCGGTATCCGGCATTGCGATGGGACTTATCAAGGAGGGCGATCGCGTCGCGGTACTCTCTGACATCCAGGGGCTGGAGGACTTTCTCGGTGACATGGACTTCAAGGTCGCTGGCACTGAGAAGGGCATTACCGCCCTGCAGATGGACAACAAGGCCAAAGGCCTCTCGCTTGAGATCCTGACCCGTGCCATCGAGCAGGCAAAAGCTGGCCGCGCTCACATTCTTGGCAAGATGCTCGAAGCGCTGCCCCGTCCGCGCGAAGAGCTCTCCGAGTTTGCGCCGCGCGTTATAACGATCAAGATCCCGGTCGACAAGATCCGCGAGGTCATTGGCAGCGGCGGCAAAGTGATCCGCGCTATCCAGGAGGAGACCGGCGCGTCGATCGATATCCAGGAGGACGGCGTCATCTTCATCGGGTCCAAGGACCTGGGTGGGGAAGAAGCCGCGCGTCGTATCAACATGATCGTCAAGGATCCGGAAGTCGGCGAGGAGTATCACGGCAAGGTCGTGGGTATCCAGAGCTTTGGCGCCTTCATCGAGTTGACGCCGGGCAAGGACGGCCTGCTGCATATCTCACGCATGGCCAATGGGCGCATCGGCAAGGTTGAGGATGTCCTGGCCATCGGCGATGAGGTCGACGTGGTCGTACTGGAAGTCGACGACAACGGCAAGGTCTCGCTGGATCGCCTGAACAAGCCAGATGCTCCTGAGGGCAGCTGGACGGGTGGCCAGGGCGGTGGACGTGATGACCGTGGGGGTCGTGGCAACGGAGGCGGTTACGATCGCAACCGTCCGCGCCGTGACGACCATGGAGGCGGAGACGATCGCAGGCCCCGCCGTCACCACTAAACGCATCCTGTCGCAGACCCCGTCGCCGTCACGAGGCGACGCTACGGGGCACAATACAACCGCACAAGGCAAAGAACCTGCCCCTCGACTGAGGGGCAGGTTTTTCATAAAAATAAACCATTATGTGTCGCCGGAAAACCCTTTTGTAACAGAATGGTAATAACTTGACCGATGCGCTCGCATATGTTTATTCAGAAATGAATAAACAAGCGATTTTATATTAACAAATTTATACATTTGAGTCGTGAAATTGTTGATTTGTATATTGTTAGGTAACAGTAACAATTACGAGGAATCTGATATACTTTTACTGGAGGTTTTTACATAAAATTTTTGTAAAGTGCAGGGGAAGAATAGTGCAAAAGTGGGTCAAATATAAAGCAGTAATAGCAGCGCTGGTGATATCGGCGCTCATCCTGCCTGCCCTGTCCCCCGGATCTTATGCGTCCGCAAGCCCTGCGAGTACGCCTGAACCTTCGATAGAGACGAGCACCCAGAAAACTCCACCAACGGATGCAGCAAGTTCTCCAACTACCACTGCTGACCAAAGCAGTGCAGCTACCTCGAATACCTCGAATACTGACGGCTTGGCAAATCAGGTATTTATTGCGTCGGTGTACAGTGATGCGGGCCTTACAAATCTTGTTTCTGGAAAGACGGTCCGGGTGAGCGGCGACTTGCCCATCGGCGGATATGCGACGGCGTATCCGGTGGATTCCACCTGCCTGCAAAATGAGGATGTACTGGCGGCTTATGACGTTACGGTCTATCAGGCCGATGGGACGAAGTTCGATTTCGACAAGCCCCTGACGGTTAGCTTCGATCTTCCCGATATTCCTGCTGGCTTACAGAATAAGGACCTGGCGCTGCTCTATATTCCAGAAGATCAACAGCCTGAGACCCTGAGCACGCCGGTAAACGTGACAGATACCGGTGTTTCGTTTGACGTTCAGCATTTCTCCACCTATGCAGTGACGGTCATCAGCGTGAGCCAATGGAGTATCTACCTGGATGACGGCCTCATTGCTTACCAGCGTGCGGCAACGGGGGCAAACGCCACCTACGCCGGTACGGTGACCTCGACCTATCCAGGCGAGGTGCATTCATTCAACTTAAGCTCCACTAATCAGAACCTGGCGTTTACCAGCGTCACAAAAGATGGCGTGGAACAATTGCCCAGCTCACCGTTTGCTATCAGCACGCTTGGTGGCTCGACCGCGCCGTTTCTAAATATCAATTTCACGCAGAATACCCAGATCATAATCAAGTATGACAATCGGTATTCCAGCGGTGCTACCACGTCGATAACGCTGACCGTAAACATTACAGTGAACACGCCAAACCCGAATATCGGGATCAAAGATACCATCGTGCAGGACGGCCTCTTAAATGCGGTGCTCAGTCCCGCCTTAAGTCCGGATGTTGTGAGCTACACCTGGACAAAATGTGCCACGGCGAACGGCACCTATGTCCCGGTGGATCCTGACGCCCTTGAAAACGACGGGGCAAGCATCAACGTTGCCGTGGATGGCGGCGCGCAGATGTTCTACCAGGTGACGGCGACCTTAAGTGATGACTCAACTTATACCTCGGATCCTTATCAGGTGCCCTATAATTCGCGGCTGGTAAATGGCAGCTTCGAGGACAACACGGCCGGCGTCACACCGGGGACTTCTCTTGCTGCTGGCAACGGGACCTCAGCGATCGTTGCTGAGACCAAGGTTCCTGGTTGGCATACGACTGAGGATGACCGGATGGTTGAGATCTGGGGAAGATACTTCAAACCGGGCCAGCCAGGGGGCCTAACGTTTGACTCAGCCTCTCCCGACAGCCAATACTTCGCGGAGCTCAACGCGAACAGTGATTCTACACTCTATCAGGACGTGCTGGTTGTTCCTGGCTCGACGCTGTACTGGAGCCTGGCCCACCGGGGACGCAATAGCGCAACGATCAACGATGTGATGAACGTGGTCATCATGCCTACCAGCCAGGTGCCGGTAAATATCACGTCAGCTCAGGCTGAAGCAATTACCCAGACTGCTGATAAAAGCACGATGGTAACGACGATCTCTGATAACAACACGGCTTGGAACAGCGGCAATGGGGGCGAGAACTATACCGGGCAGTATACGGTCCCTGCAGGTGTCTATGTGGTGCGGTTCTTCTTTGTGAGTATTGTAGGTTATTCCCCGACAGGCGCTGCGGCGGTGGGCAACTTGCTCGATGACGTTGAGTTCAACGCCGATCTCCCCTACAAGATCGAGTATTACGTGAACGGCAAACTGCAGACGACATCTTGGCAAGATCGGAGCGCCTTCGGTACGATCATTAACGCCAACGGCACGATCACCGATCCTTCGGGTGCAGTGACCACCAATACCGAAATGGCTGCCTTGTTCTCGGGGTATGACACAAATCCGACCTATACTCTGCAGAAGACCATGTCGACGACGTGGGATCCCGTGACAGAACAGTACCTTTCTGCCGGAAAGAGCTTGAATGGAGCCACGAGTTTCAAACTTACGACAGCTAATCAGGTCCTGCAGCTCTATTACGTTACTCAAGGCCTTGTCGTCGACAAGGTAGTCACCGGCGTCGCTGCTGCGGACATGCCCGACAGCTATTCAGCAACCTTTGGCCTTTATGACGACCTGGGTAGCCTCGTCGCAACTACTACGGTCACCCTGGCTGATGACAGCTTCGATGGCTCTATGCAATTCCTTGACAAAAACGGGGATCCGGTCGCGCTCAATATTCCGGCGCGCTATACGATCAAGGAGCTCGCTACGAGCGATATCACCAACTATACTCTCGCGGCGACCACTTCTCAGGGAGTGACCGGCGTCCTCAACTCTAATGAGACGACGATAGCCGCCGGGTCAAGCGATCCACGCCTGTCGGTTCAGTTCGACACGAGCTCTGCCTACTCGGTCTATAAAGCGTATTTCACCAATGACTACAAGCTGGGCACTACGACCTTGACCATATCAAAGACGGTCGTGGGCGATCTTGCTGACCTGACCAGGGAGTTCACCTTTACCGCCCTGCTGAAAGATTCAACGGGCACGCCGGTGACGGGTGATTTCGCCTATACAGGCGGAGTTATTGCTGGCACTGGTGCGACGCCTCCGGACGACGGCACGCTGCACTTTGACAGTGGTGGCGCGGCAACGTTTAATCTCTCGCATGGACAGAGTATCACGTTGCAAGACGTATCATTGGGCAGCACCGTTGAGATCGTTGAAGCGCCGGATCCGAGTGCTCACTACCGTGTATCCTATCTGAACAGCGCTGCTACGACCACAACGCCGGTCGTGGGCAATGATACCGGTAGCGTCACGCTGTCGCCTGACCAGGAGTTCGACTTCACTAACAGGCGCGCCCCCGTGGTACTCAGTGGATTAGGGGCTGGCAAGATCGAGGCACTACTACCCGAACTGTCGACTGTGGTCATGCTCGCGATGGTGCTCATTACCGGCACAGCTGTCGCCAACCACCGCAAGAGGGGAGGGGAACATGGCGCAAGATAAACCGCAAGGGTCCGCTGGACCTTCGGTCTTGCGCGATCTCGCCTCGCTCGGACTCAAGATCTTGGTAGTCGTGCTGGTGTTCGTCTTAGTCTTCACGTTTTTTTATGGACTCGACCGCAACACAGATCCTGACATGGCCCCGATGGTAAAAGATGGCGACCTGGTGATGTTCTATCGACTGGACAAGACCTACGCCGTCGATGACCTCACGGTCGTGCGCTATCACGGCAAGCAGGAGGTCCGCCGCGTCGTTGCTGGCGCAGGAGATGCGGTCGACATCACCGACGAAGGACTGGTGGTCAACGGGGCGCTCCAACAGGAGCCAAACATTTACCAGAAGACCGTGAGGTATGCGAAGGGGGTTTCGTTTCCTCTCACGGTGGGCCCAGGCCAGGTGTTTGTCTTAGGGGACGCGAGGGGGAATGCGACGGATAGCCGCGTCTATGGCCCGGTGAACACGAAGGACACCTTAGGAACCGTGATTACGCTCATCAGGCGACGAAACTTTTAATGTGGCAACGACGGCAAACGTTGCAAAGGGGACGTTTTGCCAAGGCTTTGAAAAAATTCATGGACCGAGTCCATGTGAATATAGGGGAAAGAAAGAAACCTTAGAGGAGGCTCAAAATGATCAAGAAAAAGAAACTATTCGTGGCGATCATGCTTACGTTTGCGCTGTGCTTCGCGAGCATTTCGTCTGCCTTTGCGGCGCAGGCGCCCAATGGCGAAAACGGCACAACGGGTGACCCCGTTATCGCCGCTGGTGGCGTAGGCGCCATCGTATCCGACACGCCGGGCACTTCGGTGACGGCCTACATCACGAAGGTGCTGCAGATGCCGGTCGGCACGACCGCCCCTACCGCGACCTTCAAGTTTACGGCGACGCCGGAAAGCGTTGATGGCGATACCTCCGTCAAGCCGCCGGTGCTCAATAGCGGAAACCAGTTCAGCGTCGCCTATCCGGGCGGTACGGCAGCGACTGCTGATACCAACACAGCAACCTACACGCAGGAGACCGGTAACATCTTTGCTGGCGTGAACTTCCCGCATGCGGGCATCTACGTGTACACCATCACTGAGACTGCGGGTACCTATACGACAGCCACGGGGGAAGTCATGGTTTATTCACCCGCGTCATATAAGCTCTATGCCTTCGTCGCTAACGACGGCAATGGCGGCCTGTACATCCAGGCGGTCAGTGATGTGGTGACCACGATCGACAACAGCAATCAGAAGACTGACTATAAGGTCGACCCAAGCCTTGGTGAGCATGGAATGGTCTTTACAAACACCTTCATGCGCACTCACCAGGGTACGATTACCAACCCGAACCTTGAAGTTAGCAAGACGGTAACTGGTTCGTATGCAGACCTGACCAAGTACTTCCCTTATACTATGACCGTGACAGCACCGGATGTGTCCTATGACCCCAGCGGCAATCTTCCAGCCTCGTCAGTAACGACGGCGAGCCCGGTTCCGTTTACCGCGACGGCCCCAACTTATCAGGCCTACATCCTCGATGCGAGCGGCGCGATCATCACCGATCCGACCCCGAACAGCATTTCGGGAGCCACATTCAGCACTACAACCGGGCTGATCACCATCACGTCTGGCGCGCAATTCAGCTACAGCCTTCAAAATGGGCAGAAGCTTGTATTCCTCGACACGCCGGTCGGCACGACCTTCACCGCAAACGAGACGGGCACACCCAGCTACGTTCCGTCCGTGGCTGTCACCGCGAATGACACAGCGGGCGCTCCGAAGACGGGTAACACTAACGCCGCTGCAGGCAGTAGCCTCAGCACGGGCGCCTATCTTGTCAGCGAGAGCGCTAACACCGCAGACTATACCAATAACCTGCCCGACATCACCCCGACAGGCCTGCTCATCAACAACCTGCCCTATATCGGCCTGATTGTTTTGGCTGTTGGCGCTGTGGTGGTCTACGTCGTGACGAAGTCCCGCAAACGGAACAGTTATAACCACTAGGATGTGACGCCTCTCCTCTGGGAGAGGTTCATTCCAACCATATTTTGAGCTTGATACTGAGGAGAGGAGGCCCAGATGGACGCAGCGAAGAAAATCGGCATAAAAGCAGTTGCACTGACGAGCAGCACTGTCAACCTGGCGATCATGGTCGTTATCATGCTGCTGCTGGTTTTTGGCGGCTACGCCCTCTGGGACTCCCATCAGGTCTACGCGGTGGCGTCTTCGACCCAGTACGCAGCCTACAAGCCCACGGATAAGAACGGGGGGCTCTCGTTTAAGGAGCTGCAGGCCATTAACCCGGAGGTGATCTCCTGGCTGACGGTCTATGGGACGCACATCGATTACCCGGTAGCGCAAAGCACAAATAATCTGAAGTACATCAACACGGACGCGACGGGGAAGTACTCTCTCTCAGGCTCGCTCTTCCTGGATGCCGGCTGCAGCCCGGATTTCAGTGACTTCTCATCAATCATCTATGGCCACCACATGGACGAGGACACAATGTTTGGAGAGATCGGGCTGTTCGCGAATCAAAGCTACTTCAACGCCCGCAAATACGGGGTTCTGTACTTTGACGGCAAGGAACATGGCCTGGAATTTTTCGAGTTCATTCATGTCGACGCTTATGATGATGCAGTATATCGCACCAAGATCACCGGCCGCGACGCGCAGCAAGCTTATCTCGACCTGCTGAAGAGTGAGGCGAAATATACCCGCAGCGATGTACCGGTCACGCCGGATGACCATATCGTGCTGCTTTCAACCTGCTCGGAGACGACAACCAACGGACGCGACATCCTTCTGGCAAAGATTACCGACAAGGTTCCCGCTGACCCCTTTGGGGGTTCTGCAGGGAATCGGGGTACCGGAATCCCTGCGCTGGACTCCCTTTTGGATCTCTGGGATGCGGCGCCATTGCCAGTCAAGATCGTGATCATCGCATTGCCGTTTTTGCTGGTGCTGCTGTTGATCGTACTGATCATCAAAAAGAAGAAGCGTCCAAAAGAAGCGCACGCTGAGGATACTCACAAGGGAGACGAATAGGTGAACAGGATAGTTTCTGATAGAGGGATCTTGCGTATGAGAGATCATATGCTGAGAACTTTCCTGGCATGTGTGGCCCTGGCCTGCCTGGTCGGCGTCATATTTGCCCCTGCCGCCTATGCGCTTGATACTCATGACGCCACGCTGGATGTGAAGCAGGTGTTCTTCAATCACACTTCAACTCCCAATATCGATGAGACCTTTTCCTACCGACTGATCCCTGACGACCCGTCAAATCCCCTGCCTGCAGGCAGTGATGCGAGCGGCTATACCTTCGCGATCACCGGCAATAGCACGGTACCGCTTGGTCCGATTTATTTTTCCAAGGTGGGGGTCTATAGCTATCAGTTGAAGTGCGTCACGCCCGTGCGAGCTGGATATACCAATGACCCGGAAGTCTACACTATAACGTTCTATATCACGAATGATCAGACGCCGCTTGTCATCGTGCAGCTGGCCGACGGAGACAAAGTTCCCTACGTCGAGGTAGACCCGGGTTATCAGGCGCCGACGCCGAAGGGTAAGGTAGAAGTAGCGGGCACAAAGACCTGGGACTATGGCGCCGCGCCCTCCAATGATCGCCCGGGAAGCATTTCTGTCCTTATCAAGAACGGCAACACAACCGTCAAAACAATCACGGTGACCGCGGCAGGTGGCTGGAAATGGTCCGTGTTACTGCCAGCAAACGATGCGTCTGGGCGCCCCATCCACTATTCCGTTGATGAGGCTAATGTTCCTCATTACACCCACACGGTGAAGGACTACAATCTGAAGAACACTTATGTCAGCCCTCATTATCCGGGCGATATGCCAAAGACTGGCGACAGCATCCCCCTCTTGATAGGGGTACTGGTCGCGTCAGTGGCTGCTGGGGTACTAGTGTTGTTCCTGGTAGGCCGCAGGCGCACTCAACCCGCCCAGTCCAAATCTTAAGACAGTAAAAATATCGCGATTATCTGAGTCGCACCGCTCCCGCTCTCTCTGAAGAATCGCCGCCCTGATCTGGGCGAGTGATATACTTGTCGCATGAAGTTACAGGAATCAGGAGAGATGTATCTTGAAGCCATCCTCGTGCTGGGGGAGCAGGCCGAGGCGGTCCATTCGGTCGATGTGGCGACGTATCTCAAAGTGACGAAACCGAGCGTGAGCCGCGCGATGTCGAACCTCAAAGTCGCTGGCTATCTTACGATGAGCCCCGATGGGTCCATCAAACTGACCGCTCGAGGCAAAAAGAAAGCTGCGTCCGTTTATGATCGCCATGTGACTCTGACGAAGTTCCTGGAGTCGCTTGGCGTCGATAAGAAGACAGCAGCCGATGACGCCTGCCGCATCGAGCATGTCATCAGCAACAAGACCTTCTCCCAGATCAAATCCCACATCGAATAAAAAATGTAACCCGGGTGTCATGTAAATCCTCTTGACTTCTTGAGTTAGCCGTGGCAAACTCAAATATAGAAGTAATCAGTTAGCAACGGCTAACTCTCGTATTGGGAGCGTATGCGGACACTTAAAGACATACCAGTGGGTGGGAGCGCACGAGTCCTGCGCGTGCAGGGCGCGGGCGCCTTGCAGCGTCGGATCATGGACATGGGCATCACAAAGGGCTGCCTGGTGAAGGTGCGCAAGACCGCGCCGCTTGGCGACCCGATCGAGGTCAAAGTCCGGGGCTATCAATTGTCACTGCGCAAGGCGGACGCAGCACTGGTCGAAGTGCAGTGAGGGCCGCGGATCGATGATGGCGCATTCCTCGGACACCCCGCTCAAGATCGCGCTGGTCGGAAACCCCAATAGCGGCAAAACTACCCTTTTTAATGCGCTAACCGGCTCGTCGCAACATGTCGGCAACTGGCCTGGGGTAACGGTCGACAAGAAGGAAGGACGGGCTCGCCAGGGGGGCCGTGAGGCAACGGTGATCGACCTGCCCGGAGTCTACTCGCTTGCGCCCTACACCTCTGAAGAGGTCGTGACTCGCGACTACCTGGTCATCGAGGAGCCTGACGTTATCATCAACATCATTGACGCCACTAATATCGAGCGCAATCTCTACCTCTCCACCCAACTCCTTGATATCGGCGTCCCGCAGGTTATCGCGCTGAACATGATGGATCTGGTCCGCAAGCACGGTGACGAGGTTGACATCGAAGGGCTCAGTTCTGAATTGGGCGTACCGGTCGTCGAGATTTCGGCTTTGCGTGGGACGGGGTTGCAGCAGCTCCTGCAGCAGGCTTTCGAGGCCGCTGACGAGGGGATACCTCCGTTTTTCAACCGCAAGTTCTCCTATCGCGTCGAGGACGCGCTCGCAAAGATCGCAAAGATCATCTATGGGGCAGTGCCCCCCGAGCATCTGCGCTGGTACGCGATAAAGTTTTTCGAGCGCGATGAGCGTATCTGGGCAGGCGCGGCACTGGACGCCGAACATAAACGGCAGGAGGATTATACGGCGCATCGCGCGCTGCTCGGCCAGATCGAGGGCATCGTAGCGGGCTGCGAGGCGCAGCTCGACGACACGGCGCCCTCCATCATCACGGGAGAAAGCTATGACTTCGTAGAGCGGGTCATAGCGCGCACCGTCAACCGAACCGTCGAAGAGCGGACAACGTCAGAAAAGATCGACGCCGTGGTCACGCATCGCCTGTTTGGGCTGCCGCTTTTTGTCGTGCTGATATTTGCGATCTACTACGTGTCGGTGACGCTGGTGGGCGGGATCGTCACCGGCTTTATGAATCACACCTTCATCGGCCACTGGATCCAGGAGCCGCTCATGAGCGCGCTGACACGCGGCGGCGCGGCAGTCTGGCTACGCTCCCTGATCGTTGACGGCATCATCGGCGGCGTGGGAGCTGTTATCAGCTTCATACCGCAGATGATCGTGCTCTTCCTGCTGCTCGCGCTGCTGGAAGACTGCGGCTACATGTCGCGTATTGCGTTCTTGCTGGATCGCGTGTTTCGCCGCTTTGGTATGTCGGGGCGCAGCTTCATCCCGCTGCTGATATCGACGGGTTGCGGCGTGCCTGCCATCATGTCGGCGCGCACGATCGAGCAGGAGAGCGAGCGCCGCATGACGATACTTACGGCGACGTTCATGCCTTGTTCTGCCAAGCTGCCGTTGATCGCTCTGATCGCGGGAGTAGTCTTCGGCGGCGTGTGGTGGGTTGCGCCCTCGGCCTACTTCCTCGGCATTACTTCAGTGGTGCTTTCCGGCCTGATCCTGAAGAAGCTCAAGCGCTTCAAGTCCAAGATTTCGCCCTTCGTGCTGGAGCTGCCGGCTTATCACTGGCCGACCGCGCGCAATGTCGCCCTCAGCGTCTGGGATCGCATCTCCTCGTTTGTTAAAAAGGCGTTCACGATCATTTTACTGCTGAGCATCGCGGTCTGGTTTCTCTCGCGCTTTGGCTTCGAGGGAGGCAGCTTTGTGATGGTGAGCAGCCTTGATCACAGCCTGGTCGCACATATCGGGGACTTGTTCGCCTGGGTGTTTATACCGCTCGGTTTTGGGAACTGGCGGGCAACGATCGCCTCGCTTTTAGGCTTTACCGCTAAGGAGCAGATCGTATCGGTCATCGGTATCCTGACCTCAGGGCAGGGTGTGCGCACAAGTGCGCCGTCGGTGCTGGCGCTCTTTGGGGGGCAGAAGGTGGCGGGCTATGCGTTTATGGCTTTCAACTTGCTTTGCATCCCTTGTGTGGTGGCTGTCTCGACGATGATAAGCGAGATGAAGTCACGCAGTTGGGCGCTCTTTACTCTGGCCTACCAGCTGAGCTGGTCCTATGCGGTCGCGCTCATGATCTATCAGTTTGGCATGCTGATGGTGACGGGACGCTTTGGCGTGGGCACGATAGCTGCGGTTGTGGTGCTGGCGGGGATGCTGTTCGCGTTGCTGCGTCCTGCGTCAAAGGCCCCGGAAGACAAAACTACCCCTGGGGTGGTTTTGTCATGAGCCACGCCGTGGGGGCCTGGGTCCTCAACATAAGCCTGACGCTTGTGGTGCTGTTTGTGGCAGGCCTGGCCCTGCGTGCGATAATAAAGCAGCATAAACGCAAGAAATCGATAGGCTGCATGGGCTGCCCGTATAGCGACTCCTGTGGAAAAGCGGAGGTAAAGAGCATTGACTGCCAGAAAAACTGTACTCGATAACGGCATGACCATCATCACTGAGAAGATGAACTCGGTGAGGTCGGTGGCGCTCGGGATCTGGTTCAGGGTCGGCTCGCGCGATGAGGCGCCTGCGGAAGCGGGGATGTCGCACTTCATGGAGCACATGATGTTTAAGGGCACGCCCACCCGCGACGCGCGCCAGCTTTCAGAGGCTTTCGATCGCCTGGGAGCGCAGCAGAACGCCTTCACCAGCAGGGAATATACCTGCTATTTTGCGAACTTCCTTGATGAGTCACTTGAAGGCGCTTTCGAGTTGCTCGGCGACATGGTCTGCCACGCGGAGCTTGCCCAGGACCAGTGCGAGCTTGAGCGACAGGTCATCATCGAAGAGATCGCGCGCGGCGAGGATGACCCCGACGATGTGGCGAGCGAACTTTTTACCCTGACGCTGTGGCCGGACCATCCGCTCGGCCTGCCGATCGCCGGTACGCGCGAGATCGTCGGGGGATTTGGCCATGAGGCAGCCGTCGATTTCCGCAGCCGCCATTACGGTACGGCGAATTGCATCGTCGCTGCGGCAGGCAACCTGGAGCATGAGCGCCTGATCGATCTGGCCCAGCGCTATCTGGCCGACTTGCCACAGGCTGACACCGTACCTCTTCGCAGTAGCCCCGCGCCCTCTGCTGCCGCGCGCGCCTTCAAGCAAAAGGATACCGAACAAGCGCAGATCTACCTGGGCACGACTGCGATGGCGGGCGCTGATGAGCGCCGCTTTGCCCTGGCGCTGGGCAATAACATTCTCGGTGGCACGATGAGTTCGCGCCTGTTCCAGGAGATCCGGGAAAAAGAGGGCCTCGTGTATGCGACTTATTCGATGCCACAGCTCTATCAGGACAGCGGATTGTTTGCGCTGTACTCAGGGACCCGCCCGGAAAACGCCGGGCACGTGGCCGAGCTCATGGAACGCGAGTTTGACAAGATCGCCGCAGAACCCGTCAGCGCAGGCGAGCTTGAGATGGCGCGCCAATCGGCGAAAGGCGCCCTGGCGCTCTCTTTGGAGTCAACGTCAAAGCGCATGATAGCACTGGCACAAAATGAACTGTTTGGCTCGCCTCAGCTTGATTTCGACGAGCTGTTGGCGCGCTATGACGCGGTGACGATCGATGACATCGCCACGGTGATGGCCGAGCTGGGAGCGCAAGCGCGCACGCTGGCAGTGGTCGGACCGTTTACTCAGCAAAATTTCGAAACGCGCTGAATGCCCGTTGGCAGACATTGGCCGCGTTTTATAATCTAGATGTGGTGTTGAAAGGAGCTTATGATGATACGAGTCGCAGTTGCAGGCGCAGCCGGTCGCATGGGTACGGCTTGTCGCGAGGCTTTAGCCGGAGCAGATGATCTTGAGTTGGTGGCCTGCATCGATCGGGCGCCGATGGCCGATGCGGATAGCGCCCCGGAGGCTGAGGCCTTTGACAGTGTCGCTGAGGCGCTGGTGGCGACTCATCCCGATGTGTTTGTCGACTTCACCGCGCCGGGCTCCGTCGAGGGCAATATCCGTGCGGCGCTTGCTGCTGGAGTGGATTGCGTGGTCGGTACGACCGGGCTGTCCGCAGCGACCCTCGAAGCGCTTGAAGCGGAGATCCCGCAGGGGACCTGCCTGTTTGTGGCGCCGAACTTCGCTATCGGAGCAGTCCTGCTCATGCAGCTGGCGGCGCGCGCGGCGCGCTGGATGCCCGACGTCGAAATCATTGAACTTCATCATAACCAGAAGAAGGATGCTCCCTCGGGCACCGCGATCCGCACGGCCGAACTGATCGTGGCAGCGCGTGCAGACGCTGGTGTGACACCGCTCGGCGCACCAGGCGCTGAGTCTGAGATCGGTGGCTATGAGGGCGCGCGCGGCGCCCGGGCTGAGGACATTCCCGTGCATTCGATACGCCTGCCGGGCCTGGTAGCCCATGAGGAGGTCATCTTCGGCGGCCCGGGGCAGACGCTCACCTTGCGCCATGACTCGCTCGATCGGGTGAGCTTCATGCCAGGTGTCCTGGCGGCTTGTCGCGCGGTCGGACAGCGCTCAGGGCTCATTGTGGGCCTTGAGAACCTGATAGAGCTGTAAGAGGCGCTGGTGGCAAGCATGGCGCAATCAGAAACAAAGCCGATCGTCATCCTGAAGTTCGGGGGGACGTCGGTGGCGACTGAGGCCGGTCGCCAGGCGATATGTGAGCGCGTGCGGGATCAGCGCGCGGCGGGCAAAGCGCCCGTGGTCGTGGTCTCGGCCATGGGGCGGCGCGGTGACCCCTATGCGACCGATACCCTGCTTGAACTGGCTACCCCGGACACGCTGAGCACCGATCAGCTCGACCTGCTCGCCAGCTGTGGCGAGGTCATCTCGGCGCTGGTCGTCGCCTCCCAGCTGCGCGGCTACTGTATCGATGCCGAGGCCCTGACGGGCGCGGCAGCTGGCATACTGACCGATGAGACATTTGGCGCCGCAACCATCCAATCGATTATAACGGCGCCCTTGGAGGCGCGTTGTGCCCACGGCTGTGTGCCTGTGGTCTGTGGCTTCCAGGGCATAGCGCCCTCGGGGCGCCTGACCACGCTGGGGCGCGGTGGCAGCGACACAACAGCATCGGCGCTGGGCGTGGCGCTGGGTGCAGAGGCCGTGGTGATCTATACCGACGTCGATGGCGTGATGACGGCTGATCCCCGTCAGGTCCCGGCCGCTGCCGTGATCGACACGATCCGCGCTGACGAGCTCTTCCAAATGGCGCAGCGTGGCTCGAAGGTCGTTCATACGCCTGCAGCTGAACTCGCACTGGCCAGTGGCGTGACCTTGCTTGTTAAGAACACCTACAGCGAGCATCCCGGCACACGCGTAGCCGATATTGCGGCTTACCGTCCCGGCGCGCTGGCCACGGCGGTTGCCAGCACCAGCGACGTCGCCCGTTTTACGGTCAAGCTGGGGGACTGCGAGGGCGCCGACCGCCACCTGCATACGCAGGCAGGCATCTACCGCCGCCTTGCCGACGCGGATGTATCGCTCGATATGTTCACACCAGCGGGCGAGAAGCTTTATTTTACGGTAAAACATACCGACAGCGTGGCAGTCCAGGAAGTTCTCACCAGCCTGGGCCTGGCTTTTGAGCGCCAGGATGCGCTTGCTATGGCCACGGTGATCGGCGCGGGCATGCATGGCGTTCCCGGCGTCATGGCCAGGGTCGCCACAGCTCTGGAGGATGCAGGGATCGACATCTTTCAAGTGGCCGATTCACACAACACGATCTCAGTCCTGATATCGGATGTGCATGAGGCCAGGGCAGTGCGCGCGCTTCATGCCGCGTTTGTCCTGGGAGATGATGACAAAGGGTCAGGTACTTTGTCATCAGGTGACAAAGTACCTGACCCTTTGTCATCATCCGGGAAGGAGAGCGTCCATGCGTGAGGTGATCTATTACGCTACGATGAGCCTGGATGGCTACCTGGCAGACGCACAGGGATCGACCGCATGGATGCATGGCGCGGCAAATGAGGACTACGGCTTTGCGGAGTTCTATCGCGGCGTTAGCGGCCTGTTGTTGGGCCGTAAAACCTATGAGCAGATGCTCGATACGGGCGATTTCTTCCCCTACGCAGACAAATCGGTCTCTGTGTTCAGCAGCAACACGAATCTGAAGCGCGCTGCCGAAAACGTCGAGATCATCAGCGACACCGCCCCTGAGGTCTTCGTTGCCCGCCTGAAGCTCCAGGACGCCGATGCAGGCCCCCTGTGGCTGGGCGGAGGGGCGCAGCTGGCTTCGACCTTGCTTGCGGCAGGCCTGGTCGACGAGCTCCAGCTCTTCGTTCAGCCGATCCTGCTCGGGGCAGGGCTCCCGTTGGCGAGGGGGCCAGAGCTTCGTAAACAGGGACTTGAGCTGCAGGAATGCATGAAAAAGCCCGGTGGCTTCGTAAAACTCCGATACCGAACGGTTAAGTCCTGGCGCTCTGATATCTGACAGGTCTATGAGAAAATAGTATCTAGTATATCGTCACAAAGGAGCACGCATGTCACAGCATCCACGTTTCGGTCGTTTGCTCACTGCTATGGTGACGCCTTTCACCCCTGATCTCCGTCTCGATCTGCCGCGCGCGGGCCAGCTTGCGCGCCGCCTGGTTGAGCAGGGAAGCGAGGGCCTGATCATCAATGGCACGACCGGGGAATCACCCACGATATCGCGTCCAGAGCGCATGGAACTTTTTGCCGCGATCCGCGACGCGGTAGGGGGCCAGGTGCCGCTGGTCGCCAATGTCGGCGACAACTGTACCGAGGATAGCGTCGCCTTTGCACAAAAGGTCGCTCAACTCGGATTTGAAGGCTTACTGGTGGTCACGCCCTATTACAACAAGCCACCTCAGGAGGGCCTCTATCGCCACTTCCGGGCGGTAGCCGAGGCGGTTCCAGACATCCCGGTCGTTCTATACAACATCCCCGGGCGCTGTGTCATTAACATTGAGCCTGATACGATCGTACGCCTGGCGACCGACGCCCCCAATATCGTAGCGGTCAAACAGGCTAACAGTGACCTTACCCAGGTCGACGCCATCCTGGCGCAGACACCGAAGGGCTTTGAAGTCCTGTCCGGCGACGATGACCTGACGCTTGAGATGATGAAACATGGGGGCAGCGGGGTCATCTCGGTGACGGCCCATGTTGCTGCCGCTCCCTTAATGAGAATGATCGACGCCTATGTCGCGGGCGACCTGCATACGGCCGAGGAGATAAACGCGATACTGACGCCGTTGCACAAAGCGCTGTTCATGACCTCTAATCCCATTATGGTCAAAGCTGCTTTGCGGATGGAGGGATTCGACGTCGGAGGACTGCGCCTGCCGCTTATAGAGGCTACTGCCGAGCAGATCAATGCTCTGCGTGAGGTGCGGGACTCCGTGAATTCAAAGCTGAAGGAAAGGGACTACTGCTGACGTTATGACGCAAGACAACAAAAAAGCGCTTCGGGTCATCCCGCTGGGAGGACTCGATGGTATCGGCAAGAACATGACGGTACTCGAGTATGGCAACGATATGATCGTGATCGATGCGGGGCTGATGTTTCCTGATGACGATCATCCCGGCATTGACCTGATCCTGCCGGACTATTCCTATTTGATCGACAATGCGGACAAACTGCGCGGGATCGTCGTGACTCATGGCCATGAAGACCATACGGGCGCCTTGCCCTATTTGCTGAAAGAGCTCGATCGATCGGTGCCAATCATCGCAACGAAGCTGACGCTGGGCCTTATCAAAGGAAAGCTTGACGAACATGGTATCAAGAAGGTTAGATACCATGAGGTCAAGGACGGTATGCACATGAGCCGGGGAGTCTTCGGGCTCGATTTCATCGCGGTCAACCACTCGATCCCTGATGCTATCGCCGTTTGCGTGCGAACACCGGTGGGCAACGTGCTTCATACCGGAGACTTCAAGTTCGACCAGACTCCTATCGACGGGCGCCTGACCGACTACGCTGCCTTGGCTAAACTGGGGCGCCAGGGGGTCATGTTGCTGATGAGTGACTCCACCAATGCCGAGTACGCTGACATTACACGCAGCGAAGCGGTGGTAGGCAAAGCGTTGAGCCGCATCATTGCGCAGGCAAAAGGCTCGGTGATCGTCGCGTCGTTTGCGAGCCACATTCATCGCCTGCAGCAGGTGGCCGACGCCGCCGTCGCCGCGCATCGCAAAGTCGTGATTACCGGACGTTCGATGTTGCAGAATGTCAAGATCGCGCGTGATCTGGGGTATCTCAGCATCAAGGAAGAGGATCTGGTCGACGCTTACGAGATGAAGAACCTAAGTCCGAAAGACGTTGTGGTCATGTGCACTGGCAGTCAGGGAGAGCCGCTCTCTGCGCTGGCGCGCATGGCGATGGGCGAGCATCGAACGATATCGATCGATGCGGACGATACCATTATCCTTTCTGCATCACCGGTCCCGGGCAACGAGAAGGCTGTGGGGACGGTCATCAATCGCTTGATGAAGATCGGCGCCGACGTTTATGACAAGAACCGCGCGGAAGTTCATGTCTCGGGACATGCCTCAGCAGAAGAATTGAAACTCATGCTCAACCTCATCAAGCCGGAGTACTTCGTCCCGGTCCACGGAGAGACGCGCCACTTGGTCGCGCATAAGGAACTTGCGCTGGCGGTGGGTATTCCTGAGAACTATATCTTCGTACTCGATAACGGGGACGTGCTTGAGTTTACTGAGGAAGGCGCGCGTATCGCGCCCGAGCAGGTGACCAACGGCGTCATCTACGTCGACGGGCTCAATGTTGGCGACAGTGACCAGGTGGTGATCCGTGACCGGCAACACCTGTCCCAGGACGGCATCATCACGCTGGTGCTGACCGTCAACCGCCGGCAGGGAAGCGTTGTCGGCCAGTCTGAGATCGTCGCGCGCGGTGTGGTGTTCCCCGAGGGGCGCGACCTGGAAAAAGAACTCCTGGATCGCGCAAAGAAGACCGTGGGACGCGCCACGCGCGAGCATGCATCGCTCGGCAACCTGCGCAAAAGTATCCGCGACAGTGCGTCGCAACTGGTATGGGAAACGACGAAACGCCGCCCGATGGTGATCCCGGTCATGATCGAAGTATAAGGCCGGGTCGCACCGGTAAGGCAAACGGACAAACGAAGGGTTTTTGAGAGTGCATCACGTAACCATTTTTTATGCGATCGTAACAGCGATTGTTCAGGGCTTGACGGAGTATCTTCCGATATCTTCATCGGGCCACTTAGCAATCGTGAACCACTTCTTTGGAGTGGGGGGAGACTTTGGCCTCTCGTTCATGATCTGGTTGCACGGCGCAACGCTTCTTGCGCTTTTGGCTTACTTCTGGCGCGATATCATCGATCTCATTCGCTGTTGGGCGCCCAGCCACCGCCATGATATGGCAGGACAGCGACGGATTTTCGTGTTCATCATTTTGACCAGTCTCGTAACCGGCCCGATGGGCATCGTACTCAATAAGTACATGCCGGCGCTCGACAGCAATCTGATAGCGGTCGGTATCGGCTTTATCGCGACCACGATCTTTCTGGTTCTTTCAGAGATCCTCAGCGCGCGAGTCACGCAGAAGCATCTCGACCGAATGGGGCCAGGACGTGCGCTTTTCATCGGTTTCATGCAAGGCCTGGCAATACCACCGGGTGTCTCGCGCAGCGGCACCACGATCGCAGCTGGGCTTATGTCCGGCCTGGACCGGGAGCAGGCGACGCGCTATGCGTTTTTAGCGGGCATCCCCGCTATCCTCGCAAGTTTCGCGCTCGATGTGTTTAAAACGGGCGGGGTCAGCCTGAACGCGCCGACGATCATTGGCTTTATACTGGCCGGAGTGATCGGCTACCTGAGCATTGCGTTTTTGCTGGCGCTGGTCAAGCGCGTGAAACTCTACGGCTTTGCGGTCTATACCGGGATCATCGCGATCGTTTGCTTAGTCATTGGAGTGATGAAGTTCTAAATGGCTGCTTCCTCCCGAAACAAGAAGAATTCCCGACCCTCGTCACGCACGACGCAGAAACGTCCTACGCAGTCGAGCAACAGTGGCCGCAAGAGCAGCAAGCAGAAGACACCCTGGCTCGACAGTCGCAATGCGCGTGACATCATCGGTGTGGTGATCGCGGCTTTAGGGCTGGCGTTGTTTGTCGCTGTACTGAGTTCCCATACTGGTCCGGTGGCCCTTGCATTGGCCTCGGGATTGGGTTATGCCTTTGGCATCGGACGTTTTGTCTTTCCACTCATCCTGCTCATATGGGGGCTCTCGTTCTTCATCCCACGCATAGAGATAGAGGAGGGGCGGGTCGGTCTTGGTCTTGCGATACTTTTGTTGGCGACGATCTCACTGATCGCGCTGTTCACACCGGCGCGCGGCTATCTTCTGGTCAATAATGTGGGCCATTATGGCGGCTATGTGGGTGGGGGCATCACCTGGGCGCTCGTCGACCTGCTGGGCGTGGCCATTGCGGCCATCCTGTTGGCCGCAATCTTCCTGATCGGGCTCATCATCTGCGGGCTTTCGCTGACTGCGCTGACCGAGCGGATCGCGGCCTGGCGCGAAGAGCGTCGCCTGCTTGGCCAGGGCCTGGCAGATCCTGAGAACCTGCGTGATGACCGTACCTTGTCAACGCCTGCCCAGCGAAGCCGGCGCAGCCTGCCTGCGCAGGATTTCACATCTGATGCGGCCGACGAAGTTATTTCTGACGCCAAGACCCGCAAGTTGGGGGGGCATGGTACTGAGAAGACGGTGGCGTTAGGGCCGGGTGGCGCAGGCAGCGATAAAGGCAGAGGAGAGGGAGTAACCGGCACAGCACCGGGAGCCAAAACCGTGCAGATCGCCCGCTCGGGAGCAGCACAGGATTTCAAGCTGCCTCCGCTCAGCTTGCTTAAGCTCAGTCAGAAGCGCACCGCTGCGACCAGCCGTGACATGAAGATCGAGCTTGATCAGACCGCAGCGACCATCGTTGACACGCTGCAGACCTTCGGCGTGCCTGCGCGAGTAGTCGATTGGATCTGCGGCCCGACCGTCACGCTCTTCAAAGTCGACATCGCCAAAGGGGTGCGTACGAACCGCATCACCGCGCTCACTGACGACCTGGCGCTGGCGCTGGCGGCGTCAACGATCCGCATCATGGCGCCGATCCCGGGCGAGAGCCTCATCGGCATTGAGGTGCCCAACGAGCGCCGCAGTTCGGTGACGCTCGGTGACGTGCTGGGGCAGACTTCGGCGGAGGCGCCTCCCCTGACGCTGGCGATCGGCAAAGATGTCAGCGGTACGGCGATCCTGCGCGACCTGTCCAAGATGCCGCATGTCCTGATAGGCGGGACGACGGGCTCGGGCAAGTCGGTCGCGATAAATTCCATGCTCATGAGCATCCTGATGCGCGCAACACCTGATGAGGTGCGCTTGGTGCTGGTCGATCCCAAACGGGTCGAGCTGTCCGCTTATAATGGCATCCCGCACCTGTATGTGCCGGTCGTGACCGACCCTAAAGAGGCGGCCAGCGCGCTGGCCTGGGCTGTTACTGAAATGGAGCGCAGGCTGAAGACTCTTCAGAAAGCAGGCGCGCGCAACATCAACGAATACTATCGGTTCCTGGAAAAGTCAGAGGCAGCCCAGGACCGTCCTGACTGGGCAGTCGATATGCCCCTGCTCGTCATCGTTATCGACGAGTTGGCCGACCTCATGATGGCCGCGGGCAAGGAGGTCGAACAGTCGATCGTGCGTCTGGCCCAGCTTGGGCGCGCTGGCGGCATTCACCTGATCGTGGCGACGCAGCGTCCTGACGCCAACATTGTCACGCCACTCATCAAAGCCAATATCACGAACCGCATCGCGTTTAACGTGCCCTCTTCCATCGACTCCCGCGTCATTTTGGGACAATCCGGCGCAGAAGCCCTGACCGGCCTGGGCGATATGCTTTTTCTGATACCCGAGTGGCCCAAACCCAAACGCATCCAGGGTTGCTTTGTCAGCGAGGAAGAGGTGTCTGCGGTCACCGATCGGCTTAAACACCAGGCAGAGCCTGACTATCATGAGGAGATCCTGAGGGTCGCGCCCGGCGCTGCGGGCGGCGGCGCAGATGAGAGCTTGGAGGACGAGGATCCGTTACTCTGGGAGGCTGCGCAGATGGTCGTAGCGGCAGGCATTGCCTCGACCAGCTCGATCCAACGGCGTTTTCGCGTAGGCTATTCCCGTGCGGGTCGTATCACGGATATGCTCGAGCAGCATGGCATCGTCGGCCCGGCGGATGGCTCCAAGCCGCGCGAGGTATTGATCACGCCCCAGGAACTTGACCAGATGCTGGGCATGTCCTCAGGCATTGAGAGTGCCGGCGACGGCCAGGCGTCCCCGGGATTTAACGAAGGGGAGGACTGATGCCGGTCACTGCGGGGGAGATGTTGCGCGCGGAGCGCAAGACACGCGGCCTGACGACGCTTGACATCGCCGTTGGCACACGTATCATGCAGAGTTCGATTCAGGCGCTTGAAGACGATGACTACGAACACCTTCCGGCTCCCGGGTATGTACGTGGTTATATTCTGAGCTACTGCCGCTTTCTGCGTCTGGAAGCAGGGCCGTTCTTGCATCAGTATGAGATCGACACTGGCAATAAGCGCCAGAACACGATCGATGACCTCGCAATCAACAACACAGCAGTAGCTGAGGCTCATGATCAACATGACATCCCCTGGCGTACTGCGATCATCTTAGGAATAATATTGTTGTTGATAGTGGTAGGGGTGTTCATCATCATAGCCGCACGCAACAATAACAACACATCCAACCCCCTTCAAACGCCGCCTCCTTCCCAAGAGACGACGGCTCCTGCCAGCTCGGGAGACACCACTGCGTCACCAAAAAGCGGAGGTACGGGAGCCGCAGCGAGCGACTCGGCCCAACACCTCACGACGCAACCTTTCAGCTTCACGATCCAGGCTAAGGATGGGACGGCAAGTGACTTGACGGTTATCTGTGATGGGGTGCAGGCCTACAGCGGTTCCTTCACCTCAGGCATGAAAGAGACCTTCATGGCACAGCAGACTGCGGTGCTGACTATCGCGAACCCTGCTGCGCTCACGGTGACGCGGGGCGGCAAGGCGGTCGCGATCCCGCGCACGGCTCCTGCGACTGTGACGCTACGGGCAACGGCCAAATAGGCTGGTACGACGATCGATACAAAGGAGGCTGAACATGGCTAAAGATGCAAGTTTCGACGTAGTCTCGGAAGTCGATTTCCAGGAAGTCGATAACGCATGGCAACAGGCTCTCAAAGAGCTCAAGCAGCGCTACGACCTGAAGGACAGCGGCGCCCAGCTCGACTATGACAAGCAGAAGCATGAGTTCATACTCCTGGCTCCCAGCGATTTCGTTGCGACGCAGGTCAAAGATGTGCTTGGGAGCAAGCTGGTCCGTCGCCAGGTCGATTTGAAGGCGGTACAGTGGTCAGCGCCGATCTCTGCCAGCGGGGGAGCGGTACGTTTCATCGGGGCACTGGTGAGCGGGATCGACGAGGACCTCATCAAAAAGATGAACAAGGACATCAAGGCCCAGAAGTTTGGCAAGGTCAAGACCCAGATCGAGGGTGAGAAGATCCGCGTGTTTTCACCGAGCCGCGACGAGTTGCAGGCGGTGATCACCTGGCTCAAAGAGCAGGATTACGGCATCCCGCTGCAGTTTGTCAACTACCGCTAGGAACCGCCGCTGATGGTCTCGGTCGCATTTGTCACCCTGGGGTGTCCGAAAAACGAAGTTGATACTGCCGCCATGAAGGCTTTGGTGGAGGCATCGCGTTATAAGCTGTGCGAGGATCCCGCTGACGCCGACGTCGTGGTCGTCAACACCTGTTCGTTTATTGCCACGGCAACCGAGGCTTCCATCGAGACCATTCTCGATCTCGCCGAGCAACAAGGAGACCTTCCGAAGCCAGTGGCCGGCCATGAGCGGATGCTGTTGGTCACGGGATGCCTGGTGAACCGCTATGATACCGGAGAGCTGGGCGCCGAACTACCGGAGGTCAATGCGTTTATCCCTTTGGCGGGGGAGTCCGACTTGCTCCGTGTGATCGAGGACCTGACAGGAGAGCCATCCGGCAGCGGAAGCTCTGGTGAGAAGCCGACGTCGGCACTGGGCCAGGCGGGCCTGCCCTCTGCCTACCTGATGATCGCCGACGGTTGTGACCGCAGGTGCAGTTACTGCACGATCCCGTCGATACGGGGTCCCTATCGCAGCCAGACACCCGATGAGCTGGTGGCAGAAGCGCAGCGCCTTGTTGATTCCGGCGTACGTGAGCTGGTCTTGATCGCTCAGGATACGACCGCTTACGGCCATGATCTGCCCGCCCACCCGAACCTGGCCGCGCTTGTGACGCGCCTTTGCGAGGAGACCGAAGTCACCTGGCTGCGCCTGATGTATTTGCAGCCCGAAGGCGTGACCGACGAGTTGATCGCGGCCATTGCTGCGCATCCCCAGGTCGTGCGCTCCCTTGAGATGCCTCTGCAACACAGCAGCGCGCGGCTCTTGCGCGCCATGCAACGTGCGGGAGGCCACGCGCAGTTCAGCGCGCTTATCGCCCGCCTGCGCGAATGCCTGCCCGGCCTGGCGTTGCGCACGACCCTGATTACGGGCTTTCCCGGAGAGAGCGAGAAAGACTTCCATGATCTACTCGACTTTGTGCAGGAGATACGCTTTGATTATGTGGGAGTCTTCCCCTTCTCGCCCGAGGATGGCACGATGGCGGCGGAGCTTCCCGGCCAAGTCGACGAAGAGACGCGCCTGGCCCGCGCGCAGATGCTGCGTGACGCTGCTGATGAGATCGGCTGGGAGCATGCCGCTGCCCATGTCGGTGAGCGCGTTGAGGTCCTGGTAGAGAGCTTTGACGCTGAAGAGGGAATCTGGCTGGCGCGCGCGCCGTTTCAGGCTCCTGACATCGACGGAGTGGTGCGCATTGACCCTGACCAGCAGGAAGCGTCGACGCTGCAGCCGGGTGCTATCATGAAGGTGACGATACAAGATGCGCTTCTCTATGATCTTGAAGGGGTGATCAATGATGAAACAACGTGACCCCTCTTCCCGCAGGCTGAGCTGGGGCTTAGGCCCTGCCAATACGGTAACCTTAGCCCGCATCCTGCTGATCCCCTTTTTCCTGATAGCGCTCCTGAGCGCCTGGCCCAAGCTGTTCGGCGGATCCCCGCTGCTCTATGTCCTGCGTCCCTGGATCGCGACTGCGGTCTTTGCGGTGCTTGCCGCTACCGATGCGGTCGATGGCTACCTGGCGCGCAGCAGGGGGGAGATCACCACCTTCGGGAAATTCATTGACCCGCTCGCCGACAAGATACTGATCACGGCGGCCTTGCTCGCTTTGGTCGAGATGAACGTCTTACCCTCGTGGATCGCGCTCATCATCATCGCGCGCGAGTTCATCGTGAGCGGCCTTCGCATGATCGCTTCAGCAGAAGGGGTCGTCATCGCTGCCTCATGGCTTGGCAAGCTTAAGACGAATCTGCAGATCGTTGCGATCTGCATGTTCATTGTCAAGGATTCACGCCCCATACTTAATCTGCCCCACTCCCTGCCGCTGATCTTCAACGTTGCTTCCTGGTGCGTGATGGCGGCTGCGGTACTTTTCACTATCATCTCATTGGTCAGTTATTTCAAGCACGCGCTTGATACCTTGCAAGGCCCATGGAACTAAGCGATTATCCCGTGTTAGTAGCCCCTGAGCTGGCGCAAGCAGCTGCGGAGCTGGGCCTGCGTCTGCGCGAGCGGGGATGGACGGTGGCTACAGCGGAATCGCTGACGGGAGGCGCCATTGCAGCTGCGCTGACGGCTGTCGCGGGGTCTTCTGAGTATGTGGCGGGAGGACTAATTACCTACCAGACAGAACAGAAAACGATCCAGTTAGAGGTTTCCGCCGAGCTGATCGAACGCTGCGGGGTCGTGTCAAAAGAGGTCGCCGTGGCGATGGCGCGCGGCGTAGCGCGCCGTTTCAAGGCGAAGTGCGCGATAGCAGTGACCGGTGTCGCGGGCCCAGCCAGTCCCGGGGATACAGAGGTGGTCGGTACGGTTTGGATCGCGACCTGCGCAGATGATGATGTCCGAGCCCTTTGCTATGCTTTTGGCGAGGTGGGACGTGACGGCGTTCGCCTCGCGACGGTCAAGGCAGCTTTACAGCAACTGAGCGACCACATAGGCGCCTTAGTTGCGTAGTTTCTGCGGACTACTTGACAGCGAACAGATGTACGGTATAGGATAAGGGTACTTTCCCGCCAGAATACCCTGAGAAATCGGAGAGATCGATGGATGCCAACAAAGAAGAAATGCTCAATCTTACCAAAGAACAGATCGAGAAGAAGTTCGGCAAGGGCGCAATCATGCGCTATGGGGACAGCGGGAGCATCCTTTCGCTGGACGTCATTCCTACGGGTTCTTTGGCCCTTGACGCCGCGCTTGGCATAGGGGGGATTCCCCGGGGCCGCATTATCGAGATATTTGGCCCGGAATCAAGCGGAAAGACTACGCTGGCACTGCAGATGGTAGCTGAGGCTCAGGCTTTGGGCGGGGTTGCGGCGTTCATCGACGCGGAGCATGCCCTGGATCCGACCTATGCGTCACGCCTGGGGGTCGACATCGATGAGATACTGATCTCGCAACCCGACACCGGGGAGCAAGGCCTTGAGATCTGTGACATGCTGGTACGCAGCGGCGCGGTCGACATCATCGTGATCGACTCTGTGGCAGCGCTCGTGCCACGCGCAGAGATCGAGGGCGAGATGGGTGACACTACCGTTGGCTTGCAGGCACGCTTGATGAGCCAGGCTCTGCGCAAGCTTGCCGGGTCGTTGGCAAAATCGAAGACCACTTGCGTCTTCATCAACCAGCTACGTGAGAAGATCGGCGTTATGTTTGGCTCGCCTGAGACGACGACCGGCGGACGCGCGCTGAAGTTCTTCTCGACCGTGCGGATCGACATCCGCCGTATCGAAGGCATCAAACAGGACGGCGAGTTTGTGGGTAACCGTGTACGCGCAAAGATCGTCAAGAACAAAGTCGCCCCTCCTTTCAGAAGCGCAGAGTTTGATCTCATGTTTGGCGAAGGCATCAGCCGTGAAGGCTCGATCCTTGACCTCGGAGTTGAGTCCAAGATTGTGAAGAAGGCCGGATCCTGGTTCACCTATGGCGACGAGCGCCTGGGGCAGGGCCGCGAGGCCGCAAAGGCCACGCTGAAAGCGCGCCCTGACCTGCGCGATGAAATCGAGACGAAAGTTCGCCAGGAATTGGGATTGATCCCCGGTGACGATACCGAGGCAGATGGTGCAACGGCCCCGTCTGCGGACGGTCAGCCAGAGGCTGAAGCCAAGGTTGCAGCCTGACGCCTGCTCGCTCAGGTTGAACCTCCACAATCCGTAGAGCGAAGCTATGTTAGTCGTAACAACAATCGAACCGGCAGGCCCCGACAAGCGAGCCTGCCGGATCTTCTTTGGGCCAGACCTGCCCGAGGGATACGTACTACCCAAAGCGATCGTCAATGAACTCTCGATCGTGGAGGGAAGCAAGTTTGCCTCCCCGGCTGAGTTGCGTGAGAAGGTCGATGAGGCAGAACCGCCTGCTGCGATGGCGCGATGCCTGCGCCTATTAAACGCCCGCGATAAGACGACACATGAGCTGAGAGCGCGCCTGTCCCAGGATGGTTATCATGGCAGGGCGATCGATGCGACGCTGGATCGCCTGCTCGAATTGTCCCTGGTCGATGATGAACGCTTCGCGGAAAACTACGTGGATACCAGCCTGCGCGCGAAAAAGGGTTGGGGGCGGATCGTCAGGGAATTGGCACGCAAAGGTATCGAACTTGATCCGGATGACGAACACTATAGACCTGATCCTGAGGACGAATACCAGGCAGCGTTCGCCCTGGTCGAGCGCCTACCGGTGGGGACTGAGAAAGAGCGCAACCGGGTGTTGAGGCGCTTGATCTCACGAGGTTATGCCTATCCGACGGCCCTCAAGGTCCTTGACGCTCGCAAGATGATGCTTTAGACTAGATATTCGCGCGTTTTGGCGCTCTTTCGTCATGAATTATTAAGAAAAGGAACTTATTATGGATATGGTCCGCGCTATCGAACAACAGCAGATCCGCACTGATCTGACTGATTTCAATGTAGGCGATAACGTTAAAGTCTCTTATAAGATTATCGAAGGCTCCCGCGAGCGTATTCAGGTCTTCGAGGGACGTGTGATACGGCGCCAGGGGGAGACGAGCCGCGAGACCTTCACGGTCCGCAAGATCAGCTTCGGCGTCGGCGTTGAGAGAACGTTTCCAGTAAACTCCCCAAAGATCGACAAGATCGAGGTCAGTGGTCGTGGTAAGGTCCGTCGGGCGAAACTCTACTTCCTGCGCGACAAAGTCGGAAAGGCCGCTCGCCTTAAAGAAAAAGGGTACTAATTGGCTCGGCCTCCTTCCGCCTAAGCCGCTCAGCGCAATTCGCGTGGGCGCAAGCCCAATGCGAATCACTCTTCGGGGCTTAGCCGAAACGATTCCGTTGCCGACCGGCCTGATGGTTTGATGACAAGAACAAAAGATCAAGAACAGGGGCGCCTCAGGGCGCTCTTTGCGTATGAGCGTGCACTTTACGCTGCAGGCGCCGCTGTGGTCGCTGGCGTTGATGAAGTAGGGCGTGGACCGCTCGCAGGCCCCGTAAGTGCAGGGGCCTGCGTACTTGGCCCTGGTGCGGTGATTCCCTATTTGAACGATTCAAAAAAGCTGAGTGAAAAGCGGCGTGAAGAAGTTGCCGCCGCTCTGCGTGAGCAGGCCTATGCCTGGCATGTTGCCCATGTCCCTGCAGAAGACGTTGATACCTACGGGATCATGGGAGCCTTGAAGCGGGCGATGTATGAAGCGGTGGCTGGCCTTTTGCTTAAACCTGACATAATTCTCCTGGACGGTCGTCCCCTGTCGATTTGGCCACAGGAGCGTGCGATCGTGAAGGGGGATGAGAAGGTCGCCTGCATCTCTGCAGCGTCTGTTCTGGCCAAAGTTGAACGCGATGCGCTCATGCGTATCGCTGACCAGTATTATCCGGAGTATGGTTTCTCACGCAACAAGGGCTATGGAACAGCAGAGCACATCGCTGCGATCCGTGAGTTCGGGCTAACTCCGATTCACCGGCATTCCTTTTGTGGAGAATTTATCAACCCCGTCCGTTCTTAGATTTGAAATTCCCAGCTCAGGGAATTGTGAGCTCCGGGAAGACTGCCTTTGGTAAGCTCATGGTAAGGGATGGGTAAGAACCTTCTGGCATGATGGTGCCGGAGGTGTCAAACATGACGAAAAAAAGTGTAGAAGCGCAACGGGAGCTGGGTCAGCGCGGGGAAGCGGTCGCGGCAAAATTTCTCCAGAACCTGGGCCAACACATCATTGCGCGAAACTGGCGCTGTCGTTTTGGTGAAGTCGACCTTATCACCCAGGATGGCGATACGATCGTCTTTTGTGAGGTGAAGACACGCAAGAGCATCAGGACTGGTCAACCCTCCGAGGCAATCACGCTTAAAAAGCAACGTAAATATAGCCAGGTAGCCGCCCTCTGGCTCAGTCGTTTTGGTGGCCAGGACTGTGTGGTACGTTTTGATGTGGTCACCATACTTGTCACCGGGCCCCAGAGTGCTACGATCACGCTCCTGAAGGGAGCGTTCGGCCTGGTCGAGGCCCTGTGATGTACTGCGAGCTGAGGACAGCCACTCTGTCTGGTATCGAGGCGATACCGGTCGAGGTCCAGGTCCATATCGCTTCCGGTCTGCCGAACTTCCATATCGTCGGGATGGGGGATGTGGCGGTCAAGGAGGCGCGCCAGCGGGTCACGGCGGCACTGCGATCCTGTGGGTTTCGGCTGCCAGATCGCTGCATTACCGTCAATCTGGCGCCAGCGCTGCTTCATAAGCATGGTACGGGCTTTGATCTGGCGATAGCGCTCGGTATCATCGTAGCGAGCGGGCAGGGACAGGTTTCCCACTATGAGGATATGCTGATCGTTGGTGAGTTGGGCCTGCGCGGGCAGGTATCGACCGTTGCCGGGCTGGTTTCCTACGCGCGCCTGGCGTGTGAGAAAGGCCTGAAGCTTCTGACCCCGCGCCCAGAACAGCTTGAAGGGGTCATCTCCTGTCAGGCGATCCCGATAGACTCTCTCGGCGACCTGGGAAAACTTCAGGAACAGGCCATCCAGGGGCAGCCAGAAAGTGACAGCCAGTTGAGTTATGCGACGGACTTCTCAGAGGTCATTGGACAGGCCCAGGCGATACGCGCCCTGACGATCGCTGCGGCTGGGCAGTTCAACGTGTTATTGATCGGGCCGCCAGGTACTGGTAAGACCATGCTTGCTTCCCGTTTGCCCTCGATCCTGCCGCCGATGAATCATGATGAGTTTATCGAGACAGCCCTGGTGCGTTCTGTTGCCGGTGACCTGGGGCATGAGCCGCCCTCTCAGCGGCCTTTTCGCAGCCCGCACCACAGCGCGACGACGGTCGGCATCGTCGGCGGAGGTACGCCGATCCATCCTGGTGAGATCACTCTGGCCCATAACGGAGTGCTGTTTCTTGATGAGATGCCGCAGTTCTCGTCAGCCTGCCTGCAAAGCCTGCGCCAGCCCCTGGAGGACGGGCGCCTGCGTATCGTGCGCGCTCAGGAGGCAGTGACGATGCCGGCACGGGTCATGTTGGTTGGCGCCGCAAACCCCTGCCCCTGTGGTTACTTTGGTGATCGGGAGAAGAAATGCCGCTGCACACCAGCAGAGATCCAGAGCTATCAGAACCGCATTGGCGGGCCGCTGATCGATCGCTTCGATATGACACTCTACGCGAGTCGCCCGCCAGTCGACGGCCTGTTTGAAAACGATCGACAGGGCCGGAGCTGCTCCGCCGATCTCCGCGCTCAGGTGATCCGCGCGCGCAACTTCGCCACCCAGCGGCAGTCAAAACCCGTGCGTGAGCTGCAGCGCGACGAGCTCTGTGACGCCGCGCTTACCGAGGACGCGGCCCTGCGGTGCCTGAAGCGCAGCGCCGAACGTTTGCTGCTGTCGCCGCGCGCGATCGTGCGGGTGCTGCGCGTGGCGAGGGTCATTGCGGATATGGACCAGTGCGCGCTGGTAGCAGAAGATCACCTTATCGAAGCGCTCTCATATCGCGTGAGCGCGCTCGAACATTTTTGAAAGCAGGAAAGGTTGCCATGGGCGTTACTACTTTACGAGAACAGCAGGCGCGGGCACAGGCGCGAAAGCAAGTACCAACGCAGACTGACCTGCCTGGCCCGAGGCCTTGTTTCGAGCTTGAGACAACCGATGAGTTCTACCCGCGTCAGCTTCTGGACTATGAGCAAGCTCCCGAAGTGATCTATGGCAGGGGCCAGGCCTCGACCCTGCGCCCCGGAGTTGCGATCATCGGCGCGCGCAACGCAACTCCCTATGGGATCAGCGCGGCCAGGGCGGTTGCGACCTGGGCAGTCGCGCGCGGCCTGGCGGTATATTCCGGCTGCGCCCGTGGCTGTGACCAGGCGGCGCATCGGGGAGCGCTTGAAGCGGGCGGATCCACAGTGGCGGTACTGGGCTGTGGCGCAGACGTCGCCTACCCCAATCGCGCGGCTGGACTGCTTGATGAGATCACCGGGGCCGGTTGCGTGGTCTCGAAGTATGCGTGGGGGACGCCTCCTGCAGCGTACCGCTTTCGCGAGCGCAACTGGCTTATTGCGGCGCTCAGCCAGCTTGTCGTAGTGGTGGAGGCGCGCATTCCCAGCGGTACTTTCTCGACGGTCGAACATGCGCTGGATTTGGGCGTCGGTCTGGCGGCGGTACCCGGTTCGATCTTTTGTCCCGAGTCACAGGCGCCCAATCGCTTCATCGGGGAGGGAGCGATCCCTCTGACCTGTCAGGGCGACCTTGACAGCGCAATAGAGCGTTTCCTACCAATTGAGGTGCAGGAAAGGATCCCCGGAGATCCTGAAGCTGGGAGCAGCGCAGGCGAAACGTGCCAGCTCGCGCTGCCGGTTGCAACAGACGATCAACTCCTGCGGATACTTGCTGCCCAGCCAACTGGGTTGGAAGAGCTGGCACGCGAACTTTCACTCAGCCCGCGCGAAGCGATGCTGCGTTGCAGCCGTGCGGAGATCGAGGGCGTCGTTGAACGCTATCCTGATGGCCGCTATGGCCTCAGTTCTGCAGAACTCCTGCGTCGCGCCAAAGTGTGCTCCATTCATGAACGATCGAAGGCGTGAGAATGATGCGTAGCTACAGAAACCTGCGAATCAGACTTGAAAACGGCATGCACACATCTGTTCCAGAAGGAACAGAAGTTATGAAGATCAGAGCGATAGCCGGGAAGGGGACACAAAAGGAGATCAGGGATCGTTATCTTCTCGAGCGTGAGTTTGGATTACCCGCCGATCAGATAATAAAAATGCGCGGTGAGTTAATGATCCCCATCAAGGGTATCCTTACGCGTGTTGAGGCGCATTGGTACGAAACAGGTGGGCATGCTAGACTTATTGCTATGAAAGTCAAAGCGAGGTTTTATTAATGAAGGTACGTTACATAGATAAGGATCGCCCGGCAACACTAACCAAGGGCAAGATCTATAAGGTAATAGCTACAGGTTTTTTGGGGGATGAACCCTACTATCGCATCATAGATGATAGTTATCAGGAAGATATTCCGGAAACATGGGATGGTTATATGTTTGGC
>WRFR01000001.1 GCA_009778715.1 Coriobacteriia bacterium | reverse complement strand
TCTGACATGGCTTGTTCCTTTCTGCTCGATTTTGTCGTCAAACAAATCATAGCGTTACCGGGACAGGCCATGTCTTATGAGTTATTCAATTTTCAATTTGCGAAAGATAGTGTACGCCACCTTCTGGTTCGCTTGAGTCGGTAGGCGCAACGGCAGTTCAGTTGTTACCATTTGACCTGTGTCACGTTGCACGTTACAATTAGATTATGATCCAGTCGTTTGCTGATAAACAGACCGTGCAGTTATTTCTGACAGGAGCTTTTCGTAGGCTTCCGAACGACGTAGTAGCCCGTGCGGTGCGTAAGCTCGACCAAATTAATGCAGCAATGAGGCTTGATGATCTACGTGTGCCACCGGGCAATAGACTCCATGGGCTTGAAGGCGACAGGAAAGGCCAGCACTCCGTGTCGATCAATGACCAATGGCGTATCTGTTTTCGGTTTTCGGAAGGCGATGCGTATGAAGTCGAGATCTGTGATTATCACTGAGAGAGGTGAACAGCGTGAATACGAAAACAATGACAAGACGACCGACCCATCCGGGCGAGATGATCCGTGAGGAGTATATGCCAGATTATGGGCTTTCAGTACGTGATTTGGCCGAAATGATGGGAGTCTCACGCCAGTCTGTCAATGAGCTGGTGCATGAGAGGCGTGCGCTCAGTACTGACATGGCTTTAAGGTTGTCTGCGCTCTTTGGAGGCTCACCTGAGTCATGGCTCAATCTACAGCGAAATGTTGATATATGGGATGCCTCGCATCGTTTGTCGGGTGAAATCAAACTGATCCGCCAACTTTCCGCTTAGTTGCGATGAGAGGCATGGCAGAAGATCACGGTAGCACTATAAGTATAGTTGATAACGAACTTTATCTATAAATGGAGGAAGAAGGGCATAACGATGATTACGCATGTGACGGTACAAACGGCTAAGCAGGCAGAAACCGTGGAGTTTTATCAGTGGCTTTTAGGGTTGCCGGTTGCACGGACTTTGGAGACGCCAAACGGGCCGATTATTTTTCTTGGTGGGGGAGAGACGGCGTTGGAATTGATTGCGAATGATACCGCTGAGCCTATCAACGCAAAAGGGCTGACTATTGGCTTTGCGGTCGACGATCTTGATAAAAAACTTGTCTTGCTTGACAGTCGCCAGATCCGGCACAGCGATATCATTGCGCCCGGGCATGATGGCATCCGTTTCGCGTATTTCACTGATCTTAACGGCTGTGCTATCCAGCTGTTCGAAGCGGGGAAGTAGAACCTAGTTCGACAATATCCAACGTGCGATGTCGTCGGTAACACGTGGATCGACCTTACCAGGGGTTTCATAGTCCTTGATCGTGCGAGTCTTGCAGGAATCATTGAAGACATGATTGAGGCCGGGATAGAGCTTGAGAGCCACATTTGGGCGCCCTTCCAGGAGCTGACGGTATCCTTCGAAATCCTTTTCGGGATAAACCTGGAAGTCCTTATCGCCCTGGAAGATGAAGACCGGTTTGGTCATACTCTCCAGATACTGGCTTGCGGGATGCGCTTCCATCTCCTTGAAGTAGTAAGCGCGGGTCTGGCCGAACAACCTCTTCTGCTGAGCTTCTTCGTCGGTCATCGAATCGATGGCGGCGAATTCCTTCGCGAGTTTGGTGACCTGTTTGTCAGCGATCTTTCTGATAAGCCCCTTATACTGTGTGCTGGTTTCAGCAAACTGATCCAGCATGATCTCTCGTAGTGTGCGAGGTGAACCTGCGGCAATGATGATCCCGTCGAAGTCGCCACCCTCCGCGTCAATGCGCGGCGCGAGCATACCGCCCAGGCTGTGTCCCAGGATAAAGACCTTGCCGATCCTCGGGTCATCACGCAGCAGATGAGCTGCACGGATGGCGTCTTCGATAGTCTCACTCTCTACGGTGATGTTGCCGGGATGTACCATCATCTCTTTGCCATAGGTCTGGGTGCGTTTGTCGTAGCGCAGCGTCGCGATACCCTTGTCAGCAAGTGCCTCAGCGATGTCACGGAACGGCGCCACAGCCTTGATCGTTTCATCCTTATCCTGCGGGCCAGAACCATGAACCAACACGACAGAGGGGATGCCGCTCTCAGCTACATCCGGCAAGGTCAACAGACTGTCCAATGGGAATTCTGTTCCTTCGCCAACGACGACTTTTTCCTGTTGCATATATCCTCCTCCTCTAAAAACGAGGGATTCTCGCGCAAAGAACTCTTCTTCTCCTAACATACATGCTATAACATAAGCAGCAAAAACGTTAAAGGAGGATCTACACTGCAGGAATAGGTTTGATGAGGAGCAATATGGCTGGTCCCTCAGATCCCGAATAGGGGCCAGCGGACTGGGCGCCTAAGCGTTGAGGCGCCTGGCGTGTTGAAGATGAATGCCTATGTGACCGACACCAAGGATGACAGAAGCGCCAATGAGCCAGATCAGCTTGCCATAGATCCCCAGGAACAGGAACGCCAGTACGGGCAAGCTTGCGCCCGGCGCCGGGAAGCCGAAGAGCGGGCGGTAGAAGTCTTGCAGGGTGTGTCCGCCGTGAAAGTAGCGGATCCAGAAGCACTCATAGAGGATCATGAGCAAGATCGAGAGTACCAGCCACACGGACCAGTGGTTAAATCCATGCGGATTAAGATCATTGAAACAGAGGATCGCGACGGTGCTGAAGACCTGACCGATTCGCTCAAAGGTCACCAGCACCGGGTTTTCACCTGAGGCATCATAGCCTGTGGGTTTATGCCGCGCCCAGATGATGTTGGGAATCCAGAGCGCGAGCAGATAGATAGCTCCGATCCATGAGAATCCGAGGTGTCCCAGCATGGGTAACTACACGCCCTTCAGCTCTTTGCTGAGCTTGCCGCTCAAGTGCTCAATGTCGAGTTTGAAGGTCAAGCAGGCAGACCAGCTCTTGTCGATCTCAGCGTCAAGCGCCTCCCCGTAGTCGGCGCCGATACCGGCACGGCAATACTTATCTGCCAGCGCGGTCAGCGCCTGGAGTTTTTCTTCGTCATTTTCTACAATCGTAACGCGACCCCAGGCGATCACGCTCTTATAGTGAGTCGTGAACTCTTCGGGAATGACCTGATCGGTATCAACGACACAAAAAGAAGCTTTATCGCAGTGCTTGATCGCGTCCAACTTGTGCCCCTGAAGCGCGCTGTGAAAGTAGAGCGTAGCGCCCACGCGCGCATGAGAAACGGGCACCGCATACGGGTAATCATCATCGCCCAGCAATGCCAGAACGCCATGGGTCGTATGATCAAGGACTCCGTTGCAATCTTGAAGGCTCATAGTCTGCCCACGCCGGGCTTTACGTATCTCTCTGAACGCCATAGTGGTTCCTCTCCGATTCCTGTCATTCCGGCTCTCCGACTCTTGTCATTCCGGCCTCCGAGCCGGAATCTGTTCTACCGAGATTCTTAGGTCTTGCCAGGACGATGTGGGTGTGCCCTCATATTGCCAAGTAGGATCGAACTATTATCTCACAGAGGATTGAACACACGCGTCACGTAAACCGTTCAACTACTGGTGGCAAAAGCACTTAACGACACGGGGACACTGGCTCGTTTAACTGATGGGGGAGCAGAGGTTATGCGATAATTTATCAGGAGTTTATCGGGTTTTGTGTTGAACGAGGCGATTTTGAGTACTGATCGCATAACAGAGAAATCATCTATGCGTCCCCCGTGGCCTGCCAAGGCCGTTGTTACCGCGGGAATGCCCTACGGCAACAAGGGGCTGCACTTTGGCCATGTTGGCGGTGTGTTTGTACCGGCAGATATTTTCGCGCGCTTTTTGCGTGACCGCATCGGAGAGGAGAATGTGCTTTTTGTCTGCGGAACAGACTGCTATGGCTCTCCCATCGCAGAAGAATACCGCAAACGGGCCGCAGATGACCCCACGATCGGTACCATCGAGGACTTTGTCGAGAGCAATCACCTTCGGCAGTTTGAGGCGCTCAAAGAATACGGGATATCACTTGATATCTACGAAGGCTCGGGTATCGGAGCGTCAGGGCAGGCGCACCGCGAGGTCACCGACCAGATACTGAAGCGCCTCTACGATAACGGCCACTTGCAAAGACTCTCTTCGGCGCAGTTCTATGACGAAGAAGCGCACACCTTTCTCAATGGTCGGCAAGTTGTGGGGTACTGCCCCGTGCAGGGTTGTAAATCTGAGAAGGGCTATGCGGACGAGTGCGATCTCGGCCACCAGTACATGCCCAAAGATCTGCTTAACCCTGTAAGTACCGTGAGCGGCAAGCCGCCCGTGATGCGCGAAGTTTCAAACTGGTATTTCGATCTGCCTGCGTTCAGGGAGCTTTTGCAGCGTTACGTCGACAGCCGCGCCTGCGAGGGCGCCACGCGTAGCGTCGTGCTCAAAACGATAGAAGAGTTCTTGGTCCCGCCCATCATCTACGTAAAAAACGAGTATCTCGACGTCTACGAGGAGCTAAAACCGCAGTTGCCTCAGCATGCCTTCAGACCCGCTGAGAAAGGCAAGGCATCCTTTGAGCTTGAGTTCGAAGACCTTGCAAGTCGCGAGAATGCGCTCTCCGTCCTGACCGGAGCAGGCGTGCGTTTCAGAACAGGAAAGACACTGGTACCCTTCAGGATAACGGGAAACATTGCCTGGGGTGTGCCTGCGCCTGTTTTGGAAGGCATTGACGGGCTGACGGTCTGGTGCTGGCCTGAGTCGCTCTGGGCGCCTATCAGCTTTACGCGTGCGCGCATCGAGTACGGCGTGGGAGCGCGTGGCGTCGAAAGCCTTAATCCGGAACGTAAGGACCGCGCCGGGGAGGCCTGGCAGCAGTACTGGTGCGATCCCCGGGCGCGTGTCTATCAGTTTATCGGGCAAGACAACATCTATTTCTATGGAGTCGCACAGACCGCCCTGTGGAGTGCTTTGCCTGAAGTTTCTGCAAGCAGAGTTACCAGCAACAACCCTGCTTCAACAAATGATGACCTACCCTGCGTCCTGCCAGTAGACCCCGCGCCCGGAGAGCTACAACAGACCCAGCTGATAGCCAACTATCATTTGCAGTTCCTCGGTAAGAAGGCCTCGTCATCGGGGTCCATCAAGCCTCCTATGGCTATCGACTTGCTCGACTACTACACGGCTGAGCAGTTGCGCGCACACTTTATCGCGCTGGGCCTGGGGCAAAGAAACGTGAGCTTTCAGCCCAAGCCTCTCAACGAAGGCGCACCCCAGACTGAGGGCGACCCCGTACTCAAAGAGGGCAGTCTGCTCACTAATGTGCTTAACCGTCTGGCGCGCTCGTGTTTCTACGCCGCGGCACACGATTGTGGCGGACGTATGCCTCTTGATGAGATCGACGACGCGCTCGTCAAAGACACGGCGTCGGTGCTTGAGGACTATGAGGACTTGATGTATCGGCAAGAGTTTCACAGCATCATGCAGCTTGCGGACACCTACATACGTCGCGCTAATAAGTACTGGACTGACGAGAGTAAAGCAACAGTGGAGGATCCCGCAGCGCGGCAACGCGTGATAGCCACTGCCTTCTATCTGCTCAAAGCCGCCTGCCTCATGATGCATCCTATTGCCCCCTGGGGCACACGCATGGTCTATGAATATCTTGCAGTGCCGGTCCAGGAGCGTGAGTTCTATTCGTGGGAACACGCCTTTGACGGTTATAAGGGCGTGCTGGATGATGTTGACAAGGCATCTGGATTCCACGCCGTGACGGAATTGCCGCCGCGTACTGACTTCTTCAAGCGCCATCCCAGCCAATTCTAAGCTTTATTATTGATCCGTCGTTCTGAGTCCCGGCGAAATCTCGTATCCTAGATCCCGGGTCAAGCCCGGGATGACGTGAGCGCGAGATGACGTCGGCGCCCGACGTGAAGGTACTACAGCAGTGCGCGGATGCGGGCAAGAGTCTTCTCGCGACCGAGCAGCTCCATTGATTCGTTGAGGGGAAGAGAAACGGTCGATCCTGCTACGGCTACGCGCAGAGGCTGATAGGCCAAGCGAGGCTTCGCGCCTACTGAATCAGGCAAGTCAGCCATCGCGGCTTCGATATGTTCAGTATCCCAGTTCTCCGGATCAATGTTTTCCAGGATCTCCTGAGCAACCTGCAGGGCACGCTCAACCAGCGTCGGATCTTTCTCCAGTACCTTCTTGCGAGCCGTCTCATCGGGTTCTACGGTATCAACAAATAGGAAGCGAGTCATCGGGGCGATATCGGTCAGGAGCTTGGTGCGCTCTGAGACAAGCGGCGTCAGCGTCAGATACCAGTCGGGGCGCTGTTCAAAGTCGTCGTAAGCGACCAGGCCTGCGCGCGCGAGACATTCAACCATGAGGTGCGCGAAGCGCTCGGGCTCCATTGCGCGTAAGTATTCGCTGTTCATCCACGTGAGCTTGGTGAAGTCGAAGTTTGCGGGACGTTTCGCGATGTGTTCCAAGTTGAAGTGGGTCTTTAAGGTATCCGCGTCGATGAGCGTGGTCTCCCCGTCAAGGCTCCACCCCAGCAATGCCAGGTAGTTCATGAGCGCCTCGGGTAGATAGCCTTCATCGGCATACTCCTCAACGCCGGTCGAGCCATGGCGCTTGCTCAGCTTCTTACCATCCGGCCCGTTGATCATCGAGAGATGGGCAAAGTTCGGGATAGGCGCGCCGAGGCCTTCGAGCACGAGGATCTGCTTGGGCGTGTTGCTTACATGGTCATTGCCACGGATAACATGGGTGATGGCCATCGCGGCATCATCGACGATGCTCGCAAAGTTATAGGTCGGCGAGCCATCGCTGCGCACAAGCACAAAGTCATCGATCGAATCAGCCGGGAACTCCGTGTGGCCGCAGACCGCATCGTTGAAGGCGATCGCGCCATGATCTACAGGGATCTTCAGGCGCCATACGAAGGGCTCTCCCGCGTTAGCGCGCGCCTGTGACTGCTCTTCACTTAGCGTGCGGCAGGCGCCATCGTAGCCAGCGGACCCACCCTTGGCACGCGCGATCTCACGCTTGGCGGCAAGCTCGACTGGCGTGCAGAAGCAGCGGTAAGCCCAGCCGTTTGCCTGCAGGGTCTCAAGCGCTTGCACATACGAGGCAGCACGCTCGGTCTGAAAGTAGGGCCCGTAGTCTCCGCCACGAACCGGGCCTTCATCCCAGTCAATGCCAAGCCACTCCAGGGCGCTGATGATCTGAGCAATATTTTCAGGCGTCGAGCGCTCGGGGTCAGTATCGTCGATGCGCAGGATGAAACTGCCTCCGGTTGCGCGCGCGAACGCCCAGTTATAGATAGCAGTACGCGCTCCGCCCAGGTGCAATGACCCGGTAGGCGAGGGGGCAAAGCGCACGCGCACGGGGCGGGCGGCAGTGTCAGTAGTAACAGGATCAGTAGACATGATCACTCCTCGAAAACGATTTATACGATTACTACCATAACACTTGGTATTTTATCGATCAGGTAACTATGCTCCGGCAGCTGCTTTCAGCGAATCGACACGATCGCACTGCTCCCAGGTGAACCCTTCCTCCTGGCGGCCAAAGTGACCGTAGGCCGCTGTCTTCTGGAAGATCGGGCGACGCAGGTCGAGGTCGCGGATAATCGCACCGGGGCGCAGGTCGAAGACCTCGTCGATTGCCTTTTCAATCGCCTCGGGGGCAACTTCCTCGGTCCCGAAAGTGTTGACCATGATCGAGAACGGCTTTGCCACGCCAATGGCATAGGCAAGCTGGATCTCACAGCGCCGCGCCAGGCCAGCCGCCACGACATTCTTGGCCACCCAACGCGCGGCATAGGCCGCTGAGCGATCGACCTTCGTGCAGTCCTTTCCCGAGAACGCGCCGCCGCCATGGCGCCCGAAGCCACCATAGGTATCGACGATGATCTTGCGCCCGGTCAGACCCGAGTCGCCCATCGGTCCGCCGATGACAAAACGACCCGTAGGGTTTACGTAGACCTCCGCATTAGAGAAATCCAAGTGTTCCAACTCGAAGACGGGCCGAATAATCTGCTCGATGAAATCCGGCTTCATCTGAGACTCGATATCAACGCCGTCGGCATGCTGGGAAGAGATCAGAATCTTCTCGACGGCAACGGGGCGATCATCCTCGTAGCGTACGGATACCTGAGTCTTGCCATCAGGACGCAGGTAACCCAACTGCCCACTTTTGCGTACCGCTGTCAAGCGCTCGGCCAAGCGATGCGCTAAATAGATCGGCATCGGCATGAGCTGTGAGGTATCCGTGCAGGCATAGCCGAACATCATGCCCTGATCCCCTGCTCCGATACCCTCAAGCGGATCATCACAGCCCTCACCGCGTTGGTACTCGAAGCTCTCGTCGACACCCATCGCAATATCAGGACTCTGCGAGTGCAGGGTGGAGATCACACCACAGGTTTTCGAGTCAAAGCCATAGGTCGCATCGTTGTAACCGATCTCATCTATGACGCGGCGCACGGTGGTATCCACGTCTACATAAGCGCGGGTGCGGATCTCGCCACCCACCACGACCAGGCCAGTGGTCGTGAAGGTCTCACAGGCACAGCGGACCTGCTCCAGGCCTCCCGGTTGGTCGGCCTCACGTCGGATCTCATCTTTCAGGATGCTATCAAGTATTGCGTCTGATATTTGGTCGCAGATCTTATCGGGATGCCCCTCGGTCACACTCTCGGATGTGAACAAGTAATTCTGTGCCATTATGATCCTCCTCTGCGTCAGCGCTTGCGGCCCGGGGGCCACCTCGCGCAACAAAAAACCCTCGCGGCTGGGAGCGAGGGTACATTTCGTACAAGTCATCTTCCAGCCAAAGCTGCCGAGAAGGGGCACCGTGCGCGCTTCTGTGCGTCGGTTGCCGGGATGTCATCGGGCTCGGTCCCTCGATCCAACTGCCGGAAAACGCCACACAAGCGCTTAACCAGCCTCTTGATGATGTTGCTACTATAACATTGTTTTCTTTCCCCTTATTTCTAAGAGATAATAGTTTCAGAAAGCATGTGATGAGATCTGACCATCCAAAGGAGGATCCTCATGCAATGCAAGTACTGCCAGAAAGAGACCGACCAGCACGTGATATTCGGTATCTACGAGCGGGAGCATTATGATGACCGCCACAGTACGGCTGATCATGACACGGGCAAGACGACCTTCGATGCGACCGCGGTCGTCGATGTGCCTTACTGCGCAGCCTGTGGGTCCGCCACTCAGAAAATGGTCATGAAGAAGGACCTTAAATATGCCGGTTATTTACTGATCGGAGCGGTTGCGGCTGGAATTTTAGCCGCCATCCAGGTAGAGCCCAAACACGATGATAGCAAGAAGCACGCTCTCTATGATCTCCAACAGTATTATCGCCGCTGAATCTGCGCGTTAAGTCTGGTTTGCTTATAGTCGCTAAACCTATGAGCGATGGTTTTCTAGAAACGCGATGATATTGTAGCTCTCATAGAGGATCTCGCCATCATGTAAGAGCGCAGGGACCTGGCGTTTGCCACCAAGCTCGATAAGCCGCGCTTCGTTTTCCGGTTCATGAGCGTTGAGTAGGGGGAGTTCGATATTGTTCTCGGCCATATAGGCACGTACTTTGTTGCAGAACGGGCACTCGGGAAAATAGAACAGTTCCATGGGGAGCCTCCTTCTCAGATCATGGATTCAGTGCAATCCTCAGAGCGTTATCATAGCACCAGAATCAGACGATGCATAGAAATACCGCGAGCAGCAATCTTGTCCGGGGCGCTTGTTATAATTGAACTATGCTGATAGAGGTCTTACTTGATATTCCGGCGCGCGCGCTTGACGCGCCGTTTTCGTATAGCTGGACGGGGGATAAGCCTGCGCCCCAGCTCGGAGATTGCGTTCTGGTCGAGTTTGGCTCGCGTTCGGCTTTGGGCTATGTGGTCGGTTGCGAGATCTGGGCGATGCCTGATGAAAACACAAAGCCAATCGAGCAGGTGTTGGTAAGGCAGGTATTTGATGAGAGAACCCTGGAACTTGCTTCCTGGATGGCGTCCTATTATGCGGCTCCTCTTATAAGCTGTTTGCGCCTGTTCCTGGCGCCTGCGCTGTTACCAAAACTCAGGAAAAGTGACGAAGCTGGCTATGAGGTAGTCATGCCAGCTAAATCGCGCAAGAAAAAAGGCAGTGGGGTGCGGGAGTCAGAAAGCGGCGCGGAAGAAACCCCTGCTGAGGCCACAGGAAGCTCTCAGACGGCCGATAAGACTTTCATGCGCATAATGACTGCTCAGCGCCCGGAGCACCTGAGTACAGAGCAGGAGGCAGCGTTGGCGGCGCTGAGTCCGGCCATGACGGAAGGCGAAGCGAAAGCTTTTGTGATCGCCGGGGTCACCGGCTCGGGCAAGACGGAGATCTACCTGCAAGCCATCGAGCAAACACTCCAATCAGGTAAGACGGCCCTGACGCTGGTGCCCGAGATATCGCTGACGCCTCAGACTGTCGGGCGCTATCGTTCTCGCTTCGGCGACCGGGTGGCCGTACTTCACTCACGCCTGACGCCGCGCCAACGCGCCAATGAGTTCGAGCGTATTCGCTCGGGTGAGGCTCCGGTAGTCGTGGGCGCCCGATCTGCGCTCTTTGCGCCACATCATGACCTGGGCCTTATCGTCATTGATGAGGAGCACGACGGCTCCTATAAGCAAAACAACTCGCCACGTTACCATGCGCGCGAGGTGGCTGAGCGGTTGGCTCTGCTGCATGGCGCCGTGCTGGTCCTTGGAAGCGCAACCCCCTCACTCGAAAGTCTGCAGGCCGCAGAGCGGGGGAGTAATACGGTCTTGCCCTATTGCAAGCTTACGCTCAGACACCGCGTGAATGGCCAGCCTCTTCCGCCGGTCAGCATCGTCGATCTGACGCGCGAGTTTGAAAGTGGCAATCGTTCGATGTTTTCTACGCAGCTGAAGCAGGCGCTCAAAGACGTACACAACAGGGGAGAGAAGGCGATGCTGCTGCTCAATCGGCGCGGTTTCTCCTCATTTTTACTGTGCCGGGAGTGCGGCTATGTGCCGCACTGCGAGAGTTGTTCGACATCGCTGTCATTTCATGCGACTGATAATACTTTACGCTGCCACCAGTGCAACGCGATCCTGCGCGTGCCAGACAAGTGCCCTGAATGTGGGTCGCCTTATTTACGCAAGTTCGGGGTCGGGACCCAACAAGTCGAGGAGGAGCTGCGGCGCCTGATCCCTGACTGGCCCATTGTGCGTATGGACCGCGACACGACCACCGGCGCTCACGCTCACGAAGAATTGCTCCGTGAGTTTCAAGAACTGGAGAGCGGGGTGTTGGTAGGCACGCAGATGATTGCCAAGGGCTTGGACTTCCCGGACGTGACTCTGGTCGGTGTTGTTACGGCTGATATCACGCTGAATCTGCCGGATTTTCGCGCACCTGAGCGTACCTATCAACTTCTTGAACAGGTCGCGGGACGTGCAGGGCGCGCTGATCTACCGGGCACGGTCATCGTACAGACCTATCTGCCCGAAGAGTCAGCTATCACCGCTGCCGCGCATCATGATGAGGAACGACTCTATGGTGAGGAGCGCCGCCTGCGCGCTGGTTTGCAGTACCCGCCTTATGGTCATCTGTGTAATATACTTCTGACCTCGGCTGGTAAGGAGAAAGTTGCTGCCTACGCCGAAGAACTGGGCCATGAGCTTCGTGCTGACGTTGAGCTGCAACACGCTGGCGTCCGTATCCTGGGACCCACGCCCTGTATCATAGAGCGCGCCAAGAAACTCTGGCGCTTCCACCTGATGCTTAAGTCCGGGCCTGAGACCACCTTAGGTCCGATCGTAAAAACCGCCTTGCAACGTATTAAGACTCCCGTGGGTGTCAAGATCGCAGTTGATGTCGACCCTTATGAGATGATGTAGCGATGCAGATCGTTGTCTCGCTTTTATTGATCCTAGCAGCCTCGACGATAGTAGGAGCATTATTCCGTTTAGTCAAACTTCCGGCGGTTGTGGGCCAATTGCTGGTCGGCGTACTGCTGGGGCCAGCGGTGCTCAACTGGCTTCGCCCCGGCGCGATCATCACTGATTTCGCCGAGATCGGCCTTATTCTTCTGATGTTTCTGGCAGGCATTGAGGCGGAGATCCCGCTGCTCAAACGCTATCTCAAACCTGCCTTGACCGTGGCAATTGGCGGGGTCATCGTGCCGTTTGTCTGTTTTTTCCTGATCGGGATGATCTGGCATATTGCTGTCCCGGAATCCCTCTTCTGGGGACTCATTTTCGCGGCGACCTCAGTCTCGATTACGGTGGAAGCGCTTAAGGAGATGGGCCACCTGCGATCCTCTTTGGGCGCCACTATCCTGGGCGCGGCGGTCATCGATGATATCATCGCCGTGTTGTTGGTGTCGGTGTTCATGGTCCTCTTCCCGGTGGTGGGGCAGGGGAGCGCTCCTGCGACGTCGCTCCCGATGGTGCTGGGCATGATCGCTTTGTTTGCAGTCGGGTTGTTCGTATGCGCCGAATGGCTGATCCGGCCTTTGCTTTCCTTGTCTTCGCGTATTCCGATGGAGGGGGCGGAGACCCTGGTCTCTCTTGTCATCTGCCTGGCGTTTGCCTATGTGGCTTATCTTTGTGGTCTGAGTGCTGCGCTGGGCGCCTTTTTTGCCGGGCTCATCATCTCTGATACTGACACACCGATCAATATCGACGTGACTGAGAAGCAGGTCTCAGCGTTAGGCTCGTTCTGCTTCATTCCGGTTTTCTTCGCGAGTATTGGGCTCCAACTACGTTTCATGGGCCTGAAGGATTCCTGGTTGCTGATCGTTGTACTCTGCGTGGCCGCCGTGGTCAGTAAGCTTTTGGGCGCAGGATTGGGAGCAAAGGCGGGGAAGTTCTCGAATGCTGACGCGTTGCGCATTGGCGCTGGCATGACACCGCGCGGAGAGATGGCACTCATTATTGTCACTCTGGGCTTAAGTAGCGGGATACTTTCCCGTACGTATTACTCAGCGATCGTAATCGCCATTATTGTAGCCACGGTAGCGGCGCCCATTTTGTTGCGTCTGGTTTTGCCAGCGACAAGGCTGCAAGAGGAGGCCAAAACATGACTGAAATGCGCGATGTAGCCACGCTTGCTGCTGTCATTTTTGACATGGACGGCCTGATGTTTGATACGGAGCGTCTGGGATGGCGATTACTCAATCAGGCGGGCGCTGAGTTCGGTTGTGAGCCCTTGAGTATGGAGCGGTATACGCAGGCGATCGGTAAGACTCATCAGGAAACGCAGAAAATATTTTCTGAGATGTGCGCGGGCGACAAAGCAACCTATCGTGCGATTGAAGCGCGTTTCTGGGAGCTGGATCGTGATTACATCAGGAATCAGGGTCCTCCGAAGAAACCTGGTTTGATCGAGCTGTTGAGCGTGTTGCGGGATAAGAGTGTACCGTGTGCGCTTGCAAGCTCGACGAGGACCGAACGAGTTAAAGAGCATCTCATAAGCGCACAGGTCGAGGAATATTTTCAGGTGGTCGTAGGGGGAGACCAGGCGCCCGCAAGCAAGCCAGCTCCTGATATCTTCCTAATGGCTGCAGAGCGCCTTGGGGTAGCGTCCCAGCAGTGTCTCGTATTGGAAGACTCATTTGCTGGCGTACAGGCGGGCCATGGCGCAGGCGCCTATGTGATCATGGTGCCCGATGTACTGCAGCCAACACCCGGGATACGCGAACAAGCCGATCAGGTGTTGGAAAGCCTTTTGGGTGTTGTCCATCTTATCAAGGCAGGGCAGCTGACTTTTTCATCCTGATAACGCATCACTTACTATACGCTGGAGGGAAGAAACCCCTGCTCAGGTACATAATTCAATAATTAACATAATATATATTATCAGACATTCGCGATGATCCGGAGGTGGTTCTGGCCTGTTAGAGAGGCGCGAAGATATGTCTGGTCTGGCAAGCACAGGGCTTGATCGTCAACAGCTACTTATATCGACGGTCTTTAATCAGCGTGACTATTGGCAAACCGAAACCTGGATGACTCGTGATCGCTTTGAGACCCGTGATGATAAATCGGTCTGGTGTACTTACAAGTCGCTTCGTAGTATTTATCATCTCAAGCCTTCAGAGTTGACTGTCTATGCTGTTATCTACGGCTATTCCCGGCCCGATCTAACAGAAGGCACCACGTCCGGTTCTTATACCGGTTCAACATCACGACTTACAAAATTCGGGATCTCTAAAGGTGCGGCTTCAGAAGCTGTAACTCGGCTTAAGACGGTTGGCTTAATTGACTACGAACGGATCCCCCAGACACGCCAAAATCCGGATGGCGGCACTAACTACTGGGTGCTCGTAGACCCTATCAATGCGCTGTTTAATTACGTGCCGGAATGTGTTGAGGCTGTTACTGATCTAGAGATAGGTACTACAGATTATCCCGATACGAACAAATGTCTGGAGGGGGGTGTTCAGATCCTGAACACCCCTGCTGACCTGCCCGTTTCTGAGGGGGGTGTTCAGATCCTGAACACCGGGTGTTCAGATCCTGAACCCCTTACTAATAAAGAGTACTTATATGGTAAAGAGCACTTTACCTCTAGTACCCAAGAAGGTGCTTTGGTGCGACCCTCAGAAAAGAGCAAAAGAGCGGTTTCACAACAAAACGAAAAGAGATACACAAACGACTTCGTGGCCATGATACGCCCTGCCGTTGTTGACGACGAGCAAGGCAAAGAAGTTGTGCGGTTGCTGCGCAAGTACATTACCAGTAACGACCTTACCTCAAATCTCCCCGATACTGACGCAAAACTCGGATGGATAATTTCATATATTTCTCATCTCGCCAGGCGTCTTGGTTGGCAGATTTTACCGGAAAAGCTTACGACATATCTTGACGTGTGTCCAGCCAAAACACTCGGTGGTTTTGTGAAACATTTCATAAGCAACGACTATGGCGAGTTTATGTGCCAACTAATTTGGAAGGACTGATTCAGGATGAGATTTTTGGAAGGAAGAACATGTCAGGCGGTACAGGGTCAAATTCCCCCCTTCCACGACCCTGCGGGTAAATACAGCGGCTGGTGGGAGCCGCAGTAAGTTTTGAATTTGGAGCTGTTCAAGTGCCTCGTTCTACGGAAACCAACAAGGCGATTGGGAACAGCAGCAGCGGGCGAGGCTGGGAAACGCTGCAACAAAGAGGAAGGAAAGAGAGAGATGGGTAATATTGTTAGATTTATCAGCGTGTCAATGCTGCTCGGTCGGCCTGGAGAGATCAGGTGATCTCTGATGGCTACAGTTCCTCAACATACACGCGATGATAAGCGCGCCGCTGAGATCAAGGATCTCTTTGCTCAGTTAGAATCTGGCACAAAAGATATTTTTGCCGACGGTGGACGCTATGAGAAGTATCTCAAATTCCATGCCCGCTTTCACCAGTACTCTCATCGCAATATTATTCTTATAATGCTACAACGTCCTGACGCTGAGTACATCGCAGGATTTAACACCTGGAAAAATGAGCATAAGCGCATGGTCAATAAAGGTGAGCATGGTATCCGGATCCTCGCGCCAGCGAAACGAACGTCAACTTATCTTTACGTGACAAAAGATCAAGCGATTAAAGATGTGATGAAGTCAGAGGATCTAAGTAGTGAGGATGCAGCAAAGAAAGTCACACAACGCCCGGATGGAAAGTATGAAACAAAGCTTTCCTGGATGAGTTATGTTCCGGTGTCGGTCTTTGATGTTTCACAAACATCAGGACAACCTTTACCCAAAGAAGCCTATCTTGCCACGGAGCTCACCGGCGCCGTCGCAGGTTATGACAGGCTTATCGACACCTTAGTAGAAATTTCTCCCTATCCTGTGGACTTCGGTACAGAAGATGATTTTGCCTACCTTAATAATGGCGCGAACGGTTACTTTGTTCTCCTGGCACCTCGCATCAACGCTTTGCAAAACCTGAACACCGGCCAGCTTGTTGTTCGAAGTGATATGTCGCAAGAACAGACAATCAAGACACTTATTCATGAAATGACCCACGCCACGCTTCATGCTGATCTGTCCAATGATCTCAGTGAATCGGCTAAGGAGCTTGAGGCCGAAAGCGTTGCCTATATTGTTTCCGGGTATTTAGGTATTGATACATCTGATTACAGTTTCGGATACATCGCCGGGTGGGCAGAAGATAAGGATTTGAAGCAACTCCAACAGTCGCTTACGACCATTCAGAAAGCTGCCCAGGATTTCATAGAGCGTATTGATAAGACGCTTAGCGCCAAGCCTGCTGAAACCCAGCGCCCAGAACTGTCCGCGCGTCTCGGTGCAGTTCGGGCCGAGCAAGACCATGACGCTGCAAAACAAAGTGAAGTCGCTACTGGCATCAGAAACTTACAGGACCGCGAACCATCAATCAGAAGGAGCGGCGATATGCGGATCCTAAAAGTTCAGCAACACGATGATGAGTTTAATGAAATTCTCAGAGCTCATCACTTGTGGCTTAGTACTTCAGAACAAGAAGGCGCTCGCGCTGATCTGTCTGACACTAATTGCATTGGTATGCAGTTTTTCAATGCAGATCTCCACGATGCTGACTGCCACAATATATGCGCCATCAGCGCCCAGTGCTTAGGTGCTGATTTTTCCGGAGCTGATCTTAGAGGTGCGAATTTTCAGCTTGCGCACTTCAACAATCATCCTGACCGTAACGGGGCCAGGCCTACAAGCTTTGCTGGAGCAGATTGTCGCGGAGCTGATTTTCGCAATACCGATCTTTTTGGCGTTATCACTACCGGCATGATAACTGATGAGACGACCCTTGGTCTCGATCTTATCAACTCCCCCACTACCGCTGAAAGCCAGCAGCCGGTACTGGCTGCTCGTCTCGGTGCGGCCCAGGCCGAGCAGGACCATGAGACCGCAAAACAAAGCGAAACTCCAGCAAACATTTTTGAAGGTATGGCCGCACAAAAACCCACGCTGAAAGCTCATTTGTAGACGCGCTGAATTTTATTAGACATGGAGCCGAGCAGATGTGCCGGCAGCTCTTGGCGAGGCTGGGGAAAAGAGCAAAGGATAGTTTTACAAGAGGAAGGAGTTCATATGAGTATCAATCGAGTATTTGTAACAGGGAATCTCACGCGGGATCCGGAACTGCGCCAGGCCGCCACCAGTACGGTGCTACAAATCGGTATCGCGGTCAATGATCGTAAGAAGAACGTGAAAACCGATCAATGGGAAGACGTTCCGAACTTCTTCGATGTCCTGGTTTGGGGTGCGCGCGGCGAAGGTCTCTCGCGTTACTTGCACAAGGGTATGAAGGTCGCGGTGTCCGGTCGCTTGCGTTGGAGCTCGTGGCAGACATCAGAAGGTGATAAGCGTAGCAAGGTCGAGATCGTGGCTGATGATGTCGAGTTTATGTCAGCGCGTGACGGCAAAGCCAGCACATCTTATGAGCCGCCCAGCCAAGATGCACCGTCAGTCGAGGTCTTGACTGAAGATATTCCATTTTAGTAAAAGAGTCTAAAGAACAGGAGAAAAGCAGTGAACGCATTTATACAAACAATACAATGGGTCTTCGGCGTTGTCTGCGTCGGATTTATCGTTGTCTGCGTCATTATCATAATAAGGTCGGCGCGCAAGCGCAAAGCTGGACGTGGTGGCGGCACTCGCGCCTTCGGCGGCGGCACGCGCCGGGGACGCCGCTAGTAGGTAGTAATCATGCCAGCTGATGCAGAAGATCAAGTCGTTGAATGGCTTTTTAGGTATTCAACCGAGGCGTTGCGAGGTCTTGGGCGCAAGGTAGCATCACGGGTTAAAACAGGTACCGCTGAACGCCAAGCGGGCGCCGCTGTCTGGGGTCAAGAATTGCAAGCGCAACTTGACGCGCAAAAACGTGATCTACCAGCACGCCTAGAGGAAGTCCGGGGTAATACCTGGGTACAAGATCAGTGCAGGATCACCCTTGCTACCGCCGATTGCGAGGTCTTTAAAAAGCGGCTTAATGATGTTGCGACATTGCGTGAACAACAGGTCGATTTGGACGCGGCCGCACGTGATCGCAGCAGTGCACAAAATGCCGCTTTAAATCGTTTTAATTCTCAGGTAGCGAAGTATGGTCTTGCTCTTGATCCAGAGCATCTTGATCGTAGCTTAACGACTAAGGCTGTAACCGATGGTCGTATCACGAGCGCTGATGAAACCGATATCGTTCTTGCTGGTAGCGCTTATGAAGAGTCACGCGACCGGGCACAAAACGCCTACGATGCGACTGCTTCTGCTCAGAGCAATATCGCCCAGGCTTATGCCGACCTTGGTCTTGAACCTACCGACGCGCTTCCGCGACTTGAGGACTTCGACTTTTATGAGGTTCCCGGACAAGATGCTGTTGACGTGTTCTTCAGCGAGGATCTGCGGCCCTATGTAGAGTCGGTTGTAGAGTCAATCACTGATAATGTGCCAGAAGTGTCTTACACCTACGCTCTCGATCGTCCGTACTTTGTCCTGGATAGCGCCGCGGCTGCCGAGGTCATGAAACGGGGCACGGACGCAGGGCTTCAGCTTGAAGCGCGCCGACTGGGTGATTCGGGGACCGTGCAGGTACTTGCCGCTACTGGAGAGGACGCAAGCTTGCATACGATCACAGCGCAGGTGCTAGATGAAAAGTTCGCAGCTGAGCGTGTGGCCTATATACGCCAGCAGCAAGATCTTAAGAACTCTGCTACCCATTTCAGACAACATGCCCTCCAACGTAAACCCTTCGAGATCGCGGATCGCCTTGATTTCCCGCTCGCTGTAGTAGCGTTTGATATTGACGATTACGCGGTCGCTTTAATGGAGCGTGGCATCGTCTTTGATGCACATTTGGAACCAGACGGGTCGTATCTGCTGCGCTGCCAGGCTTCTAACCAGGACGCGCTTCGCCGCGCGTTAGATGATTTGAGCCATAACAAACTCCACGCTTCAGACGCTGCTATCAAAAACACGGTCTATCAAGAGCGCAAAGAAGCAGTGCTACGCGAGGCTGCCGACGCATCTCATAAAGTACAACCTGCGATAAACATCCCAAAGCATACTCCGGCTCCAAAAGTGGCGATGTAGGTGACTGCCGTACCTTCACAGACATCAAAGCACGCGCGGCCGCTACTGCGGGGGCTTATTCGCAATCCGTTTTTGTTCGGAGTAACGACACTGTTCGTTGTCGGTCTTTTCGTGGCATTTTCGCGCACGATCTATGCAGGGCGCTTCTTTGACGTGATACTACACAAGCAAGGATTTGTCCTTATAACTGGCGCAATGTTTCATCAAGCGGTAACATTCCCGCGCTTGGTGTTCTTAAGCCATATCGGTCTTATATTTGCTGGCGTCCTGGTTGTCTATATCTGGGTTTCTTTCTTGTGGCGCTACTTCTGGGATCATTCTCGCCGTAATAAAATGTATGGCCAGGAAAAAGGTTCCGCACGCCTTGCGTCCTGGTGGGCCATGCGCAATTTTGCTGATCGCGATGATCCTTCAGATAATTGGCAGCTTGGTAAGTGGACGCGGCTTGGTCTTGCGGCTACTACCATAAGCCATAAGTATTTCCGCTTCCCCTTTGTGTTTGTGACTGCTGAGCCTGGCGGTGGTAAGTCAACCTACATCATGACGCAGATCCTTCGCACAGTAAAAAACAAGGCTTTGAAGCTGCTTGTTATTGGGGACACCAAAGGCGATATTTTGCGTCGCGTTGGATGGCTGTTCAAGTTTCTGGGCTTTGATATTAAGGTCTTTAATACCTATAATCCGCTGGAGTCTAACTGCTGGGATATGTGGGCATGCCTTGATGATAAGGCAGGTCTGAGCCCGGGGCATAAATCAACGCTCGATCCCCAGGTCGAGATTATGCGGATCGCCGATATGATCGTCAATGGCACAAAAGATGTTGACAAAAATATTACTGGCGATATGCAGTTCTTTCAGGATCAAAAACGTATCATCATCCAATGTCTCGGCGGCTATATGCACTACTTCTGCCCTGGATCGCGTTCTATGAAAACATTTTTGGAGCTTGTCGATATGCTGCTACCTGATCCCGGTCAAGATATTTCACTTTTTGAGCGGCTTATTAACCAGGTAAAGACCGGCAAGCGTTATGTCGGCATTGGCGTGCCAGACGCTGACGCGGCTGGTTTTATCACTTATGAGGTAGCACAACCGCAACACTGGGTCGTAAGACAGTGGCAACACTTCAAGGATAATATCGGATCTCCTGAAACGGTAGCTTCTATTGTGGGATCGGTTCACGCCTCCTTCTCGCGTTTTACGGCCGACCGTATTCAGACGCTTTTGAGCCACGATGAGTTTCACTTCGACAAGTTGCTCGATCCGGGTAAGAAAACGGTCATCTTCGTTGTGTCTGACGCACGAAACTCTACGTTCCATTTCTTAAATGGCATGTTCTTAAACCAGCTTATGAGCCGTATAGTCTATCTGGTTGATAACTTCCATGGTGGTCAAGCGGCCGGGCTGATCGAAGTTATGATCGATGAGTTCTTGGCTTTTGGGCGTGTTCCTGACCTCGATAACAATATCGGGGTGTCGCGTTCTTATGGTTTCTATTGGCTGATCACTACGCTCTCTTTTGTAAAAATTGAGGAGCTTTACGGCCGTGAGGCCGCGCAAACAATCCGTGAGCTTTGCGGCGTCTGGGTCACTTTAGGTACTGGCTCTTATGAGGTCAATAAGGCCTTTAGCGAACGTGCCGGCGAGCTGACTGTTGCCCATGATGCGGTAACGTCGCGCGGTGGAGAAAAACAGTCAACCGATGTGGCACGCGACCAAATAGATTCCCGCGCTTTATTAGATCCTTCTGAGGTTGGCAGGATCCCACGCTCTCACTTACTTATTCAGGTATCCTCGTTTAACTCAAGGATCGACAAGCGCTATATCAATGAGCATAACTCGCTCTACCGTTATGTGGATCCCGGGCACCGTCGCCCACTTTGGCCAAAGATTCAGTATGGCGGCCCTACCCTGCTTCTGCCCTGGTTGCTTCCTAGCGTGCATTTCAAGATAGGCCAGCGCACCTATGCCATCAGACACGGCCGCCGCTTTGGCATTAAAAACGGCGATTATATCGGCTTGCGCATTGGACAAAAAGCTGAATACCTCGATACCTACGTGCCGGAGTTTCCAGATCATAGCGCCGAGGAGCGGCAACACTCAACCCGTGCGCGGCCCATTGGCGCTCGTAGCACCGTTTATGTATCCGGCAAGGATGGCAGCGATGTCTCATATATCCATACAGAGTACCGGCAAAAAAGACCTCAGAGTTAAACAGGAAGGATATAGTATGAAAACCCTAAACACATTTGCAAGTAAAGTAAGAAAACAGTATACGTGGATACCAGCTATTTTTGCTGGCGCCGCGACACTCATCGCACCGCACGCGGCCTATGCCGCGAACTACCTTAACTCGGTATCAGGCGGCTATGACGGCACACTTAACGGCACACTGCTACTGATCGCTGCAATCTTTGCGGTCCCTGGCGCTATGTATACGGCCACTAACGTTAAAAATTACGCCATGTCCACTAACGAGGAGCATGGGAGCGCGGCCCTGCAAGCTAATCATGCTGGCGGTATCGTCGCTGGACTGATCGTCGTTGCTGTTGCTGCCTGGATTGGCACTGGCTGCAAGGGTATGCTCTCATGAAGCCGATTACACTACATGAGGACACCTATAGCTACGAGAAAACTGTCACCAACCTCGGAATTGGTCGCGATAAGGTCAAGTACATTCTCACGGCTCTTGGCGCGTCAGTTGTCATTAATGTGGTCGGTATTGGCGTGCTCAAGCTGCCGGTTCCTGTTGTGGTGGTAGTTTTTATCGTAGTTGCCGCGTGCATCATCGCCGCTGGTTTCATCCACTTCGATCACTTGCCGTTTTCTGAGTGGCTTGAAGTGTACTTCTATGTTCAACGCCGCCCATTCCGTCCGTATGTGATTACAAATTCCTGGGAGGATTTGTGCCCTTTCTATAATGAGGAGATTTCCCATGAGCCACAACAGAAAAAGAAAACAAAAACACCCGCAATACGCACTGATCATGCAGCAGCAAGAACTCGAAGCGCCGATATCAGCGCCCTTAAAGTCCGATACGGGCAAGCAACCCGAGGCACAAAGGCGCAACACGAGCAGCGAAACGACGGCGCCTGAGATGTTAGATGAAGCCATCGAGCTGCCCAGCTATGAGGCCGCCCCATCGATGCCCTTAAAGCCCGATATATACAGGCAACCAGAGAGTTCAGAGCCACAATACACAACCGTGGCCAGCGATGAGGTCACGACACCAGAGCCCTTAAAGCCCGATATATCCGCGCAACCGATCGCGACAGCGCTACTAAGTACGAACGTGGATAGCGATAGCGAGAGTGCCCTTCAGATGCCGGATGCAGCGCTTGCTCCGGTTGCTTGTGAGATAGCAGCGCTTGAAACCTCCTCTGATATAGGCCCCGTAGACCTTGCGCGTGACGATAAGAAGCTACCAGAGCCTCAAAGCAACAACGCGACCGCCGACACTACGCCTGAAACGCCGGATGAGGTCACTGATCCGGTCGGCGATGAGGTAGCAAAGCTTACCGCTCTTTCTGATGACGACTTCACAGATCTGGCGCGTGACTATGAGGAGCGCGCGCTTCTGCGTGCCAACACGGCACAAGGCTGCCTTTACTTCCGTAATGTTTTGCCTGATGGGATCAGCCATGACGGGGATTGCGTCTTCAGTCGCCTTGTTGCCTTTGACGACGTGAACTACCTTTACAATCGCGAACATGATCAGGCCTATATTTATAACACACTCATTGCGCTATACAACGGATTCATGCCGGGTACGCGCTTCAAGGTCCATATCATCAATGAACCTGTGACACGCGGAGAGCTTTTTGAAGAGTTTAAGGCCCCAGATCAAGATCAGGCGGATATGCAGGTCTTTGCCGACGAGGACAACGCACGACTTCAGACAGCGCTTTCCGAAACCCAGCATAACGTCAAGAGGTATCGATACCTCACTATTGCGGTTACGGCCTATACCCTTGAAGAGGCGCGACCACTGCTTGCCCAGGCGGTACGGCTTGCCTCAGAAAAGCTTGAACTTATCCGTGCCAACCCGCGCGTACTTGATGGCGTAGAACGCCTTAAAGTAATGCTTAAGTACACGGCGCCCGGAGAAGTGCCGGAGGACTATAACTTCACGATGGCTGATCTCGCCGGACTGGATGCGAAAGATTATCTCGCGCCTATCGGTGGCTACGACTTCTACCCCGGCGGCGATAAGCGTATCTTTATGGCTGGCGATAAGTACGCCCAGGCGCTCTATTGGCCGAACAAGGGTGGCCTTCCTCGTCGGCCAAAAGACACCATTCTCTCAGATATCTTTAACCTTGATATTCCGATGGCGGCCACGCTAACTTTTACGGCTATCGATAACACCGAAGCCACGGCCGAACTGTATAGCAAACTCCGCAACATGGATTCGCGTATCGGTAAGAACATGCAGGACTACTCAACGCATGGCGTGCTGCCTTCAATGGCCGTAACTCCGTTCATGCAAAACCGTATAAAGCAAGTCAATGAACAGATAGACGCCATGGAGCAAAAGGATCAGAACTTGTTTTTGGGAACCCTTTTACTCTGTATCTATGGCGACACGCTTGAAGAGCTAAATACCAATCGTTTTACTCTGCAAGCGAAAACTCATCAATCGCGCCAAAACATCGCGCCACTTTCTGGCCAGCAGCTTCAGGCCTTTAACACAATGCTACCTACTGGCAACGATATGGTAGAGCTCAATCGCGCTTTCCTTTCTTATGAGGCCGCCATATTCATGCCCTTTACCAACACGAAAGTACAGGAGCCAGGCGGCATCTTTTATGGCCGCGTCAAGGAAACCGGCGACCTTATTACCTACGATCGCCGCAACTCGAACAACCGCTCAGAGATGGTTTTCGGTAAGCCGGGATTCGGAAAAACTTTCGGGGTCGATGTCGAGGTAAGCGGCGTTCTCATGCGCCAGCCACGAGCCCGTGTCTATATTCTTGACACGAAAAACCATGAATTCAACCCTCTGGTAGAGCGTTGGGGCGGCACCATTTGGCATGGTACCGCTGACAGTACCGAACATATCAATCCTTTCGATATACCATCCTACTATCAGGTCGCCGGTCGTGATCCTATCACATCGAGAACCGCTGACTTGATCTATATTTTGTCAACAGTAGCGGCAAGGCCCGGCGAGACGCTTTCTAACGCTCAACAGGGCATCATATCGCGTGCCATTAAGGCCTGCTATGACCAGCTCAAAAAAGAAAACTACGGCGTTGCTGAGGCTATGCCCACGCTGCTTGAGTTCTATGAAAACGTCCGGCGGGATCCATCCTCAAAAGCGCTGGACCTTGCTGATGACTTCTCTATCTTTGCAGAAGGCGCACTGGACGTTTTTGCTCATCACACAAACGTCGATCTCTCGGCGCGCCTGATCGATTTTGATATATCAGAGCTTGACCCATCGCTGAAAGTTTTCGGCATGCTCGTTGTGCTAATGCAAATTTGGAATCTGCTTCTCTATAACCAGGCACACGGCTATGAGACGTATGTCTATATCGACGAGTTTCATAAAGTAGGCGACTCCCCCACCGCTCTTGAGTATGCCCGTAAGTTCTGGTTCGAGGGTCGCAGTTTCGGGCTTATCCCCTGTGGAATCACTCAAAATGCCGCACACCTTCTTGAGCACCCGATCTTAAAGCACATACTTTCTGATAGTGCCTCGGTGATTATGTATCAGCAAGCCGACCTTGATCTGTTTGGTGACAAGGACACTGAGGGGCTTGTCACACGTCTTCATCTTTCAGAAACAGACGCCAACTTGCTGCTCGCCGCCCCGCAAGGCGTCGCTGTAGCGAAGTTCAATGACGTTATCGTTCATATCAATAACACCTTTAGCGACGAGGAAAAGAACTCTGAGACCTATAAGCTGTTCTCTACCGATCCAGGAGAGCGTGAGGCCGCCGCGCGTGCAGCTGAGCGTGAGGCCGCAGCTATTGCCGCTGGAATAAGGGCATAACAACATGTCTGACGACGCGCTCGAACAAGCACTTGAAGAGAGAGGCCTTAGCCACGATATCTTCTTCCCGACGCAATCCTCCGGGCCTGATGAGCTCGAAGGGCTTACCGGGCTTGCTGAGGTGAACTTCGCTGAGATGTTTACCTCAGATGCGGGCACTTCTATGCCTGACCTTGAGCTTGACAGTTCAATGCCTGGCGGCTTTCTAGCCGCCTCTGGCACAAATAATGAAGCCGAAGATATTGTTGCTCAAGGTGGTTTTGTCAAGCGCCAGATTGCCAAACAGAAAAATCGAGCAGTCAATTTTGGTAAACGTCGAATAGCTGACGTGGTAGCCGTATCGTTTCTGGCCGGCGACGATGAAGACTCACAAAGTCTTTATCAAAGCGCCACCTATGGTCAGCAAGGTTTGAGCTATGGCCACTCACTTATTAACCGGCTCGGCGCCGGTGCCGGACCTGAGACGTCGGCCGCTACCGCAGGCTCCGCTGATGCCGCTTACGGTGCCGCTGATACTTTAGCTATGGCCGAAGCTACAGATGGCGCGATCGCTATTGAAGGGGCCGCGACAACAGCATCAACTATGGAGGCAACCAGCACGGTTGCCGCCGCAAGCAGCGCGTCCGGTAGCGCGACTGCTGCTGCCTCTGGCACAGCTTCAGGCGCTACCTCTGCTGGCCTCGGCGCTGTTCTCGGCGTAGGGGCGCTTGTCGTTGCTATCATCGCGGTATTGGCTGTGGTGGCCATTATCCTCATTGGAATTGTAGGCGCCGCTAACGGCCAGCAAAATGCCGGATCGCTTACTGGCAACGAGGCGATTGTGGCCAACTATCTTATGTCTCATGGATTTGACGCGCTACATACAGCTGCCATAATGGGCAACCTGAAACAAGAATCGGGTATGGATCCGACTGACACCAATTCAATTGGAGCTACCGGCATTGTGCAATGGTATCAGGGTCGCGCTCAAGGGCTACGAGACTACGCAGCTTCACAAGGTAAACCTTTTAGCGATATTTACATTCAGCTTGATTATATGCTGGCCGAGATCACAGGAACTGGCTCTGCGGCACCTTATGCTTCGCGTGAGATGGACTTTGCCAGTTTCAATGCCCTGACCGACTTAGATGCAGCAACTGCTTATGTTTTTTATAACTATGAACGCCCGGGTGATAGTAGCCTACCTACGCGCCAAGGATACGCTCAAGACTATTACGCGCAGCTGACCGGCGCTTCAAACGGCGTCGTGGCGCTTGCGCTTGCGCAAGTAGGAAAACCGTATGTGTGGGGCGCTGCGGGCCCGGATACGTTTGATTGTTCGGGGCTTGTGTGTTGGACCTATAACCAGGTCTACGGGATCACGCTGCCGCACAACTCAGCGGCGCAATATAACGCAACTCAGCGAATCACGGCCGCAGAACTCCAGCCCGGAGATCTTATATTTTGGGGTAGCGACCCTACAGATCCTTCCACCATAGAACATGTCGCTATCTATATCGGTAGCAACCAACTTGTGCAGGCGGCCGACCCGGCGGAGGGCGTCAATGAAGTGCCGCTGTATCAAAGTTTTCAAAATAACGGAGTGCTTGAAGTCATTGTGGGCTACGGCCGCGTGACGGTGCAGTAGAGAGAGGAATGATTGCCATGAAGGAACCGCTTAAAAGGAAACTCGGTAGAATGTGGGGCCGTCTCACGATACTGAATCGAATCGTGCTGATACTCCTCATCATTTTGGTTATAGTTACGATCGCGTTTGTTAGCTTCAAGATTGTGAGCACAGCGTTGCACCCATCTCCGCGCCGGCCGACGCCAGTTTCTGCACAGAAGGATCGCGCTAAGGCCTCCGATAGCCTGGACTCGACTACCACACCTCCGGCCTCAGTCATTATTGAAGGCGTCGGCGATAAGACAGAGCAGACGGCGCTCTATCAGTCGTGGATGACGATACTTACGAAAGCCGCTTGGACATCTAAGGACAAGTCCTTCAAGCTCTCTGCTACCCCTACTACGCTCACTGAAACGAACACGAAGACGCATAACGCGCTGCCTCCTACCCACTACACCTTGAAAACGCTTTCAGCGCAAGGTGACGCAAAACTTAAGGCGACCATCGAGCTCGCCGGACAGTATGCCCCTGTAAATCTTACTATTACAAACGGGAGTGACGGGTTCTACCACATTTCGAGCAAGGCGTTTATCGCCTCTGCCACCTATAGTGCGCTGCTGGTCGATCCTAATTCCGCTGAGGCTTTTCAGATAGAGTCTTTCGAGCCTACCGCGACCGCCACGATCAACTATCTTGCGCTTATGCCCGGTATCACTGCCGCCAAGGCAAAATCTACTCTTACGTCATATATCAAGTCCATTTATCCAACTCTTGACGACGTTACCTGGTCTGGCAAGGTGCACTATGACCCAGTGCAAAACCAGTTTGTATCGCTTTTTACTGGGCAGCTCAACTCAAAATCTATCCGTGCTGCTCTTGTCTATAACAGGGCTACTAAAACGCTTACTGCCGACGATGGCGGCGATTTCTGATGTCGTTTATCACCCAGGGCATAACGGATTTCCTCAGCAATCTTATCACGCCTCTGATCGCGTGGTATATCAAAACGGCGCAAACCGTCCTTACTGATCTTGTCAAGAACTCAATACTCACCCAGCCACTTCAGCAAGCCCTGGGACAAAACGGTAATATCTGGGATCTCATGATAAAAATCAACACGTATGCTGTGATGCCAGTAGCGGTAGTCGTCTTGCTTATCGTGTTTGGCGTTAAAGCTACTGAATGGCAGCAAAAGTCTCAGCTCTACGACACATCAAAACCAGATATGATGCAGAGCGAACTTATTATCTTTTTCCTTACTTGGTTCGTGTTGCTCATCCTCGTGTTTTGTTGGCCCTACATTATCCAGTTCGCCTGGTCGATCGGGCAGGTTATTATCACGGGTAAGATGCCAAACGGCCATTATCTTACCTACACTAATCCCTTTAACCATGCCTCTTACAGCACTCAGACGTATCAAGGAATACTGGGCATCGTAGGCTCAAGCAATGACACGCTTACCATCGCCGGCAACTTTACCGGCGCCGACCCCTCTACCCTGACCCTCGGCTTAATCTATGCCATCATTATGGCGGTCGCTGTCATAATTGGCTTTTGCGTGGTCTATGTCACCTCTGTCGTGCGGTTTATCAAGCTGTACTTCTGCGCCGCGTTTGGATCAATCCCTATGGCGCTCTACGCATCTGAGACAACGCGCCCACAAACGAAAAACTTTGTGACATATTTCTCCTCGCTTATTCTTTCGTTTGCGATAGCCATTTTGGCGCTGTGTTTGCTCCCGGCGCTTGCCTGGTCTGGCGGCCTTACTGTTGATGTTGGCTCTGCGATCCAAAACACAACGCTAATCTTGCCGGTACTTAAGATGCTCAGTATCTTTGTCGCCGATATCGCCGTTATCGCTGGCGCGGGATCTCTAGCTAAAAACATCCTCGGAGGGTAGTGTGGCCGCTGATGATTAATAAAAGTGTGTACATGTCATCGAACTCCAATGAGTGGGAAACTCCCCAGGATTTCTTTAACGCGCTTGACGAGATCTATCACTTCAGGCTTGATGCGGCAGCCTCTGCTGAAAACCATAAGTGCCCGGTGTACTTTGACGAGGAAAAAGACGCGCTGGCGTTGCCATGGACCGGCTACGGTCCTGTCTGGGTAAACCCTCCTTATGGTCGCCAGATAGACAAGTGGGTAGCAAAGGCAGCGGAAGAGTCAAAGAGTGGGGCCACTATTGTGATGCTTATTCCAGCACGCACTGAGACGAGGTATTGGCATGACTACATATTTGGCAACCCGAATGCTCAAGTGACCTTTATACGCGGTCGGCTTAAGTTTAGCAATGCGAAAGCAAGCGCTCCGTTTCCGTCGGCTGTTGTGGTGTTTCGCCCATCGCTGTCTTCAACGATTAGTGTTGATGGCTGTGAGATATCACCTGGACGCATAGATCCATTGTTGCGACAAGAACATCTTTATTTTGAGGATGGTGGTACTAAATGTTAACGCACCTCTCACTATTCTCTGGCATCGGCGGAGCTGATATGGCCGCTGAGTGGGCTGGCTTTGTAAATGTCGGTTCTTGCGACACTGACGACTATGTCAGTCGCGTCCATGCCAAACACTGGCCGGATGTTCCGAACTTCGGAGACATCCGAACACTTACGAAAGAGACTTACTATGAAGCAACAGGCTTACACACAGCTACCGTTATCAGTGGGGGCTTTCCTTGCCAACCTTTCAGTAGCGCCGGGAAGCGTAGAGGCTTCGATGATGACCGCTACCTCTGGCCAGAAATGTTTAGAGTTATCCAGGAACTCAGGCCCGATTGGGTCATTGGAGAAAATGTTGCTCGCTTCGTCAAGATGGGCCTCGATCGCTCGTTATCTGACCTGGAAGCCGCTGACTACGAAGCTCGGGCATTTGTACTTCCAGCTTGCAGTGTCTCGGCCCCGCAAGAACGCCAGCGCTGTTTTATTGTGGCCAACGCCTCGCTCAAACGAACGCGGCGACTATCAATACAGCGGGGGCGATCACAGCAAGCCGATACTGACACTGAGCGGAGCAGTCAAGCTGTTTCCGACGCCGAGTGCCTCGGACTGCAAGCGCAGCGGAGGAGCAAGCGACATGAGAAGGCACTCACCATGCCTTCCAGCCTATGTGAAGATGTTTGCCACGCCTCAGGCCAGGGACTACAGGACGGGCCGAAGAGATCGCTTCGAGGATCCTTCCAAGACCCGCAATCTCAACGATCAAATCGGTGGGCAGCTGAACCCGACGTGGGTCGAATGGCTCATGGGGTTTCCGCTCGGGTGGACAGACTTAGATGCTTAGGCAATGCGATTGTTCCTCAGCAGATATATCCGATCTTTGAGGCGATCGCAGAAATTGAAAGGATAGAGCAATGACTGAAGTAGAACGAGTACTCAAAAACTTTGAGAGCGCAGTGCGCAGCCATCAATGTGCCGTTATTAAGTATGGCATTGTGTCCGATAAAGTGCTTAATATCGACAACCACGATTGGCTCTATTGCCCATACTGTGGCGCACGGATAGAAAAGTCAAACGAGTGAAACTTCTGATTGCTGAAAAATCTTCCGTATGCAAGCGCATAGCTGATGTGGTAGGCGCTACCTGGAATCCTGCCGGCTACTATGAGTCGCCGGACCTGTTGCTTGTTGCAGCGCAAGGCCACCTGGTCGGTACCTGCTGGCCAGATGAGTACGACCCTGCTACCTATAAGGCATGGGCGCTTGAAACGCTCCCTATCTTGCCAGAAGATATTCCGCTTAAGATCCTTGCGGCAACAAAGTCGATCTTTCTGACGATCTATGCGCTTGCTCATCGCGGCGATATTACGGGCATCATATCGGCCACAGACGTTGATCGCGAGGGAGAGTTAATCTTTGATCTAATCTATCGGGCATTAGATATCGATATGCCAGTATCGCGCTTTTGGACCTCATCACTTGAACCGGGCGCTATACGCAACGGCCTTGATAATCTGCTGCCTATAGAACGCTTCTCTGCTCTCCTTGCGGCTGCACGGGCACGACAATGTGCAGACTGGTATATCGGGATGAACCTGACAAGGCTTTACTCGGTACTCTACGGGCGCACTTTGCACGTCGGCCGCGTCCAGTCATGGATAGTGGCGCAGGTGGCGCGTCGGTGTGCAAACAATGAAAGCTTCACTGCGGCGCTCTCCTATAAGCTCGACGCCGCCTTCTCAGGTTTTACGACAACAATGGATGCGGACAACCGGGACTCGGCTGGCGCTCTGGCCATCGAGCTCGCTGACCAGGCGGCCAGCGTTACTTCGGTCGATAAGGTGGCCAAGTCAACTGCGCCGCCACACCTCTATAACTTAACGGACCTTTCCATAGACGCCGCTACGCAGTTTGGCTTTGAGCCTGAACTTACCCAGTCGCTTGCCGAAGATCTCTACATGCAAGGGCTTATTACCTATCCAGGTACCTCAGCCCGTTATATCTCACACGATATGATCGACTCAACGCGTGAGCTTATCACTGACATCACCTCTGAGTATGAAGGCTTAGCTGGCGTCTATACGCTGGATCCAACACGTCTTAATCTGATCGTCGATGATAAAGCGGTCGATAAAGCGTCGCATCCAGCGCTGCTTCCAACGCCTACTCTATCTCCTGGCGTATTTCGCAAACTCAAGGTAAACCAGCGCCGGATCGCAGGCCTTATCATCACGCGACTCTTACAGGCGACCTCTGCTGCCGCGGAATATGACGCCTACACGGCCAAAATCGCGATCGGAGAACATCTTTTTACCTCTCAGGCCTCTATTGTGAGGTCGGCCGGATTTCGAGCGATTGTAAGCCCAAATAAGGCCTTTGAAAAACATTGCGACACTACTGATACCAGCAAAACTGCTAATGAGGCTATATCGAGCTTACAGATAGGCCAGAAGCTTTCCGCCCCTGTTCTCTCTGTCTCTGAGCGCAAAACAACGCCTCCGAAGCTCTTTACCGCCGCAACGCTTTTGAAGTTCATGCAAAACCCGTCCGATATCGATGACCCAGAGTATAAAGCCGACTTAAAACGGGCAGAAGGCATCGGTACAGAGCGGACCCGAAGCACCATCATCACGTCAACCATTGAAAACGGCTACCTTGAACAGGTGCGTAAGTCTTACCGGATAACACCGCTTGGGCACATGCTCGCTACCGTCTTGGATCCCGCGCTTACTGATACACACCTAACGGCTGCCCTTGAACACGATTTAAACGCCATTGCCAACTCAAAGGATTATTACCGAGGGGCCCAGGCATTCCTCGATCGTATTAAAAATCAGATCAGAGCGCTTGTCGCCTCGGCGCCGGTCGATGTTATGCCGGAATACGTCTTAAATCGCGCCGGCGTCAAAGTCGGCCGCTGTCCTGTTTGCGGTAGCTGGGTCTATGAAAAAGCGCAGGTGCTCAAGTGTGAAAAGCACATCTGGGATCCTCAGACACGCACAGCTTCAGGCTGTCCCTTCCAGGTCTTTGCCGCGCTTGCCGGCCGACGACTATCAACTCTTGACGCCGTAGAGCTCTTTGCTCGCGGTTGCACGCGGCGCCTCGATGGCTTTAAGAAAAAAGACGGAAGCGAGTTTTCAGCTCGGGTAACACTTGATCTTGAAAAGCTCTGCCTTACGTTTGCGAAAAGAGGTGAGATGACACCGGCTAGGTAATTGTATCGGAGGCGCTTTAGTGCTACACTGAGGTTGCCTCCCTATATGGGGTATAAGGCGTCCAGACGGGTAGACGTTTATGTCTATCGGCTCTTCGGAGCTTGAGCCCCAGTAGTTATTTCTGCTGGGGCTGCTTTTTACCTAGCCGGTACAACACTATGGCAAAACAAACACTCATTATCCCCCGTCCTGGTTACACCTATAACCTTGATCTGCGTCTACAAACGCTTGTCGGTCTTGTGGGCGGTCGCAATAATGATCCTAAGTTTGCCACGCGTCCCTACCTCTGTCTTGGCGCCTATCCGGGCGCGCCACGCTTTGCGCTGATGGTACCGCTCCCAACGTATTCGCACATGAGCGCACAGAAGCAGGCAGCCATAGATAGAAAAATAGCCATCGTCAGTCCTCGCATACCCGCCTACTACTATTATGATCGCGGCTATCGGCAAGTTGGCCAAGTACGCTCCCGTTTTGCTAACGAGGTGCTTAAAATTAGCGACACGTTAGTAGTCGATTATTGCTATATAGCCGGCATCTATAAGGAAAAGGGCCGCCCGGTAAAAGTAACTTCTGGTGGTGCGCCCTGGTATGGCCGCGTCCAGGCCTTACTTAAAGCTGAAGCTACCACGCCGAACTGTACTGAATCGGTGATTAGCAACTTGGCCCGGTTCCAGGCTCAGCCACTTGAACTGAGAGCGCAACGATTGGTTGCTGGTGGCTTTAGGCCAGAAAACGTACTGCCGGACTGGTATCCAGATGATACGCCGGCGCTCAATGCGACGCTGCTTGTTCCTAATTTCAGGCATCGATTAGAACCTGGCGACGATCTTGAGCGCGCTATACCAGGACTTGCCTCCGCGCGTCTTGAGGTAATTGACGCCGCGCGTCCGAACTATCCTCACAACTTCAGGGAGGTGAACACTCAGCGTAACACGCCCCACTTCAGGCACTAAAACTATCGGTTGGTTTCCGCTTGTGCCGTAGATATAGAGTTTTATCCATTTGCCAGCATGGCCTTACGCACCATATTGGCACAAAGAAAGGAGTCTCTATGACTACCAAATCAAGTCCGGGGAAACGCAACCCTGGCAAACGCGTTATGGCATGGCTGCTAACAATCACAATGGTTTTGTCGGTGTTCAGTGCTGGAGTTGTTGCTGCACCGCAAAAAGCGGCGGCCGCAACTCCAGGTTTAAACACTGGAAATCCCTTTACCAACGGAGACTTATACATTAACCCTCAAAACAACACGATCATGTTGTCGGGTAGCCAAGTCATAGTGAAGTTTTATCACTATGGTTATTCAGATGGCAATCCTGATGGGCTAACTCCCACAGATGGACTGGCTATGCCGACATGGGATGTAACATCCAAGTATGTTACAGGAAGCGCACCGCAGGTCGCTGGAAATAATTATTCAAGTCCAGCCTACACATGGTCTGCGGATGGCGGCGGATGGGGTTGCAGCGATTTCGGCACGACACCTTATCTCGGATCGTGGCCCTCAGATGGTATATTTTCAAGCGGATTAAATGTTGGAGTGGACTTGTCTCAAGAGCTCCTACACTGTATGCAGCTTAATAACAGCACGACGCCTGATGATCTCTATGAAAGCGTTGGCCTCTATCTTTATTCTATGGATTATGATTCTTCTACCGGGATCTACGACGGCACTTTCTACCTCATGGCGTTTCCCATGTACCCGCAGCCCAATGGTGATACTGATGTATATGGTTATCAGGCAGCAGCTGGCCGGAGACAGATCCACATTCGGTGGCAAGACACAGTAAACATCAAGCTCTTAAAGACCAGTAAAAACTCTGCTATCACAGATGGTAATTCATGCTATTCGCTTGATGGCGCGAAGTATGGTATCTATAGGACGAGTGCCGATGCTGATGCTGATACAAACATAGTTACATCAGTCACGCTTTCTGGCGACGGATCCTCATCTACCGCTACAACAGGCGACCTGGTACCTGGAACTTACTATATTAAGGAGCTGACAGCCCCAAAGGGCTATATCCTAGATAAGACAATTTATACAGTCGCAGCTACTACTGGCGGTGAGACATATTCGGTATCGATTGCCGATGTACCTGGAAATGACCCGCTAGGCGCCTATGTATATAAAGTCGATGCCGAAACAGGCAAACAATTGCCTGTAGGCGGAGCATCCCTAGCTGGAGCACAGTTCACCGTTAAATACTACGACGGTTATTACAGCACTGCTGCTGCTGCAACAGCGTCAGGGGCGCCGACTAAAACATGGGTGTATAAAACTAAAGCAAATGGTACTTTTATGTTCCAAGACCAACAGGCTTATGTTTCTGGGGATCCACTCTATAAAGACACTTACGGAAATATAACAATGCCTCTCGGAACTTACGTTTATAGCGAAACAATGGCTTCGCCAGGATATCTTTTACCAAACAATCCAACGGTGTTCGTAACACGTGTAATTTATGATTCATCTTCAGATTATGGCTATACAGTCGAAGGCGATAAGCCCGGATCATCAGAAGGTAATATCGGTAATTCTACGACGGTCCAAAAGGAACAGGTGAAACGTGGCGACCTGGATCTAATCAAAGCAGCGGCGGTTTCATATACCCGCATGGCGGGAATACCTTTTAAGATCACTTCGAATACAACTGGTGAAAGCCACGTTATTATTACTGATGCCAACGGCTATGCTTCTACAAGCAACTCCTGGAATCCTCACGACCAAAACACTAACGCTGGCGCGACCGCTGATGATGGCGTCTGGTTCGGCAAAGACAGCGCTGGCAACATCGCTCCTGTAAATGACCAGCTCGGCGCTCTGCCCTATGACACTTATACGATCGAAGAGCTCCCCTGCCCTGCCAACACTGATTACAACCTGATCCCGCCGTTTACAGTGACGATCAGCCGCGACAACTACACTGTATCCCTTGGTACGCTGACTGATCAAAAGCCAGAGGTCCCGGTGATTGGGACAACTGCCAAAGATGGTGATTCTGGTACACAGACGGTCATTGATTCTAAGACGGCAACGATCGTTGATACAGTAGCCTACAAAAACCTTACTCCTGGTAAGGAGTACACCGTTACCGGTACCCTGATGGATCAGTCAACAGATACGACGCTGACGGTCAACGGAGCGCCTGTGACGGCCTCTGCTACGTTTACACCGACATCTGCTGATGGCAGTGTCGATGTTACCTTTACTTTTGACGCATCGGCGCTGGCTGGTAAGAGCGTCGTGGTCTTTGAAGATCTATACCTGGGTAATATCAAAGTGGCCGTCCATGAGGATATCACCGATGGTGGCCAGACGGTCGCAATCGTTGCACCGACGATGCACACAACGGCTCATGCTGCTGGAAGTGATGATAAGACAGTATACGCAGACAGCCCTGTGACAATTACCGATACCATCACGTACTCAAATCTTGTCGTTGGTAAACAATATACGGCAACAGGTAAGCTGGTCAATAAGGACACAAGCGCCACGATCGCGGAAGTGACCAAGACATTTACGCCTTCAGCGCCAGATGGCACTGTAGACATTGATTTCACGATCGACGCGCGTGCCCTGGCTGGTAAGAGCGTCGTGGTCTTTGAGACGATCTCGCGCAATGACGAAGACCTTGTTTTCGAGGCCGACATCAACGATGTCGATCAGACAGTTGATGTTATTGCGCCTGCCCTGAAAACTAATGCGGCGACCAAAGATGGTAGTAAGGTGACACTGGCAACTAAAAAGACAACAATCACTGATACTGTCACCTATACCGGCCTTGCGCCTGGTAAGCCCTATACGCTTATCGCAACATTGATGGATAAGGCGACCGGAAAACCTGTCATTGTAAATGGCAAGACTATTACGGCAAAGAAGACCTTTACGCCAGAGACTTCTAACGGAAAGACTACGATCGATCTTACCTTCGATGCAACGCAACTCGGTGGCCATGATGTAGTCGTATTCGAGGACCTGTATCGCGGCGATGTCAAGGTAGGACTGCATGCCGACATCAACGATGTCGGCCAGACAGTCAAACTTGTGGCTATGCCAAAGATTCCGGCCGCAGCTCCAAAGAAAATGCCAAAGACTGGTGACCAGTCAACCATTCCTGTAGTTGCAGGGGTAATTGGTCTTATTCTTATCGCTGCGCTGATCTTTGTGATACGCCATCAACTTTACCGGCGGCTTAAGAGAGACAACTCTGTAAGCTCCGGCGCCGACAAGTAGACAGGCAGATAACAGGTGTGGGGCGCTCTTCGCGCCCCACACCGCCACTCAGTTATGAGGAGTTAGTAAGATGGCTGGGAAATGGATAGTTGCTGAAACCTACGACGACGATAGTAATAAAAACTACATCGCCGGTCCGGAGTTTTTCGATGAGGACGAACACCCCGAATTTCTCTTATGTGAGGACGGGCTTATCGAGAGCTTTGATAACGGACATATCAGTGGCAATAAGTTTGCCTTTGGATCAGAGGAACGAGCTCAGAATTTCCTCGAAGAACGCCTATGCTCCCCGATGGTCATCTTTGATTATCTTGGAACTATGATCGGCGCCGGCGCAACAGATCATACTAATGCGATGACCGAAGAGATTAGAGCGAAAAATATCGACATCGGAGGAGTTGCAGGCGAGATCAATCATCTTATGGAAAGCCTGAAAGAACAACGGGCAGGCGCAAGCACCGGGGATTTGTCCGCGCGTGTTGCTTCTGCCCAGGCTGAGGCCGCGCATGAGATAACGGCGCGTGCCGGGATGACGCCATCACCCAAACAGCAGATTGCGGTGCGTATCTAGCGAGCACTCGTGACCAGTGGATAGGAGAAAACCATGAAAGAGTCAGATATGCGAGATAATAGCAATATGAAGGTTCAGCGAAAGACACTTATACCCAGCCAGGTAGTCAAAGACGAACAAGCTTACCTTGATTTTACTCGTTTCTACAAAGACTATTCCATGCTTAATCTCTCTCTGCTTAAAATAAAATACGAAAACAAAGCGACAAGCGCGCGACAATGGATCTCAGTTATTACTTCTCTCTTATCTGTCATTTCAATTATGTTCGTTATTTTCTTTGCCCTCGATGCCTCTGTATTGCAATACTTTGTTGTGCATCTAAATCTTTCAACATCAGGTGTTTTAGAGATTGCATGTGGGTTTGGACTTGCTTTAGTAATCATTATCGGAACACCATTAGCGTTGAAGATGCAAGATGCAATAGACTATACCCAGCGTGCAAAATATTTAGAGTTGATGTTGGCGGGAAGAAAAAATGAGAAAAATTTATGATTGGTTCGCTGATCAGTCCGGCTGGGCACAGTTTATACTTCTCGTAGAAGTTGTGCTTATAGCCTTATCCGTATGGTTTTTGATTGCTCTCGGCATATTCAATCATCAGCTTGCTAGAGCGGGTTTGGCTTTGCGCCTCGGTGATTTTATGCGAGCAAAAGCTGTCTTCAACTTTTGCCCTCCGGCAGCAAGGAACTTTCTTATTAAGGCTGCACTCTTGCTATTATCTTTTCTCGCTCTTATAGCCGTATATATTCATCAGCTAAAAAAGCAGCATGCAAGAGAGTATTATTCTTGCTCACCAGTGAAAAATAGTATTTGGTTTGGTCTGGGCATTGTTATCAACGTCATTCTAATTGTTCTTATTGGAACTGCGATCGAGCAGATTATTCTATTAGCTGCTCTTACCTTAGCCGCGGCCGGCGCGGGATGGATTGCTTCCAGCGCATAGGTGATCCTGCTATTATTTTGCTGAAACAATAGACCCCCGGACAACCGAGGGTCTATTGCTAACCAGACTATAACTACTGGCCGGCCAGCGGTTATTTCCAATACCCCGGAGTGACCACTACGGTTTCGTCATAGGCGGCCTTTACAAGCACCTTCTCGTCATAGGCGGCCTTTACAAGCACCTTCTCGTCATAGGCGGCCTTGACTACTACCGTTTTATATTTTACCGTTGACGATACTGGAGTTCCTGCGAGCATCATTTTTTCCATGTATGCGATACATGCCGCATTAGAATCAAAGATTTTGCCATCTGATGTCTGCCAGTAAGCTACTTCTTTAGTCACGGCATCGTGATGCACGATCTTGTAGACGGCATCGTGATGCACGGTCTTGTAGACGGCATCGTGATGCACAACTTTAGTCACTGCTGGGACCCAGACCTTTGCGGTCGTGCTGCCTTTGCCAGACGACGCGCCCTTTGCCGGAGCTGGCGGCACCTCTGCCGCCTTCTTCGCGCCATCGCTGGCACTTTTGGCACTACTCTGTGCCTGTGTCGCTGTTTGTGCTGCCTGCGCCTTCTGAGCCGCTGTAGCGGTCTTACTGGAGGCGATAGAGTTGTTATAGGCTTGTGCGTAAGCTGCAAGCTGAGAAGCAAGGTTTTCTTTTGTTATGCCCTCGTTTATTTTTGCGATCGCGTCCTGGGCCGCGCTGAAGAGATCAGCGGTGGCCTTGGCCGGATCCGCACATGCTTGTACGGCTTGCGTGGCAGAAGCCTCATAGGAAGCTTCCTGGGCCGCTGTAGTTGTCTCTGCGCTTGCTTGTGAATTTGTGGTTACCGGTGCATTCGTGCTCTTCTTTGAGCAACCACCTAGCGCAACTACGCCCAGAGCTGATATGACCAATAAGGCTGCAACCAACAGAGCAAATTTTTTCTTCAGTGTCATGACACTGCCTCTCTTTCCTTCAACGAATATTATTATACAACTATGTTTGCTTATGCATTTACAAGTATTATATTATTTTGCTCGGACATCATACTTGCGGGACTGCCAGTATCTCTCCGCTTTCTGGATCTACGCCTTCCGGTCCGGCGATACTCGTCTCTCCTTCTGCTCCATCACTTGGCGCGTTCATCTGCGCAAGTAGCGCTTTGAGTTCTTCATCTGTCGCCTCTCCTCCTTCCCTACTTTGTCCGGTTAGGGCTTTTCCAGCGACCAATTTTCCCCTGCTTGACCGCTTCAAGAACTCATCACCGTCAACAGTCATAGTTGCTACTTGTTCGGTTAGTTCTTCAGCGTCGCAGAGAACAAGTTCATGGGAAAACTCGAACCAGCTAGCCCACTCTTGCTCCCACTCTTCTTTCTTTTCGTCTTTCTTCTCGGCGCGCTTAGGCGGTAACGCCCTGTTTTGTATCTTATCGACCCAGTCTTTATCGGTAAGGTAGCCACGACGCAACCGGATACCTTTTTCCTGCCAGTTATCTATAAGCAGCGCGTCTTCACTGGCCAACGCGACGTAGTCGAACTCAGCGCAACTCATGCCAAAATGCGTTGTGTCGATGGCTACCAGGTTGCCGTTTGTGTAATAAAACTTGATAAGCATGTCATTCTCCTTATAGATGGATAGGGTGTTTGATTGTCTGCTTTAGCGCCTCGGTCGGTACGTTTTGGTTGCTGTCCACGCGCAGTCCACGTGCTTGCTCCTCGCGCTCGATCTCAGAGAGTCTTTGTGCTTCTTTCGCGATGTCACGGGGGGCACGGTCAAGGATCTCACGCATTTCTGCTTCAGCTCTCCGGAATTTTTCCCGGGTATCTTTCCTCAGTCCTATGCTTGTCTGCGCGTAGTTCTGACCGGCTCTCAAAAATACTGCTTCTGAGAGGTGATATGCGCCCCTGTCGCGCCTTGAAAACGCTGGGCGGCCAGTTCTACGTCTTTGCATGTCTTCTGCCTCAGCGGCCGCTCTCACAACGCCAAACACAACTTTTTGAGCGTTCTGGAGACGCATGAGACGTTCGGCGGTCTTATCAACCTGCTCGCGGACCTGCTCGTAGTCGCCTGCCAGTTTGTTGTAATCGTCATAAAGCGGATCGGTGTTATCAGGATCGGCGCCATTTGCTTGCAGAATATCGCGGCCGTGCGCGTATCTAACCAACTCGTCTGCATGCTCCCTTTGGTACTTGATAAGTGCGCGGCCGCTGTGTGTCGCAAGTTGGCTGTAGGTATCGTGAGTTTCTTCAACGTCGCGCGCGGCTGCCATAACTATGTTCTGTATCTCAAGGGTTGCTGCTAACTTCTTAAGACGGGCTGCCTGCTCTCGCCCCCGTCCGGCGCACTCATCGATGCGGCCTTTGAAGTCGGTCTCTTCGGTGATGCTCTCCTGGCGCATAACACGTATTGCTTCGTGTTCATGTTGCAAGTAGGCGCGAGGAGCGTAACGTAAATAGACGGGCATCTTCTCGGGCAAAGATTCTTTGGACTGTCGCAGTTCGATCAGCGTCGTGTCGGTGTAAAAGCGCTCAAGGTAATCTGGCTCAAACGTTCCGCCCAAGCGCGAGGATCTGCACCGGTGACCTTCCGGGGTAACAAAGATTAGTCCTTGCGGCGTAGGGTACACATCAAAATCATGACCACGCAGTCGATGTTGGAACTGTCCAAAACTACCTGATCGTTTAACCTCATGCATGATTCTTGCGCGGAGCTCGACCTTCCAACCAACCTGCCCGATCTCGTAGTTATGTAACTCGGCACGCGACAAGTATGGGCGCGTTTTATCAAGTGCTGCTTTTGACAGGTCAATCGCTACCTGGAATGCTTGTCCCTGTTGTTCCGTAAGTTCAGCGCGTTCAATCGCTTCTTTAATGGTTTCTTCATCGCCACTTGGTAAGATGCTCATGCCGGCCTTGAAGGCTAGTGCTTGAACGTCTACCCATTGTTGTCTAAGCTCTTTGATGCCCACATGATACTTAGCTTCTGTGGCCATGTTAGTTGAATTCCAGGTGATGTGCGCATGATAGCCTGGCTGCCAACCTATGACACGCTCGTTCTTATGGCCCGTCTCGTCTGTATAGGTTTCTTTCTGTTCGTTGCGGTGAAAGATGATCGCGTACTCATAGTCAGCGAAGTGCGTCTTGCAGTAGGTTCTCACGAGGTCCTGCAACAGTTCCAGGCTTTGGTCAGCCGGGTTGCCACTCGTATGATCAGGCCGGATAACCTGCGTATAAAATGTGCGAGCAGGACCGCGGTTGGTAGGTAGGTTATGGCCAAAGATTTCTCGGGTCTCATTCATCTGCTCGGCCCAGCCAAACGGTGGCACCATGTTGTAGTTATCTTCATCGAAGATGTCTATAGCTCGGCTTCCGGTTTGTTCCCAATTCTCCTGAGTAAGATAGCGTTCCCAACCTGTGCCGTTGTTATGCCAGCTGGCGGTCTTAAGCATTGGCATTAACGGCTCACTGACCTATTAGATGCGATCAGCGTAACAGCTTCAGCTGAGTTTGTCGCCGCAACTTTTCGAGCAGCCTCAGTCGCTTCAATGCTCTTTAAGACGGCGATGATCTGTCTGTCGCCTACCAGCTCTTTGTCCCGGATCTCACGCAATACATTGATCATCTGCCAGTAGTTAACGCCTTGCCGCACCAGCTCTTTACGGATGGCCCTTAACTCCTCAAGGATCTCTGGGTCTGCCGTACTAAACTTTGTTTGATGTTTAAAGATCCTCCGTCGGCAAAATTCAGATCGGCTGAGACCGGAGCGTTTTGCAAACTCTTCGAGCTGAGCTGCCTGGTCTGCTGTGATCCGCATGCGAAACATTACCGAACGTGGGATTTTGCGGCTTGAATAAGCCTTATGATATGCAACGGTTTCCGACATTGTTTTCTCCTAAAAACGATATGTTCGGAAACCTTCGTGCTCATCTGGGGTTTGGGGATGCTCCCCAACTTTGCCTGCTGCAAGCACAAGGGCTATGGTAGCGCATGTTTGACGGAACGTCAAACATGTGTCTACAATAGCGACCCTTGCCGTTTTCTATTTCGCCACTTTAAAAAAATTCTCTGTACATCTTTTTCAGATGGTTCAAGTAGGTCATGAAATATTGGGTTCAGAAAAGAGCGATGAAAAAGAGAAGGTAACTAATAGATTTTTGATCGTCCGTTTGTTGCCTGGAGGCGATGGGCGGTCTCGGCCGATAGTGTTGTTCCGCCGCCGTTTTCATCATCTTTCTCGACTTGATCTGTCTTAATGTCGGCTGGCTTTTTGGTTGTTGCTTTTGCTTCGCGCCTGGCTTGTTCAAGCCTTTTTTCAAAGCTCACAAAAGCTCTGCCTTCTGTATAGGCCAGTCCGAACTCTTTAGCTTCTTTTAGGTCGTTACTGACAAATATTTCGGCGCCGATGACTGGCATTTCTAAGTGCTCAGGATAGACTACGTAAGCTCCTTGTTTGTAGGTCTTCTCTTTATCTTTATCATCAACAGTAAGGCTCTCGATGTCGTTAGCTTCAAGGGCGTACAGATGGTAACTCCCTTTATGCGACACTGGCTTCATTATCTGTTTAGTTCCTTTTTGAGGATTTCGATGATCTCTGATTGTGCGTTGATCTTTTTGAGCTTTTTGGCGTAAGCACGGTCTTTTAATTCATCAACCCAGTCTTCCGGCAAGTAAATTGCGATTTGGATCATTTTGCCTTTATTTTCGGGGAGACTACCAAGGTTTACTCCATCAACTACTGCTTCTGATTCAATAGCTTTTTCTACATGGCTTGTTTTTTTATTTGTCGATCTTGCAGTCGGTTTTTTTGCGCCCATCATTTCATTAAGTGAGCTTGCAATCATATCTTCACGTTTTCCAGCCATGACTCCTCCTCAATAATTTACATATTTACAAGCAAACACATATACTACTATACTAATACTTTACTCACCATAATTACTTATATCAATCGCTGCTTTTTGAAAAGTCTTCAAGGCCGTTGCGGCTCTCTAGTAATGGGCATGGAATTGACGGTACGCCATCAGGAATGCCGGCAAGGCACCAGGCATGTTTCTTATCCGGGTGCATACACATACCGTCAATGTCATCACCAATCCAAAGATCACAATTCCATCTCCCTGTTTCGTTATTCTTGCTTGGAACCTCAACTTTTACTGTAGTGTATTCAGCCATCATTTTCTCCTTTTCTAGAATCGCTTAGTTGCTTGCAAGTCCAGTTGCATAATTGATGTTGACTCCTGGTTGAACATTAGGTACAAGTGCCCGAAACCTTACCGTAGATCCTTGGGCTTCGATCTCAATAGCAGACGGTACCTTATCGGATCCCACATAAAGCGGTTTGACTTCGTACTTAACCGTTTCGCCCTTCTCTACTGCGTTGCGTACAAGTCCCTCAAAATAGTTTTGACCGTTGCCCTGTGCGCCACCTTGCGCCTGGTTGGCCCAGGACGTTTCGGCCATAATGTTAGTCCGGTTGTTTTCCGATGCATCAAAGCCCTTCAGGTTTCCAACAAAAGCATAGCCGATCAGGTGTCCTCGGTTATAAAGGTAGCCGCCAAAAATATTACCGGGCACTACTCGCTGTTGCCAGCCAGCAGGTTTATAAGTAACTTTGCCGGACCGTGGCGTTTTGTCATAGATGGTAGAGTTTAACAGCGCTGAAGCGCTTGAGAGCTGACCTGCACTATTTAACGTCGCGGCATTTATTCCAACAGTATCAGGGATCCTTTTATCAAAGACGGGTATATCGTTTCCTATGATGTAGGATCCATTTACATAAGTAAGCTTTGCCCCTATCTGAGATTGCACAGTGTTTGCGGCGCTATCACTTAAACCTTTAGTAGGTATTGTATTCGATACGTTTGAAGTGCCGCCGCTATCGCTTAATGAATGAGCTTTCGCATCTTTGCTGCTTGTCTTATTTGCGGCTGTGGTGTTGTAGGTAGTCGATGAGGCAGAAGACAGATGATTTGCTACGGAAGTGAATAAAACAAAAACAGCTAGCAAAACAAATATCGATACAATCCAGTTTCTGTGCGAAGTAGTATTTATACGTCTTCCACTCATGTATGCTCCTTGCTCACTTACCTATATATTAATATACACCTATACAAGCATAATTGCAAATTACTATATATGTAGGTATTCCTTAACAGCGACCTCGTAGTCTTGTGCTACCGGAGCATTTTTTTTATAGGCTTGCACGGGGAGTTTCAATGCCTGCGCTTCGCGCACTAAAACCGAGTTGCGTATTGTTGTTTCAAAGAGTGGGACTTTATAGCGTTCTTTAATGTCTTCTATCCTCTGACAAAAAATCTGCCCGACTTTAGTCCGTGGGTTAAAAGAGGTTATGAGAATACCTGCGACCTTCAGTTTCTTGTTTGCTTGTTTCTTAATAACTTTGATTGTGTCGAGTAGGTCAGAAAGTCCGGTAAGTGAAAACACATCGGCATTGCAAGGAATAATTACTTCATCTGCATCCATAAGAAAACCCAGCGTGCGTTTGTTCAAGGCCGGAGGACAGTCGATGATCCGGTAATCAATCGCTTCGGCCGGATGATATGAGAGGTCTGCTTGCTCTCCTGTATCCTCAACATCAGCGCAATCGATTCTTGTTATTCCTAGATCCCTTCTGGCTGCGTAAGGTTTCGTCGACTTCTCTCCTGCGATATGCATGCCCTCCGTGTCTCGGCCCACCGTTGCAAGTGTAAGGTTTCCCTGGCTATCACCGTCAAGCAGTAACATGCCGCCGACACTTCTCCCGCTCGCTGCACTTGTATGTCGATACATTTGGATACCGTATGCGAACTCGTATGCTGTAGTAGTTTTTCCAACGCCACCTTTTTGATTAATTACTGCGAGTGTTAGCATACATGCCTCCTTGTATATTAGTATACTTGCAAACCACTATGCTTGTATGTATGCAATTATATTACCATACTTGCAAACCACTATGCTTGTAAAATACTAAACCGTTACCTTTGGTTGCACATTTGCACGTGGATGTGCACGCAAGTAACCTGTCATTAAGTGCTGAACTGATACGTGCGTATATATTGCAGTAGTTGCTAACGACTCATGTCCGAGGAGATCTTTGATTTCAAAGATCCCGGCGCCATTGTCTAATAAGTGTGTAGCTATTGAGTGACGCATTGTGTGTGGATGCACACCCACTATCCCCGCTTTCTGACCTGCCTCGCGCACGATATTATATACTGCTTGTGGGCACATCTTGCGGCCGGTGTTAGACACAAATAGGTAGTGATTGCTGGGAGACACGTAGCCTTGCGCTTTTGTATGTAGTTCTTTGCGGTGCTCCAGGTAGCGCATTACCCACTTTAGCGCTGTTTCTGTCATTGGCACCAAGCGCTCCTTCTGCCCCTTGCCATGCACTAATAATAAAACTTCCGATCTACGCAAGTCGCCAATCTGAATGTCGCATAGTTCCTGCACCCGAAGCCCAGAGCTATAAAACAATTCAAGGATCGCGCGATCACGGTATCCTGTTGGATCCGCTCTCCATGTTTTCGGACGCACACTCTCAATCACGTCTGTAGCTTGTTGTATTGAGAGCGTTCTTGGTAGGTGTTCGTAAGGATGGGCCTTGCGTTTCTCAAAACCCTTAAGCGGCATTTCATTTGTGATCCCTTCACGCACCAAGAAGAGATAGTAATTTTTGACAACAGAGATCATGTTACTGACAACTCTGTAGCTTAATTGAGATTGTGACCGGAGATAGTTTGTGAGGGCTGCATGTAAGTCTGTTTCTTTTGTTGCTTGTAAATATGTAAACCATCTTGATAGTATGCCTGTATAAGTGCGAACTGTTGCATGCGTGTAGCCACGTTCAACGTACAGATATGCTCTATAATCAGAGAGATAATTGTCTTTCACGGAAACCACTTTACAAATATACTACTTTACAAGTACGCATGCAAAGTAGCATAATGTTACAGCTACATATTAATATAGAAAACTAAAGGAGAGGCTTAGTAAGGAAAGACCCCCGTTACCTAACTGAATAATTTGATTTGACTTGTGGTATTTGTAGGTATATATTAACCGTGTTGGATTCCGTAAGTTAGAATCCCTCCCATACCTAATCAGGTAGATAAACGCGAATGTATATATTATCAGACATATAAAGAGACATTTGCAAACCTGGGAAAATTTTAGCAGGGCAATCTCAGCTATTGATAGTGGCTAAAGATTGTAATAACACCAAAACCATTGGATCAGCGATCGACCAGGTACTGCTCCATAAAGTTTGCAACACTCAGGCTATAAGACTGATCAGTCACACGAGCCGCCAGGCTTTCTGCTGCGTCGCGGCTTTCAAAGGACTGGAGTGCTCTTTTAAGTTCACCAGAGGTTTTTGATAAGAGGTCGACCCGCCACATGCTCCTGATCGGTATATCTTCGCCATGATGTTCCCGGTAAAGGATATCGTCATGCCATTCGAAATCGAAATCAGCGTATTCTTCGATACGCACAATGCGGATGCGCCATAGGTCGCATGGCCGCTGTGATTCTGGTTCAGGAGAGCTTGCCAGAGGGCAACCAGGAATCTCTTCACTCATAAGTACAGGCCTCCTGACATCTCGAGCGCATCAACATCGGCCCCGTAATAGCGTGCTGGGAACTTGAGCGCCTCAAGAGCTTTCTGGGTATAGTCGCAGGCTTCCTGGAAGGTTTCGGAGCTCATCACGATCACAGAGTCATCATCTTTCGCGGCTCTGCCCTGCAGTACCAACTGTTCTAGGAGGTAAGCGCTATCCCCCACTGCCCGCGCGGATGGTATTAGTCGTTTGGGCAGGGCCATGGTATCAGCTTCATGAGCGATGGCATGAGCCCGCGAGCGCATCTCTTCGGCAGAAATAAACGAGAGCCTAAGATCGAATTGCTCAAGGACGCCACAGAACCGCTCGATCTCTTTAGCCAGGCTGATGAGCGTTACAGCCCGAGCAGTGTGGAGAGGGTTTCGAGCCATACAAACCGCTAAAGCGTCAGGGGCGAACCGCGCCGATGAAACCAATCCGGTAGCTTGAAACTTCGCGTACGTTTGCGCCAGTATAGGGCGCTTCGATCATCATTCCATTGCCAGAATAAATCGCTACGTGGTGGATAGTGGAAGGATCGCTCACATCGGTTGCGAAAAAGAGCAGATCGCCTGGCTTGAGCAAGTCACGCCGGGTCGCAGGGATATAAGCACCGATCCAGTATTGATCGCGGCTGGTACGCGGAAGATTAATACCAAGCTGACGATAGCAATAAAGAGCAAGGCCGGAACAATCAAAGCCGCTGGGGCTTGTCCCGCCCCACACGTAAGGCACACCGATGTACTTACGTGCGATGGTGACGACATTAGGATGCGCAGTGGCGGCAGCAAGTGCTGCAGAGTCGAATTTACGGAGTGATGAGCTTGGCCCATATCCTCCGCCACCTCCGGAGCCGTTCCCGCCAGTCGAACCACCAGAAGAGTTTGATTCGCCGCCGCCGGTATTATTGTTCGCAGCCTTCTCTGCTGCTTTTGCCGCCTCTGCCGCGCGCCGTTGAGCTTCCTCAGCCTGCGCTTTCTGGCGAGCCGCTAAAGCATTCTTGACCTGCGAGTTCAAGGAATCAACGTATGACTTTTGTTCTGAGATCAGGCTTTGTACATGAGTGAGATTACTGAGCTCTATCTGCTGTTGTTTCTCTTCTTGGGTCTTCTGTTGTTCAAGCGTGTACTGGGTATGTTCGATCGTATTCTTAGTAGCACGTACGTTTTTGATCAGCTCTGCGTCACTCTGAGAAACGCGCATCATAAAGTCGAAACGATTGAGGAAGTCCTGGAAGTTGCTTGCGCCGAGGATGAGGTTCAGGAACGAATCATCCCCTGTGCGATAGGTTGCTTGCGCGCGCAGATTAAGCTGCTGTTGGTACTCGCTCAGCTTTTGTTCAGCTGCCGCAAGTTCGCTTTGGCTTTTGGTGATTTGCTGTTTTGTTTTCTCAGTCTTGGCCTGCGCCTGGTAATAATCTTCAGAGGCCGTTTCCATCTGCGTGGAAAGCGAATCGAGTTTACCCTGCGCTGCGCTCGCCTGTTGCTGAAGGCCATCGATCTGGGCGCTAGTCGGCGCGGCGATCACTACAGGAGCAACAGCAAAACTGCTGACAAACAAAGAAGCAGCAAGGAAAATGACTATTGCACGTTTATGTAAGAGCGAATTAATCACGTATTTATAGTACAGGTATTGCCTAGGTCTTCCACCTTGTGTAACCGAAACGAAAGCGAGGGTTACTGAACGGTAAGCTGGAAATATTGCAAGGATCTAGCCCTTTACAGGGTAATCAGGACCGAGCAAGGCAGCGCGGGGTCAAGTTTCGCTCTTCCCTCCAGGGCCTTAAGCTCGATAAAGAATGAATAGCCGACTAAGGTAGCGCCACAACGATGCACCAGACGCGATTTCGCACCGGCGGTCCCTCCTGTTGCTAAAACATCGTCGACGATCAAAATACGATCTGAGGGGACCAGGGCATCCTCGTGGATCTCCATTTGGTTCTCGCCATATTCGAGGATATAGCTCTCAGAAATCGTTTTGTAAGGTAGTTTGCCGGGCTTTCGCGCGGGAACAAACCCCGCGTCCAGCGCATAGGCCATTGCCGCGGCAAAAAAGAAGCCGCGCGCCTCAGCGCCGACGATCTTAGTTACGCCAGCGTCGATGAAGGGCGCGCACATCGCGTCAATAGCAGCTTTAAACGCCTCGGCATCGGCGAGAAGCGGGGTGATGTCCTTGAAACTTACGCCTGGCTGTGGCCAATCATCAATGGTACGGATATAATCTTGGAAATCCACGATATTCCTTTCTCAGAGTAGATCTGACAGCTTATCTTGAAGCGCACGATGGAGGAGCTGGGTTTTCAGAAGCCGTGTGTGTTCGTCGATCTCATCAAGTCGCTCCTTGAGTTGTGCCCGTGATTCAGGTGTCCGATGACGGTAGGTCGGACGGAGGAACTGCTCGAAAACCAGAGCTTCACGATCAGCAAAAGTAACATACATGCGTAGATGACGCGGCTCTACTCCCACACTACGAAGCCCCCAGGCAGCCCGGATGCATTCGATATCACTCCCCTGCACCCCTCGCCCACTGGGAAGCTGCTGCGTGCTCACGATCCCGAAATCCTGTAGCTCGCGGATGAAGCTTTCTGGTGCATGCGTCAGATGGGACGCTTCTGCCAAGCTGAGTGATGCCGAGACAACGGGGTCGGATTTCTCGGCCACGGGCGCCGGGGCGTCTCCGAGGAGCGCGTCGATCTCAGAGACATGAGCGCCCTGCTCGTGTTCCCAGAGCTTCTTTTTGATAACGGAGAGCGGCAGGAAGTACTGTTCCTGCAGGTGCAAGATAAGCGTGATACGTTCAACATCAGAGATACTGAATTGACGATACCCGCTCTCGGTGCGACCGGGTTCGATCAGGCCCTCGTCCTCGAAATAGCGCAATTTAGAGACCGAGAGATCTGCGAATTCCCTTTTCAGCCGCTGGACGACCTCACCGATGGTCAGGTAACTACTCACCGCAGACCGTTCTCCTCGGGATAGGAGGTGAAGAGCATCTGGAACGTACCGATCTGGACAACGTCCCCTTCCTCTAACTCTGCTGAATCGACGATGTTGTCATTCACATACGTACCATTGAGCGAACCGGCATCCTGGATGGTGTAGGCGTCGCCCTGACGCTTGATGACTGCATGGTCGCGCGAGACGGTACGGTCATTCAGGAAGAGCTCTGCCTGCGGATTGCGCCCGATACTCATTTGGTTGTCTTCCAGGTAGAAGCGCTCGCTGATATGGGGGCCTTTGATCACCAACAAGCAGTACGGACGAGGCGCACCTGACGCGCGATTAGCCTCAGCCGGTTCCTGGGCGTTAGAAGTGACCGGAGAGAACGAAGTGGTCGGTTGGCGCACTTCTTCAAGGCAGGAAGCGCAGATGTTTCCCTCACCAGCGACTGGCTTACCACACATCACGCAATTCATCGCTATTCCTTCCCTGCCGTTCTTACTCTTACTTTAGGCTCTCGCGAGCCTTTCCAATTTCTTCCTTGAAGGCGTCAAGCAGATCTGAGTCCGTAAGAAGTTGATGCCGTTTGGAAGGATCGATCCTGTTTTTAATATACGGATCATTCAGGATGTCGAATAACTCACGCCCTGCGTCCATCTCATCGATGATATACGTAATAGCGCGTCTTTCAAGTACTCCGATCCCGAATTGGTACCCGCCTTCAACTTCCTGTTTTTTCTTTTCAGGCTTCTCTGTGCTCATCTGTTCCTCCTAAGAACAAAACCCTTGAACGACTCTCAGGTTAGGGTTACGTGCGGCGCCAGCTTCGTCCAAGCGGCGCACGGGCGTTGTGTGAGGGGCGCTGTGCAGGAGCTCCGGATCTGACTTCGCTTCTGCAGCGATTGCCCGAAGCGCCTCGGCTAACGCATCCAATGCGGCAAGCGGTTCAGTCTCTGTCGGCTCAAGCATCATCGCCTCGCTGACGATCAGCGGGAAGTAGATAGTCGGAGGGTGAAACCCGTAATCCAAAAGGCGTTTTGCAACATCAAGCGTCGAGACGCCGGTCTCCGCTTTCAGATTAGCTCCACTCAATACGAACTCATGCATACAGGTCCGGTTGTAAGCGACCGTAAAGGTGTCCTGTACAATGACTCGCAGGTAATTAGCAGAGAGGACCGCCTGCTCTGCAACGCCCCGCAAGCCTTCAGCACCAAGCATTTTGATATAAGCGTAGGCACGCACAAAGATCGCGAAATTGCCCATATACGAACGCACGCGCCCGATACTTTTATCGGGGTTCTTGCGCGCATAAGCGCCCGTTTCGGTGCGAACAGCCACGGGTCCTGGCAAGTAGGGGCACAGCTCTGCGCTCACGCAGAGCGGACCTGCGCCGGGGCCTCCCCCGCCATGAGGGGTCGAGAAGGTCTTGTGAAGGTTGATATGGAGTGCGTCAAAGCCCTGGTCGCCCGGACGGGTGATGCCGAGTATCGCATTCAGGTTGGCCCCATCGCAGTAAGCGAAAGCTCCGACTTCGTGGACCGCGCGCGTGATCTCAGTGATCTGCGGATCAAAGATGCCGACCGTATTGGGATTAGTGAGCATGAATGCAGCCGTATCATGATCGAGCGCAGCACGCAGCGCTTCAAGATCGACCAGGCCGTCTGTGGTTGAGGGTATCGTTACCACTTCATAGCCGGCCATGGCGACCGAAGCTGGGTTTGTGCCATGTGCGGTATCAGGGATGATGACCTTTTTTCGGGGGTTACCCGCAGCGGTATGAGCCGCCCGGAAGATCATCAGGGCGCAGTACTCGCCGTGCGCGCCAGCAGCTGGCTGCAGGGTGACTCCCGGCAGGCCGGAGATTTCACACAGGTCCTGTTGTAACTCATACATCAACTGGAGCGCGCCCTGGACCGTCTCATCAGGTTGCGAGGGATGAAGCTGGGCAAAGCCGGGTAAGCGTGCTGCCCACTCGTTAAGGCGAGGGTTATACTTCATCGTGCAAGAACCGAGCGGGTATGATCCCGTATCCACGCCGAAGTTCATCGACGCCAGGTGCGCATAGTGGCGCATGATCTCCACTTCGCTGACCTGCGGTAACGCCGGCGCCGCCTGGCGCGCATAGTCGCCGAAGAAAGCGTCGCTTGAGGCGTCCCTGGTATCAGCGACCGGGGCGCAGACGCACGTCGCGCCTGGGCGCGAACTCTCATAGATAGTCGGACGGGGTCCTCGGTTCTGGAAGGGTTCAGGCATGACTGCGTACCTCTCCGACGAAGGACTCAATCTCGGGGTCGGTCCGTTTCTCAGTGACAGCAACAAGGAGGCTTTTCTCACCCACACAGATGCCCGGCAGGATGCCAGCGTCGATCAAGGCGTCATACAGCGCATCCAGGTGACCAGTTCCGCAGTAGTCAAGTATGAACTCATAGCCGAAGTTTGCTTTGGGGCACGGATCCTCAAATGATCCCGTCCTGATTAGCTCGTCATGGAGATGATGTGCTTTCCCGCAGGCCGACAGGGCAAGCGATGCCAGGCCCTTGGGACCGGTCGCGGCCAGATAGGCTCCCGCAGCTAATGCATTAAGGGCATGGTTGCTGCAGATGTTCGAAGTCGCCTTCTCGCGACGAATATGTTGCTCGCGCGTGGCGAGCGTCAAAACATAGGCGTCATGTCCGTCGATGTCGGTGGTCTTGCCGACGAGGCGCCCCGGGATCTGGCGCATGATCTTTTCTGTGCAGGCGAAGAAACCAAGGCCGGGACCTCCAAAGTTCATCGCATTGCCAAGGCACTGTGCCTCCCCCACGGCGATATCTGCCCCGAGGTCACCCGGTGGTTTCAAGACTGAGAGGAGAAGCGGATTGCAGTCAAGGACAGCAAGAGCGCCGACCTCATGAGCCGCCTCAATGAGCGGAGCCACGTCCTCGATCATCCCGTAATAGTTGGGGTACGGGAGCAGCACGGCAGCAACGTCATCACCTAAGGCGGTACAGAGTTCTGTGTTGTTGCAGGATCTCTGGCCCTCGCTGATGACCTCGACTTCAAGCGTTCCTGCCCGCGCGTAGGTGCGTAAGGTCTCGATCTTCTCCGGATGGATGCTGCCGGCGACCAGTACGCGTGATCTGGTGCGTGAGACGCGCCGTGCCATAAAGGCAGCTTCGGCCAGCGCAGTAGCTCCGTCATACATACCAGCGTTAGCAACCGGGAGGCCACAGAGTTCACAAATGCCAGTTTGGAACTCATAGATAGCCTGAAGGGTTCCCTGGCTGACCTCAGGTTGATAAGGCGTATAGGCGGTGAAAAACTCGGGCCGCTGTAAAATATTGTCGATGAGCGCTGGCTGGTAATGGTCATAGATACCGCCACCGGCAAAGCAAACAAGGTCGGCAGCGTTGCTATTAGCGCGCGCAAGCTCTTCGAGGCGTTTGCTGACCTGCATTTCTTCTAACCCGGCATCCAGATCCAGTCTGTTTTCCAAACGTGTATCGCGCGGAATGTCAGAGAACAAGTCGTTGACATCCGCGATCCCGATGCGTTGGAGCATCAGCTCGCGTTCAGTTTCGGTGATGGGCAGAAAATCCATGTCGAACGGCTTCTACTGGGGTGCTAAGCAGTCAGCGCTTCGTAAGCGGTTGCGTCAAGGAGCGCGCCTGTCTGGGAAGGGTCGCTCACAGACATCTTGATGATCCAGCCCGCGCCATAAGGGTCGTTATTGATGGTTTCTGGCGCGCTTTCGAGTTCCGCGTTCACTTCAATTACTTTTCCGGAGAGGGGCGCCAGGAGTTCTGAGACTGACTTGACCGATTCAACCTCGCCAAAAACCGCGCCAACTGCAAAGGTATCACCTACTGCGGGAAGGTTCACGAACACCAATCCGCCAAGCTGGTCCTGGGCATAGTCGGTGATCCCGATCATTGCTGTTTCAGATTCGATTTTGACCCATTCGTGATCCTCGGTGTAGTTAAGCTCAGCTGGGATGGCCATGTTCACATGCTCCGTTCGATTTGTCTTTATTGCCCGCCGTTTCGATTATACCGAATAACGCCCGGGCTTCCCGGTTAATCTTTAACAAAAAACGGTGGCTTGATCACTTCTGCAATGACGCGTCGACCACGAATATCGACTTCGACCTGAGCCCCCGGCTTTATGTCATTGCGAGGAAGGTAGGCGGTAGCGATGCCAACTCCTAACGTCGGGGAATGTGATCCGCTCGCAATGGTTCCTACTTCACGCTCGCCCGCGAAAACACCGTATCCATGACGAGGGATTCCCCGCTGTAGCCGCAGGAAACGTAGGACTTCGGCTGGTGGGTTTTCCCTCTGGGCCGCAACCACTTCCGACCCGATGTAACCGGACTTTGTTTTAGGGCATACCCATCCCAATCCTGCCTCGATGGGAGTGCGACCCCGATCCATATCGCTGCCGTAGAGGCTGTAGCCGACTTCAAGGCGCAGGGTATCGCGCGCACCGAGGCCAGCTGGTGTAACTTCCGGAAACGACAGCAACAGCCTCCAGAGGGCAACCGCGTCCGCGCTACGCACAAACACCTCTACCCCATCTTCGCCGGTGTAGCCGGTTCGGGCGACCAATGCCGGAAGGGAGCCCTGGAAAAGCGCATCTTTGATGTGAAAGCGCTCGGGAGCCTCCCAGTCTGCGCCAGCTAATTCAGTGATGACCTGCAGGGCCTCTGGCCCTTGCACCGCGACCAGTGCCGTGCGGTCGCTCTCATCCGCAAGCTCCACATCGTCGGGCGCATGCGAGCTGAGCCACTCAAAATCGGTCGTGCGATTAGAGGCATTTGCGACAATGAGGTATTCGCCACCCGTATTATAGACGATGAGGTCATCGATGATGTGGCCTTCCTCGTCCAGCATGAGGGTGTACTGCGCGGTTCCGATCTCACCGATCCGGTCAAGATCATTGGTAAGCATGCGCTGGAGGAAGTCATAAGCTCCGGCTCCTGTCAGGCGAAACTCGCCCATGTGCGAGACGTCGAAGATTCCCACTGCGTTTCTGGTCGCGTGATGCTCGCTCACCAGCGCTGAATACTCTATGGGCATTTCATAGCCAGCGAAGGGCGCCATCTTTGCTCCCAGGGAAACGTGTTCGTCATACAGGGGTGTTTTCAGCAATGGTCCGGCCGCTTGTTCCTCCATAGTCGATCTCCTTTCAACAGGATCGAAAAGTTCCTGGTAATTCACAGACACAGGTGGCGGCGTTTGCCCTATCAGCAAAAGAGCGGATCTGTCGGCTAAACCTGTCAGCTGGTCATCGGCTGATCGCGCGCCAACCTTTGACGACAGCATACCAGATACGAGCCAGAAAGAAGGGCTTCTTGACTTGTTCGGTAGCGACCAGGGGGGTGGTTGCTACCAGGCGGTTGTTCTGGATGAACTGGGCCATACCCAGCTGCTGCCCTTTCTTGATGGGAGCCTTTCCGTCCCAGATCACAATCTTGCGGGTAACGATCCCCTCAAGGTCATTAACGTTGGCTGTTGTTTCGTGGCTCAGGGCTACCGGGACCTGACGGTCCAGGTAGTCGGTTACCGTTGCGCGCCCCAGGATCGTTCCTTCAAGCGCAAGAGTCTGGGTACGGTAATGGGTGAAACCGAAGTCGAGCAACGAAGCCGCTTCGGTGAATCGGGTGGCAAGGTTGTTCGTTCCCAACACGATCGCATAAAGCTGGATGCCTTTGCGCGCCGCTCCGGTCGCGACGCTATAGCCTGCTGCATCTGTAAATCCCGTCTTGACCCCGTTAGCGCCATTGTACATAAGGAGAAGGTCGTTCGTGGTTTTGTAATCGTGGGTCGCTATGTTTGTGACGATCTTTACTTCCCGCGTATCGACGACCGTGCAGAACTCAGGAAGCGTCATCGCATAACGGGTCATGGTGGCGATGTCAGTTGCGGTGCTGTAGGGGCCGGTGTCGAGCACTCCATCAGGATCGACAAAATGGGTGTTTGACATCCCGAGCTCTGCAGCTTTGGCGTTCATTGCGGTGACGAAGGAGTCGACGTTTCCCTTGCATGCAACAGCAAGGGTGATCGCCGCGTCATTGCCTGAAGGGATCAAAAGTGCCTGGAGGAGCTCATGGCGTGACATCACTTCGCCCGGCTTCAAGCCAGCGCTGCTGTCACCTGGCCCAAGGGTAAATTGGGGTACAGTGATATTTTTGTCAGGATCGATCGTCTGGATCGCCAGTATGGCGGTCATGATCTTGGTAATAGAGGCGATCTGGCGACGCGCCCCTGGGTCACGAGACCACAGGACTTGCCCGGACTGAGTCACCAGCAAGCCAGACTTCATGGTGACGTCTGGCATGCTGCGGGCAGGAAGCTTCAGTTTTGCATAGGCTTGACCATCGATCGAATCGCCAGGATTGACAGCCGATACGGCTGCTTGTGGCGTGCCAAAAAGGGCGACAGCCAGAACGAATGCCAGCAGCAATGCACCGGCGCGCTGCCTGGATGAAAGTGCTCCTGTCTCTGGCGCTTTGCGTTCTTTATCCTTACAAGGCGTCATCACTGAGAACCCGGTATCCTTCCTGCTCAAGAAGTTCTATCGCCGCGGGATCGTTGAGCTTGAAGACATTGATGGCATGCTTTGTCATCATGTTGACGAACACATACGAGTAGGCAATATTGACTTCATGGTCGGCCAAAAACTCAAGCAAGCGCCCCAGGCTCCCCGGCTCGTCAGGGATCTCGACCGCGCAGACCTCAGTCAGCGTGCCCGAGAAGCCACGTTTCTCAAGATAAGCTTTCGCGGCGACCGGGTCATCGACAAAGATCCGCGCGACCCCATAATCACTCGTGTCCGCCAACGAGAGTGCGTGCATATTGAAGCCACCCTCGCCCAGAGCCCGGGAAAGCGCAGCGAGGCGCCCCGGGGTGTTTTCAAGGAAGATCGAAAGCTGTTGTGCCATCTAGTTCTCCTTACGTTCGTCGATAAGCCGCTGGGCCTTTCCTTCAGACCGGGCGATGCTCTTAGGTTCAACGAGCCTGACCTGGACTGATATCGCCAGCGCAGATTCTATCTCAGCGCGAACCTGGCGCTCGATCGACTCGAACCGTGCGATTTCGTCAGCAGGAAAATCAGGTTCGATCTCAACTTTGACCAGAACGTTATCCATACGGCCGGTCCGGCTGACGATGATCTGATAGTTAGTCGACACTTCTGCGACACCCGTAAGCACCTGCTCGATCTGGCTGGGAAAAACGTTAACACCGCGGATAATGAGCATGTCATCGCTGCGGCCTCTGAGGCGATCGAGGCGTCGCAGGGTCCGGCCGCAGCTACAGGGCTCGGTGATAAACCGGCTGATGTCGCGGGTGCGATACCGCAAAAGCGGTATTCCTTGTTTGGTAAGGGTCGTGAACACGATCTCGCCATACTCGCCCTCTTCGACGGGAAGCAAGGTCTGTGGATCAACGATCTCCGTCAGGAAATGATCCTCATTGACATGAAGCCCTTGCTGCGCACTACACTCAAACGCGACTCCCGGCCCCAGTATCTCTGACAGGCCATAGATGTCATAAGCTTTGATATCGAAAGCTTGTTCAAGCTCTTCGCGCATTCCGACCGACCAGGCTTCTGCCCCAAAGATTCCAAAACGGAGCGGGAATGTCGTCGGGTCTAAGCCCATGTCACGAGCGGTCTCGGCAATAAGTAGCGCGTAACTGGGGGTACAGGCCAGGCCGGCGACCCCGAAATCGCGCAGGAACTGTATCTGACGTTTCGTGTTGCCACCTGATGCAGGGATGACGCTCATGCCAAGATAGGTCGCCCCATCATGGAGGCCCAGGCCTCCCGTGAAGATCCCGTATCCATAAGACACCTGGAGGATGTCATGGGAGGTCGCGCCAGCGGCTACCAGCGCACGCGAGACGCATTGCGCCCACATTTCCAGGTCAGCGCGCGTGTATCCAACAACACTGATCTGGCCAGTGGTACCGCTTGAGGCATGGATCCGAACGATGTCATCCATCGAGGCGCTGAACATCTTATAGGGATAAGCAGCCCGCAGGTCATTCTTGACCGTGAAAGGAAGCGTTGGAAGATCCTGGAGGCCTTCTACCGACGCAGGGTCGACGCCAGCATCCTTGAAGGCCTGGCGGTAGAACGGCACCGTCGCATCAAGCGAAACCACCAGCGCGCGCAGACGGCGTGCCTGAAGCTCCTCAAGGGTGCTGCGGTCGAGACATTCTTCGTGTGCTTGGTAATAGGTCTCAGTCATTATGCTCATTTCTGTCGGATCGTGATCGGGCAGTTCTTAAAACGCACTAACGAGTGCTATTGGCGGTTTTGGTCGGTGTGGGAGCAGGCGTGGGCGCAGGTGTAGCACTGACCGGTTTCGTTCCAACCAGGATGATTTTCGCCTCTGTCTTATAGTTGCTGACAAAGGTTTTTGTAAAGACTATCGATCCATCGGCACGCTTGACGGTCTGGGTGAACGTGACTCGTCCTCCCCCACGGCCCGGCTGCTTGATCTTCTCTGTCCCTGCGGGAAGCGTGGGGTCATTGACGCGCTGTTCGGGGGCCTGGGTATGGGAAAGCCAGGAGGCTGGCCCCAGTTCTACCGTGTAGCCAGGATCCATTCCATAGAAGGAGACCGTGACCGAAGAATTGCTGGAGCTTGTAACGATAAGAATCGCGTGATCGAGCGAATTGACAAACTTAAAATCCGGACTGGGCCACGACACCGCAGCATCGCGTCCCAAGGGATAACTGCTGATGAAAAGCGAGTGGTTAGTCCGCTCAGTGATCCTGACGCCTGCAAACAGTGCCGCGTTGAACAACGTGGTATTGACCTGGCAGATACCGCCGCCCACCTGGGAGGTCGGCTGTCCGTCAACAATGGCGCCAGCTTCCTGGTAGCCTTTTGCGGCGTTTGCTTCGCCGACAGTACCGTTAAGCGAGAAGGTTTTCCCTGGCATGACGATAGTTCCATCGAAAGCCTTTGCCATGAGGGTGATATTGGTCAGGCGCGCCTTATTACCTCCGGAAAAGTAGGTCGTATAGGTCGAGATACGTTCTTTGATCCCCAATGCCTGGGCCTTAGCGGTCGTGAGCGCAGGAGCGACTTCATGGGTCACGACAGTGACCTTTTTCGTTGCTGTGGTGGATTGCATCTGGGTCGCCAGTTCATTAGCGAGCTTGACCGGGTCTGCCCCCAGGCCATTTTTGGAGGGGATGATCGTGACCTCGCCGTTAGCCGCCTGGAAAGAGGCATCAACCGGGGCGGTACCCACTGTCGCACCGAGCAGCGGTATTACGCTCTTGGCAACGTTCTCGCTCCCCACTATCGGGACAAGCGTGATATCGGACGGAGTGTCGCCTTTTTGGTTTTCAAGTTTGAGTTGAGCCATATTCTTGTCCAGGTCATTGCTCAATTTGAATATGATCAAGCCGCTGAGGACCTTTGGCTCAAGTTGCCAGGTCTTATCCTGATACTGGGCTGCAATCATGTCCTTGGTAGCATCCTGGGCAGTCTTAGCCGCCAGCTGCGCCTTGGCTAGGTCAATTGTGCGATGCGCAATCTCGACTGGTGCTTTGACCGTTTTTTGGCCACCTAGGCTTGCATAGGTGATGAGGTTCGTTAAGGTCTGTTTTTGTAAGGCAGTGCCATCGGAGCCGCCGGAAGCTACGAATGTCCCATCCTTTAAGGTGACCGAGGCATTGACTGGTGATTTGTTGGTTACTATCGTGATCTTGTCATAGAGGGTGCTCTCTTTTGCAGGGTCGGAATCGATCTGGAGCATGACGGTCTGCGGATGAAAATACGAGATGATGCGCATCGTGGTTGCTTTGAAAATATTACTTTCGCGACCGATCTTCCAGGCATCTGATACCATCTGGGCGGTATCATACTTGACGCCGAGATCCGCAGGCGAGATCTGCCAACTTTGTTGACCGTAGGTGACCTTTATCGGCTTATCCTGTCCGCGATGCAGTTCAGAAGTCAGGTAGGCCCGTGCTTTTGCGGGGGTCTTCCCGCCGAGAGCGATTCCATCAACCTCAACGCCGTTGTGGATCTTTCCGGCGTTTCCTACCAGATCGATCGCCACCATCATGACAAGCACAGCAAGCACGATCGCAACAGAAATCAGGATCCTTTGTCTCCGTATTTTCTTAAGCTTCACCTGTTGTTGAAGCTGTCGGCGGCGTCGATACTCATCTCTTGTTGTAGCTCTGGGCCTTTGCGCCTGTTGCGCACTCTCTGTCATACGATCCTTTCAGATAACCAATTCAGGGATAGGTGTTCATCACGTTACTTAGCTCATACAAAAAATCCCTTACCCTATACTACCTGAGCACAAGGGATTAGATATAAGAATTCACTGATTCGTTATCGAGCGAGGCGCAGGCGCCGGACGGCGATCACAAGGTAACACACGAAGGTCACGAGCGAAAGAGCGGTACCAGTATAAACCAGCCAGATACCAGCAGGGACGGTTTGGAAGTTGAAGCCCGGAAACGCCGCAGAATGCGTCAGGCCTAAGCCTGGAATCTTGATGATGTTTGCGATCAACCAGGAAAACCCTGCCAGTAAAAACACCGTGGTAGTTTTTCCGGCGAACAGCACATCGATCCGCCCTACCCCGAAGTAATGCAGCGGAATAGTGCCCACGAGTAGGATCAGGTCACGGGCGATCAGCACCACGAGGATCCAGAGAGGAATCCGCCCGACGATATAGAGGCCGATCAACCCTGCGGCAATGAGGAAACGGTCAACAAAGGGATCGATCAGTTTTCCGAGTTCTGAGACCTGGTTTGTTCGCCGGGCGATCTGCCCGTCGAGAAAATCACTGGCGCCAGCTACCGCGAAAAGCACGAAGGCGAGGATATCATGTCCTCCCCCGATCAGCACCGAGAACGCCAGTGGCACCATGAGGAAGCGGATAAGTGTGATAAGGTTCGGGACCGTATAGACCTGACGTTTCAGGTCCTCAGAACGAGAAGCGGGAACTTTCTTTTGCGGAGTCTCGCCTGACATTTAGCACAGGACCTCGCTCCCCACAGAGACGAACCGATTCACCAGGTCGGTGACGGTGAGCTCCTGTTTTTCCTTCCCACTTGCCTCAAAGACGATACGTCCCTCCTGCATCATGATAAGCCGGTCACCGAACTTCAGGGCGTCGCCCATGTTGTGAGTGACCATCAAGGTGGTCAGGTTGTGTTCCTGCACCAGCTGAAGGCTTATCTCGAGGACTTTTGCGGCCGTCTTCGGGTCAAGCGCCGCTGTATGTTCGTCCAGGAGAAGGATCTTCGGGTCGCGCAACGAGGCCATCAGCAGCGTAAGTGCCTGGCGCTGGCCTCCGGACAGGAGACCGACGCGTGCTGTCAGGCGATTCTCAAGGCCAAGCTCAAGGGGCGCAAGCATCTCCTTGAACAGGGCACGTTCTGCCCGAGTCACGCCGCTGCCCAATCCGCGCCGCTTACCGCGCCGATTTGCGAGCGCCAGGTTCTCCTCGATCGTCATACTGGCCGCGGTGCCGAGCATCGGATCCTGGAAGACCCGGCCGATATAGGCTGCTCGCTTATACTCGGACGTGAAGGTCACGTCCTGCTTGTCAATATAGACACGTCCCTCGTCACTTCGGATAGCGCCCGAAACGACATTGAGTAAGGTCGACTTGCCGCTCCCGTTACCCCCGATGATGACCACGAACTCGCCACGCCGCAGATTCAGGCTCACGTTGCTGAGCGCGCGTCGCTCGTTAGCGGTTCCTGGATAGAAGGTCTTACTGAGGCTCTTACAAACCAGCATCATGCCTCCGTCTCAGGCGTCCGCGCAGGTGTTTGACCTGGATGATCGCGGTCGGCAGGAACAAAGCAAGCGCCACGGTAATGGCCGTGAACAGCTTGAGGTCGGTCGGTTGCATGCCTGCCTGGATGACCAGTGCGATTATGATGCGGTACAGGATTGCTCCCAGGCTGACCGAAATCAGTGAATGCAAAGTTGAGGACTTCCCGAAGAGTACCTCGCCAATAATGAGCGAAGCCAGGCCGATCACGATACAGCCGATACCCATTTGTACGTCCGAGTAGCCCTGGTACTGGCACAACAACGAGCCGCCCAGACCTACAAATGCGTTGGAGAGCATAAGTCCAACGGTCTTGGACATGTTGATGTTGATGCCCTGGGCGCGCGCCATATCCGGATTGCTGCCGGTTGCGCGAATCGAACAGCCATAGGAGGTGCGCAAAAACCAGGTACTGAGAGCGATGACGCAGATGACGCCGATGCCGACTATCAGGATCGTCGTCATGTTGCGGGTCGCCAGAAACGTCAGGAACCGGGCTAACAGCGAATGGCTGCCTCCTGGAGCGACGCGCGTGATAAAGCTCATGAACGTATCGATGAGTGAACGACTTCCCAAAAGCGAGATGTTCGAAGTCCCCGCCATTATACGGATATTGATCGAATAGAGCCCGATATTGGTTAGGATGCCAGCCAGAAGCGCCGGGATCTTCAGGCGCGTATGCAAGAACGCTGTGATAAGTCCACAGAGCGCTCCTGCCGCAAACGATGCCAGGAGGCAGAGAAGCGGACTGACGCCATGAGTGATCATGATGGCAGTCGTTGCCGCGCCGGTCACGATCGTTCCTTCGACGGTTAAGTCGGGAAAATCAAGGATCCGGTAGGTGATCCAGACCCCGATCGAAACGATGGCCCAGACCAAGCCTAAGGCTACGGCTCCGGTGATGACGTCAGTCACTGCTCTTCTGTCCTAGTTCTTGCGTGAACGCCGGGAGTTACGAGATATCAGCCGGTGCTTTGACGTATTGCTGCAAATCGGCCGGGATCGTGATGCCGATCGCCTTGACCGTGTCAGAGTTGATTACGATCGGGGTCTCAGTCGCGAACTGGATCGGCATGTCCGCCGGTTTCTGACCCTTCAGGATCTCGACCGCCATCTTGCCAGTCATACGACCGAGCGCCTCATAGTCGACGCCTAACGTTGCCAGAGCGCCGCCCTTGACCATGTTTGGCTCGCCACCGATCACAACTTTCTTCGAGGCGTTAGCGACCTGACTGACCGTCTGCATAGCTGAGGCCAGCGTGTTATCGGTCGGGAGATAGATGAAGTCACTCTTCGTGACGAGCGACTGGATCGCCTGCTGCACGTCATTTGCGCCGGTAACGGTGACTTCCTGAACCTTCAAGCCCTTGGCCGCCGCTTCCTTCTTGGCGATGTCGACCTGGAACTTCGAGTTTTGCTCACTTGAGTTGTAGGCGATGCCAACAGTTTTCGCGCTGGGCACTAATTGAAGGCCCAGATCGATCTGCTTTGCGACCGGATTCAGGTCTGAGGTGCCGGTTACGTTGCGACCTGGTTTATCGTTTGAGTCAACCAACTTTGCGCTGGGATAGTCCGTGACGGCTGTGGCCACGATCGGGATGGTCTGCGTCTGGCTTGCAACCGCCTGCGCTGACGGCGTTGCGATCGCAAGGATCAGGTCTTTCTTGTCGCCGACGAATTGTGACGCGATCGTATTGAGATTATTGGTATCGCCTTGGGCTACCTTGTAGTCCAGCTGGATATTGTCGCCATCCTTATAGCCCTCAGCAGCCAACTCCTCTTTGAAGCCCTTATAGGCCGCATCAAGCGCTGGATGCTCGACGATCTGAATGGCGCCGATTTTGTAGACCTTCTTGCTGGTACTTGTGGTCGAGTTGTTGGTCGTGTTATTTGAACCGCAACCGGCCAGTGCGACCAACATCGCGATGATCAGCAGCGCTGACAGCGCCACCAATCCTTTCTTTTTTCCTTCCACCTGATACGCCTCCTTCACAAATTGCCACCAGGGGCACATAAAAACGATGGTCGGGACGACTGGATTTGAACCAGCGACCCCTTGACCCCCAGTCAAGTGCGCTACCAAACTGCGCCACGTCCCGACACTAACGCGTGCGGTCGCACGCGCGTAATTTACTCTAGCATACCCTTAACTCTACTGACTAGTTTTGTCCATTGAATTGGTGTTAGAATACGCCTGGCGTCTACTGAGAAGGCGCCAAAAAGTGAAGCGAACTCTCCCGTCCATGAACTTTTGGGAACGCGCTCAGTGGGTGTCTGGCGTATTCTAACCGATGAGCTCGGCTATGGCTGCATCTACCGCGCGCGGGATGCGCGCATACAAGCGCGCTGGCTGGAGCATATGCTTCAGCACAAGAGTAGTCGTGAATTCCTTGGCAGCGTCAACGATGTCGATGTCGCTGTAGACCATCTGCGCACAGCCCTCAACGACGACAAGCGCCTTGATGAGCAGGCCAAAACCTCTTGGTACGCTCACCTTCTGCTCGTTCATGATCGAGAGAAAGCCGATGGCGAAGCCACGCACATCACGCGGAGTCACCGAAAATGTACGGCTCATGAGTTCGGCAACACGAGCGGTTACCTCGTCAGTCTTCTCATCAGAGACGACCAGGCCCAGCGCAGCGGAGTAATCGATGGCCCGCTTGGCGTCGGCATAGACGGTCGCGGCAAGCACCTGCGCGATGGCCTCCTTGTCCTCTTCGCGCACCTCGCCGGTGATGCCGAAGTCGATATAGCAGATGCGCCCATCTGGCGTCATTAACAAGTTGGATTGATGCAGGTCAGCATGGAAGCGCCCGAGGACCATTACCTGCTTCATGAACACATTGGCCCCATACATCGCCAAAAAGCGCGCGTCGACACCCGCGGCCTCGGCCTCTTTGGCCTGGTCAAGATGCCAGCCTTCGATAAACTTCATGGTCAGTACGTGACGACTGGTCAGCGGCCATACGATGGCAGCGGTCGTCACATAGGGGTCGTCGGCAAAGTCAAAAGCGAAGCGGTCCGAGGTGCGCCCCTCGATGCGGAGATCACACTCAGAAGCCAGTGAGTCTGCGAACTCCGAGAGGAGCTGGGACAGGCCAAAGCGTGCCAGGCGCTTGATGCGAGAGAGGCGGTTCACCAACGGCGTGATGACCGCGATGTCAGCCTTGATCGTCTCTTCGCTGCCGGGGCGGATGACTTTGATGGCAAGTTTTGTTCCTGCTGGCAGGGAGTCGCCGATAACCGGCGTATAATCCACCTGCAAGGTGGCCTGATAGACCTGGGCAATGGAGGCCGACCCAATCGGCGTCGTATCAAAGGTGTTGAACAATTCGTCGAGTGAATGGCCAAAGTCACGTTCGATGACCGGACGTACCATTTCAAACGGCGTTGCGGCGACCTCATCACGCAAATGTTCCATTTCGAAGACATACTCAGGCGGGAACATGTCAGGTCGTATCGAGATGAGTTGGCCCAGCTTGATGAACGCGGGGCCAAGCTCCTCGAAAGCCTCTCGCAACTGACGCGCAAATATCTCGCGGCGGCGGGTAGCAGAAATGATACCGAAGCGCGCCAGATAAACTGCGCGCCACCACCGCTTAGTGATCACCCAGAAGATGTGGCGTCTTCGTGAGCCCATAGCTCACACCCCCTTAAAGCTTGGTTGCAAGAGCGTCGAGCGTGGCGTTCATGGACTCAAGGCGTCCGCGCAATTCCGCAACCTCGAAGCGAAGCTCTGCCACGGCCTCAGCAGCCGGGCCCTCATCTTTTTCAAGAGACTCGTCGCTTCCGGCAGCTAGTTCGGCCTTGAGAATGTCCTTGCGGGCATTGACCATCGCGGCCAGGCCGTCAACAAACGCGCCCTTGTCGGCGTTCATTTCGCCTTGTGTCGTATCTTCGCCGCGCGCGATCCCTGCTTTCAACGCCTCGTCGGCGCTTTCATGAAGGAGCTCCCACACGGCCAGGAACTTCATCACATCGGTGTTAGTCAACATCGCTCCTCCTTAAACGATCCGAAACCAACTCAAGTAAGCGCCAGGCAACTTCGAATTTGCTTGCCTTGGCGATAGGTGTGTCGCTTTCAGGCGAGATCACCAAGACTTCATTGTCGACCGACGCGAAGCCGATATCTTCGCGAGAGACATCATTGGCGACGATAAGATCCAGCCCTTTTCGCACCAGTTTCTCACGGGCATTGCTGTCAATGTCGTTAGTCTCAGCGGCAAATCCAACCAGGACCAGGTCGGGCTTAAGTGATCCTGCCTGGCGCGCCTCGCTGAGCTGAGTGATGATGTCAGGGTTCTGTACGAGCTTCACGGAAATGACCGTCTCCCCTTCTTCCAACTCAGAGAGTTCAGAGAGCGCATATTTCTTGAGTTTTGTATCCGAGGTCATCTGGGGGCGAAAGTCCGCGACTGCCGCTGCAGACAGGACGACGTCAGCTGATTGTGCCGCGTGCAGCACCGCTTCACACATCTCGCGGGCGCTTACGACGGGCACAAACGCCAGGTGATCATTAACCGGCGCAGGCAGGTTGACCGGGCCCGATATCAGCGTCACCTCGGCGCCCATCTGGAGCGCTGCGCGAGCCAGGGCATAACCCATGCGCCCGGTGGAATGGTTGCTCACGAAACGCACAGGGTCAAAATCTTCGCGGGTTGGACCAGCTGTGATGACGATGTGGCGCCCCGCCAGTGCTTTGCTGCGCTTCAGCGCTTGAAGCACGGCGTCAGCAATTACCTGCGGTTCAGGTAAGCGTCCCGGCCCCTTGTCGCCGCACGCCAGCGCGCCGATGTCAGGCGAAAGTATTGTCGCTCCTCGCGCCTCCAGTGTCCGGATACTTTCCTGGGTGGTATCATCCAGGTACATCTGTGTGTTTGCAGCAGGAGCTACGACCAGGCGTCCCGTGAAAGCAAGCGCCGTTGTGGTGAGCAAGTCATCGGCCACTCCTGCTGCCAGCTTGTTCACTATGTTGGCAGTGGCGGGAGCGATCACGAATACGGAAGCTGCTTTGGCAAGCTCGATGTGATGTATCGGCGCCGAAGGGTCGTCAAAAAGATCAAGCGCAACGGCATTGCCGCTCAATGAGCGAAAGGTCGACGGGCCGACCAGCTCGGTGGCATGCGAAGTCATGATGACCTGGACGTCGATCCCCGCTTTTACCAGCAGTCGGCACAGTTCACAGGCTTTATACGCTGCGATCGAGCCGCTCACCCCGAGAAGAACCTGCTCAGCCATGCTTTGGATCCTTCTCTGCAGATTCTACCGGGAGGACGATCTCACGCTTACTGAACCTGGCATGCGCGAACATCGCGCGTGCTATGAGCAACACCAGGCTAATAAAAGCAAGGAGGATCATCGTCTGGATTGTCGTTGAGCGCACGGGTTCATAGCTCATCAGTGCGCGAATGAACGCATTTGCCAAAAACACCCCCGCTGCAGCGGTTACCAGAAAGATCAGCAGGCTGGCCAGCAGATCAAGCGCTGTGCGAAACCGTGCGCGGCGCATCGAGAACAGGCCGTCCTTGCCTGAGACCCGCCATCGGGGTATCGTGAAGTGAAGTTCGCCTAAGGTGTAGATCCCCAGCACCAGGACAACAACTCCCGCTATGCTGTAGCGCAGGATCGTTGCGCGGCTGCCCCGGGCTGCAGTGAGCGATTTGACCATACTCGAGCGTAGCGCGCCCCTGATTTGATCGCGCGCCACAGCATTTGCCAGCTTCTGTGGTGTCCCGTCCGTGCCGCCAAATACATAGAAATCAGTTGCAACGACCTGCTGGGCCGAGCTCACAAAACGCTCCATTGAAGGAGAGACCAGCGCGACGCCCTTAAACTCTGAGCTTGGTCGCGCGACTGCTGTCACGAGGGCCTTGAAACGCCCCTGTACCTCATTTGAATTTGCATCAGCGAGCTTCACTTCCAAGGTGATCGTATCCCCTGCCTTGGCTTGCAGTTTGCGCGCTGTCCGCTGATCAATGATAACGGGTGTTGTGGCTTGTTTTCTGCCGCTCAAAAATGTGTTCGAGGCGACCCAGGTGCCAAAGAGTTGGTTACCATCCTGAGCCGGCGTTGCCAGGTAATAACGCAACCCAGCTTTGTCGCCGCTGACGGTTCTTCCATGGAGGCTAACCGACGCCAAGTCGCCTGTCAGAGAATAGACAACGTGCGCATCCGAAGGCAGCGCATTAGTTACCGCCTGCTTATCGCGATCAAGGATCGGGCCGTTAAACCACGACGTCCAGGTCCCGGTCATTGCATAGTCTTCCTGGTAGTGAGCATAGGCTGACCATACTTCCAGGGCAAATGCCGCGATCGCGAAACACAGCAGCGCGACAAGCGCCAGGAGGCCGTAGCGGATCAGCGAGCTTTTAAAAGTCTCTGTCGATCGGGATACAGGAGTCCCAGATGTGCTTGAGGCTCCTGACAGGACAGGGCGTTTCGCGGTCTTAACTTCAGCTTTTGATGAGTCCAAGTTCGGCTCCCGACTCTTTAAACGCCGTAAAGATCTGAGCAAGATCCTCGTCGGTATGCGTCGCCATCAGGCAGGTACGCAGGCGCTCGGTGCCGCGAGGCACCGCCGGGTGAACGATCGGGCAAACAAAAATCCCACGGTCGAAGAGCGCACGCGTCAAATCCATGGTTCGTCCCTCTTCGCCCACGCGTACCGGCACGATAGCCGTGTCGGTTTCCATAGTATCAAATCCAAGCTCCATAAGTCCGCGAGCGTAATCTCCCTGAACCTTTTGGAGCCGCTCAACACGCCAGGGTTCTTCCTCAATAACATCAAGTGCCGCCATCGCGGTCGCGCATTGCGCGGGCGGCAGGCCTGCCGAGAAGATAAACGGGCGCGAGGCGTGGCGCATGTAGTTGATGAGCTCATGGTCACCCGCCAGGTAACCACCGACCGAGGGCACTGACTTTGAGAGCGTACCCATCTTCAGGTCGATGGCGTTGTAGTCGCCAAAGTGTTCCTCGATACCATGCCCGGTCTTGCCAAGGGCGCCCAGTGAATGCGCCTCGTCGATCATGAGGCGCGCGCCATAGGCATGCGCGACCTTGGACAACTCAGGCACGTTGGCCATATCACCATCCATCGAGAAAACCGAATCCGCAATGACGAGCATCGTCTTATACTTGCCCTGGGCGCGGCGCAGAATGCTCTCCAGATGCTCGATGTTGTTGTGGCGATAGGTACGCCAGCGCGCGCCCGAGAGCATGCAGCCATCCACGATGGAGGCGTGGTCGAGCTTGTCCATGATCACGAGGTCGCCCGGCCCGGTCAAGCCAGTGATGATGGCGAGATTGGTCATGTAACCGCTTGTGTAGACGCATGCGTCATCACGGCTGACAAACTGCGCGATGCGGGCCTCCATACGCTCATGAAGGTCGGTTGTCCCTGTCAGGAGGCGCACGCCGCCGGCGCCTGTGCCGTATTCGTCGATGGCGGCCTTTGCAGCCGCTTCAAGCTTGGGGTGCCCCATGAGGCCCAGGTAGCTGTAGGATGCGAGCATGATCATCTCACGGCCATCAGACATTGTGACTTGGTGGTTCACCTTGCCGTGCACTGCCTGCAGGTAAAAGTAACGATTGGCCGCCCGCATCACCATTTCACGATCCGTGTATTCTTTAACGAGTTCGGTGATGCCGTCTTCAAAATCAGCGTGATGCATGGGGCCTCCTCGGCGTTTAGTTTTCATGTGTATACAAACTTGTCTACACGATTATATCAGAGAGCGAAAGTTTTCGCCCCTGCGCCCTGAGTTTACGCTGTGCGTTGTATTCGAGGTATGCTGACGAGTGTGAAGGTTATCAGGCCAAGGATCGCAATGTAACCAGGAAACAGTACGTTTACCAGTTGATAGTCATGCAGCCCCAGCAGTGCGAAAGCGCCGCCGCAGGCAGATATGAGCCACATGACCCGAGGTTCTGATTTTGGGTCAAGGATAATCTTACGGATCGTAAGCGCAGCTCCGATCGCATCAACAAAGAGGCACAGCAGAATGCTCATGATCGGGCTCTTGGTAAAAGCCAGCAATACCAGGGCGGAGAAGGCGATCACCAGGGAAATGAGGTCGAGCCTGCTTTTTCCACCTACACCGAACTTAAGCGCCAGTAAAAAGATGATAAAGGGCTGGAACAGAGCGGCAGCGGAGTAAATGACGTTGCCGTGGCTGCGTATCGCAGCCAGCAGATAGACCACGCCCAGGATCGACCAGAGTAGCCAGGTGATACGCTGGGGGCGTGTCGGCCCTTTGAATATGCTGATGATATAGATTACGCCGGCGGAAAGTGAGCAGGCCATGGCAGCCAGCGAAAACATCATCTTCATTTGTGCGACCGTGGCCGATAGTTGCGACAGGGAAAGTCGACTGATGTCATCGATGCCAGGCATGCCTCAACTGAACTCTCGACATCAAGCAGAACCCAGGCTTCCTCCATCGCTTCGAAGGTCGCATGGGTCTCTGGCTGGGGCGGCAAAAAGAGCGTACAGCAGTCGCTCGCGTCCTGGATCGAAAGATCATAGGTCCCGATTCGACGCGCGTCGGCGATGATCTCCTGTTTGTCATTGCCGATCAGCGGTCTCAAGATAGGACGATCGGCGATCGTGCTGACCACGGCTATATTCTCCAGTGTCTGCGAGGCGACCTGGCCCAGTGACTCCCCAGTCACCAGTGCGAGCGCTTCTTCTCTGCGTGCCAGCTCGCAGGCAACCGCCAGCATCATTCGGCGATAGCAGAGGATTCGAAGCGGCGCATAGACCTTGCTCGCGATATCGCGTTGGATATCCCCAAAGGGTACGATCTCGATCTTCGCTAAACCCGCCGTACGCGCCAGGATATCTCCGATATCGGTGACCAAGCGCTCTGAACTATCACTTGTTGCTGGTCGTCCCGAAAAGTGCAGTCCGATGCCAACCGCTCCCCGCCGCAAAACGCGCCAGGTCGCTACCGGAGAATCAATACCAGAAGAGAGCAACGAGATCACTCGTCCTGACGACCCGGTAGGCAAGCCGCCGATGCCGATGATCTTACGCGCGGACACATAGGAGCTGCCGCCCACTATCGTGACCTGGATCACAAGTTCTGCATTCTTCATCTTTACGGGAGTAGGATGCGCAGCAATGAGAATATCGCCCAGGTGGCGTGCCAAGTCCATACTGGTCATTGGGAAGTCCGTGTTCGAGCGCTTGGCCCGGACCCGGAAGCTTGCAACAGGAAGAGTCTCTTTGTAACAGCGCAGACTCAGGGCTTCGATTTCTTCCAGGTCACGCCCGCCCCTATAGGCCAGCGTCACTGAGCTCGTACCAGGGATCGCGGCCAGGGCGCGCCCTATCCCCTCCCAGTGCGCAGGGTCATATATGTCCACAGTAAAACGGCCGGTGATACGCTGGACCTTTCCAACGACCAAGCTTCGCTTGTGCCCCGGCACTTCGCGGCGTACATACAAATCGAGCGCCTCATCCAGGTTGTTCTGGAAACGGCGCTCGAAGGTACTTCGATTCTTGCCCTTAAGCCCGAGCTCGTGATACGAGATGAAACAAACACGCTCGGTCATGTGATCTCACCGATTGAAACACTGATCCTGGCTTTAGCCCAGGAAGACCTCTTTGGTTGTAGCGTCTTTATCTGCACCGTCCTCTTCCTCTGAAGCAGTTGGGCTGACGCTGGTTTCGTTTTCATTGGGGGTATCAGGAAGAACGTCGCCTGTTGCGATCTCGTCCATGGCTAGTGAGAGTGGTTTTGCGCTCGTCAATTTGGCGATCTCACTTGTGGCCATGGCCTGCAATGCTTGGTCGCGTACGCCATGGATCATGTCGTTGATCTGGCGCGCTCGTTTCGCGGAAAGGATGCAGAGCGTGAACTTGCTATCGACTTGTTCGAGTAGTTGATCGATCTCAGGTTGGGAAACAGACATGTATTACTCCTCCAGGCGATGCGCCGCTAATAAGCTTTCAATACGCGCGACCGTCTCTTCTACGGTTACATTCACAAGTATATGATTATACACACTCTCACATGCTATTTCACCTGCAGCCGCGGCCAGTCTCCGCTCTATCTCCACAGGGTCTTCGGTCCCGCGCTGAATCAAGCGCTCGCGTAGCACGTCGAGCGAGGGGGGTTCAAGGAACACCAGGATCGCCTCGGGCATGCGACTACGCACCTGAAGGGCGCCTTGCGAATCGATGTCCAACAGACAGTCGATCCCGGCTGTAATATGTTCATTGATCGGCGCACGCGGGGTCCCATAGAAATTGCCAAAGACGCGGGCCCACTCAAGCAATCCGTCCGTTTCGATAAGTTCCTCGAAACGTTCGCGTGAGACAAACAAATAATCACGACCCTCGACTTCTGCGGGGCGCGGAGCGCGCGTGGTGGCAGAAACAGAGAACCAGAGCTCGGGGTGGCGTGCCTGCAGCGCAGCCAGAACCGTGCCTTTGCCTGTGCCGGACGGCCCGGAGAACACAAACAGGCGTCCCGGATGGACGGGCGAGGCTTGTGTCACTTCAGGGGCTACTTTGCCAGCGCTTTGAGCAGAGCCTCGCGTTGGCGTACTCCCAGACCCTGGATCCGGCGTGTCATTGAGATGTCGGCCTCAGCCATCAGTTTCTCGGCACGAGCTTTGCCGTAACCAGGTAAAGCTTCGATCAACGAGGAGACTTTCATTCGCTTGATCGCAGGTTCATCACAGCGTTTGAGGACGTCAGCCAATGCAAGTTTACCGCTCTTTAAGTCCGCGCGGATCTTTGCTCGTGCCTGACGGATCTGTGCAGCAAGTTCCAGGTTCTTCTGACGTTGTTCGCTGGAAAGTTGTGGCAGCGCCATAGCTCCTCCTTATCCTGATTGCCTAAGACAATAGCCCCTCATATTTTCATTCTACGATAGTTGCTTACGTATGGCAAAAACCCAGGCGCCTATGGCTTCTGCGAGCTCGCGAGAGGTGGAGAAAACACGAGGAGCGTCGACATAACTGAGCACCGTGAGAGACATTTCCTGCCCATACAACTCCGGACCCGTATAGTCGAGCAGGTGAGCTTCGATGCTTATCTTGCTCTGCACAGATCCCGGAAGCGACACATGTCCGATGAAGAGCCCCGCAGAGTATACGTGGCCGTTCAAGTGAGCGGTTGCGACGTAAATTCCCTCTGAGAAGCAGAGCGGGTCGCGGTCAGGACCGAGCTGCAGGTTGGCGGTCGGGTAACCCAGAGCATGCCCCTTCCCGTTGCCACGGACCACGGTGCCACAGAGGTCCAACGTATGCCCGAGAAGGTCATAGGCACTGATCAATTGGGCGTTTGCCAGCAGTTCACGGATGCGAGTGGATGAAATCGCGCTGCCGTCTCTGTCGGTCGCCAGAGGTAGCGCTGTCACTGGGCAGTCGAGCAGTTTCGACATGAGTGTCACGTCCCCTTTGGCGCCTGCCCCAAAATGGAAGTTCTCGCCTACGAACAGATGCGTCGGCGTCACCCTGCTCAAAAGGATCTGTTGGGTAAAGAACTCCGGCGATGCTTGCGCCAAAGACGGGCTGAAATCGATCACTTCAACGTCAACAGCGTTGCCACTGTCGTTGCGCTCAGGATCCATCCCGCAATGTTTCAGCAACCCGATACGTTGCTTCAGATCCGTCAACAAAGCAGGCGCTTTCTGGGGGCAGATCACGCGTTCTGGCAGGGGGTCGAAACAAAGTACGACCAGCCTGCGCCCCTGTCTCTCAGCTTCATTGCGCGCAGATGACAGCAAGGCGCAGTGTCCCCGATGTACGCCGTCGAAAACGCCAAGCGCTACGACGGCTGCGCCATGACGCGGGTTGGCAACCCGATACGGGAGAGCGGTCTCACCGCTCCCGGCAGTTTCGAGCGTGGAACGTTCGCAGAACAGGTCGGCGATAGCCAATGGGCTGCCACTTGCGTCACTGATATGCTTTTCGATTTCATCCAGGGTATGCGCGTCAGCAAGGCGCAGGTTGCCACTCTGCGTGCGCCGCAGGCGCTCCAAGTGAGCGTGTGTGCCCGCGGCCAGACCGATATCGCGTGCAAGAGCACGGATGTAAGTCCCTTTTGAAACGCGGAAGTCTACCGTCCAGGTCTGGGCTACCGGATCGATAGCCAGGAGTCGAGCTTCAAAGACCTCAATAGCGCGGGGCGCCAGGTCAAGTTCGCGCCCTTTGCGTGCCGCTGCATACGACCGCTCCCCTGCTACCTTCAAGGCACTGAACTGAGGGGGTTTTTGTTTCTGTTTTCCCCGAAAGGCATCAAGCAGCGCCTGAGCGCAGGCAGGATCGAAAACTTCGGATGGGGGCACTGACGTTGCGATCGCTTCGCCTTCACGGTCGTCGGTGGTCGTTTGTGTTCCAAAGCTGATTGTTGCTTCATAGCTCTTGTCTGCTGCATGTAATGTCTCAGAAAGCTTGGTCGCCGGGCCAAAGAGGACTACCAATAATCCCGTTGCCTCTGGATCGAGCGTGCCTGCATGCCCGATACGCCCCTCGCCGGTAAGGCGTCGCAAGGCGGCGATGACTCCATGGCTGCTCATGCCGGCGGGTTTGTCGACCAGCAACACTCCGGCAAGCGCCGTTGCGCCCCGTCGTGCTTTACTCACGCAACGTCCGCCTTATCGTTTGGGTTTCCCCCGGGAAGCAGGGGCAATAAAGCAGCGAGCATCTCAACATGAGAAGCGTTTTTGTCGGGCCAGGTGATCCCTGACGCTGCCCGATGTCCTCCCCCGCCAAACTGCGCAGCGATATCAGATACATCAAAGGCGCCGCTACTCCTGAGGGAGACACGCCCGCCGTGGGAACCCTCGACCAGGAGCACCGCTGCCTGGGTCCCGGCAGCAACACGGATCAGATCGATCAGGTTTTCGGTCCAGTCAGAGCTGACACCCAGCTCTTCTAAGTCCTTTTGGCTATACCAGGAAGTCACCACTGCGCCATTGTTTACCAGTTGGATGCGGCTCAGGATCAATCGATCAAGTTCGATCGCTTCGAGCGGTTTACTCCCAAAGAGCTGCAGAGCTATAGTAGCAGGATCAGCTCCAGCTTTGACCATCTCAGCTGCATCGCCAAGCGCGTGTTCGTCAGTATTACTGAAAGCGAACTGGCCGGTATCGCTCACCAGCGCCACATAGGTTGCGGTCGCGATCTCAGCGCTCCGGGAAAAATCCAATTCTGGCAATAATTCCCAGATAAGCTGTCCTGTTGCCGCGGCGTCCGTCGCTGCTATCGTGAGTTCTGTGTAGGGGCTGCGCTGTGGGTGATGATCGATAAGGACCGATGTTTTCGCGGTGCGGCAGAAACGGCCTGCCTCGCCCAGACGTGCGAAATCGGGCGTATCGAGCGCGATGAACAGGTCATAAGTGGTTGAAGGATCAACCTGCGCAGGTGTAATGAAAGACGGCGCCTGCGACATCCATTGGTATGACTGAGGGATCGCTGTGTTATCCGCCAGAAGGAGTGTGGAAGAAAATCCCGCAGAGGACAGGGCGCTTGCCAGTGCCGCCACCGATCCAATGGCGTCTCCATCAGGGCGCGTGTGCGCACAGAGAGCGACACGTGCCGTGGGGGAAAGCTCTTCAAGCAGCCTGCGTAGTGCGGTGATCGCAACTACACTTTCAGGTGTTTTGAGTGAGGCCAGCATCAGGAATCCTCATCGCTTTTCTTGCCGATGCTCTGGAGGGTTTCATTGATAGCCTCAGCCGTATCGATGCTCTGATCGATTACATAATCAAGCTCAGGTGTGTACTTCCAACCCAAAGAGTGTCCGAGAAGATTCTGAATGCGGCCATGCGCGCTCTTTAGGCCCTCAAGTATCTCCTGGTAACGTTGGGGGTCAGAGCTGACATAGACACGGGCAGAGCGTGCGTCCGGAGCCGTATCGACGCTTGTCACCGTCACGAACTCAAGCCGCGGATCGTTCATATCCTGGCTCAATATCGTTGCGAGCAACTCGCGGAGGCGCTCATTATTCTTGCGACTGAAGATCTGTTCAGGACCTTTTGCCATAGTTTTGCCTAACTTTCGCGAGCGACCTCGATGACCACGAAGCTCTCGATGATGTCGCCAACTTTCAGATCCTGGTAACCCTCGATGCCGACGCCGCACTCATAACCGGCGCGGACGCTCTTGACGTCGTCTTTAAAACGGCGAAGGGAGCCGATCGCCCCTTCGAAGATCACCGTGCCATCGCGCACCACACGCACCTGGTTGTCACGGCTGATCTCGCCCTCCAGCACATAGGAGCCAGCGATCACGCCTGCCTTGGGCACCCGGAAGAGATCACGGACCTCGACCTGGGCAGTTTCCTGCTCCTTGAACTCAGGAGCCAACATGCCGATGCGCGCGGCGTTTATCTCTTCGATCGCCTGGTAGATGACGCTGTAGAGTCGCACGTCGACTTTTTCTTCGGTTGCTGCTATTTTGGCGCCGGGTGTCGAACGTACGTTGAATCCGATTATGATCGCGTTACTGGCTACCGCCAGGGCGACATCGGTCTCGGTGATCGCGCCGACGGCCGCATGGACGATCGTGATGCGCACCTCGGTCTGGTCCATCTTCTCAAAGGCGTCACGGAGCGCCTCGATCGAACCTTGAACGTCAGTCTTCAGGATCAGGTTAAGCTCTTTGAGCTCGCCTGCTTCGATCGTCTCGAACAAGTTCTCGAGCGAGATACGGTTGCGTGAGCTCTCCTGCGCGCGCAGGCGTTGCTTCATGGCGCGCTCGTCAGCCAGGCTGCGCGCCGCGCGTTCGTCAGTGAAGACACAGAACTCGTCGCCGGAAGACGGGACCGTCTGAAGCCCGATGATCTCCGCAGGTTCCGAAGGTCCCGCTGACTTGATCGAGCGGCCCTTATCATCAAGCAGGGCGCGTACGTGGCCAAAGGCGGTACCTGCGACCAGCGCATCACCCGTATGCAGTGTGCCGCGCTGCACCAGTACGGTAGCGACTGGGCCACGGCCTTTATCGAGCTTGGCCTCGATGACCGTGCCGAAGGCCGGGGCGTTTGGATTGGCTTGCAGCTCAAGCATATCCGCCTGAAGCAGCACCATCTCAAGCAGGTCATCGATGCCGATGCGCTTCTTTGCGCTGATGTTGACGAAGATATTCTTGCCACCCCATTCCTCAGGGATGACTTCGTATTCGGTGAGCATCTGGCGCACCGTGTCAGGGTTTGCGTTGTCCTTGTCGATCTTGTTGACCGCGACTACGATCGGTACGTCCGCCGCTTTGGCGTGATTGATCGCTTCGATCGTCTGCGGCATTACGCCATCGTCGGCAGCTACGACCAGGATGACGATATCGGTGATGTTCGCGCCGCGTGCGCGCATCGCCGTGAACGCCTCATGTCCCGGCGTATCGATGAAGGTGATCCGACGTCCGTTCTTCTCGACGACTGAAGCGCCGATATGCTGGGTGATCCCGCCCGCCTCTGCCTCTGCGACACCAGTTTCCCGGATCGCATCAAGCAGGGAGGTCTTACCATGATCGACATGCCCCATAACGGTGACCACGGGGCTGCGGGGGAGCATATCTTCTGCCGCATCCTTGAAGGTCCAGGTCATTTCAGTCTCGGGATCACGGATCTCGATTTCGCGGCCCAGGTCATCGGCCAGAAGCTCGATAAGCTCATTGGAAAGCGGCTGGTTGACGGTAAGTGGGGTCCCGAGCATGAAGAGCGTCTTGATGAGGTCATTACTCGAAGTGCCCAATGCCGTAGCAAAGTCACCTACCGTGACCCCCTCTTCAACGAATACCACGCCATCTGCAGTGGATTCTGCTGACGGCGCGCCCGCCTTCTTTTTCGACTTAGTGGCGCCAGTCGATTCCTGCTCGCTTTTGTCTGCGTCCTCGCGGTCCTTTTCTTTCTTTTTCTTTTTAGCCTGATTCTCACGCTGAGCCGCCTCTATCTCGGCGCGCATCTGCGCGAGCACCTTCTCGGTCTCAAGTTTCTCGGCCTCGATCGCCATATTACGGTAGCGCTCAGCTTCCTCAGCCTCACGTTTAGCAACTGCAGCAGCCTCCAGGCGAGCGGTTTCTGCCGCGATCGTCTCCTCAAGGCTTTTGCGCTTACTCTCGCGCTCCTGAGTGACGGCATCCTTTTGGAGTTTTTTCGCGTGAGCGCCCCGTGTGCGTTGAGGTGCTTCCGGCGGCGTTTCTTCAGGCTCAGCTATGGCCTCAGGTATAGTAGCTTCCAGCGTTTCCTGACGCTCTTGTTCAGCAGCCTCACGTGCCGACTCAGCCTCTCGTGCTGCACGCTCTTCTTCATGCTCGCGACGCAGCTCAGCCTCGCGTGCCTGGCGTTCTTTAAGCTCGGCCTGCCGCTTCTCTTCTTCGGCTGCCAGGCGAGCCTGTTCCTTGGCTTCCTCGGCAGCATGCGCTTTCTCGATCTCAGCCTGACGCTCCGCCAATAAGGGCGCAAGATGCTCACGGATGAGGTCGACGTAGGCATCCACTAGGCTCGTCGCATGGCTTTTGGCTGGTATGTTCAGTTCCTTAAGGTGCTCAAGAAGTTCGTTGCTCGACATGCCGAACTCCTTTGCGAGTTCGTGAACCTTAGTTCCCGCCATGGGCGCACGCTCCTTCCCATTCGGCAAACATGCGCCGCAGCGCTTCGCAGTCTTGCGCGGTCAGGTCAACGCGCAAAGCGCGTGCAAGTTTATTCGACGCTAATGCTGCCTCCAGGCAGCGAGCGTTCTGACAGACATAGGCGCCACGGCCAGGCGCACGGCTGCTCGTATCGAGAGCGACGACACCCTCCGGGCTTCTCACGATGCGCAGCAGATCGCTCTTGTCGCCCTTATGGCGACAGGCCACGCAGCTGCGTTCAGGTGTTTTCCGTGTCTGAACCACTCGGCGCTTACCCCCGTGTTCCTTTGGCTGCAGCTTTCTCATGGACACCGCAGTAGATCGAGCCAGGGCGCGCATGGTTGCGACAACGTACGCCATCGGCGGTCACTGCAGCGCAGATACGCTCGCCTGCCTCCTCGGCTTCTTCGATCTGGGGCAGAAGTGAGATCAGGCCCTGGTCGGTCGCCATGGCCATGTTCTTCACGTCGATGCGCCAGCCCGTCAACTGGGCTGCCAGGCGCGCGTTTTGGCCCTCCTTGCCGATCGCAAGCGAGAGTTGGCTGTCGGCAACGATGACATTGGCGGTATGAGTCTCAGGGTCGATAATGACGCGCTCTACCTTGGCGGGTGAAAGCGCATTGGCCACATAAGTTGCCGGATCGTCATTCCAGGGGATGATGTCGATACGCTCTCCTCGCAGGTCAGAGACTACGTTACGTACACGCGAGCCACCTGGCCCTACGCAGGCGCCCACCGGGTCAAGGCCCGGCTCGCGACTGGATACAGCCACTTTCGAGCGCACGCCAGCTTCACGCGCGATGCTTTTGAACTCAACGATGCCATCATAAACCTCGGGCACCTCGATCTCGAAAAGGCGTTTGATAAGCTGCGGATGCTTACGGGATAAGACGATGCCCGACTCGTGCGACTTGTCAGTATCACGCACTTCGGCGATGATGCACTTGATACGTTCATTGAAGTGGTAGTGCTCATTGTCAGGTTGCTCACGGCGCGGGAGCTCTGCTTCAACGTCATTGTCGAGCTTCATGATCGTGAATTTGCGATTAGTCTGCTGGACAAGGCCGGTGATCATCTCGCCCACGCGGCCCTGATACTCCTTGAAGACCTTTTCCCGCCGGGCCTCGCGGACCATAGAGTTGATGATCGACTTCGCCTGATGGGCCGCGATACGCGACACTTCCTGAGGCGTTACGTCGACCTCTTCAAACTCAAGTTCTTCGTCGGTCTCCGCCGTATCCTCATTGGTAGGGACCAGCTCGAATACATAAATGGCGCCGGTCTCACGATCAATCATGACACGAGCGTCATAAGCCAGGCGCAACACCCGCTCATAAACGGGAGCGAGATGCTCCTCGAGGCGCGTCAAAAGCTCGACTTCATCGATCCCTCGCTCGACCGCGATATCGCGGAGCGCCTGCATCAGGTCGCTTTCTGCCATCGTTCACCTCTCCCTTAAGTGTAAAAAAAGCGGGCCTTAGCCCACTTTCCTCAGAAAATCATTTGGTTAGTGCACAACAAGTGTAACATAGCGTGTTGGCGTCTGTCACCCTTCGCCCTATTCAACACACTTCAACGGTTGTCATCCCTCTGTCCCTCCATTTTGCCTTCCTGATAGTGCTTCAAGGACCTGGGTGAGCATCTGCGCAGGCGTCGGTAATTCCTGCGCCCGCCTGAGCGCGGCGTTGTGAAGTTGGGTGCGCAAGTCAGCGTCCTGGCTGAACTTATCCAGCGCAGCAGCGATCGACGCGGGATTCGGTTCCACCAGAAGTGCAGCCTCGCCTGTTACCGCAGCGGTGCCCCCCACATCGGTCGCAATGATGGGACAGCCTGCCCTGAGGGCCTCCTGCAAGGCGACTGGCTGTCCTTCCCAGATCGAGGTGGAGACCACTGCGTCAGCTGCCAGGAGCAGCTCACCGATCTCGCGGTAGTGCCCGAGAAAACGAATCGGCAGCCCCTGTGCGGCGGTCTCGAGCTCAGCACGCAGCGGACCGACGCCCGCAATGAGCCAGGTGTAGTCTGAAAGCTCCATCTGTTGAGCGGCCTTAATGAGAATATTGAGCCCTTTCTGAGGCGCCAGGCGCGCGAGCGTGACGAAACAGAGGGGGGTATCGATATGCAAGTCATGGCGAATCGTGTCACGGTCCTTGTCTGTCGTCGGCGCCTCCTGTGCGGCGATCAGGGCAAGCGCAACGTTTCGCGCACCCCGGCGCTTTGCCTCTCCAACCAGGTCGGGGCTTACCCCCAACACGATGTCGGCGTTCTTGCAGATGGTTGTAAGCAGGTAGTTTCCGATCAAGCGGGTCGAACCCGAGCCGCTGATCTGGTTATGTAGCGTGACGATGAGCCGGGGCCGCCCCCGAGGCGTGATCTTACGGAGTGCCAACGCTGCCAGGGCGCCCGCACGCAGCCCATGCGCCTGCACCGCATCATAACCCGCCGTAAGCTCCTTGAGCGTTGAGATCGTCTTCTGGTCGCCAGGCGTTGGGCGGCTCGATATCGCAAGCGCGACTTCCGGGATGTCCGCGCGCCCTATCGAGGTATTGGTTTCCGGTTGCGCGAGCGTTACTTTGACTCCGGCATCCGCCAGAAGTTCGCACAGGAGCCTCACGTGTGTTCCCATGCCGCCTGCAGCTCTGCCGGATACTTCAAGCACCTTCATGCGAGAGCCCTGATCCCTTTACGATTCGACCAGGTAACCGACGGCTTCATCGAGAGGCGCATCGTGAGTTTCACCCGTAGCGCGATCCTTGATCTCGACGATGCCGGCAGCCAGGCCGCGCTTACCCACGATGAGCTGCTGTGGCCAGCCGATCAGATCGGCTTCAGCAAACTTGACGCCCGGCCGTTCTGGGCGCGCATCTAAGACCACCTCGACGTCAGCCTCGGCCAGCTTATGTGCCAAAGTGGCGGCCGTCTCAGCTACTTCACCAACACCATCCAGGGCCAGGACCGCGACCTCTGCGGGCGCCACTGACTTTGGCCAGATGCAACCACGCTCATCATGTTTCTGCTCGATCAGCGCCGCTGCTATGCGCGAGACACCGATACCATAGCATCCCATGACAAAGGGCTTATCGGTGCCATCTTCATCCTGGAACGTGGCTCCCATTGCCTCGGAATACTTTGTTCCCAGTTGGAAGATCTGCCCTATCTCGATACCACGCGCATGCTGCAGGGGCGCGCCGCACTGAGGACACGACTCCTGCTCGCAGACTTCGGTATCAGCCGCAAAGCCGCACTCACAGTAGACGATCTCTGACTCACCTGCCTCAGCCAGGGCCATAAACTCGGCAGAAACGCTGCCGCCGATCTCACCGGAGTCGGCGTCCACGATGCGGTAATCCATCTTCATGCGCTCGCAAATCTTGCGGTAGGCGCCTTCCTGCGCCGCGTAGTCTGCATCCAACGCTGCCTGGTCTGTGCCGAAGGAATAGGCGTCTTTCATGATGAATTCACGTCCGCGCATGAGCCCGAAACGCGGGCGCATCTCATCACGGAACTTCAGGTTGATCTGGTAGAGCGTGAGTGGTAATTGCTTGTAGCTGCGCAGCTCGCTGCGCACGAGTGCCGTGATGATCTCCTCATGAGTAGGTCCAAGGCAGAACTCACGTTCATGGCGATCGGTCAGGCGCATGAGCTCAGGACCATAGACCGGCCAACGTCCGCTCTCCTGCCAGAGCTCGGCCGGTTGCAGCACCGGCAACGACACCTCCTGGCAGCCGATCGCGTCCATCTCCTCGCGCACTATTTGTTCGATCTTTTTGATGACGCGCCACCCCAGTGGCAGGTATGAGTAGATGCCCGAAGCGGTTTTGCGGATCATGCCTGCGCGCAGCATCAGCTGATGGCTGATGAGCTCAGCTTCTACCGGTGTTTCTTTGAGCGTCGGCGCATAGAGTTCATCCATCGAAAGTACGTGAGGGCAGCGATTTTGCATAAGGTTTCTCGTTTCTTCTCCGATTTCCTAAGGCTTATTTCGAGATTTCCGCAAAGAGGGCATCGACCAGCTCTGTTTCAGGGACTTTGCGCAGAGTCTGGCCATGTGCAAAGAGCATGCCCATGCCACGACCGCCCGCGATGCCAAAGTCAGCCTCGCGCGCTTCGCCAGGGCCGTTGACTACACAGCCCATGACCGCTACTTTCACATCACGGTCAACGCTTTTCAGGCGCTCCTCGACCTCGGCCACAATACTGAAGAGATCGATCTCGCAGCGCCCGCAGGTTGGGCAGCTGATGAGTTCTGCGCCATGGCGGCGCAAGTCGAGCGCCTCAAGGATGCGCCAGGCAACGCCGACTTCCTTTTCGGGGTCAGCGGTCAGCGAGACGCGCAGGGTGTCTCCGATGCCCTCGGCGAGAAGGATGCCGAGGCCAACAGCGCTCTTGACCGTGCCGCGTTCGTAGGTGCCCGCTTCCGTCACGCCGATGTGCAGCGGGTAATCGCAGCGTACGGCCAGGGCGCGGTAGGCAGCCACGGTCACCGGTACCGAGGACGCTTTCACGCTCACTGCGATGTCAGTAAAGCCTCGTTCTTCAAAATGGCGGGCATAGGACAGAGCGCTCTCGGCGAGTTTTTCCGGAAGCGACATATCGCTACGTTCATCATAGGCTTTCGCGAGCGAACCCGCATTGACGCCGATCCGTATAGGAACACCCTTCTCCCCCGCCGCGTCAATGACGGCGTCAACATCAGCCATCCGGGCCATATTGCCCGGGTTGATGCGGAGCTTCGCCGCGCCGCGCTCCAGAGCGCCCAGCGCCAACTTGTAGTCGAAATGGATATCCGCGATGATCGGCACGGGCGAAGCGGCTGTGATCGCTTCAAAGCCCTCAAGGGCGTCGTTATGGGGTATCGCTACCCGCACCAACTCACAGCCCGCATCCACAAGACGCTGAAGCTGTTCGCAGGAGGCGGCCACGTCACGCGTGTCAGTCGACAGCATCGACTGGACAACGATCGGCGTCGCCCCGCCAATCGAAACACCCCCCACGTCTATCACGCGGCTCTGTCTGCGTATTACTGCCACGGTAGCCCCGCTCTCTACTTCACCAGTCGGAAGATATCGTGGCCCATTACATAGACCATGAAAGTCATCAGCAGCAGCAAGCCTGCGGCAGAGATCGCTGCGTTGGCCTTCAGCGAGAGCGGTTTGCGGCGGATCTTTTCGACGGCCTCCACCACGACCTTGCCTCCGTCAAGCGGCGGTATCGGCAACAGGTTCATCAGACCTAGCGACAAAGAGATGGCCGCGACCAGCCAGGTATAATCCACTCCCCCTGCTTTTGCCGCATCGGCTGCGATGACCGAAATACCAACGATCGAAGCGGCATTGTTGACTGATTGGCTGAATTTCCCCGGTGTGAAGAAGCCCAGGATACCCTGGACGGTCATTTTCACATAGGTAAACGATTGCCCCGCGGCGCGTGGGACCGAGAGCCGTTGTTGCTCAGGGATGGCCTCGATACCCAGATAGCCGAGTTTAGCGTTGCTGGGGTTCTTGCCCAATGTGAGCGTCGTAGAAAACGGCATCGATTTATTATTCAAGGGAGTGCCGTTAAGAAAGTAGTATACCTTGATCGTCTCGCCAGGATGTAGATGCGCAACGGCAGCAGTGATGTCATCAAACGTTGAAATTTGTTTGCCGTCGATGCGTACTATCCTGTCACCGCTCGACAACCCGGCCTCGATGGCCGGTCCGCCTTTGACCGGGTCGATCTTATTGAGCGCGACCGACTGGCCCCAGACAGATAGTACTACCGTAAACACCAGCAAAGCGAACACGATGTTTACCACGATACCCGCCAACAAGATCACTGCGCGCTTCCAGAACGGCAAGGCCAGGTACGTGTGCTCCTGCGCCTTGCTGAACAGAGCGTCGGGATCGTCAGCGAGCTCAGGCGCGAACACCGAGCGCCAGGTTTTGTGTTGCTCGTCATAATCGAGCGCAAACCAGTCGACCAGTGTGTTGAGCACGATCTCTGCTTCGTCCTCATCGATATCACACGATTGGGCGACCTGGGTAGCAGACAAGGGTTGCGCCGCTCGCGTGATCAGAGTCAATACTGCCGACAGATGTTTATTATGGATGTCGCCATCCATACCGGCGATCTTTGTGTAGCCACCAAAAGGAATGGCCGTGACCCCGTAGCGAGTATCGCCCCGTTTAAAGCTGAGCTTCGGGCCAGGCAGGCCAAACATGAACTCATGGACCCGCAGTCCAAACGCCCGGGCAGCCAGGAAGTGTCCCCCTTCATGGAGGAACACAACTATCGAAAGGGTGATCACACCCCAGATTATCGCTTGCAGTGCGAATGGCATCCGGATCCTTTCAGGGATAAGGGATTGCTCTCAGAGAACCAGTTTCAAGCCTACGTGGCGGCGTACAGAAGCGTCAATCTCCTCCAGACAATCAACAGATTCGAGTGGGGCCGCCGGGAAGTGATCAAGCGCATCGCGCACGAGCGCTTCGATATCAAGAAAACCGCAGCGATCCTCGCGAAACGCCTCATTAGCGACCTCATTAGCCGCGTTGAGCACTACTGGCGCGCTGCCGCCCGCTCGGCCTGCTTCCTGGGCCAATGCCAGGCAAGCGAAAGCTTCAAGGTCAGGCTCGGCAAACGTCAGATCCGCCACGCTGAAGAGATCCAGGTCCGCAGGCGATTCAGGCGACGCATGCCAGCGTTGCGGGAGGCTGAACGCCAACTGTATAGGTACGCGCATATCCGGCATGCCCAACTGCGCCTTGACCGCTCCATCTTTGAGCGCGACCGCTGAATGTATGATCGACTGCCGGTGGATGACCGGCGTGATGGCGTCGTAGGGGCAATTGAACAAGTGATGCGCCTCGATGATCTCAAGGCCCTTATTCATCAGGGTAGCCGAATCGATCGTGATCTTTGGACCCATCGTCCAGGTAGGGTGGCGCAGGGCATCAGCGGCCATCTTGGTCGCCAACTCGCTACGGTTACAGCCGTAGAACGGTCCGCCTGACGCGGTCAGCCAGATACGTTTAAGCGCGTCGTCGTCTTCTCCCAGCAGGCACTGGAAGATGGCGGAATGCTCTGAGTCCACCGGGATGATACATGAGCCAAGCGGGCGAGCTGCAAGCGCCTCGGAGATTTGCGGCAACTCCCCTCCAATAACCAGTGACTCCTTATTGGCCAGGGCAAGCGTGGCGCCCGCCTCAAGGGTTGCCAGCGTCGCCCTCAGACCCGCAGCGCCCACCAGCGCATTAAGCACCAGGTCAGCGCTGGAAGTAGCGATCGCCTCAGCGAGCGCTTCTGACCCCAGGTACAACCGCAAGCCATGCGGAAGATCGGTCGGCAGTGCCACCGGATCAGCGCCGGTCAACACCGCGACCGGGACCTTAAACTGGGTAGCCTGTTTCGCTACAAGCTCCGCCGAGCGATGAGCGGAAATGAGTACGACTTCAAGTTGGTCGGGATGAGCCGCAACTACTTCAAGGGCTTGGCGCCCGATAGATCCCGTGCTCCCCAGGATCGCGATTTTGCGCCGCTGGCTCACCACGATCACCCGCGCATATAGGTGATAAGAAGCACTGCGCAGATCGATATCATGGAAACGGGAGCCGCTAATAACAAAGAATCGAAGCGATCGAGGATGCCGCCATGACCGGGCAAGAGTGTGCCAGAATCCTTAACGCCTGCGCGTCGCTTCAAATGAGATTCAAACAAATCTCCACCCAGGCCCGCGACCGCGACCAGCAGGCCGAGCACCGGGCCGAGGATCCAACCCAAGCCGCCGGAGAAGAAAAATCGCGGAACCACCGTCCACAAGATCATCGAGAGGACCACGCCTGAAATTGCGCCTTCCCAGGATTTCTTCGGTGAGATCTTTGGGACAAGCTTATGTCGGCCAAACAACGATCCGAAGATATAGGCGGCTGTATCGGCTCCCCAAACCGAGAGAGTGAGCGTGACAGCCAGGCCTAGCCCGATTCCGCTCATGGTGCGCAGCAGCAACAGACATGCCAAAGGGAGCACCAGGTATAACACGCCCGATACAGCGCCTACCCAGGCCGGGCTTTGATCTTTTGTCAATTGCATATACTCAAACACGCCGATACCTGCCACGATCGCACAAAGGACAGGCAAGACGAAGAACCGCGTTGGTACGCAGACGCCGACCAACCAGACCAGTGCGAACACCGCCGACGTGATCACCCGGGTCATCAATCCATCTTTTTTGATGCCGGCAGGCGCTTCTTCCTTGATCTCATAAGCCATATATGATCAGACCCCTCCATAGCGCCTGCTGCGCCCCTGATACTCGACCAAAGCCTGCAGCAGGCTTTCACGCGAGAAATCTGGCCACAGTTCATCGGTGAAATAGAGCTCAGCGTAGGCGGCTTCCCAAAGCAGAAAGTTCGAGAGGCGTTGCTCTCCGCTCGTGCGAATCAGCAAGTCTGGATCCGGAATGCCCGCCGTCGAAAGACGTGCAGCGAAAGCTTCCTGGTTAAGCGATGCGGGTTTCATATTGCCAGAAACGCTGTCTTCCATGCAACGGCGCACCGCCGCCACAATGTCACCACGGCCACCGTAGTTCAGCGCCACCACCAACGTCAGCCCGGTATTTTGCGCTGTTGACGCGCAGCAGTCATTGAACGCGCGCCGCGTCTTTACGGGTACGGCGCTCATATCACCGATGATCTGTACGCGCACGTTTTGCTCATTGAGCTCGCGCACCTCTTTGGCAAGTACTTCCACGAACAGCGACATAATCCCGCGGACCTCGTCGCGAGGACGCGACCAGTTCTCACTGGAAAATGAATAGATCGTCAGGTAGTCTACCTCGAGCTCGACGCAGGCGCCGATCGCCTCGCGGACTGCGGCCACTCCAGCTTTGTGTCCCGCCAGGCGTGGTTTTCCCTGGCGTTTTGCCCAACGCCCGTTCCCATCCATAATGATAGCGATATGGCGCGGCACGTCCTCGCGTATCATAGACAGCTCAGACAAAAGCTCATGTGCGCGTGGTGAAGAGAAGTATTCTTCGAGTCCTGCCTTATTCAAAAGAAACGCCTGACTGATTAGCAAGGCCTAGATGGCCATGATCTCAGCTTCTTTTTTCTCAAGAAGCTTTGCGATCTCATCAATGGCGCCGTCGGTCAACTTCTGGACTTGCTCAGAGGATCGGTGGATATCATCCTCAGAAACGCCTTCTTCGCCTTTCATGTCCTCCAGCGCACGGTTAGCTTTCTGGCGTACATTGCGTACGGCGATCCTGCCGTCCTCGGCATAGCCCCGGCACAACTTTGCGAGCTCCTTGCGGCGCTCCTCGGTCAGAGCCGGAAAGGATACCCGTAACACGGTCCCGTCATTAGAGGGAGTCAGACCGAGGTCAGAAGCCTGGATAGCCTTATCGATATGCGACATCACGCTCTTGTCCCAGGGTTCGATGACGACGGTCTGCGCGTCTGTTGCTTTGATATTAGCCATCTGGCTCAGAGGCATTTCGGAACCATAGGCCTCCACCACTATCTTCTCGAACAAGGAAGTCGTGGCGCGACCCGTGCGCACCCCGGCAAATTGCTCTTCGAGGACCTGCTCAGTGCGCTTCATGTGCCCCTCGGTCCGCTCAATGATCTCATCAATAGTAATAGCCATAGCTTATGCCTCCACTCGGGTCCCGACCGGCTCGCCGGTCACCGCACGGGCGATGTTGCCCTCAGTCTCCATATTGAATACGACGATCGGCAGCTTGTTGTCCATACACAGCGAGATCGCCGTCGAGTCCATTACTTTCAGGCCTTTGCTTAAGACCTCAAGATAGGTTAGATGATCAAACTTGACCGCATCGTCGAACTTGTGAGGATCCTTGTCATAAACGCCATCCACTCGGGTGGCTTTCATCACGCACTCGGCATCGATCTCAAGCGCTCGAAGCGCAGCTGTGGTGTCCGTGGTGAAGAAGGGGTTACCTGTGCCCGCAGCGAAGATGACCACGCGGCCCTTTTCCATGTGCCGTATTGCGCGGCGCCGGATATAGGGTTCAGCGATCTGCTGCATCGTTATCGCTGACATGACGCGGGTGAAACTTCCTTCTCGCTCAAGCCCATCCTGGAGAGCAAGCGCATTTAAGACCGTGGCGAGCATGCCCATGTAATCACCGGTAGCGCGGTCCATGCCTTCTGCTGAAGCGGCGAGGCCACGAAAAATGTTGCCGCCGCCGACGACGATACAGATCTCATGCCCCGCACGAACGACGTCTGTTATCTGGCGCGACAATGATTTGACGACCAAAGGGTCGATGCCATAGCCTTCGCGCCCCATGAGCGCTTCGCCCGATAATTTGAGTAAAACGCGCTTGAAACCCTGTTCCTCTACCAACGAAACATCACCTTTATCCTGTGATCGGAACTCTTGAAACTAGCATAGCAGAAAAGAGCCGGCCCCTCGGACCGGCTCTCATAACTTACACAGTGGTGTCAGGCAACGGTTACTCCTCTTCGGCAGAGGCCGCCGTCTCCCCGAGGTTGTAGCGTGTGAACGATTTGATCGTGATCGTGTCGTCGAGCTCTTTGCCGATGCGCTGTGTGTAGTCCTTGACGCTGATGTCCATGTCCTTGACAAACGCTTGCTCTACGAGCGCTTGCTCCTTATAGAACTTATTCAGTCGGCCCTCGGCCATTTTCTCCTGAATGTTCTCAGGCTTTCCGGACTCAGCGGCCTGGGCTTTGTAGATACTCAACTCATGATCGACGACCGCAGGATCGAATGAATCTCGATCGAGCGCGATCGGGTCAGCTGCGCAGACCTGCATGGCGATATCCTTGCCGTACATCTTGAAGACATCGCTATTCGCCGTTTCCTGCTTGCTAAGCCCGAATGCTACGACGACTGCGATCTTCGCGCCCCCATGAACGTAGTAGGCAAATGCGCCCGTGCCATCGATGGCCATGCGCGTAAAGCGCGCTACAGGCATATTTTCGCCGAGCTTGTTTACCATGTCAGCAAAGAGGTGTTCAACGCTGATGCCACTGTCAGGGACCGTCAAGGCCTTCAAAGCGTCGATATCGGCCGGGTCATTGGCTAACACCATATCAGCCAACTGTTGTGCGAAGCCGGTGAATGTGGCATTGGTCGCCACGAAGTCGGTCTCACAGTTAAGCTCGAGCAACGCAACAGTTTTGCTGTCATCTGCGAGCGCAACCGCGATGGCGCCCTCGTTGGTGGCGCGCCCGGATTTCTTGCTGATAGCGGCCAAGCCACGCGTGCGGAGGTTGTCGATGGCGCTTTCTACGTCGCCTTCTGTCTCCGTCAGGGCCTTTTTACAATCCATCATGCCTGCTCCGGTGATCTCACGGAGCTCTTTGACAAGTTTTGCTGTGATCTCTGCCATTATTCCTCCTCTGCTGGGGTCTCGGGGACAGATTCTACGACAGGTTCTTCTGTCTCAGGGATAGGTTCTTCTTCGGCAGCTACGAGCGCAGGTTCCGCAGGAATCTCAACGGCTTCAGGGTCCGCCTCAGCTGCTGGTTCTGCGGCTGCAGGAGCAGCGCCTTCTGTGACAGGGGCTGCGGAAGCTTCACTGGCCACGGGGGCGCTAACTGCTGCCGGGGCAGGAGTTTCAGCCGGCTCTGTTTGTTCAGGTTGCGCGGACTGCACCGAAGCGCCGCCGTTGCCTTCCAGGATGGCCGCTGAAATAACATTGGCGATCAATGCGATAGAGCGGATCGCGTCATCATTAGCCGGGATCGGGAAATCGACTTCATCAGGATCAGCGTTTGTATCGATAAGAGCGATGATCGGGATATTGAGGCGACGTGCCTCAGCCACCGCAATGTACTCACGTGTCGAATCGACCAGGAACACTGCGGCAGGCAAGCTTTTCATATTACGGATACCATCGAGATTCCTGTGCAGCTTCTCGAGTTCCTTATTCTTCAGTATCTGCTCCTTTTTGGGCAGCTGTGCCATCGAGCCGTCCTCATTCATCTTTTCAAGCTTTTCCATTTCGGTCACACGGCTGCGGATCGTTTGGAAGTTCGTGAGCATCCCGCCGAGCCAACGTTGTGTCACATAGGGCATGCCGCACTTTTTCGCTGCCTCTTCAAGTGACTCCTGGGCCTGCTTCTTCGTTCCGACGAAGAGAACCTCTCCGCCGCGCTGGCCCACGCTAAACGCATAGCGATAACCCTTTTGCAGACACTGCATTGTCTTCTGCAGGTCGAGAATATAGATATCCCCGCGCTGCGTGAAGATATAGGGTTTCATTTTGGGGTTCCAACGACGGGTCTGATGCCCAAAGTGGACGCCTGCCTCAAGCAGGTTTTTCATAGTGATCTTCTGAGCCATACGACTGGCCACCTTCCTTTCGGTTGTCTCCTCTGCGAACGTCTTCCCAACATTTCTCCCCTTTAAGGGCACCTGAGAACGTCGATCAGTCCACATGTGTATTTACGGCTTCCGCCGCATTGGTCGCTTGCCAGGTTTAATCTTCGTTTTGGCGAGTGAGAAAGTGGCGCGCCGTGATACGAAACGGGCTGTATAGCCCGTGAGCATTGCGGGAAACCGCTTTATCGCCGCCCAAACGAAGATTTGGGGTGGGTAAAGGGATTCGAACCCTCGACCTCCTGAGCCACAGTCAGGCACTCTAACCAGCTGAGCTACACCCACCATGTCCAGTCAAGCGGCTATCAATCATATCACAGAAGTCCGCGAGATAAAATGCCCCTTGTCATTGCGAGAGAGACCAGAGGCCGAGCACGGCAATCCAGAAATTTTCAGCTAGGCTTTATGTGCGATGCGATATACTTTCGCAAGCATCTTCTTACGCTGTTCCAGCGTACTGCGCTTCAGGAACGGCAACGTCGTGAGCTTGGCGCCTTTGATGCCGAACATCGTTCTCAGTATTTGGCCCCGCATGATGCGTCCGTAATCGCGCTGAACAAAGCGCGCGACGATCCACGGTGTGTCATGGGTGACGATGACCCAGGCGGTCTTCTCTCCCAGGTGCCCGTGAGGCCAGATGCCTTTGAAGTTATAGGCAAAGCCGGAGGCAAAAACCACATCGATGAAGCCCTTAAAAATCGCGGGACCGCTCCCCCACCAGATCGGATAGATGAAGACAAGTTTATCGGCCCAGGTGATATTGTCTCGATACGGCTTTGTCATCAGGTCATTTTGCATCTCACAGAGCGTACAGGGGTCGTCATAGCACAGAATTGGATTGAAGTTTTTCTCCTGATAAAGGTCAGTGACCCGAACCTCGTGCCCCGCATCCTCAAAACCCTTTTTTGCTGATTGAAGGGCTGCATAACCCATTCCATTATGATTCGGATGCGAAAAAACGATATAGACCTTCACTGCCAAACCTCCGGTATCTACTTGTCTGTGCGTCTTACACAAGCCGCCGTTGCGAGTTTACTACAGCGCGGCGGGTAAACCAGTAGCAATAGGGCGAGCGGTCTTCATTAAGATCAAAACTAGTCGATTACAAGAGTCTGCTTTCGACTTGTGGAGCTGGAGAGGAGGCTTTTACTCTCACTTCCGATTCAGGTATAGTGAAGCTGTTTGCAATGTTTGTTACAACATAAGGAGGAGCTTATGAAAAAACATGCTGTTATATTGACCATCTGCCTGATTCTTACTACTATCCTCATGGCCGGATGTGGAACAAAAGCGCCGATGACAAGTGCAAAAGACACGGTATCTGCAGCGATGGGAGCGTATCAGGCGGGCGATTTCACCAAGTTTGCGTCCTATTGGACAGATGCCAATCAAACCAAGCTGACAGGGGCAAAAGACCCCAAAAAACTCCTCGGTAATACGGGCATCAGCGAAGATACCGCCACAGCATTCCTCAAAGCACTTGGGGCTGCTGGCAGCTATAAAATCACCTCGGATTCAGAAGACGTTTCGGCAAAAAACGCAACGGTCGAAGTGCAGTTCTTAGGTGTTGACATGGAGAAGATGTCAGCCGACACGGCGTTTCAGAACGAACTTTCACAACAGCTCGCGGCTGACCCTAACTTCAAGAACATGACAGCGGATGAACGTGCAGATGCGACAATCAACCTCATGATCAAGACCTTTCGCAATACCGCGAACAAAACGATCTCAACGGTCACGGTCAACCTTGTTATCGCCAAGGACCATAACGGGGCGTCGATATGGAAGATCAACAATGACACGCTCCTCCAGCCACTGTTCGGTAATATCCCGACCAATAACTAGCTGATTACTATGAGTGAGATCAACAATCCAACCCTGGAGGTCATAAACCAGCGCGCTTCGACGCGCAGTTTCCTTCAGGAACCACTTACCCAGGCGGAAAAGGACACTATAGTAAACGCAGCGTTTCGTGCGCCGACCGCCTGTAACCTCATGGCGTATTCACTAATCGAGATCGATGATCAGGCGATCAAGGACCGCTTGGCCCATACCTGTGACAATCAGCCGATGATCGCAAAAGCTCCCTATGTTCTGCTCTTTGTCGCCGACTACCAGAAGTGGGTCGACCTGTATCATCACAGTCATGTTGAGGATCTGGACGCCGACTGGCATGACCCTGGTATAGGAAACCTTCTTTTCTGTTTTGCTGATGCATTCATTGCGGCGCAGAACGCCGTTATCGCTGCTGAGTCAATGGGAATCGGAAGCTGTTATGTTGGAGATGTTCTGGAAAAGGGCGAAGAACATGCGCGCCTGTTCAACTTACCTCGCTATGCGATGCCTGCTGCGCTCGTGATTTTTGGTCGCCCAAAGGTCGAAGTCTCCCCTCGCCCACGCGAGACCACGTATGTGTTGCAGAAGAATCGTTATCATCGACTTACCGATGAAGAGCTGGCACGTAAGGCCAGCCTTCTTGGAGCGACCTTTGCTCCCCATGGTTTTAAGCCTGAAATCGCCGATTATCCACAAAACGAATACCTTCAGAAGTACGCTGTAGATTTCGTAAAAGAACTGGAGCGTTCAGTGCGTTGGTGGCTAGACCGCTGGGAGCATGGAGAGTAGGTTCGACTCCGTACAATTTTATATGAGGCTGGTGCGCCCAGAGGGAGTCGAACCCCCGGCCTCAAGATTAGAAGTCTCGCGCTCTATCCTGCTGAGCTATGGGCGCAGCCAAAATGGAGCGGGCGACGGGACTCGAACCCGCAACAATCAGCTTGGAAGGCTGATGCTCTACCAATTGAACTACACCCGCATCTCGCACGCGTTCCGAGGACGCATGCGCGTTCATCCATAATAGCAAGCAATAAGAAGCGAAACAAGGTAGTATGCGACCTGCCGTGTTACACAACGCGCCCAGCGCTTACTCGCCGCCGACCACCTCACGCAGTGATGCTTCGATCTGGCCGCCACAATAGGATTCGCCGTAGCGCTCGTCTGCATCCTGAGCAAACTTCGCCAGAGCAGGCATCGCCCACATCCGGTGCGCAAGCGCTGTCGTGCAAGGCGCATTCTCCTTCAGCATCTTACCGATCTTCGGGAATCGCTCGCACATTGTCACCCACAAGGTCGCCGTAACAATATCGGCGATGGTCGGCCCGGGCGTACCAAGCAGGTAGCCGCTCTCTTCTGTCAGGCCATGGCGCTTGCCCAGGGTCTCCCACATGTCCATCCAGCGACAGAGATTTGGGAGCCACGCCTGCCAGCTTTCATCGGTCCACATCAGCATGCCACCCTGAAGCGTGATCTCATCGATGACATCATTGGCGTCATTGGCGACTTTCAGGCACAGGGCACGCCCTTCTGAGGTGTCAGGCAGAAGGCCAAACTCCTCACCCAGATAGTAAGCAATCGCCGGCATCTGCGAGAGCGCGAAGTCGTTCTTGTGATCAATCAGCAAAGGTAAGCCCATAAAAGGAACCGGTTGCTCATCCGGAGCAGCGTTCATCATCTGCGCCCCCTGGCCAGGATCGCCTTCTTCCCAGTTTGCGCCCGCAAAGCTGAGCAGGGCGCGCAAAAACTGCCCTCGAAACGGGACCGGCCAGTAATACAACGTGTAATCAGGATTTTTTGTTGACATGATAGCTCCTCGTCTCCCACCGATAAATTATGCCAAGACTATCAACTTGGTTTTGGCGAGTGCTGAGGCGTCGTGACGAAAGCCGATTCGTAGTTGCCTACTTGAGGGTTTCGTCACGGCGGCTCAGTGCCGCCAAAATGGTCGGGGTGACAGGATTTGAACCTGCGACCCTCTGCTCCCAAAGCAGATGCGCTACCAAGCTGCGCTACACCCCGACGTGCTTACACAGTATAACAAATCTACACCCAGCACACTTCTACCGTCGATGCACTTGAGGATAGGAAGAGGCGCTAGCTCAGCGACAGGGTGCCGTAACTATTTTGCGAGGGTTTTACCCAACCCCATATACAACGCACGGGCCACGTTATCGCAGAACAGGTCATCAGTAAAAAGTGCCAGATTGGCTTTTGAGTCTGTCCTTCCCAGGGATACCGAGGCGCTCCGGGGCTGTGGCGCGGCGCTGCTCACGGTCGTATTCAAAAATATCGTTGTCGAGGATACCCATTTCAGCTCTTCGAAGAGTGCCTTCCCAAGTGAGCCCACTTGCTGTTGCGCTGATACGGCAAGAACGGCGCTGCTGGAGCCGTTCACCGTAATGGTTACTGATGCGGTCGGGTGGGCCTGGCTCGCGCGCTTAGCAGACTCTTGGGCTGTCAAGGTCGTTTCTGTTGACGCGCGTGTGATGACCGCTTTGCCACCGGCAGCTTGCACAAGCGCTGACAAGCGTTGTGCTACGTTATAGGTGACATCGTTATCAGGAAGGCCTCCACAATATTGGGGCGCGATGACGACCGTCTGGCCCTTCAGGTCATAGTCGACCAGCGTGATGACCTCTGTCGCACTGGCGACATGCAATACTACGGTATCCCCAATGCGCAGACGAGTGCCTCCGCCTGGAGAGGTCGAGATAACCGTCCCCGCTCTCATTTGCGAGGCCTCGCTGATATCACTCACTAATAAGCCCAGGTCCTCAAGTCGCGTGACTGCTTCGTCCTTCGACAAGCCATAGAGATCAGGGACTACCACTTGCTCCGTCCCGCCGGAAACTGACACGACGACCGCGCTCCCCGTTTGTATCCTGCTCCCCGCCCGGGGGTTCTGGCTCAGGATCGTGCCTTTTGGTTCACTTGAATACAGGCGTTGCCCTATCGCAAGTTTAAGCCGATGTTTCCGTACATTCTCCCGGGCAGCGTTCTCCTGAAGTCCGACCAACGCAGGAGTCTTCGTGCTCAGGCCCGTTAGGGCATAAAGGCTCAATGAAGCTGCAACCAGCAGGACTCCAACCGCACAGATAATGACCAGGCGGATAAATCCCGGATCAATAAGCGCTTGACGTGGTTCGCGCACACGCTTCAGCGCCGGGAGTTTTGCTCGCTCATCAAAACCCGCGTCGGAATTTGAAACGGGTTGTTCCTGAGTCGGCTCAGAGCTCAAACTGCCCCTCACCTGCATGGCGATACACTGATTCGATGAAACGTACCGAATGATCCCGATTGTCCATGATCAAAGAATGAGCACGGCTGTGGCCCCGTACGCCTTTGAGCAACTCGCCATCGGTCACACCGGTTGCAATAAAAGCAGCCTCGTCACTTCGGACCAACATGTCCAGGGTCAAGGGAGCGTCGATGTCGACACCTGAGGTCTTGAGCGCCCGCTCACGCTCACTGTCGTTGCGGAAGAAGAAGCGCCCTTCAAATCCACCACCAATGCAACGCATGGCGGTCGCAGCCAGAACGCCCTCCGGCGCGGCGCCACTGCCCAGGTACAGATCGATGCCTGAATCTTCGATGGCTGTCTGGATCACGCCAAAAACATCGCCATCACCGATGAGCCGCACGCGAGCGCCTGCTGCCCGCACGCCAGCGATGATCTCATCGTTGCGCTCACGCGCCAGAAGGCAGACCGTCAGCTCACTGACCGGCTTTCCCAAGGCTGCCGCCACGTTGTGGCAATTCTCTTCTGGGCTGGCGTCTATCGCGATGGCATCCTTGGCCGCAGGCCCTGTCGCGACTTTCCACATGTAGGTATCGGGCGCATAGAGTAGTGCTCCGCGAGGAGCAATAGCCATCACGCAGATGCTGTTAGGTTGGGCATAGGCGCACATGTTAGTGCCTTCCAGCGGATCGACAGCGATATCGATCTCATCACCACCCAAGCCGAGTTCCTCGCCAATGAAGAGCATCGGCGCCTCGTCACGTTCACCCTCCCCAATAACCACGCGCCCAGAGATCGGGAGCTTACCCAATTCGGCACGCATCGCCTCGGTCGCGGCGCCATCAGCGGCCATCTTGTCGCCTTTGCCGATCCACTCTCCGGCTGCAAACGCAGCCTGCTCGGTAACGGTCAGTATCTCGTTTACGCGTGTGCTGTTCATCTTCGATCCTTTCCCGTTGTGACTGAAACTCTTCAGAAGCGTTTCAGTCGTGCGATGAAATGGCCATCTGGTCCACTAGGCTGCGGATATGATTGAAAGCAGCCCTCTTTATCAATAAAGGAGCGCAGTGAGCGAGGCAACTCCTCAGGCCTGAATGGCACCAAGGAGAAGTCCCGGCCTGCTTCCGCATGCAGGAACTTTTCGATCACCTCGAAGTTCTCCTCTGCTGTCATTGTACACGTTGAATAGATGAGTGTGCCACGTTTACTGAGCAATTCAGCGGCTTGAGACAAGAGCAGGAAGTTTTTTTGCGCCAGGGTGTCAACATCAGTAGGGTCGGAGCGCCACCGCCTGTCAGGACGTCTGCGCAAGGTTCCCAGGCCAGAGCAAGGAGCGTCAAGGAAAACCACATCCGCCTGAGTCGGCAATCCTGCATCCTGCAGAACGGGGATGAGCGGACAAGTACCGTCAGCCGACAATGCGGTGACCTCATCGTAGCCCAAGCTAAGCGCATCACGCGTGATGATTTCTGTCTTGAACGGATACAGGTCTATCGCGATGACCTGGGCAGGGGCGCCCTGCATGCGGGCACGGCTTGCCGCGAGGAGAGTCTTGCTCCCCCGTCCCGCCCCGATCTCGAGATAACACTGCCCTGGGCGCAGACCCGCCAGGTAAACGGCGAGCTGGGCACAATAGTCCATGACCAGCAGGCGGCGTGTGCCAAGGTCGGTCAGCTCGTGTATCTTCGCCGGTTGTCCGATGAGTACAGAACCCGGCAATTCTAATATCTGTGGCTCAGCGCCTACACGATTCAGTACCCCCACGGCATCCGAAACCGAGAAAACCGGATCCATGACCGCCAGATACAGCGGCGCTACCTCATTGTCAGCTTGCATAATAAGGTCTGCCTGCTCATAGCCGAAGTGTTCACGCAGCAAGGCCGCCATCCATGCTGGATGCCCTCTGAGGCGTGCATGCGCGTCGACGTCGGCTTTGGGGTCACCCCAGGGGAATAGTTCCCGCTCGCGCCCAATACGACGCAGGATCGCATTGGTCGGTGACGCATAGCGTGCCTTGAGCTCCTTGGCCAAGGCAACTCCCTCGCTCACCACGGCATAGACGGGTGTTTCAGTGAAGAGGAGTTCATAAGTGGAGAGCAAGAGCGCATCGCGCAGTACCGGATCAGTCTTTTTGGGATTGCGCAGGCGGCGATCGACCACCTCTTCCAGTGTTCCATAGCAGGCGATCGCCCCGTAGGCGAGCCGCGTGGCCAGGGCGCTGTCGCGGTCACTGATACCATGATGGCGTGAGAGCACTCGATTGAGCGATTCGTGCGCGAACGCGTCCCGCTCGCGAACACGCGTCAAGGTTTCACGCGCGACCAGGCGCGCTTCGCTTACCGCCATAAGAGCGACTCTTCCGCGTTGAGATGCAGGCCATGCAAAAAATCGGCGCTATCCTGGGGTCGCTTGCCCGCAGGCTGCAGGCGTGTGATGACACAGCAAGCGCTGGCAGAGGCACAGATGAGCACCAGGCGGTCATTTTTAACAATGGCCGTGCCGGGTGTCCGGTGCGCTTGTTGGACCGCAAGAGGCCAGAGCTTCGCGTGCAAGGCTCGCACCGAGATATCTCTGTTGCCGCAGACAAGCGTCAGACACGCGTGAGCGCTGTCCGAAGACGCGCGCACGTGCCGGGCGTTATCCTCTGCGGAAAGCTCTGCTGAGAGATCGAGTTCATGCTTGCCGATCTTCGTGGCATAGGTGGCGAGCGCCTCATCCTGCTTCTGCCAGGTGGCTGTGCCGTCAATGATCTTTGGGAGCTCTGCAAGGAGCAACTCAGCCCCCTTTGTCGCCAGAACATCTTCTAACTGAGCTAGATCTTTGTCGCCAATGTGAACCTGCGCCTGCGCGCAGTAGGGGCCGACATCCAGGCCATCAGCCATGCGCATGACGCTTACGCCCGTTGCCTCATCGCCCGTCAGGATCGCGCGCTGAATAGGCGCCGCGCCGCGCCAGCGTGGGAGCAGCGAGGTGTGCAGATTGATCCAGCCCTGGCGGGGTGCGCTTAACAGAAATGAAGGGATGATCTTGCCATATGCCGCTAATATCACACAATCCAAATTTTGTGTCTCTACGAGCAACCGCGTTTCGAAACTGAGTTTACCCGTTGGGTCACGGAAGCTATCCGGCTTTTCCAGAGGCAGTCCCGCCTGTGTCGCAACTTCAGCTACCGCCGAGGGCCAGAGCTCGTGGCCACGACGGGACGCAGCGTCGGGCTGTGTCACTACAAACTCAGGGCGCAATCCAGCGTCAAGCAGAAGTTGCAGTAATTGAGCCGAAAACGGTGGCGTTCCAAAGAAGGCATAACGCATATCCTGGATCCTCTGTCCCCTGGTTTCCCGGATCAGAGCTCAGGTCCTGAATGGGCAGACGCCTTGCTTTGCTCGCCTGACTCCAGACCAAAGTACTCGCGGAGCGCTTTCTGGCGCAGCTCATCATCCATTCGGTTGAGCATCGTCAGACCCTCAAGGTGATCGATCTCATGCTGGAGTACCCGGGCAAGAAAGTCCTCAGCGTCTATGCTGACCGGCTTGCCCTTGGCGTCAAGCCCCTCTACCCGCACGCTGGTCGCGCGTTCGATCGGCTCGTACAGGTCAGGAAATGACAGGCAACCCTCATCGGCGGTTTCGCATTTCTTGGAACGTGAAACGACACGAGGATTGATCAGCGCGCACAAATCATCCTGCTCTTCACTGACATCATAGACTAACAGGCGTTTTGGGACGCCGACCTGGATCGCCGCCAGCCCACAGCCCTCGTTCTCATACATGGTACGTCCCATATCCATCACTAGATCACGCATCTCCTTCAGCTCCTCAGGTGTCACCTCGGTGCTCTGTTGCTTCAAGATCGGATCAGGGTGAAGTCGTAATCGTAGTGATTTTGGCTTTTTGAACATGCTCAATACTCCTTTTAGCTGTTCTCAGTATAGCAAACACACTTGACGCCCCACTGGAGATACCGCAGGGCGTCACATAGAAAGTGGAAGTGAGGAAGGTTTTACTTTACTCCCGTACTGCCGAACCCGGATCCCCCCCGCTCGGTCGTGTCAAGATCGTCAACCTCACAAACCGTGAGAGCGGGTACGGGAAGTATGACCAACTGAGCGATACGGTCTCCGACTTCGAAAGCAAGCGGTGTATCAGGGTCAAGATTGATAGCGATCACCTGGAGTTCACCACGATACCCACTATCGATCAGCCCTGGTGTGTTGGGAAAAGATAAGCCAAGTTTAAGCGCATTGCCACTACGCGGCATAACAAAACCAGCATAGCCAGCCGGCAGGGCAACCTGGATACCGGTGGGGATAAGCTTGCGTTCGAAAGGTTGCAGGACACAAGCCTCAGCCGCACAAAGATCCAGGCCGGCATCACCGGTATGGGCGAAAACGGGGACCTGGGCGTTGGTGCAGCATCGACGTACCTGAAGCACTAAAGGTTCGCTGGTGTGCGCCGAAACGTCAAGATCACGCCCGTTGCTCATTTAGAGTTCCCCCAGTTCGCGCGTAAACTCATCAAGGTTCTGAAAATCCTTATAGACTGAGGCGAAACGGATATAGGCAACCCCGTCAAGTTCTTTCAGGCGTCTGAGCACCATGTCACCCAGCACATTCGAGCTCACCTCATACTTCATGGAGTTTTGAAGATTGGTAACAATGTCATTGATGAGCGCGTCGATTGCGTCAGCGCCGATCGGGCGTTTGACCACGGCAGTCATGATGCCGCGACGCAGTTTATTGTAGTCGAATGCCTCAGAAGAGCCGTCGCGTTTTACTACTAAAAGAGGGCGCTCTTCTATTCGTTCGTAGGTAGTGAATCGTGTGCCGCATTCAAGGCATTCACGCCGCCTTCTGATAGCATCTTGAGAATCCGAGGTTCGCGAATCGATAACTTTGCTCTCAGCGAATCCACAGGCTGGACAATTCATACAGCCCCCAATATATAGTGGTTCTAACGATGTAACCTACTATAAATGGTATGAATTATCAAGTCAACCAGAAATTTACTGGAATTTGTCAGCATCTAATTATCTCAGCGTGTTCGTTCCAGATCAGAGGGGCATAAGTAGAAGCGCTATCACTACTGCACAAGCTATAATGCCTGAGAAAGCATAGAGAGGACGCTCGTAGAAGGTATCGGCTACTCCGGCGATAATGCGTGACATGGGTAACTCCTTTTCTCGTTGGCTGGTATGCTACCAGTATGAGTGCCAGGGCTGACAAGACAACCGTACATGTGTTCGTATTTATAATATCGCGTACAAACGTTCGCTGTCAAGTGTTATTTCGTACATTTGTTTGTTTTTTTCGGACAGATGTTTTATACTGGTATCAGCAACCCGAATCCTAAGGAGTTCTATCATGACAGTTGACTATACTGACCTCACTCCCAAACAAAAGATGATCTATGATTTCATCGTGAGCTATTACCAAAAAGAGGGCATATTCCCCAGCGTGCGCGAGATTGGCAAGGGCGTTGGCCTCAGCTCGACCGGTACGATCCAGACCCACATCAACAAACTGATCGAGAAGGGCTTCCTTCAACGCGACAACGGCAAGTCACGGGTCTTCTCTCTCCTGCGTGAGGAAGCGTCACCTTCGGATACGTCTTACGATCGTGGTGAGATCATTGATCTGCCCCTGATCGGGCGCGTGGCTGCTGGCACGCCTATCCTGGCCGAAGAAAACCGCGAAGAGACGCTCCCCCTCCCTGCTTCTCTGATCAAAGGAGGAGCTGACGGGAGTTTCCTGTTGCGTGTTCATGGAGATTCGATGATCGATGCCGGTGTTCTTGATGGGGATCTGGTGATCGTGCGCGCGCAGAAAACCGCCCAACCAGGAGACATGGTCGTTGCAATCATCGATGATGAAGCTACCGTGAAATATTATTATCTGGAACAGGACCGTATCCGCCTGCAACCAGCAAACGAGGGATATGAGCCCATCTACTCGCGCGCTGTCGAACTTGCCGGCGAGGTCATTGGCGTTCTGCGGATATTCCGCTAAGAGCTTAATACTTCCAAGCGGCGGCGTAGCTCATTGATGCCACCGCCTGTCAACGCAGAAACTGCCACGCTCCCCTGCCAGCGTGACAGCAGGGCCGTGCGCCCATCCCGGTCAAGCTCATCGCTCTTATTAAACACCAGCAACTGAGGTTTCTTTTCTGCACCGAGCTCAAGAAGCACTTCCTGCACTGAGGCGATTTGCGCTCGCGACACCGGCGAGGCCGCATCGACAACATGGAGCAGAAGATCGGCCTCGCGAACCTCATCAAGCGTCGACTTAAACGAGGCAACCAGGGTATGTGGAAGCTTGTTGATAAATCCGACCGTGTCGGTCAAGGTGGCCTGGCGCCCGCCTTCAAAACCGATGCGGCGTGTCGTTGCATCAAGCGTGGCAAACAGCTTGTCATAGGCCAACACCTCTGCCGAGCTTAAACGGTTGAGAAGCGTCGATTTCCCGGCATTAGTATATCCGACCAACACGATCCGAAAGATACGCGAAGCTTGCCTTCTGCTTCGCTGTGTCAGGCGCTCGCGCTCAACGGCCCCGATCTTCTTCTTCAGGATAGCAATACGCTTGCGGATCATTCTCCGGTCGCTTTCCAGCTGCGATTCTCCCGACCCAAAACGCGCGCCAGTTCCGCCCCCAAGTTTTTCTTTTGTCAGATGTGACCACTTGCCGCGCAAACGAGGTAATTCGTACTCCAGCTGGGCAAGCTCTACCTGTAGTTTACCTTCACGTGACGTTGCATGATCAGCGAAAATGCTCAAAATAAGAGCTGTGCGATCAACGACCATAAGGCGATCTCCGAACTCGCGAGCCAAGGTCGATTCCTGGCGCGGACTGAGTTCATCGTCGAATAAAACCACATCGGCGCCGAGCTCTTGGCTGAGACGCTTTGATTCTTCGAGTTTCCCGCTGCCCAGGTAGGTGACGTTTTGCGGGGCAGAGAGCTTCTGGCTGAGGCGGCCGACCACTTTAAGGTCTGCAGTCTCAGCCAGCCGCGCTAATTCATCGAGCGAATCCTCAGCTGACCACAGGTTTTTCGCGCCCGTATCAATACCGATCAACAACGCTTGCAGTCGCTCGTTTTTTACTTCATAACTACCCAGAGTAGGTCTCCCTTTTGGCAATAAATCTTCGCTTAGACACCGTCCAGGCGGAGATTTAGCTTAGTTTGCTCATCCGGTCGAGGGCCTCAACGAGACGATCATCCTCACAAGCAAGCGACATCCGGAACCAACCCTCCCCATCGGGACCGTAGGCCGTACCAGCAGCCACAATAACATGAGCCTCCATGAGTACCTTCTCTGCATATTCAGCCGAAGTGTAGCCTGCCGGAACTTTTGCCCACATGAATATCGTGCCCTTGGTATAGGCATACTCGATACCCATCTTGTCAAGGGTGCTCATGACCAGATCACGGCGGTGCTGATACAGCGCTACCATATTTGCGATCTCGTCTTGCGGGCCAGTGAAGGCTTCGATTGCTGCATCCTGGACTGCGGTAAATATACCTGAGTCGATGTTGGACTTCACAACGCCAAAGGTCTTGATAGCCTCAGGATTACCCGCCACAAACGCACAGCGCCAACCTGTCATATTGTAGGACTTCGACGTGCTGAAGAACTCCAGGCAGCAGTCCATCGCACCCGGGCGCTCCAGGATGCTCGTAGGCCTGAATCCGTCATAGGCAACGTCGCAGTAGGCGTTATCATGTATCAGCAGCAAGTTATGCGCCTTGGCATAAGCGATCGCGCGATCGAAGTACTCCGGATCAGCCGCTACTCCCGTCGGGTTATTGGGATAGCTGATGATCATCATCTGCGCCTTAGCCACGATATCTTCTGGCGTTGACTCGAAGTCGGCCAGAAAACCGTTCTCCTCGGTCATAGGCATCCAGTGCGAAAGCGAATCGTTAAGGATCGCGCCGCCGGAGTATACCGGATAACCAACGCCCGGAATAAGCGTGTAGGCTCCTGGGTCGACAAATGCCGGAAACAAGTGCGCAATGCCCTCCTTTGAGCCGATCATGGCTAGCACCTGAGTTGCCGGGTCAACCTCAACGCCGAAACGGTTCTTCAGGAACTGCGCACAAGCCTTCCGGTAGGCAGGTGAGCCCGCATAAGAAGGATAGTGATGGTTCTTGGGGTTGCGGATTGCCTTTGCCATCGCATCAACGATATGCTCTGGGGTCGGCTTATCTGGGTCACCGATACCCAGCGAGATCACATCGTGACCCTGTGCTTCCAATTCTGCTTTTTTTCGATCGATCTCCGCGAACAGGTAAGGCGGGAGATTCTCAAGGCGTTGGGCGGCAAAATGTGACATGATGTTCCTTTCTCATCGATCCCCTAAATAAGGATACTACCTTCAAAAACGGACCGCGCAGGTCCGGTCATCATCACCTGAAGTGTCGCGGGGTCTATCGCGATCTGTAAAGCTCCCCCGGGTAAGTATACGGTAACCTGAGGGTCGCAGTACCCTTTGAGGAATGCTGCTACAACTGCCGCACAGGCTCCTGTTCCGCATGCCAGAGTCTCTCCGACGCCACGCTCCCATACGCGCAAGTACAAGGTCGAACGATCCTGTACGCTGGCGAACTCCACGTTTGTCTTTCCCGGGAAAGCAGCGTCTTGCTCGATACATGGGCCTAACGTTGCCACAGGAGCCACATTAACATCGGGGACAAAGAGCACTGCGTGAGGGTTTCCCATAGACACGCAGAAGAACTCCAAGCCATTGAGCGCCAACGACTCTGCGGTAACCGCTGCCTGGCCCATGTCAACTTCTGCCGCCTGAAAACTCCCTGCGCTATTGCGCAGTAAACGTATCTGGACAGCTCTGGTCTGGGTCTGGATTCTCACGGTCTCCTTATTCTCGTCGACCAGGTTACGCTCGACCAGGTAGGCTCCAATGCAGCGAATACCATTGCCGCACATTTCTGCGATCGAACCGTCGGCGTTAAAGAATCTCCAGGCAAAATCTACCGAGTTATCGGCTACAGGGCGTAGCAGAATCAGCCCATCGGCGCCAATACCAAAATGGCGATCACAGAGCCACCGAACTGTCTCGTCATTAAAATCGATCATTTTATTGCGGTCGTCTATGACAATGAAGTCGTTCCCCAGACCTTCCATCTTCGTAAATGAATACATGCGCATATATGAACCGTCGATCATTTTTCCAGTATATCTTATGCCGCTTCGATACGCGCAGGCGTTTCTGAGCCATCAGATTCGAGGTTGCTTGTTACTTCAATATCTCTCCACTGAATACGCGGATCAGCATTAAAGAAGGTCATTTGGCGCTTGGCATAACGGCGGGTGTTCTGTTTGATTGCAGCAACCGCGTCCTCATAAGAACACTCATCATCCAGCCAGGACATAAGTTCCTTGTAGCCGATCGCCTGGCGAGCGGTCAGCGATTCAGCCAAACCTTTTTCGCGCAACATACGAACCTCATCGATCAATCCAACTTTCAGCATGGCATCAACCCTTGCTTCAAGGTCATGATAGAGCGCCTCGCGCTCTTTACGCAAGCCCAACCAGGTAACCACCGGGTAATAACTCTGAAAGCTTTTAAAGCCCGCAGTTCCTTCGGCGTAAGACTCTCCCTGCCCACAAAGTTCAAGTGCGCGAATGACGCGTCGTACGTTATGGGGATGTATCAGGGCGGCAGAAACAGGGTCACGCTCTTCCAGTAAACGATACAACGCATCATCACCTTGTTCGGCCGCCAGCGCCTCATAATGAGCGCGTAACTGATTACCTTCCTGCTCACCCGCCGAAAAGTCGAATTTATCAAGTGCTGCCCGCACGTAGAGGCCGGTACCGCCGCAGACGACCACGGATTGCCCCTGCGTAAGGTGTTCATCGATGACGCCACGCGCATACTCTTGGTAAAGTGCTGCTGAATACGGTTGCGACACACTCAGCAGATCGAGGCCGAAGTGTGGGACACGACGCTCCTCTTCTGTCAGCTTCGCTGTCCCGATGTTGAGCTCTCGATAGACCTGCAGGGCATCAGCGGAAAGTACCACACCATCAAAGCGTTCTGCCAGTTGTTGTGCAAACTCGCTCTTGCCCGTTCCCGTCGGGCCAACGACCGCATAGAGGCGAGGCGTTGGTTCCATGACTATTCCAGTACGCCTTGCAAGTAAAAGGCCTGCGTTCCCGTGATACGCACCGGCAGTTCCTGTCCGACCAGCTTTGCAGCATCGGTCCCTTCAGGTGCCGGGACGTGAACGAGCTTATAGCCCCGCGTACGACCGGTCATCAATGCAGGGTTGCGCTTTGAGGGACCTTCCAGCAGTACGCATGCCGTCGTATCGAGCAATGCAGCATTGCGCGCCTCAGCGCTCACCTGCACCAAGGCAGCCAAACGCTCGAAACGCTCTAAGGCCACCTCATGAGGAATCTGGTCTGGGAACCCCGCAGCTAAGGTCGCCTCACGTGGCGAATAGATGAAGGTAAAAGCCTGGTCAAAGCCCACCTGGCGGACTAAGCTCAACGTATCCTCGAACTGCTCCTCGGTCTCTCCGGGGAAACCGACGATGATATCGGTCGAAAGTGTGATATCCGGAATGGCTGCCCGCAATGACTCCACCCGCTCCAGATACTGTTCGCGCGTATAGACTCGTCGCATGGCACGCAGGATCTCGTTATTGCCATGTTGGACCGGCAAGTGGAGATAACGGAGCACCGCGGGCGTTGAAGCCATCGTATTGATCGTCTCATCAGAGAGATCCTTGGGATGGCTCGTGGCAAAGCCCAGACGGCTTATACCCGTTGACGCCACTGCTTCCAGCACCTGAGCAAAGCGCGGCTCTCCGTAAAGGTCACGCCCATATGAGTTGACGTTTTGTCCCAACAGTGTGATCTCACGGACGCCATCGGCTTTGAGCTCCCGGGCCGTTTCGACGATCTCGTCAAATGGCCTGCTCACCTCGCGTCCGCGTACATAAGGCACGATGCAGTAGCTGCAGAAATTGTTGCAGCCCACCGATATCGGCAGCCAGGCATGAAAGGGATGCTCACGCTGCTCGGGTACCAGGCGCTTGAAGTCAGCCTCGGAGCTGTCCTGAAGGCGCGCTACCTGGGGAGTCCGATCCTCGGCAACCTGATCCAGGAGCGGCACCAGGTCATTAAGATTGTGTGTGCCAAACACTACATCGATATGTGGGATCCTTTTCTGCAGCTCTTCTCCGTCACGCTGCCCGATGCAGCCGCCCACCGCGATCAGGGGTGTTTTTCCAGCCGTCTTCAGGCGCTTAAGGCTGGCGACCTGCCCATAGAGGCGCTCGTCGGCGCCCTCACGCACACAGCAGGTCAGAAATACGATGACATCTGCATCGTCGGGCGTCCCGACTGCCTGCAACCCGGCATTCTCAAGCAGCCCGGCTACCCGCTCACTGTCATACTTGTTCATCTGGCACCCAAAGGTTTTGACGTAATACGTCTCGCCCAGCATCTGTTATTCCTCTTTCATGAATGGAAGACGGATCGAGATAGCCCGCTTCGTTACCTGCACCTTCATGTCATCAGAAAGCGTCAGATAATATTTGTTCGCCAGTTCATCAAAGGCCTTCTCTACCTGATTCTGAAAGTCCCGCAAGTCAGAAGGGTCGACCTTAAGCCCACGCGCGTCACGATAGATGTCAACATCTGCCTCCTGGGTACTCTTCTGAGTCCGGCGGTACATCTGCTCGGTAAGTGACTTGAGCGGCGCGACCTCGCCGCGCAGCACCCGGTAGGCATTACGTTCTGAAAGCGCCAGGCCTAATGCCTGGGCCGCTTCGAACAGTTCGGCGCCATCGGTAGCCTGGGCTGGCCAGAGCCAGACCGGCATCTGGCGCACATCAGCCTCGTTTGCCGGGTGACCGCGTGTCAACGCGAGGCCAGCAGCGCGCAACGTGGCCGTAATCTCTGACGGGGATCCAAAACTGACTTCCATCTGGGGATGCTGGCAGCAGAACTCCAGGGTAGTTCGGATCAGATTGCGCGGTCCGCTCTCGACGGTAAAACCCTTATCGCTTGCCTTGATCTGAGGCCAGGTGCTCTGGTCCGCACGTTCACGCAACGTACGCGTATCAGCACTGATGTCCAGCGCAGCGCCCTGGCCGACGCCACTTGCGATCATGCGGCAGGTCTCAGTATTCTGAGCGATGGAGTAGAGCGCCATGCCGCGGCCATGCACACCCCAGTCGTCGACCACCATCGTCGCAAGCTTGCTTGTCACCCGTGGTTCAAAGATTTGTTGTTGCAACGTCGCGGGCACTCCTTGCCCATCATCTATGACAGTCAGATGCCGAGAACCCTCTTCCAGGGAACTGGCTACGTAGAGGTGCGTAGCTCCCGCATCGCGGGCGTTGCGCAAAAGTTCGATCAGTATATCTTCGGTACTACGAATATCATGCTTAGCCTGACGACGTTCGGCTTCGCTGACATTCAAACGAACAAAGCCCTCGCCAAGATCCTCCTCAACTTTCAGGTAGGTATCTCCTGAAACTGAAGAAACGAAGTCCAGCAAGGGCTTTGTGGGATGATCCGTCATGGGAATGCGAACCTATCCGCTCATACTATTTCGCGTAGTCGACCGCACGGCTTTCACGCACGACCATAATCTTGATCTGGCCCGGATATTCCAGCTGCTCTTCGATCTCTTTCGCGATGTCGCGCGCCAGGATCACGGCGTCGCCGTCACTGACCTCGTCCGGCTGGACCATGATACGGATCTCACGGCCTGCCTGCATGGCGTAGGTCTTCTCGACGCCGCCATGGGCATTGGCAACTGCCTCAAGCTTCTCCAGCCGCTTGACGTAGCTTTCAAGCGTTTCGCGACGCGCGCCCGGACGTGACGCGCTGATCGCGTCAGCCGCTTGGACCAACACAGCCTCAACCGTCTGGGGCTCGACGTCATTGTGGTGCGCTTCGATGATGTGAACGACCTCGGGATTTTCACCCATACGTTTGGCCAACTCAGCGCCTATCAGCGCGTGGGGGCCTTCGACCTCATGATCGATAGCCTTGCCCAGATCGTGAAGCAGGCCGGCACGTTTCGCCAACTCGACGTCCGCCCCTAATTCTTCGGCCATCACGCCCGCGAGCCAGCTAACCTCAAGCGAGTGATTGAGTACGTTTTGACCGTAGCTGGTACGGAAACGCAGGCGGCCTAACGTCCTGACCAGCTCGGGATGCAGGCTGTTGACACCTGCATCAAAAGTGGCCTGCTCGCCATCACGCTGGATCTGCTCGTTGACGAGCTTCTCGGCCTTGCCAAAGACTTCTTCGATACGCGCCGGATGGATGCGGCCATCCGCGATAAGCGATTCAAGCGCAATACGGCCGATCTCACGACGCACGGGATCGAAGCTTGAAAGTACCACGGTCTCGGGAGTGTCATCGATGATCAGGTTGATACCAGTGATCTGCTCGAAAGCGCGGATATTACGACCCTCGCGGCCGATCAGGCGGCCTTTCATCTCGTCAGTAGGAATATGGACGACGCTGACGGTGGCTTCGGCGGTATGGTCAGCGGCGACCCGTTGGATCGCGATGCCCACGATACGTCTTGCCCGACGGTCCGCTTCCTCTTTCGCCTGGGTCTCAGTGTCGCGTATCAAAGCGACAGACTCGCGTTGGACCTCATCTTCGAGCGATCTCAGCAGTTCGACCTTGGCTTCTTCAGCAGTCATTGAGGCAACACTTTCCAGTCGTGCGGTCACCTCGACGAAAGCTGCTTTCAGCTCCTCTTCGCGATGTTCCAGTTGCCCGGCCTGGGAGCTGAGCTGGTGCTCTCGTTTGTCGACACTTTCCATGCGGCGGTCGATGGTTTCCTCGCGTTGTACGAGGCGGTTCTCGAGAGCGGTGATCTCTTTGCGACGAGTCTTCTCTTCTGCCTCTGCCTCTGACTTCTGCTTGTAGATCTCATCTTTTGCTTCAAGAAGCGCTTCTTTTTTCAGGCTCTCGGCTTCCTTTTCCGCACGGGAAACAAGCTTCTCTGCTTCCTCTGCGGCCTTGCGCGCTTTTGCGCTGATCAGATAGTGATCGATGATAAAGCCGAGGGCAAGCCCGATAACGACCGCGATGATCACTTCAAGAGCGATGCGGGTACTCATGGCTTCCCTCCTTCCGGGTGTCGCTTCAGCGACGTTAATAGTCTTTACGGAGCCCTGCGGTTTCGCATAGCACAAAGACTGTCCCAGGAAGAGACTTCAGTTTACAGGTGTAGTATACACAACCAAATATATCAGTACGGAAGCTTTACTCCGTGAACAATCTTACGTTCCAATAGTAACCCGCAGCTCAGGGCGCGTCAACTTGCCGTATTTCATAAAGGCGGGAAATAAACGCTGTCCGGCTAGGCGCTGTGAGGCGATGCGGGCTGTCGCCCGTGAGCCTCGCAGGAACAATGCTAGGCAGTGTTTAGCCTGTCTTACCTGAGAGCGCCAAAATGCGAGAGCGGCCAGTACGTCCACCACGCCCTGCCATAGAGCGAGCTTACGGGGATAGCTCCGAAAAAGCGGGAGTCGGCGCTGTTGGTACGGTTATCACCCATGACCCAAATCTTGCCTTCAGGTACCAGGTAGGGAAACTGGATATTCGGACTTAACGCCTCGCTCGGTTTGCCATGAGTATAAGGCTCGTTAAGCTTCTGGCCATCAACGTATACTGAGCCATCCCTCAGATCTACGGTCTGTCCCCCTACCGCAATGACACGTTTTATCAACTGCGAATACTGGCCTGTAGGATCCTTGAACACCACTACATCCTTGTATTTGGGTTTCACCCCAACCTTGAAAACAAGCTTGTTCGCTACCACCATGTCATTAAGCTGGATCGTCGGGAGCATCGATCCGGTTGGGATTCGATAAGGTTCCACAAGAAAAGCCCGAACCAACGCAGCCAAGCCGATCGCTATAATGATGCAGATCGTATAAGTGAAAAGCGAGCGTGCCAGGCTTGGTTGCCTCATCGCATCAGCACGCGGGCCGCCATATTGATTGGCAGGCGCCAACACTGTCCTCCTTAATCAAGCAAGTCAGGACGGCGTGAACGAGTACGCTCCTGAGCTTTAGCTTTTCGCCACGCCGCGATGTTCGCATGATGGCCGCTGAGTAAAACATCAGGAACCACCATACCACGAAATTCAGCAGGGCGCGTGTACTGGGGATACTCTAACAATCCCTCCACAAACGACTCATCAACAGCACTTTCCTCATGCCCTAAAACTCCAGGCAAAAGCCGGGCGACTGCGTCGATCAACACCAATGCGGGCAGCTCTCCGCCGGTCAACACGTAGTCGCCGATCGAGATCTCCTCATCAGCCCACTCGTAGGCACGCTCGTCGATACCTTCATAATGGCCACAGACCAGCAGAAGGCGCTCAAATTCCTCTGATAGCTCATGGGCACGCGCCTGTTTGAGCGGTGTCCCGGCTGGCGTGAAGAAGATCGTATGCGCCGGGCGTGGATCACGAGCCTGGATATCCTCTATAGCATTCGCGAGCGGTTCGACCAGCATGACCATGCCAGGACCGCCGCCATAAGGCTCATCGTCAACGGTGCGGTGGAAGTCATGGGTCCAGTCACGCAGGTCAAAACAGTGTACTTCAAGGATGTTGTTTGCCTGGGCACGCCCCAGAATACTGGCATCCAGCACCGGAGGAAACATGCCTGGGAACAGGGTAAGGATGTCGATTCGCATCAGCGGTTCAGCTCCCGGAGACCTTCAAGCAGATGCACCGTAATGCGCCGTTGTTCTTCGTCACAGCATATCTGCAGATCCTCGATAACCGGCAGGAGAAGCTCCCCGCCTTCCGAGCTAACGACGACCCAAACCAGATTCGCCCCCGTCTCGATGCGATCATTCAGAATACCGAGCGCTTCACCGGCATCCGAGAAGACCTCATAGCCCTGTTCCGGGAAGCCATCCGAGCAGGCCAAAGCAGCCGCAAGCTCAGCTTCGGTAAGTTCCTCCGTACGCAGCAACAGCGCGCGTCCGACGACCTCGTGCGCCTTCTGGCGGTCGTCTATCTCGGCAAAGCGCAGCACTAAGGCCTGCGGGGTTGCCGCCGCGTGACTCAGATGAAGCATTTTATCATCCAGTAATGGTGGTGCAAGATAGTAAGTCTCATGTCCACCAGGAAGCAAAGGAGCTTCTGGTTCGGCCCGAACCAGAAGCTCCCCGTTTACGCCTTTGGTTCTCAGTACCAGAGCGACGCGCAAAAACGGTGCGTCTGTCTTAGTCCTTGACATCAACTTCAACGAGCAGAGGGGAATCCCCTGCGGCAGCACGAGCCAAAGTCCTGATCGACTTGATGGTACGCCCGCTTCGCCCGATTATTTTGCCCGTATCTTCTTCTGCCACCTGGATGGTGATGTTAAGCTGGTCGCCTTCTTCATCAGAATCCATCGCGACCTGATCGGGGTTGTCAACCAGTGAAGTGGCAAGAAATGTGACCAGCGCTTCGATGCGCTCCGCACATTCAGACATTATTGCTCCTCAGCCGCAGCGTCGGAGTCAGCCGACTTTTCAACTGGCTCTTCAACAGGAGCGTCTTCAGCAGGAGCTTCCTCGACCGGAGCGTCCTCAGCAGCAGGTGCAGTCTCCTCGGCTGGCGCCTCCTCAGCAACAGGCTCTTCTGCAGTTGCTTTCTCAGCTTCGGCAGCCTGAGCGGCCTCTTCAGCAGCGGTCTTTTCAGCCTCAGCAGCCTTTGCGGCTTCGGCAGCTTCTGCCTCCTGTTTGGCTACCTGGCGTTTGGTCGGCTTTTTCTCTGCTTCGACCGGCTTCTTTTCGCCGCGAGCGATCGCGATCAACTTTGCAGCGGCCTCGGTCGGCTGAGCGCCCTTGGCCAGCCACGCGTCGATGCTTTCAAGGTTGAGTTCAACGCCGGAAGGCTCCAGACGCGGATTGTAGCGCCCCACGATCTCGATGAAACGACCGTCGCGCGGCTTGCGCTCGTCGGCCACAACCACGCGGTAGAACGGAGCTTTCTTCGCGCCATGGCGCGATAGGCGGATCTTTACTGACAAGGGTTCACCTCCGGATCAGCGGATGCAAGCGGGCATCCGAGCTTCAATCACATACAAATAGTTATCTTACGCCATAGCACAGAGCCGCCGCAAGCAACACCGCAGTAACATCATGCAAACGGTACGCGAAGCGACAAAGCACCCCAGTGGTAAGTTTTGTAATCTCAGCTACACTGCCCCTCCCAATGATGGAGAAAGCGAATCAGCGTTTTTTCTTTTTATTCTTCTTCTTGGGGCGCTTCTTTTTGGCGCCGAGCTTCGGCATATACTGCTTCATGGCTTTCTGGGCCTCTTCAAACTGCTTAACAAGGCGATTCACGTCCATGACCGTCATGCCGCAGCCTGCCGCAATGCGCGCCCGGCGGCTGCCATTAAGAAGTTTGGGGTTCGCACGCTCGGCCGCTGTCATCGAGAAGATAATAGCTTCGCTGCGATTGACCATGCCGTCGTCGAGCTTGCTCTCATCCAGCGCGGCGCCGCCCAGGGCTTCCTTGGGCAACATCTTCGCGATAGCGCCCAGGCCCCCCAGCTTGCGCATCTGCTTGATCGAGGTCAGGAAGTCGTCAAAAGTGAACCTGCCTGCAGCCAGGCGTTCGGTGTCCTCATCGGAAATCTCCTCTTCGAGCGCGGCCTCCTGGGCCTGCTCGATAAGCGTAACCATGTCGCCCATCCCCAGGATGCGCTTGGCCATACGATCAGGATGAAACTCCTCAAGTGCCGAGGGTTTCTCCCCGGTCGAGGCAAAAAGTATCGGCTTGCCCGCTACAGTCCGAATCGAGAGCGCCGCGCCGCCGCGCGCATCACCGTCAAGCTTTGAGAGCAGTACGCCGTCGAAGTCGAGACGCTCAGAAAAGGCCTTGGCAACGTTGACGGCCTCCTGGCCGGTCATCGCGTCGAGCACCATGATGATCTGGTCGGGGCGGGTCGCCTTCTTGATGGCCTCAGCCTCGGCCATCATGGCCTCGTCGATCTGCAAGCGCCCTGCAGTATCAATGATGACCAGGTCTCGCATCTCATCGACAGCACGGCGCACGCCTGCCTGGGCAATCGCGACCGGGTCAGACGCGATGCCACCCTCCCCCACAAAAACGGGGATGGAGAGTTCGCGGCCCAGGGTCTGGAGCTGGTCGATGGCGGCCGGGCGATAGACATCAGCGGCAACCAGCAGCGGCTTTTTGCCCTTCTTGCGCAAGTGCAGTGCCAGCTTGGCGGCTGCGGTCGTCTTGCCTGAACCCTGCAGACCGACCAGCATGATGATGTTCGGCATACGGTTGGAGAGAACAAGGCGCGTGGCCTTGCCTCCCAGAAGCTCGGTGAGCTGATCTAAGACCAGTTTGATGACCATCTGCCCTGGAGTAAGGGACGAGAGGACGTCAGCGCCTATGGCGCGCTCGCGCAGCTGCGCTATAAAGTCTTTAGCAACCTGATAGTTGACGTCGGCCTCAAGCAAAGCCAGGCGTATCTGGCGCAGCGCCCCATCAACATCCTCTTCGCTCAGGCGCCCTTTGCTGGACAGCCCGGCAAATACCTCCTGCAAGCGGCTGGCAAGATTGTCGAACATCGGCTACTCTCCCTCGCCTTCGTCGCCGTTGCCTGAAATCAGCGCCCAGGCGAACTCCTCAGGGTCAAACGCCCGCAGATCTTCGATGCTCTCGCCCACGCCGATGCGCACAAGCGGAATCTGAAGTTCGCGCGCGATAGCGACCGCAATGCCGCCTTTGGCGGTACCATCCAGCTTGGTCAGTATCAGGGCGTCGAGCGCCAGGATCTTGTTGAACTCGCGCGCCTGGGTCAGGCCATTCTGCCCGGTCGTCGCGTCAAGCACCAGCACGGTGAACACAGGGTCGTTTGCCCGGTCGCGTGTCACCCGCTGCACTTTCTCGAGCTCACGCATCAGATCAGGCGAGTTATGCAGGCGGCCAGCCGTATCGATAATAGTCAGGTCACAGTCGAGCGCTTCAGCACGCTCAACGGTCTCAAACGCCACGCTGGCAGGGTCGCTGCCCCGCTCGCGTCGCACGATCTCAACGTCGGCGCGCTGGGCCCAGACGTCAAGTTGTTCTGCGGCAGCGGCCCGGAAGGTATCAGCGCTGCCCAGCAGTACGGTCTTGCCCTCGTCAACTGCCTGTTTTGCCAGTTTGCCCGCAGAAGTCGTCTTGCCCGTGCCGTTGACGCCGACCAGCAAAACGGTGACCGGTACAAACTGGAAGGGGTCGCCCTCCGTCGGGAACTCGGCTGCAATCAAACGGACCAGTTCAGCCTTGATCGCTGTGGCATCCGGCAGGGCGCGGGCATCAGAGACACGGCGCAGTTCACTGACGATATCCTCGGTCGCTGTCAAGCCGAAGTCAGCGCCGACCAGGCTCTCTTCCAGGCCTTCCCAAAAGTCCTCATCGAGCTCAGCAGTATGCCCCAGAAGAGAGTTGATCTGCCCGGACAGGCGATCACGGGACTTCGACAGCCCACGGGTCAGGCGTTCGCGCCAGCTCAATTCACTCATAAGGCGCCCTTACCCTTTTGCGGTCTCAAGAGCTGACAAGGCCTGTTCCAACTTCTGGCTGACCAGCTTTGAAACGCCATCGGCCTGCATTGACACACCATACAGCATGTCGGCAACCTCCATCGTACGACGCTGGTGGGTCACGATCAGGAACTGGGTCTCATGACGGCGCGCGATCACGAAGTTGACAAAGCGACGCAGGTTGCTGTCATCAAGCGCGGCCTCGACCTCATCGAGCACATAGAATGGCGAGGGGCGGGTTTCGTTGAGCGCGAAGAGCAGGGCGATCGCCACCAGCGCCTGTTCCCCGCCGGACAAAAGCGTCATCTTCTTCAACTTCTTGCCGCGCGGTTGCACCACGAAGTCGACGCCAGTCGTATCCAGGTCATCGGGATTGTCGAGCAATAGTTGCGCCGAGCCCCCCGGAAACAGGTTCGCGAAGATGCCCTGGAAGTGCTTATCTACTTCTTCGAACGTCTCCAGGAAGCGCTCGCGCATCTTGCGATCGATCGTCGTAATGACCTTGGTCAGGGCCTTGCGTGCTCCATCCAGGTCGGCGATCTGCTCTGCCATAAACTCCCCGCGTGATTTCAGGCTCTCATATTGCTCATGAGCAATGGGGTTAATGCTTCCCAAATGCGTTATCTTGCGTTGCAGTGTCAAAGTCCGGTCTTCAGCCTGCAACCGATCCTCGACCTCCGGCAGTTCGAGTGCCTGCTCAAGCGGCATGCCGTACTGATCGACGATCTTTCCGACCGCCGTATTGACCGTAATCTCCAGTTGGCCTTTACGCACTCTGAGGTCGGCCAACGCTTGTTCGTCAGTATGCAAGTCCGCTTGCGCCTCGCGCATATTGGACTGTGCCTCATGGATCGTGGTGCGCAGGCTGGCGCTGTCGCTCTGCTCAAGATTCGCGCGGTCACGCAACATGATAGCCCAGTAGTCCGCGCGCTCCTGCAGCGCCTGGAAGAGCCCATGCAGCGGTTCGACCCGCTCACGCAGCAGCTCAAGCGCACGCTCGAGCGCAGCAGTCTGCTCGATCATCGCGTCCAATCGCTCTACTTCCTCTGACGCGGCCCCAAAACGCGCTGTCAGATGCTTCACGCGCTCGCTGACAGTAGCGATCGCCACCTGGCAGACCGAGAGCTTGTCGGTCGCCGCCGTTTCATCACGAAACTTCGTATCACGGTCAATTTCCTGGTTTTTTGCCTGGTCACGCAGCATATCGATCGTCTCGGCCAGACTTTCGATCTCGGCCTCAACTGCCTCTGCTTCCGGCGTATGGATCTCTAAGTCACCTGTGACCTCTTTTAAGCGATCACCCAAAGCCGCGCGCTCAGCTTCAAGCTTCGTGGTTTGATCCTCAATGCGGGTCAGTTCCTGCAGAAGCGAGTCGCGCTGGCCACTTAAGTTCGCTGCGCGCTGGTTGAGCTCAAGTGCGTCAGTCTGGGCCGAGCTGAGCGCTTCCTCTGCCAGGGCTAGCTCAGACTCGCGTTCCCCCAGGTCGGCCTCTAGTTGAGCCTGGAGGTCTCCCAGTTCATTGATGCGGCGCACACGCGCCAGCACGCCCTCGTTATCTGCGATAGGCCGACCCAGGCTGACTTTGCCTGTGGGCCAGAACAGGATCCCTCCCTCAGTGACCGCGCGCAAGCCAGCAGATGGCTCGGCTATGATCCTGGTCGCTTCCTTCACGTTTTTGACCAATACTACGTCACCAAGAAGCAGGTAGAGCCCCGACTGAAAACGTTCGTCATAAGTCAGATGGTCGAGCAGATAGCTTCCGCACGGCAGAGTTTCCGGGCGCGCAGGGCCAGATGACCCCTCCAGGGGGATGATGGAAAGCTCACCGCGCTCGTGACCAGCAAGCTGGGTTGCCAGACCATCAGCCGCCTTGCGGTCATGTACAAACACGCCGAAGAGGTCAGCGCCCAGGACGCGCTCAGTGAGCGTCTCAAGTTCTGGTTCTGCGGCGATCGTCGCCGACACGGCGGACTCAAAGCCCTCGATGTCAGACGCGCCTTCAAGTACCTGCTCAAGAGCTGGCGTCGCCGAGATAAGCGCGCGCTCCATTTCTTCGAGCGCGCCCTGCTCGCCGCGGGCGGCATACAGGTCGTTGCGGATCGTCTCGAGTTCCTTGCGCCTTGACTCGTTGACCCGGACCCGTTTGTCCACGTCAAGCTCGGCCGCGCTGATCTCACGCTCGAGGCGGCGGTAATCACTTTCGATCGTCCCTGCCTGCGCCCGGCGTGATGCCAGGGTCTCATGCAGGTTCACCAGTTCTGCGTCCAGCGCCTCGGTACGGCCTGAAAGAAGATCCTTCTGCGTTGTGAGCGAAGCGAGCTCCTGCTCCAACTTGAGCTTCCTGACTCGGGCTTCGTCACTTTTGGCCTGTTTTGTTCGCAGATCGCCTGATAGTTTGCTAAAGGATTCATCGGCTGCGGTGCGCGCTTTGCGCGCCTGTTCGCAGACACGCTGAAGTTCCGCCAGCTGGCTGTAAAGCTCCTGAAGCTCTGCGTCAGCCTCCGTACGCTCACGCTCGAGCGTCTCATGATTGGTATGCGCCGTCTGTATCTGGGTCTGCGCGTGCGACAGGTTCATCCGCAGCTCAGAGAGCCGGGCGATGAGGTTCTTCCCCTTCTCTTCCAGAAGCAGCATGCTGGCGTCCAGGCGCTCAAGAATCGACTGCATGCGGCGGCGCTGCTCGCCCAGGTCGCCGACAAACAGCCCCTTTTCTTCCAGAAGGTGCTGGAATTTGTCGAGTTCATGCTCTCGTTCTTCCAGCTTATAGCGCGCGATCTCAAGAGCCGCCTCGGACTCCTTTTCCTCCTTCAGAAGCGCGTCCCAGTCGTTTTGCAGCCCCCGCAGCTCATCGACCGCCAGCGCCACTTCAAGGTCGCGCAGCTCGTCAGTCAGCTCCTGATGTTTGCTGGTTCGCGACGCCTGGCGCTCAAGCGGACGCAGTTGGCGATCGATCTCCTTGGCAATGTCAGCGGCGCGCTGCAGCTTCTCATCAAGGCCCGTCAGGCGGCGCAGCGCGCGCTCTTTGCGGCGCTTATGCTTGAGCGTACCCGCCGCTTCCTCTATGAGAGCGCGTCGTGTCTCCGGGCGCGCTTCAAGGACTTCGGCGAGATGTCCCTGGCTGATGATCGAATGCGCATCACGGCCCAGGCCAGTATCGTGCAGCAGATCGATGATATCGAGCAAGCGGGTCGGGCTCTGGTTAATGAGATACTCGCTCTCGCCCGAACGATACATACGGCGCGTGATAGTCACTTCAGAGAATTCAAGAGGTAGAACGCCGTCGCTGTTATCAAGTACCAGATCGACCTCTGCAACCCCGACCGCCGCACGCGCGCTCGAACCCGCAAAGATGACGTCTTCCATGGCCTGACCGCGCAAGGTCTTCGCGCTCTGCTCTCCTAAGACCCAGAGCACGGCGTCGCTGATGTTTGACTTGCCCGAACCATTAGGCCCCACGATGCACGTGATGCCTGGTTCAGTCGCAAGCAGGCTTCGATCCGCAAAAGACTTGAAGCCTTTAAGGGTCAATGACTTAAGATACACAAGCTGCCTCTCTCAGACACTCGCAACACAGGGGATCTACGACTCTCGTTATTCCCGCACTACTCATGCTCATTATTCTATCCCACGAGCCTCTCGAGAACGAGCGCCGCTGCTGCGCTCTCAGCTTCTTTCTTCGAAGAGCCTGACCCCTGAGCCTTTTCTGCGCCATCGATCAAAGCTGCCGCAGTAAAACAGGGGGCATGCGCAGGTCCTTCTACATTCACGATGCTGTAGCTCACCTGTCGGCCCTGTTCCTGCATGATCTCCTGCAGGCGTGACTTAGGGCTGGCCGCGGTCGCCAACAACTCAGGATCCAGGTACGGTCCGAGGGTGTCGAGTACCCAACGCTTCGCCTCGTTCAGGCCACTATCGAGATAAAGCGCCGCCGTACAGGACTCATAGATATCCTCCAGCGCTGAAGGCAGGCCGCGCGACCCCACGCCTTGCTCGCTTGCACCGAATATGATGAGCTCTGCAAATCCGCGCTCCAGCATGACTTCGGTAAGAAAGCTTCCGTTGATGACCGCGACCCGCAGCTTTGTCAGGTCTCCCTCGGGAAACGCAGGATATTGTTCGAATACGGTGTCTGCGATCAGGAAACCAACTACCGCATCGCCAAGGAACTCCAGGCGTTCATAATCGTCTTCAGGGCTCCCTTCGGTCGCTGAAGCATGCGTGAGAGCCTGCCTGAGCAGGGCGCGATCCGCAAAGTGATGTCCGAGGAGCTCCTCTGCCCGTTGCAAGCGCGCATCGATCTCTTTTTCTGATATACGTATAGCCATAGCTAATCTATTGTATCCTACATAAAACGCGCTGGGCGCCCGCTGGGTTTGTTCTCACAAAACTCACGGGCAAGAGCCCGCTTCGTATTGTGACGCCTGCCCAGCGGACGCCGATCACGTTTTAATAAAAGAACTCCTGACACAAGCAGGAGTTCTCTCGATAGTCTGTAAGAAAGACTTAGGCGTGCGCCGTGATAAAATCTGCCGCATCACTTACTGTCTTGATATTCTCTACATCCTCATCAGGGATAGTGACACCGAATTCGTCCTCGAATGCCATAACCAGCTCCACAAGGTCGAGCGAATCAGCTCCGAAGTCCTCAATAAAGGAAGATGACTCTTTGACCTCGCTCGCCTCGACGCCCAGTTGGTCGGCGACGACCGAAGTGATAGTCTTCAGTACTTCGCTTCTTTCCATACTGCACCTCCTTCACGCAACTCGTTTCGTAAGCGGCCGCCTCACAGCGATCGCTCTTTTGCATTAAACCACAGAGCTTATAGTCTGTTCAAGAGCTTGATGATACCACTTTGCGCGAGCGAGTAATACTCAATACCCTCATCGGTATCGTTCAGGTCAGAAAGCGTGCTGCCGGGGCCACTTTCGACGCAGATGACCGGCGCGTGTGCAGCAATGTGATCCATGGTCTCCCGCCATCGGATGGTATGGGTGACCTGTGAGGCCAACGGTTCAAGGAACTCCGAGCTGCCTGTGGCCACCTGTGCTGTCGCGTTCATGATCACGGGTATCTTCGCGTCCCGAAGTTCGGTCTGTCCGAGGATGCCACGATACCGATCCGCCGCTTTAGAGACCAGCGGAGTGTTGAAGGCGCCACGATGTGGGCTGAGCAGCACCTGGCGCGCCCCTACACTCTGCAGACCAGGCATCAACGCTTCAAGCACGCTCTGCACTCCACCGATGATAACCTGGTCAGCACTGTTATCGCATGATACCCAGACCTGGCCCTGGGAAGAGTTCGAAGCAAGAAATTTCCTGACATCGGCGACCGGAAGGCCCAGGATCACCAAGGTCGCCCCATCGCTGTCACGGGCGCCCTCTTCCAGAAGTCGGGAGAGTCTGACCACCAGGTCGAGCGCCGACGTCGTCGACAGCACGCCTGCATGGGCCAGAGCAGCGTATTCTCCTACATCATGGCCGGCCATGACCTGTGGACGCATGCCGACCCCTCGCGCGTAATGCGCCCAGAGATAATCAGCGATAAATAGCAAAGGAAAAGCGACTCGTGGTTCGGCGAGCAGGTTATCGGGGCCTGACTCGGCGATTTTGGTGAGCTGAAGTTCACTCAACCCTTCCGCCGCGTCGAGCAAGCGCGTCAGTTCGAGGTTCACATCAGGCAAGTTCTGCAAGTTACGCAACATGCCCTGATGCTGCGCGCCATAGCCGGTGAAGATGAGCGCGAGACTCTTCTGTCCCACTCAGGCCTCCGAAACCTCAGGGGCGTCCTGCGACGCACGCGATCGGTCTTCCTGCGCCTGAGCTACCTGGAGCGCAATATCTGCAACCACCTGTCCACGCACTGCTTTTGCCGTGGTAAGAATGCCAGCTGCGATAGCTTCGGCAGAGGAAGAGCCGTGCCCGATGCAGACCAGGCCGCTCACCCCCAGCAGGGGCGCGCCACCGTAACGGTCAGGGTTAAGGCGTTCCTTCAGATCCGCAAACTGCTTTTTCAAGATCAGAGCCGCAAGTTTTGAAGTGGTCGATGACATGAGCGCGCTCTTGAGCTGCCCTAAGACGAAGCTGCTTGAACCCTCAAGGGTCTTCAGCGTGACATTGCCGGTGAAGCCATCAGCAACGATGACGTCGGCTGCTCCGGTCAGCAAATCACGGCCTTCTACGTTGCCGATGAAACCCGGGGTTGCGTCGCTCAGCAGCTGGAAAGTTTCCTGGGCAAGCTTGCTGCCCTTCGTATCTTCTTCGCCAATATTGAGCAGCGCTATCCGGGGTTTTTCTACCTCAAGGACAGCCTGGGCATAAGTCGCACCCATTTGCGCGAACTGTACCAGATATTCAGGTTTGACATCGGCATTGGCGCCCGTATCAAGCAAGACCGTTGGGCTGACGCCGGGAAGGATCACCCCAATAGCTGGTCGCATGACCCCGGGAATACGCCCGACGATAAGCGTACCGGCCGCCAGGCAGGCGCCGGTCGATCCCGCGCTGAAGAAGCCATCAGCCTCTCCCTCTTTGACCAGGCGCGCCGCGACCACCAGCGAGGAGTCCTTCTTCGTGCGCACCGCATTGGCAGGATGCTCGCCCATCGTGATGGCTTCTGTAGTGGGATGAAGGAGGAGACGATCGCGTTGCTCGGCTGGCAGAGACTGCGCCAAGGCATCCAGTGCGTCCTGAGGGCCGGTGAGTATCACCTGCAGCGCATTATCACGCTGCAGCGCAAGGCTCGTCCCTTCGCAAACGACCTGAGGTGCAAAATCTCCGCCGAGGCCGTCGACGGAGATACGTGCGGTGATATTCATTAGTAATCCTTAATGTGACGATCACCTCGGGGTGTTTGTCACGCTTAAACAAGAGCAGGCCAGTTGGCTCAAGGCTCTCAAAGAGCGGGCGCTAGACCGCGATGACCTGCTTGCCATTGTAGGTTCCACAATGCGGGCACACCTGATGCGGGAGCTTTGGCTCGTGGCACTGCGGACATTCCTGTGTGGCCGCCGCTTCCAGGCTGTGGCTGCTCCGACGCGAGTTCGTTTTTGCGCGTCCTTTTTTCCTCTTAGGTACTGCCATGGTATTACTCGATTCCTTTTCTTATGTTTCAGACGGTTTCTCAGTATAGCAAACTTGCGCGCAGTAAGCAGAACTATACTGAGCAGTATGCTACGCGCTTGGTCTTAGCGCTGGATGGGTTTGCCCTGCAGGCGATCGCGGCCGCGCTGGACAGCGGTGAGCATCTTGCCAAGGTTGACCTCAAGGTTGGCCATCATCTCATCAGCATAGTCCTCGGCGCCCAAGCGGATCTCACGCTCGTTGGCACGAGCGTCATCCATGATCTCTGCCGCGCGGGTCTCCGCCTGACGAACGATCTCCGTATCAGCGACCAATCCACGCGCGCGCTCCTGTGCCTCCTCCAGGATTCGGTTCGCCTCGCGCTCCGCTTCCTCGGTCATCTCCTGGCGCTGCTTCACAATCCAGCGTGCCTGCTTCAAATCTTCAGGGTACTGGCTGCGTATCTCATCGATGATGTCGAAGATCGCATCAGGATCGACCATTTTATTGCTGCTCAGGGGAACCGACTTTGCTGAGTCGATAGCCTCCTCGATGCGATCGATGAGCTGCAAAATATCCATGTGCCACACCTTTCAAATCTGGTGATTCGGATTCTCTATATGCCATCACTGCACATAAAGAACAGAAGCGTATAGTATCATACGGCAAATCGAACCGGCATATTAAGAAGCGTTACCCTAGTTTTAAAAACCGTTACGGAGCGCCTTTTCAACACAGTTCGGCACCAGGCCATTTACCGGCCCGCCCAAAGCCGCGATCTCCTTGACCGCAGACGAACTCAGATACATGAACTCAGGCGCAGACATGATGAAGAGCGTCTCAACCTCGCTGTTCATACGCCCGTTGAGTGCCGCCATCTGGAATTCATGCTCAAAGTCAGTCATCGCGCGCAGACCCTTGACAATGACATCGCCTCCCTGGGCACGGACAAAGTCGATGAGCAGCGTTTCGAATGGAGCCACTCTGATGTTGTTCAGGTGTGCGGTCGCTTCCTGGATCAAGCCCACACGCTGATCCGCGGTGAAGAGCGGCCCGGTGCCGTTCTTGTGCTCCGATGCTGCCACACCCACGATCACCTCATCAAAGAGATGAGCCGCACGCTCGATGATATCGAGGTGCCCTGAGGTGATTGGGTCAAAAGTCCCGGGTACGACGGCGGTCGTCATAGTCTGCCTCAACTTTCTGTCAGGTGACAAAGTACCTGACCCTTTGTCACCTGATAACAACGGCACTGCTCAGGTAAGTCTTGCCATAGCGCGCCTGATGCACCTCATCATAACACGCAGGCCAGAGCGGTGGGGTGCGGCGCTCATGCTCGTAGACGACATAGGTCCCTGACGCGATCGCGCCTTCCTGGCGCAAGGCTTCCAATAGGCGCATCACTTCTTCTGCAGGGGTGCGATAGGGCGGGTCGAGCAGAACCAGATCAAAGGGGCCGAGCGGCGCCAGACGAGCAGACAGGACGAAAGCATTGCCTACCCTCAGCGTCGTACGCTCTTCAGCTCCGCAATGCTCGATATTGTTTCGCAAGATTCCTGCAACCGTATGGTCCGTCTCGACAAAGACCGCATGTACCGCGCCGCGTGAGAGCGCTTCAAGCCCAAGCGCTCCGGTGCCCGCAAACAGGTCTACTACCCGCAGCCCTTGGAGGTTCCCCAGGCGCGCTTCCACGTGCGAGAAGAGCGCCTCGCGGACTCGGTCGGCGGTAGGGCGAGTGCCCGCACTGCCTGAAGGCCCCTGCAGATTTCTGCCCTTATAGTCACCGGCGATGATACGCATAGGTCAGTTCACCGGCCCGTCCGCTGCAAGTTCTTCCTCCAGAGCAGCAATACGCAAAGAGAGTAGCGTCTCGGTATCTGCAAAAGCCAGGTCGGCGGCAAGAGGCCCTACGTCTTCATGCGCTGCATTGACAAGATCGCGATCTTCCAGTACGTCACCTAAGGCAAAACGCGCCAGACCGCTCTGCCGACTCCCCAGGAGTTCACCTGCCCCGCGCATCTCCAGGTCAAGCTCGGCCAGGCGAAAGCCGTCATCGATCTCGACCAGTGCCTGTAGGCGCTCGCGCGCCTCTGCATTTGCATGACGCGCCACAAGCCAGACCTGCCCGGCAATCTCGCCACGTCCGACCCGGCCGCGCAGCTGATGCAGCTGTGCCAGGCCAAAGCGATCAGCGTCCAATACGACCATGACCGTGGCGTTTAACACATCCACGCCGACCTCGATGACCGTAGTCGCCACCAGGACCTGGATTTCTCCTGCCCGGAAGCGCGCCATCGTCGCCTCTTTGTCCGCCGGGCGCATCTTGCCGGTCAGTATCTCGACCGAAAGGTCTTCAAACACTTCGGCCTTAAGCCGCGCTGCCTCCTCTTCGACCGAGCGCGCATCCAAAGTCTCCGACTCCTCGACCAGTGCGCAGACCACGTAGGCCTGCTGCCCCGCAGCAACAGCGGTGCGCACCGCATCATAAGCTTCCCCCAGCCTGGTCGCATCGATCAGTTGTGTGCTCACGCCAGCACCGGCGATGGGCCGGGTGCGCAGGTAGGATATCAGAAGGTCGCCATACGCAAGCAACGCAAGCGTGCGCGGGATGGGCGTTGCGGTCATGATCAAAACGTCTGGTGACTGGGCCTTTTTTTGCAGGCCCTGGCGCTGTTCGACACCAAAACGATGCTGCTCATCAATGATGGTCAGAGTGAGCGCCTTAAAGTTGATGTCCTCTTCCAGCAGGGCGTGAGTCCCGAACGCGACCGTGATGCTCCCGTCTGCGAGGCCCGCCTGGATCCGCGTGCGCTCTACCGGCGGCGTCGAGCTGGTCAGCAGCGCCCAGCTGATGCTCAGCGCATCGAGCTGAGGGCCTACCTTGTATGCGTACTGCTGCGCGAGCACTTCTGTAGGCGCCATCATCGCAGCTTGCGTCCCTGTGTCTGCCACGGCAACCAACGCGAAGGTCGCCACGAGCGTCTTGCCCGTGCCGACATCACCTAAAAGCAGGCGGTTCATTGCTTCGGGACGCCCGAGATCAGCCAGGATCTCGGTGGTTGCGCAGGCCTGGTCATCGGTCAGTGTCAGTGGCATCTCCGCACGAAAACGCGCAAGCAGAGGGCCACCTATCTCATGCGCCCATCCCCCGCTCTCGTTGCGCATGCGCCAGCCCCGCCGCGCCAGCAGCAACTGGAAGTCGAAGAACTCGCCATAGGCCAGGCGGCGGCGCGCCTGCTCGGCGCTTTGCAAGTCATCGGGAAAATGTAGTTGACGCAAGGCTTGCGCAAAGGGCATAAACCCCCGCGCTTCCAGTACTTCTTGCGGTAGGTATTCGGGGACATCGGCGTAATCGTTGACGGCCGCCGCGATGATACGCCTCATCCAGCCGACTGAGAATCCCTCAGTCGTAGGGTGTACGGGCAGGATACGGCCCAGGTTGGTCGGCTCTTGTGCGTGCGAAGAACCATCCGCAGAAGTTAATTTCTCATAAAAGGGCTGCACAATGCGATTGAGCCCATATTCCAGTTTGACCGTACCCGCAAAGGCTACCGTCTCGCCCGGTTGAAAAGCCTTTTTGACCCAGGGTTGATTCCACCACACGCCGATCAGCGTACCCGTGCCATCAGTCAACGTCACTTCGGTCACTAACAGCTTTGGGCGCGGACGGCGCTCCCGAACCGCATATACCTGGCCAATGACTGTTGCTTCCCCTAAATGGACTTCTGCCAAAGATGAGACATGCGTCAAGTCAAGATAGCGTAGTGGTTTGTGGTAAAGCAGATGCCCGATGCGCGTGATGCCGAGCTTTCCCAGCTGGGACGCACGCTCATCGTCAACGTAGCGCGCACTGCTGACCGGCGCTGCCCAAGCCTGCATACGCGCCGCGGGATTAACGCTGCTTGTTGATATTGCAGATGAGGCAGTCACGTAACCTTCCTCGGTAATTCGGCCCCAACGGGTCCGGTCCGTCCTGCAGCCCCTACGGCAGGCAGGGAAGACGATAGGTCAGTACGGCAACAGTGCCCGGCCCGCAGTAGATGCCAACGATGATGCCCACCTGGAAAGGACCATCATAGCTCGCCTTGAATCCAGCGTGCCCCAAAGCCTCGTTGGCTACCGCCTCAAGTTCGGGCTTGCTGGTAATAGCCAGGGAATAGTGCCATCCCTCGCCTGGCGTGTCTTCAACGGCGCGCTTTGCAAGTTCTGCCATCGCCTTTTTCGTGCCCCGACATTTCTTATAGGCATCGATACTGCCGTCCTCGAAGACACGCAATACTGGCTTTATGTTGAGCACAGACGCCAGCATTTGCGCCGATTTGCCTGCACGACCGCCCCGTACCAGAAACTCAAGGTTATCGACCAGAAAGTCGATATGCATCGAATCGCGAACAGCCGTGACCTGCGCCACGATATCGTCAAAAGGAACCCCTGCGTCACGAAGGTCTGCCGCAGCCAGTACCTGTATGGCTGTTCCGCGTGTCACCGCACGGGAATCGATGACCGTCGTCGGCACAGGTGACTGCTCCGCTGCCTGACAAGCCGCGTCATAACCTCCTGACAACGCTGATGACATGATGATTGCCAGAATATGTTTTGCGCCTGCCTCTGCCGCCTGCTTGTAGCAATCAAGAAATCTTCCCGGAGTGACCAGCGCGGTCTTGGGCAGTACCTCGGTATTCTCAAAGAGCGAATCCCAGAAATCCCGGGCGGTAAAATGCTCGGAGTCGGTTAGGGTGCCGTCTCCCAGGGTGATATGTGTTTCCAGCACACAGATCGAACGGTCGCGCGCTTCCTCGAGAGTGATATCACCGCAACCGTCAGTCACGATCGCCATATCGTTCTTTACAAAGATCTTTCCCATAGATTATTACCTGTCCCTGTATCGCTCGCTCTTGTTTTGACGCTATTCGACCGCCATGACCAACGGATAGAGCGGTTGCCCACCATCCTGAATATCACATTCAAGCTCCGGGTGCTGCTCTGACAGCATTGTACGAAGCCTGGCTAGATCCATCGCGTCAAGATCAACACCGGTCAACAGGGTGATTGTGCTGGCTTCTTCCAGCGGCAGGGTCTCAAGCAGTGACAGCGCGACCTCGGGGATGCTCGTGCCTTTGGCACGGATATCCTTGGAGCCAATGATACCGATAATATCTCCCTCTTTGATGTCGCCGACCGACGATTTGGCGTCCTTTATAGCTGTGGTGACCTCAGCGGTCGTGACCTCACTGGCTGCTTCACTCATCTCTGCCTGAAGCGTATCCAGGTCCATGCCCTCGTCGAAAGCCAACAGCGCTGAGAACGCTTCAGGGATCGAAGTCGTTGGCACAACGATCGTAGGCGCCTCGATCAGGGCGGCTGCCGTATTGGCCGCCATCACGATGTTGCTGTTGTTGGGGAGCAAAATGTAAGACTCAGCTGGAACGCTTTTTGCCGCCGCGACAAAGTCCTGTGTGGAAGGGTTCATCGTCTGTCCACCGGACACCAGAACGTCAACGCCAAGGGACTTCAGGATATTGCCGGTCCCCTCGCCCGCTGACACGGCGATGACTCCGATCTTTTTGGGAGCCACCGGGGTGGCGGGTTCAGACCCCTGGCCCCGCTCCGCCTGCTGGCGGCGCATGTTATGGATGTGGACCTCGGCTATCTCGCCCTGAGTGAGCGCATACGCCAGTACTTTGGAAGGATCATCAGTATGAACGTGGATCTTGTACTGTCCATAGTCGCCGACCACCAGTTCTGACCCGCCCTGGCTCGCGATGAAGTCATGCACAGCCTCGCGGTCGATCCCCTCACCAAACAGCAGGAACTCCGTGCAGTAGAGATACTCATCATCATCCCAGTCGTCGACCGGATTGACCGAAAGAACACCACGGGGCACAAACGCGGGCGCCTCGGCCTGCTCTTTGCCCAGAAGTATGTTGACCACCGCGTCGAAAATGATCGCAAGGCCAAAACCGCCCGAATCAACGACCCCGGACTCCTTAAGTATTGGCAGCAGATCGGGAGTACGCTGAACCGAGACGTGTGCCGCGGACGAGACAGTCTGGAGCGCGTCGTCAAAGGACTGCTCTTGCTCAGCTGCCTGACGCGCAGCCATAGCCATGTCACTCACTACCGTGAGCATCGTGCCCTCGACCGGCTTGCGCACTGCCTGGTAGGCAACGGTCTTCGCATGCTCAAAAGCCTGCGCCATACGCTCCGCGCCAGCGTTTTCATCCAACGAGGCAATGATCCCCTCGCAGATGCCGCGGATGATCTGCGACAGGATAACGCCCGAGTTGCCGCGCGCACCCATGAGCGACCCGTGGGTAGCCGCTCTCGTGATCTCTTCAAGCGTTGCGTCGGCGGGCAGGGTAAGTACCTCGCTGACCACTGACTCGAGCGTGAGACTCATGTTCGTACCTGTGTCGCCATCAGGCACCGGAAACACATTAAGCTTGTTGACTTCCTCGTGGCGAGACTTCAGGACGGCCGACGCACCAGCGATGACCTCCCGTGGGGATACCTGAACGGTCATAGGATTGATCACCGAACCTTCACATCAAGAACATGAACGTCGACACGCCCCACGGTTACCGATGCCTGGGAAGTTAACACGTAACGTACGCGCTCTGCCAGGTTCTTGCTGACCTCAGCGAGGTTAGTGCCATATTCGATGATGACATAGAGGTCCACATCAACAACTGTCATGCCCTCGCCGTCAAGGTCAATCGTTGTGATGCGCACGCCGCGCCGCAGTTTCTGTGCAGGCAGCAGTTGGACCACTCCTTCGACTAAGGTAGGCGCAGCCATAGCGACCACTCCATACACTTCAAGGGCACAATAGCCCGAGAGATCGGCCAGGACATCATTCGATATCTGGATCAAACCGGGTACGTTATTAGGCATGATCTGCTCTCTTTCAAAGGTTGCGGACACGGACAGAAGTCAAACAGTTATTATAAAGCAAGCGAGGCGTGCTTGTCAGCAGTTCGGGGCTGTGATAGCATGATTATTTGCGACTGGAAAGTCGCCCGAACAAACAAACCATATAATCTATCAAGGAGTTCATTATGTCACAGGTCTGCGCAATATGCGGGAAGCATCCCACGGCGGGGCGCAACATCAGCCACTCGCATCGGGTCACTAACCGGACCTTCAAGCCCAATATCCAGAAAGTCACTGCTCTGCACGAAGGCAAGGTACAGAAGATCAATGTCTGCACCAAGTGCCTGAAAGCGGATAAAGTAGAGCGGGTCTATTAGTTACGGCGCCCTCTCGCGTCCTCTGGCTTTAGAGGAGAGCGAAACGCCCGGTCAGTGCGACCGGGCGTTTTTTATGCGTATTGCCCTATGAAAAGGGCGGCGCCTGTCTCAACGACAATCTGGGGTTGCCCGCCCTGTGGTTCGTTCGAGATGCCCCAGGTGCTGAGCGGCTCAAGACGCGCTGAGTCAAGCGGCCAACGGGCATTGCGCACGGTTACGATGGCTGGCTCAAGCGCGACGACGCCGAAGGTCGTTACGGGCTCTGCGCATTGATAGGTTTGACCGGCAAAGACAGGTGTGATGAATTGCTGCGTATCACGCACGGTCGTCTGAAGCGCAGGATGACGTAACAGTGATCCGAAGATACCGAGCTGCTGGTCAAGTCGGCCCCCAATCGCTCCGATCACCGTAGCGGTTGTCGCTTCACGTTGCTCGCAGACGTCCAACGCGAGGTCAAAATCCGAGTAGTCTTTGTCTGGAGACACCAACTGGAATGCGGTTCCCCGCTGGCGCGCCCAGTCCTGGTCTTCCTCCGTGGCAGAGTCCCCATCCCCCAGGAACAAGTCCGGAGCGACCCCTCGCTCGCGAAACCACGCCAATCCTCCGTCGACCGCGATCGTGAGATCGTAGTCACACGGGTCTTCCTGGTCAGTATCGCCTGCAAGCACGCAGGCCAGAAGCGCGCTCTGTTGACGGGGCTCAGACATTAGCGTTTGCCTTGACTTGGTAGCGCTGTGACAGGAGCGGCAGTATGACTGGTACTACAACCGCCAAGATAACCGCGCAGATAAATCCAGCTGGCAACAGATAGCTCAGGTTGTAGGTCGCCGAATAAAGATAGACGTTCTGGCCTTTAGGCGCATTGCTCGCAAAGAAGATCACACCCGAGATGAAGTGCGGGACGAAGCGGCAGGAGACCCCCAGCAGCGTAGCGATGAACGCGAACGCCGCTGCCGGCGCCCTCTTGCCATGCGCCAACAGCTGGCGCGTAAGGGGCGCCAGCAGGCCAGAGAACCCCACACAGGCAAACGCCAGTGGATAGTCAAGAAAGACCTGGAAGACATTGACGATAAAGGGTTCCAGCATCAGGTCGATCAGGCCGCAAAGCGCGCCGACCACCATGCCCCAGCCCGGGCCGTAGAGCAACGCAAACAGCACGATCGGCACCATTGAAAACGATATAGTCCCCCCCGCGATATTGATCGGCAGGCGAACATTGAGATACTGCAGTACCGCGAACAGCGCAATGCAGAGACCTGCTTCGACCAGGGTGTGGATTCTGAGTGAAGTGCTGCGAGCGCTCATCGTTTCTCCTTATCTCTTCGGGGAAACGATGGGCGAAGCCCTGCAAGCGCCGCATTACCGGCGCCGTCGTTTCGGTCGCGCGGTAAGCCCGCGCCTCTCAGCTGCCGCTTTTGGCAGCTCCCGATCGTTTAATACGCTTACGAGTGTAACACGGCGAGCAGCTTGCGGAGCGCATCGCCGCGGTGTGAGATCGCCGTCTTCTCTTCGAGAGTGAGCTGAGCCATACTGCGACCCGGAGTAGCGTCCGGCAAAAACAGCGGATCGTAGCCAAAGCCATTATTGCCCTGTGGCTCAAATCCGATCGAACCCTCACAGGTCCCCGTCACGGTCAGGTAGCCATAACCTGGACGATCTATGATCGTGTTCAGGCCCACCACAACCAGACAAGAGACGAAGCGCGCGCGGCGCCGCTGCGCTGGCACTCCCTCCAATTCCCGCAAGAGCTTCTCGTTGTTACCCGCGTCATCATGCTCGACGCCACAGTAACGCGCTGAGTAGATGCCAGGCGCGCCATCCAGCGCATCGACCACAAGCCCGGAGTCATCGGCCAGCGAAGGTAACCCCGACACATAGTGCGCCGCGTGCGCCTTGATGGCAGCGTTGTCCTCAAAAGTGGCTCCGTCCTCAACGGGATCAATGAAGTCCGGGTAGAGCTCATGGACCGCATCGAAGCCTATCCCCGCCAGTGGGCTGTCTGCCGCAGCACCCAATGCCGCGGCAATCTCGACCACCTTGTGTGCATTGCCAGTCGCAACGACGATCGTCGGCGTCTCTCCCCTTGCGTCACTCACCGGCCAACACCGATTTCTGGATCGCCATCAGTTCCTTGATGCCTGCCTCGGCCAGGTTCAGGAAGCCGTTGAGCTGGTGGCGCGAGAACGAGACCCGCTCCCCTGTGCCCTGGAGCTCGATGAAGTTGCCCTGGTCGTCGCAGACCACGTTCATGTCAACCTCAGCGTGACTGTCCTCTTCGTAGTCAAGGTCGAGCAGCGCTTCCCCGTCGACTAAGCCCACACTGATCGCCGCCACTTGTCCCGTCAGCGGCATGCTTGAGATCATGCCGGCTTCCTTCCAGGTCTGGAGCGCATCGTGCAGCGCGACATAGGCGCCGGTGATCGAAGCGGTGCGCGTGCCGCCGTCGGCCTGGATCACGTCGCAGTCGACCGTGACCGTGACCTCGCCGCCCAGGCCGCCCAGATCGATCACCGTGCGCAGGCTTCGTGCGATCAGGCGCTCGATCTCAAGTGTGCGGCCTTTGGCGCCGTTGCGCTCGCGGCGCGTCCGCTCGCCTGTCGCAGTGGGAAGCATGGCGTACTCGGCGGTCACCCAGCCCTGACCAGACATCTTGCGCCAGCTTGGCACTTTGTCCTCGATCGTGGCCGAACACAGTACGTGCGTGTCGCCACAGCGGATAAACGCCGAACCATAAGCGTTCTTGCTGACGTTGCGCTCGATAGAAACCGGACGCAATGCGTCGGCGGTGCGATCATAACTGCGTGAACTCATTGAAAGATATTCCTTTCTGTGGTGACAGAATGGGGACAGGCACCATTTTGTCACGCTCACCTATTGTGACAAACACCCCTGGGGTGTTTGTCACCTCTATTATAAATCGACAGGCAAAACAGGCAACGGCGAATCGTCCATGATACGCGCGCCGAGCCGCGCGAAGACCTCGGGGTCGCCCGTGGTAAACATCTGCCAGGATGAATACACGACATGGCCAAATGTCGCTGCGTTGCCGCGTCGCGCCAACGTTGCCTTTACTTCGCGCGCGGTCTCTTCGGCCGAGCTGATAAGCGTCACTCCCGGGCCGACTACCCGCTGGAGTGCGGGCGCAAGTATCGGATAGTGAGTGCAACCCAGCACCAACGTGTCGATTCCCGCTTCCACGAGCGGGTCGAGTTGGCGGTGCGCCAGGTCGAAGAACTCATCCGGGATCCAAACCTCCCCTTCGCCATTATGGCTCAGGCCCTCCTCGACGATGCGCACAAAGTCCGGCGTCGCCACGCTGGTCACCTGCAGGCCTGCGTCATTACTCAGCAGAGCCCGCTCGTAAGCGCCTGAAGTGATCGTGCCCTCCGTGCCAATGACGCCGACGCGACGATTGCGCGTCGCCTGTGCCGCCGCGCGCGCGCCGGGATCAATGACCCCAATAATAGGAACCGGGAACTCCTCCTGCGCAGCCTCAAGAGCGACCGCCGTCGCCGTATTGCAGGCGATAACGATGAGCTTCACACCCTGATTCTGCAAGAAATGGCAGACCTGCAGCGCGAAGTCGCGCACCTCTTCTGCCGGACGCGGCCCATAGGGACAGCGCAGTGTGTCACCCAGATACATGAGGCTTTCACCAGGGAGCAGATCGGCGATCTGGCGCATGACCGTGAGCCCTCCGAGCCCGGAATCAAATATCCCGATCGGCTCACGATTGCGTGATGTATCCCTGTTCTTCATGCGTTTCAGTATAGCGAGAGCGGGCCTGCGCCCGCTCTCATTGCTGCCGTCTTGTCATCCGCTGACAGAGTTACCCCTGGGGTAGTTTTGTCACCTGATCAGGAGCGCGATCTCAAGATCAACCACGCACACCCATAGATTGCACCCATTATCAGGTTTACAGCGATCAACGTAAACATTACCGCAGTGTTAAATACGCCAGCGACTATTATGGCAAATGCAGCGAGAATGATCGTGATCGCGGCAGTAAGCGACGTAGCCCGTTGCTGGATCGCTACATTGCGTTCGTCCAGATCACGCACACGACGATTCGCTTGCGCCTTTTTATTAATCAGCAAGTACAGGTTAATGATCACAAAAACCGCAGCAGCACCCATAAAACCGACGCCGAATCCACGATAGAAACCTTGCATGGACTCGCTGAGCACATGAACAGAAATTCCTGCATCTTGCAGTGAGGCGACCGTCTTTGCATTAGAACCAACGAATGAGATAACGATCGCAAGCGCACCCCAGATAAACATGGCGATCATAAGAGCCAGGCGCATTTTCACTTGATGTTTGTATTTCAATGTGCTGGAAGCAAGTACTCCCTCTGCCATTCCCATGATGTTCTCTCCCTATTTCCTGCCCGCCTCTGCTCCGGGCATATCGTCAGTATCGATCAGAAACACCTCTTCGATCGTCAGGTCAAAATAGCGAGCGATCTTAGCAGCCAGTACGAGCGAAGCGGTGTACTTCCCCGTCTCAAGAGACGTGATCGTCTGGCGTGTCACGCCGACCGCTGTCGCCAGTTCCTCCTGCGATAGCTTGCGCTCTTTACGCAGCTCCTGGATCCGTGTCTTCATCACGATATCTATTGATGTTCCTTCGTTATCTATGCAAAGCCTGCTTTACATTCTTAGTATAGTAAGCTTTGCAATCCATGTCAAGCAAGCTTTGCAAAGAATTTACTCATTTACTCATTTCCCCTTAGGCAATGTTCTCCATAACTGCGGATAATCAGAGCGGGCATTAAATACACGGTAAACGAATACCGTTGTCTCGATGTGGCGATATACACAAAGATAATGACCTACAATCAGCCCCCGATAACCCAGAGATTGCAGTGACTTGTCGGGTAATACAACTCCCATATCCGGGAACCGACACAGATGCTCCATTGCATCATAGAGTGCATTCGTTATCTTACGCGCAGATTCTGGTCCCACGTATGAGAAGTGGAGCAGAGCGATCCTCTCCAGGTCATACTGGGCGGATGTCAGGATACGGAGATCAAACTTGGGTTCCATAGATAACTTCCAGGCTTGCGCGCGAATTCTCTATCGAGAAACCTTCATCCCCTTGCTGGCGAGCCCGTTCAGCATATTCCAAACTGGCTTCCAGCTTAACAAGTTCTTCGCGTAGCTCAAACGCCTCTATGCTCATCACCACAAGATCACCTTCGCCATTCTTGGTGATATAGATAGGTTCCTGCGTCTCTTGCGCCAAAGTCGATATAGCATTGTAGTCGCTGCGCAGAGCGGTTGATGATTTGATCAACATCTTTATCTCCTCAGAATAATAACTTTATTCTAGTATTATTCTATCAGATATCAGGCGACGGAATCATTTCGTCTGAGCAGGCGCTGATGAGCGTAGCGTACTAACGCTACGTAAGCTCATCAGCAACGAACTCAGACGGAAGGAGGCCGAGCCTAGTACAACTCGCCATAGCGCTTGGTGTAGAACTTCTTCACCACGCTCACCAGTATCAGGTACGCGACGATCGTCACAAGCAGCACCGCGTAGAAGATCAGCGGCGGACGGGCGAAACCGAGCGTCGCTGCCAGCGGCGTATACGGGAGTACGCCGCCCACCAGGATGCCGCCGATCGAGAACAGGATCAGCGACAGGCTCGCGCGGCTCTGGATGAACGGTATCTTCGCGGTGCGCAGGGTGTGCAGCACCATCGTCTGTGTCAGCAGCGACTCGATGAACCACATCGAGTGGAACTGCGCGATAAAGCCCGCCTGCCCCGTGGCGCCCAGCGCGTGATATCCGGCCCCCATGGCCAGCGGCGCCAGCCAGAAGAACGCTACCAAGTACGTGGTGATGTCAAACACCGAGCTGGTCGGCCCAAAGAACGCCATGAACGAAGATATCGTCGAGGCGTCCCAGTTGCGTGGCTTGGCCAGAAATTCCTCGTCAACGTTATCAAACGGGAATGACGTGCAGGTGATGTTGTAGATCATATTCAGCAGAAGGATCTGCAGCGGCAGCAAGGGTAAAAATGGCAGGAAGATGCTTGCCGCCAGCACAGAGAACATGTTGCCGAAGTTCGACGAGCAGGTCAGCTTGATGTACTTGATGATGTTGGCATAGACCTTGCGGCCTTCCACCACACCCTGCTCAAGCACCATGAGGTCCTTTTCCATCAGGATAATGTTGGCTGATTCCTTGGCGATGTCAACGGCCGTGTCCACGGAGATTCCCACGTCGGAGGCCTTCATCGCAGACGCGTCGTTGATGCCGTCGCCCATGTAGCCCACGGTGTGCCCGTTGGCGCGCACCGCGCTCACGATGCGCTGCTTCTGCGCTGGCGAGAGCTTGGCAAACACCGACACGCCCTCGACCGCGGCCTTCAGTTCGTCGTCGCTCATCGACTCAACTTGCGACCCCAGCATCAGCCCCGACACCTCGATGCCCAACTGCGAGCAGACCGAGCGCGTCACGGCGTCGTTATCGCCGGTCAGCACCTTGATGCCTACGCCGTGCTCGCTGAGCGCCGCGATGGCCGCCTTGGAACTCTCCTTGGGCGGATCCAGGAACGCCAGATAGCCGATCAGCACCATGTCGGCCTCGTCGGCCACGGAGAACTCCCCCGCTGGCCGCGGGTTGGTCTTCTGCGCGATGCCCAGTACGCGCATGCCCTGCGCGTTGTACTTCTCGACCGTGGTCATGACACGAGAGCGCAGCGCGTCGGTCAGTTTCTCGACCTTGCCGCCGCCCTGATCCACGTAGCCCGAACAGTCAAGCATCTCCTCGATAGCGCCCTTCGTGATCATCTGGGTCTTGCCACTCTGGTCTTCAACCACAACCGACATGCGCCGGCGCTGGAAGTCAAACGGGATCTCGTCGACCTTGTGATACTCTTCCTTCAAGTGCGAGATATCGACGTCGTGGCCGTGATCGATGATCGCCTGGTCAAGCAGGTTGCGCAGCCCCGTCTGGAAGTAACTGTTCAAAAATCCGTGGCGCAGCACTCGCGTGTCCGGGTTGCCGTTAACGTCAAGCGAGTACTCCAACGTGATCTTGTCCTGCGTGAGCGTGCCGGTCTTGTCCGTGCAGAGAAAGTCCATGCCGCCGAAGTTCTGGATCGAGCCGAGGTTCTTGACGATGACCTTCTTGTGCGACATCGTCACGGCGCCGCGCGCGAGGTTGGCGCTCACGATCATCGGCAGCATCTCCGGCGTCAGGCCGACGGCCACCGACAGCGCAAACAGCACCGCCTGCATCCAGTCGCCCTTGGTAAAGCCGTTGACAAACAGCACGATCGGTACCATCACGAGCATGAAGCGGATCAGCAGCCAGCTGACCTTGTTGACGCCGACCTCAAAACCGGTCTTGGTCTTGGTGGTCGTCACCGTCTTGGCGATCTGGCCAAAGTAGGTATCGCCGCCCACCGCCAGCACCATACAGGTGGCCGAACCAGAAACCACGTTGCTCCCCATGAACACAAGGTTGTTATCGTCGAGCGGGTTTGCGCTGGATTTCTCCAGCGAGTCTGAGAACTTCTCGACTGGCTCTGACTCGCCGGTCAGCGAGCTCTGCCCGATGAAGAGATCCTTGGCCTGGAGCACGCGCATGTCGGCCGGGATCATGTCACCGGCGGCCAGCAGCACCACGTCGCCGACCACGATCTGGTCGATGGGCAGCTCGACCGAGTCTGAATTACGCATGACCGCGATGGTAGTCTCGATCATGGCCGAGAGCGCCTCGGCCGCCTTACCGGATCGCGTCTCTTGCAGGGTGGACAAAGTTCCGCTGATGGTAACCAACACCACAATGATGATGACTTCCGTCAACGACTTCGAGCCCGGCGCCGCAAGTATGAAGTCGGTCACAAACGAGACGATCGCGATGGCGAGCAAGACGACCGTAAACGGGTTGATAAACGAGCTGAAAAGCTGCTTGAGCAGCGAGAACCGGTGGGCCCGCGCGACCACGTTGGACCCGTAGCGCTCCCGCGCCCTTTCCGCGGCCGCGTTGTCATGGCCGGACCTACCAGCTACGTTGTACTTGACGTAAAGCTGATCGGTCGTCATCTGCGCGCCCCCGATGAGACGCTCCTGAGCCGCGCGCGTAGCAGCGCTGACATTGCCCCCGGCAAGCGCGGCATTCTTCTTCTTTGGCATTGGCTTCACCCCTTTCGTGACATGAAAAGTACAGGGGTGCTTGAAACGCAGGAATGCAGAGAGCGGAACGAACTTCAGCTCAGTGCAAGGATCTCACCTTAGAGCGCGCGGCATGGACACACGTCACTCGCGCGCACTACGCACAAGCACAATCGAACAGTCTGTTTAGCAGCAGGTCCAGCGTCCATGCAAGTCACCTCCTCAGGTCGAGAGCGAAGAGCGCAGCCACAAGTGCAGCGCCCGAAAAACCGTTACCACGATAACACGTATCTCCCACCAGCAGCAAAAGAAATATCAGTTATCCTCTTAGTTGCCCTCTTTGTTGATCTCTTCAATCAAAACATCCAGCATTGTTTCATTGTAAGCAGAAAGCGGCAGAAGCCTTTGGGGCAGGTATTTCTCCGCCAACGTGATGACTTCTTCGACATCCGTAACCTTCAGGCGTTGGATCAGAAATCGCACATCTTCCAGGTCATGAGAACCTGGGAGATAGCGGAGCGCTGCCGCCTTAAGGGCCAGCAGAGCTTCAGCGGATGCTACTTTCATGGTGATTGCTGGTAGTGTTATGAAATCTTGCGCATCAGCAACTATCGCGTCGGTAATGAGACTCTTGCCATCGTCGTTGAGCCAGTCATCTACCGTGTCATTATCCGCTGCAATTCTTCGTACGGCTTCAATAATGCTGCTGCGATCGTCCCCATTAATCAATACATCCAAATCATGAGTCGTGGACCGCGCACCATAGTACATAGAAAGCGCTCCGCCGCCAAAGAGGATAATGGTGGTCTTCTTCCCCTCGTGCTCCAAGCAAACTGACAGTTGCGACAGAAGCTGAAGAAACTCTTCCGGAGTAAATGCCTCTTTCATCTTAGACCCTTGTTAGCGCATTAGCCGAAACGAAAAGATTACGCCGGGCGAACTCGACGGGCGCTTCTTCTCTAAGGATCTCTGCGAGGTCAGCCCGCGTCTCTTTGTACGGGCGATACCCATATATCGCTTCACCCTCAGCAAGAAAGTACCGTGGCTTATTAACCCATACAGGAACTTGCAGCTTAAAATCATGTGCGAGTTTTTCGGCAGTAGCCGCATAGTTTACTGCCATCATCTTTTCAAGTGCAGAGGATGCCGGCGGTTCTTTATCAAGAGAAGCTTGCTTTTTTGATTGTGGCAAACGATAGAATTCATCCAGAAAATTGCCCATCACAACATAGTCAGGCATACCCGCCTCAAGCTGACGCACTGCATCAGCAAAATCCTTTGGACGGGAAAGGGCTCTCTGTTGAAGTTCCATAGACATGTTCTTATTATACCAACCACCTCCGACATCACTTTTCGCCTCAACCGCTTTACCGCTGCGTGCTTCCAACTGTGCGATCAGGCTGATCTGTTCTTCGGGTAGTAATAAACCTTTTTGTGGCGCCCTTTCTAAAGCCTGGCGAATGAGGTACGCAGGCACACCATCATCGATACATTGTGCAATCGCAAGTGGCAGTCTAACGGTTGGAATGCCCTCCCACCAAGTAACCTGCTCCGGAGCCAGATCCGCATGATGCAGCGTATAGCCCTCTCCACCCGCACGGTTTATGCGACGCCGTTTTGCAACAGCAACATGAATATTCGCCGGATTGATATCACTTACCTCGTAAACCTCAAGAGCAGTATCGTGGCTCAGGCAGGCCTCTGGCGCGCCCGTCCATAACACCGCCAACATATACCGATCATGTTGAGTGGGCGGTACTTGAGGCACGCGGTACACCCCATGAGCAACTTTATCCAGTCTGTCTCGGCGCGTTAACATTGCGACCGCTGGTTGCGTAACACCGGCATCCCTAGCTTGAGCAAAAGTAACATAACCATACTGATCCAATGCAATTTCACGAAGCATATCAATATTTGTAACAATCTCTTTCATACAAAAAGAATAACATATTGTAATGGTTTTTACAAACAAGCATGCAACGATACGGTTCAGCGCCCTGCGCCGTAGCTAGTCGTCTGGGGCAGTTGGGGCGACCTTATCAAGCCACTCTCTGAGAGGGATATAGCCGGTCTTTTTTCCATTCCATATCCTTTTGAACTTGATGTACTTGTCGTTGCGAAGCCTGCTTTCAGGTATCAAACGATAATACTGAGAGCTTCCGGAAAGCGCTCGGGAGTTTTTCTGCCAAGATTGGGTAGCGATATCTCCGCTGTTCTCAGGATAGATAATATCTTCTGCCGGGATCGTACCGCTCGAATCGACGCTTGATCCTGACTTCGCCCGAAAATATTCCTTCTCTGCCATCGACCTGGCTTTACCAAATCCGCAGCTATCGCATGCGAAGATCTTCACCAGCGCTACAGGAGTGATCGTTGTTGTATGAGGGAGGTTCGGTTCAAACTGTATATGCTTTTTCACCACACCAAAGATATAAGCGTTCTCAGTCGGTTGTTGGCATTTCCTACAAACTCCACTCATACTCGTTTACCTCCTTGGCTTGTACGACTCTGTCAATATTTATAAGCGGGAGCAAGCCTCGGCTCAACGCAAAATCGAGCCAAAGTCCCCCCTCCTCCTCGGCCGCCTTGCCGGACCGCGCCTCTTGCAGGGTGGACAAAGTTCCGCCACCCCTCTTTTTTGGTATTGGCTTCACCCCTTTTCGTGACAGGTAGAAAAAACAGGGGGGGACAAGAAACGCAGCAGAGAGAAGAGCAGTGGTAAGTTCAGCTCAGTGCAGGGAGTCTAACCTAAGAGCGCGAGGCATGGACACACGTCACTCGCGCGCTTCACGCACAAGCACAATCGAACAGTCTGTTTACCAGATCTCTAACATCTCGAAGGAGAAATTCGGACGCTTCTTGATGTTCTACCCTTCCTCCTGCTCCTCTACGATCGCTCCCGCCAGTTCGAGAGAACTGGAATCTCCACGTAGTTTAGCGACTTTGCAAAACACCAAGGACGCCTTCCCGGGAGTGATCTGGAAGAACCCAACTCGCGCATACGCCCCGAGGCCAACGTGTCACGCGCATGCAGCGAATCATCAATCATGTCAATGAGCTCGTGGGTGTCGCGCTCGACCTCCGCCGGATTATCCACATGATAGAACATCAGAGGTTTGATACGAGAACGGGTTTTCGTTCTATGCGATGTGCACCTATCGTTATAGCTTTCTGTATGGCCAACTGAGTTTTTACTTCACTTCAAGTGGCGATATTTTTTTGAACACGCCCGCAATGTTGGTATCCACCCGACCTTTACTGATATTAGTGCTGCGCAAAAAACAAGAAGTCCAACAACTGGCCACAGCTCTGACGGATGTACATCACCTCCGCCTGAAAACCATTTCACTACGTTAAACGCAAGAGCACTAAAAATACCGCCACAAATAAACAGAGCGACTTCCACCAAAGACTGTAAGGTATCTGCGCGCTGACTCAGCAAATTTGCGTAGATCAGACGGTTTACCTCAGGAATCTTTAAAAGCTTTTCTTGGGAAGGATAAGGTATCGTTTTCCAGAATGTGACAATATATTCATCCTGCCTCATGTTTGTAAGTTGTTTAATTTCATCGGAATTAAAAAGAGTCAAGATTCCATTTTTGCTATCAGCTCCGTTTTCTTTTGCTGCTGCTTCTCTTTCTCTTACTTCACGTTTGATTGCTTTGTTACTTCTGTTGAGGTTGAGGAAACATCTGAATGAAAACGGAAGTACGATAATGGAACACACCAGAACAATAATTGTTGAAATACTCATTCGTCTATCCCCCTGTTCGCCGAAAAGGGCACCCTCGACAAATGAAAGACCATGGCAATTGCGTATGATACTCCTGTAAAAAACATGGCTGCGATTAGAACCAATGCGGAAATCAAAGTGACCGCAGACGACCGCTCAATAAATTTATGAAGAGTAATAGCACTTATACAGAGTAACGCCGTTAATGAAATCAAAAAGTAGAGCGAGCTTCGAGATCGAAAGAACCCTTTCCAGCCGATTAATACAAAGAGCGGTAAGAGCTTTTCTTTTGAGTCAGGTTGCACCATAAGCTCTTCATCTCTTCTCATAGGGAGCCCCCAATATCGATAATTCTTCAGTCTAAGCAAAAAGCGAGCTTTTTCACCGTCCATCTGCTGCCTCCCATTCTTCAACTTGCGGCCGTAGGTACTGTTCATAATCAATTGGAGCTACCGTTCCAGTTATTCGTAAGGTTGTGTCAAGCTCCATCAAAAAATGAATCAGCGCATGATCGCTGTTCTCAATAATGATCTGTGGGGGTATTTGCTCATCAGACCGTTTTGCGAAGACACTGATACCATCAGCTGAACAAATGAAATTAATTGCCTCGTCGTTGTCGAGTTCACTCAACGCCTTACAGAGCGAATCTGAATTATCGTTTTTCCATCCATATCTATCGGCAACAAGGATTCCGAAAATTGGCTTTAGGGAAATCGCACCTTGTTTGCCGGAAGGATTGTCGTGGAATTCGCCAGCAGTCCTATGGAGTCTTCTGACAGAGGCGATTTTCTTACCAGCATAATCTACATTGCCCTGAATCTTGTTCTTGCATTCAACAACGCAATACACGCTTTCGGCCGGAATCCAAGTTTTGCCATCATGCTCCCAAATCCGAGGAGTATAAAACTCATCGTAGATCACTAAATCAATCTGATCGCTACGCAATCCACGAGAATCGATAATGGTTGCATCATGCAACACTGAATACCTGTTAGGTAGATACTTCTTAAAGAAAACTTCCCAGCTGCATTCAGCCGCATCGCCCGATGATCCCTTATGGGGTTGTTTCCTTGCACCATACAGATTATCTTGCATCTCCTTTTGAAGGTCTTTCCAGTGCTGCTGCAGGTCGATGTTCTGTTCTTGTTGATTCATGTCATAGTCCTTCCACAATTTTCCCATGCTGCTTTTCTGGTCCCTCCCAAACGCCAGTAGCAAGCCATCTATCGTAAAAGTGAAGCCAAACGGCACACCAAGGAATAATAACTCGTGCTAAGCTCGATGTTTCTTTCCAAGGCTCATTGTCGGGATCACTAGGCCAGTAAAGACACATTGACCCATCATCATATTTGTGTAGACATCCTGGATCAATCTGCGGATCAACCATAAAAACTTTCGGCGTACCATTATGTCCATACTCAATCCTAATTTTGTACTTATTGCCAACGACCGTGGTGAGAACACCAATCCACTGCGAACCATCACCATACCCTATTTTTATGAATTGGGGAAATCGAGCGTGTATCTCAGAACCCTGCTCGGCTGATGTCAGCCGAGGGCTTTGCCCTCTCCAAAATGATGGTTGATCCTTGGGCATCCTATTCCCCGTATGCTCTTACTGGTTTTACGGGAATAGGGTTTTGTGTTTTAGTAGCTGACGCAAATAAACTTCCACTGCTAGATATGACGGCAGTTCCCGCAAGAACACTGTCCTTCATGTTCAAGCTATTAGAAACTGCATCATCACTGGGCCAGAGAGAACCGAACAATTTTTTCCATTGCGCCTTTTGATCATCCAGCCCTTCGACATTAATAGCGTTTGTAGCCATCTCTTTAGCGAAAACAATCTTACTGTAGAAACTCTCCCAATAATCAATTGACCAATCAGCCTCCAAAGGAGTCTTCATCGCAGGATCAATAATGACCGGAAACGCACCGTCTGCGACAGAAGAAAGCCTCTCAGAAATATATGTGAACAAATCAGCGAGTATTACTGGATAGCTATCATCCGGGTGGACTGCTTGCTCGTTAAACGCATCATACGTTAATATTTCAAGCCAGTAGCTCTTCGGTTTTTTGTAAGTCATATTCTCATCGCGCCAGGCTTTGAGCAGCCTAATCACTGGCAGCACCTTACCATCCATGCTTTGATTAAGTGTGCTTAGGAGATCTCCATACCGTAGCGGCATGGAATCTATTGTTTTTGTCAACTAGGAATTCCCCAAAACAACGGACAGGAATTCCCCACTTCAATGGTGGGGAATTCCCCGAAAAAACGGAAGTGGGGATTTCTGAAGTGAAGGCGGGTATCCCGTGGTTCG